>JBCDKD010000085.1:0-19409 GCA_039024275.1 Planctomycetota bacterium | reverse complement strand
CTTGAGGGCACGGAGGAACGTCTCCTGGGCCAAGTCATCGACCGCCGAACGGTCGTAACAAACCGCCCGCAGGAAGCCACGGACCGGCGCTTGGTGGCGGCGAACGATTTCTTCGGCCGCGGCCTGGTCCCCTGACGCCACGCGTGCCGCTAACTGCCCGTCATTACAGGCGTGGGTCGGCAGGTCGCTGCTGGCGTAAAGGGCCGTCACGGCGGTAGATACCGGGGGTTTCGGGGCGGGTTGCATCGGGCTCCCGATTTAGGGGACAGGTTTCACCCACCGTGCTGCGGAGTGGGCTTGGGCGGCTTGTCGGCACCACGGCGGGCCTTAAAAAAGGCTCGCAGCAGTTCCACGCACTCATCCGCGAGGACCCCTCCTTGCCATTGCACGCGGTGATTGAACTGCTCGGTGTCCAGCAGCCGGTGCAGCGACTCGACACAGCCCATGTTCGGATCGGTGATGCCAAAGACGACGGCCTCGAGCCTGGCGTTCACCATCGTCCCCGCACACATGGGGCAGGGCTCTAGGGTCACCGCGACCCGGCAGCGGTCCAGCCGCCAGGTTCCGAGCTTCTTCGCCGCCTCACGCATCGCGATCAGCTCGGCGTGGGCGGTCGGGTCGGCCCAGTGCTCGCGCATATTGTGGGCCTGGGCGAGGACCTCGTCGCCGCGGTACACCACCGCACCGACAGGCACTTCACCAATCAGGGCAGCCTGCTCGGCCTGCTCAATCGCGAGCCGCATCATCGCGGTGTCATGATCGGTGAGGTGCATGCGGGTAGTCTAGCTTGCATTGCAGATTTCAAATAGCCGCGATGCTACGCGTCGCCGGCGAGTGGGTTTAAACGTGTCACGATCCGCCCTGCGACGCGTAGCATCGCGGCTATTCCAATCCCGCTTGGGACAGCAACGGTTAGGATGCCCGCATGAAGGTCGTCATCGCACCGGACAGCTTTAAGGATGCCATGAAGGCCGGTACGGCTGTGAATCGAATCACTACCGGCTTGCGGTCGGTGATGCCAGGCTTGGTCATTGACGGCTTCCCGATCGCGGATGGCGGTGAAGGGTTTACCGAGGCCATTACGTTTGGTAACGCGAAGGCGAGGCGTTGCTTCACGAAATACACCAACGATCCATTGGATCGAATCATTCAAAACAAGCCCTGGGTCATGCTGCAAGATGAAAAAGGTGACCCGCATACCGCGATCATCGAACTCGCCACGGCGTCAGGGCTTGAACTCTTGTCGCCGATGGAACGCAACCCGATGCAAACGAGTACGTTCGGTACGGGCCGGATGATCGCAGATGCGATCGACAAGGGTGCAAAGCACGTGCTCCTGGGAATCGGTGGCAGCGCCACGAATGAGGCGGGGATCGGCATCGCTCTCGCTCTTCTTGTAGGTATGAAGAATCACGAAGGGCAGGGGTTTTTCAAAGAGCGGATGGGTGGGAGGATGATGGAGAAGATAGCCGATATTCGTCCGGGCTCAATCCTTTCTGACAAGGGCGTCTCGCTCACGGTCGCCTGCGACGTCACCAACCCACTGACGGGCCCCAACGGCGCGGCCCATATCTACGCCCCGCAGAAAGGCGCGACACCCGCGCAAGTTGAACAACTCGACGCGGGCCTAAGGCACATGGCCCGGCTCTGGCGGGACCAGCTCGGCGTGGATGTCGAACACCTGCCCGGCGCGGGCGCGGCGGGCGGTGCGGGTGGCGGGCTCGTCGCGATGCTCGATGCAAAGCTGGTGCCCGGCGCGGAGTTGGTGCTCACCACGATCGGGTTCGACGAACGGATACAGGATGCCGACCTGGTGATCACCGGCGAGGGCCGGCTTGACGGACAGTCCTTGCAGGGCAAGGCCGCGATGACGGTAGCCGGGCGCTGCCAGAAAGCCGGCGTCCCCTGCGTCGCCCTCGTCGGCTCGGTCGGCGAGGGGGCCGAGCAGGTACTCGATCAGGGCCTGTCCGCGTATCAAGTCATCGGAGAAGGACTGGCTGCCGAAGAATCGATCCGACGCACAGGCGAACTGCTCGAACTGGCTGCGATGAAACTTGCGCGAGAACGGCTGCTCGACTAAGCCGCAACCGCTATGCTTTTATCATGCGCGACCACCTCCCCAAAATCATCATCATCGGCCTGCTGGTCCTCATTGTCGGCGTGCCGATCGTGCTGCGGCCCAACACACGTGCTTCGGGCGACGCGGACGCGGAGCGTCTGGTGATCCATACGCCCCACAACGAGCAGATCCGCTACGAGATCGCCGAGGCCTTCAACGACTGGCGTGCCGCCAACGACAAGCCCGCGGTCGAGATCGACTGGCGGACCGTCGGCGGGACAGGCGACATCCGCAAGAGCATCCTCAGCCAGTTCACACAGTTGGTGAATACGGGCATCGACCTCGACAAGCAGGGCATCGGGGCCGATCTCTTCTTCGGCGGTGGGGAGTACGATCACAATCTCGTCGCAGAGGGTATCGAGCGAGAAGTTGATGGACAGGCCTTCTACACCCGCGTGGTCATGGACCCGGAACTAGACGAAACGCTCTTTATCGAGGCGTTCCCACAAGCAATCATCGGCGGCGAGAAGCTCTATGGCATCTACACTTTCGAAGAAGATGGCGAACAGGTCGAGATCATCGGCTGGACCGGTGTCACGCTCTCAAGCTTCGGCATCGTGTTCAACCGCGACTCGATCAAACAGCTGGGTATCGACGAGCCCAAGGTCTGGGCCGACCTTGGCGACCCAAGGCTGCGGGGCTGGGTGGCTCTGGCGGACCCGGGGCACTCGGGCTCGATTTCAGCGACATTCGAGACCATCCTCAAGCGAGAGGGCTGGACCCAGGGCTGGATCACGCTCCGCAGCGTGTTTGCAAACGCACGCTACTTCGCCACGAGTTCCGACCGTGTACCTGTGGATGTGTCACGCGGCGATGCGGCAGCAGGCATGTGTATCGATTTCTACGGACGGTACCAGACCGGCATGGTCGGCGACGACCGCATGGGCTACAACGACCCCATCGAGGATGGTCGGAGCCTCACCGCGACGACGGCCGACCCGATTACGCTGCTCCGTGGAGCGCCCAACCCCGAACTCGCGCGCGAGTTTATCGCGTGGCTGCTAACCCCCGAAGCACAGGCCCTGTGGCAGCGGTCCCTTGGCGATGGCAGCGACGACCTGGCCCGCCCCCGACAGTACGAGCTGCGGCGCCAGCCGATCCGCAAAGACCTTTTTACCGATGCATCACGCGCGAGCTGGGTCGACCAAGAGCTGGACCCTTACCTTACCGCGTTGCCGTTCCCCGACGGCACGCCCAGCTACTTCAGCATGGTCGCCCCGGTGACCAAGGCGATGGCCAGCGAGATCCACAACGACATGGTCTCCGCGTGGCGGGCGCTTCACGACGCGATCGAGGCGAAGCACCCAAAGGCCGATGAGATGCGGCGGCTGTTCTATGAGATGCCGCCAGACCTCACGCTGACCTGGCCCGATGCGGAACTAGACAAGGACTGGCTGGCGATCCAGCGCGACAAAGACCACCCCCGTCACAGCGAGGTGGTCGATCACCTCGGGGCCTTCAAGAAGCGCCTAGAGACCTTGCGGGACCGCAGCGACCCATCGGTGATCGAGGGCAACCGGCTCAAGTGGCGTGGATTCTTCCAGGCGAACTACCGCAAGGTCGTCGCGTTGGCGCGGCAGTAAAGCAGAGCACGAAGCACAAGCAAGCACCGCGATACCCCTGCAGTGCGACGCCTCGCGCTTACGCTTCGTGCTCTGCGGCATCATCCTCTTCAGCCTGTTCAGCTTCTTCAGGCCTGGCAATGATCGCCGCGCCTTCCTTGGGCGTGATCTGGGCAACAACGGTGACGCTGCCGGTTACGCGTTGCCCCTGTTTGACCTGCAGGCGTGGTGAAAGGTCTTTGAGGATATAGAGCTCGGTTGTCGAGCCCAGCTTGATCAGGCCGATGCGCTGGCCGCGCTGGATGACCTGGTCCTCATGGACGTGGCAGACGATCGTGCGGGCCAGCATCCCCGCGACCTGCCGGACCGCAGCCATCTTGTACCGCCGGTTGGGGTGCACCAGCACAAGCAGGTTGCTCTCATTGTCCTCGGCCGACTCGGGCTTGAGCGTGTTGAGGTGCTCGCCCGGCGTGTGGGTGATCGACTCGACCGAGGTGTGGTAGGGGCTATAGTTGATATGCACGTCCAGCACGCTCATAAAGATCCGTACGCATATCGCGGGGCCACCCAATGGCTCGTAGTGGTCGAGCTCATGGATCGAACTGATCCGCCCGTCACACGGCGCGACCATCACACCCCGCTGGGTCGGCGTGCGTCGTTCCGGGTCGCGGAAGAACAGCAGCAACGCGAACGTGGCCGGCACCGTCAGGATCAACAAGAACCACAGCCCGAGCAGCGTGACGACCACACTGAGCATGAAGCCCACTGCAGCAATCGTGATGCATTCCAGCTTGGCGTGTTTACTGAGCATGGGGGGAAACCTGATCGCCGACATGGTATCGGCCAACCGTTCGGCCGTGGTCTGATCGCGCAAAGAAAAACCGGCCTGCGAACAAGCCGGTTGATTCATTGCAAACTATCACGAGCTTACTTCGCGGAGGACTTGCCAACGAAGAGTCCGATGAGCCCGAAGACAACGCTGACCGCGAGGATGCCACCCGCGACAATGTAGGTCTTTGAGTTCTCACCGATGGGGTCGATGCCTTCCATCAGCGTGCCCTGGACGCCGTAGATGGCTGGGATGATGGCGGCCAAACCGACGATCATGGCGATCAGCACGCCGAAGAGCATGCCCGCCCCGAACCAGCTGCCCGCAGGATCGTAAGGGTCGCTGTAAGTTGCGGCGGCCTGTCGTGACGCGCCGGCACCCGTGGGGGCTGCCGGAGCGGCTTCACCACCGCTGAGGTTCTCAAGTCCGGACGGTCCGGACGTACCAGTCTCCATCGAGATTTCACCATCGAACACGCCGGAGGAGCCGATCGCGGACTCCATCGAGATGCCGGTGCCAGCACTGTCGGCGCCGGGGTAGATCTCATCCAGCAGCTCGGCACCGAGCGAGGTGTCGTCCGATTCACGGGTCAGGTCAAGAAGACCGGAGCCGGAGCCAACGGACTCTAACGCGAGCTCTTCGTCGTCGATCATCGGGCCTGTGACCTGGGTCTGAGCCATAGGGTCGGCCAGGTCGATCTCCCCTGCGTCAAAGACGCTGACACCAGTCGCTTCGTTGGGGTTTTCAGCGGGCGGATCGACACCGACGGATGTTTCTGTCTTTAGATCGATCGCGTCTTCGATCCCGGTATCAGCGAGTTCGATCGGCGCATCGGAAGACGTGTTGGTGGACTTGGCATCGACTTGCTCTCGCTTAAACATGAGTTTGTCGCCGTCACGAAACTGCTGCAGTTCGTTTCGGGCGGCCATGTCCTTGATCGTTTGCTCGTCAACCCCGAGCTTGTCAGCGGCTTCTCCGAGCGTGTAGAACATCTTGGCCATCGCGGGCTCCTGCGGGATTCGTCCGATCGGTTGGGCCTGGTCAGAAGTAGGATCGCGTCACACGCACGAATACCGTAGGCCCGGTGTCTTCAGGACTTTACAGCATAACCTTGTTCACGGATTCTGACAAGACCTGTGTTGGGGTATCATTCCAGACACGGAATGCCCGAAATCCAGCTCCAACAACTTGTTACCGCTGCTCCGACGGCCGGGCAGGGCTGCTCGACCGGTGCCGGGCCTGCCGTGTCGCCCGCCAGAGACCCCGCCAACACCACCGGCAACGGCCCAAGCGTCTACCTGGAGACCTTCGGCTGCCAGATGAACGTGCTGGACAGCCAACTCGTCGTCAGCCAGCTGCGTGGCCTGGGCTACCGCTTTACCGATGACTGGCAGTCGGCGGATGTCGTCCTCTACAACACCTGTTCGGTCCGCGAGCAGGCGGAGAACAAGGTCTGGTCCCGCGTCGGGCTGGTCGGCAAGCACAAGGTCCGGAAGCCGGGCACCGTGCTCGGGGTCATCGGCTGCATGGCCGAGCGCGACGGCACCAATATGATCAAGAAGTACCCGCAGATCGATCTGCTCTGCGGCCCGGGCGAACTCGACAAAGTCCCGATGCTGATCGACAACGCGTTCAAGACTAAAGCAGCAATAGCTCTGCATGTGAATGCGGAGCCCGACAAAGAGAAGACTCCTCCACGTATAGCCCCGCATCTACATGCGGGGCTACAAACAGTCGCCCTGCAGGGCAACACGCACCGCCGAAGCTCGACCCTCAGCGCCGCGAGCGACAAGCTCGAGTTGATCGATCTGTCACGCAGCTTCGCGGCTGTCGATGCGTCGCTGCCCGGAGAGAACTTGCCGGGCGCAGGCCGGTCCGCGTACGTCCGCATCACGCGCGGCTGCAACAAGCTGTGTACCTACTGCGTCGTGCCCAACACCCGCGGCGCAGAGGTCCACCGCCACCCCGACCACATCGTGGATGAGTGCAAAAAGCTCGCCGACCACGGCGTCATCGAGGTCACACTCCTAGGCCAAACCGTCAATCACTACCATTACGACCACAGCGCCGCCCTACAAGTCGACGGCGTCTGGCAGCCGCAGGTCGGCACGGTGATCAGCCCGAACAAGGGCACGGGTGGGCCATCGCCGACGTTTAACGGTACGACGACAAGCTTCGCGGACCTGCTTCACCGCATCCACGAAGAGGTCCCCGCCATCCAAAGGCTGCGCTTTGTGACTTCGCTGCCGCGCGACTTCGGGGACGACATCCTGCAGGTCATCGCCGACAGCCCGCGCATCTGCCGATACCTTCACCTGCCTGTGCAGTCGGGGTCTAACCGCGTGCTGGCGAAGATGAACCGCGGCTACCGCGTCGAGCAGTACAGAGAACTGATCGACCGCACCAAGACCATGATCCCGGGGGTCACCCTCGCCACCGACATCATCGTGGGCTTCCCCGGGGAGACGGATGACGACTACCAGCGGACGCGCGAGCTGCTCGAGTACGCCCGCTACAAGAACAGCTTCATCTTCAAGTACTCACCCCGGCCCGGCACCGCGGCGCACGACCGCCTGCCCGACGATGTGCCGGACGCTGTCAAGCGCGAACGCAACAACGACCTGCTCGCGCTGCAGTCCCAGATCAGCACCGAGATCCACCAGAGCTACACCGGGCAAGTTGTGGAGGTCTTTGTCGAGGGCGTATCAAGCAAGACCCGTAAGAAGGGCGCCGGTGCCGCAGAGCAAACCCAACTCTCCGGGCGTACCAGCGGTGACCTGATCACCTTCTTCGAGGGCGACGCCTCGCTCATCGGGCAGGTGGTGCGGGTGAAGGTGGAATCGGCATTGCCGCTGGCACTAAGTGGCAAACTGGATTGAGCATGGCCTGCCACCTCCCCGAGACCAACCTGTACCTTGGCGACTGGTCGCCGACACCGTTAACACGCGTCTCGGCTGGTGCCGATGGCCCTTGCATCTGGGCCAAGCTCGAGTTCATGAACCCCGGCGGGTCGACCAAGGACCGGATCGCCAGCCACATCCTCACCAAGGCCTACCGCAGCGGGGCGATCCGGCTGGGCGGGACCGTCGTTGAGGCGTCCAGTGGGTCGACGTCGATCGCGATGGCGATGGTCTGCGCCCAGCTCGGACTCAGGTTCATCGCGGTGATGCCGGCCGGCGTATCCAACGAGCGTTCGCTGATCATCAAGGCCTACGGCGGGGAGGTCTACCACGCCCACCCGAGCGCGACGATGGGCGACTGCATCAATGAGGCGCGGCGTTTAGCGGATGAACTCGGCGCATTCCTGCCCGCTCAGTTTGAGAACCCCGACAACGCCGAGGCCCACCGGTTCGGGACGGCCCGCGAGATCATCAAGCAGCTGCCGACGCAGCACGTCGATGCGGTCGTCGCGGGCGTTGGCACCGGCGGGACACTCGTCGGGCTGTACCACGGCCTGCGCGATCACGGCTGCATGGCCATGCCCGTGTTGGCCAGGCCGGTGGCGTCGTCGGGTGGCGCGCTCGCGGCGGGCTGCTTCGATCACGCCGAGTGCTGCTCGGCCTATTCCAAGCGGATCCCGGGCGTCATCGACAACATGTCCCGCTTGTTCAAGCCAAGCGAATTGCACGGACTCAGAACCGTGGAGATCCCAGATGAGCACGCGATCGAGACGGCAAGGGGCTTGATCAGGCTTGGCTTCCCGGTCGGCCCAAGTTCCGGGCTCAACTACGCCGCCGCGGTCAGCACCTACCAGCAACTGCAGGAAGCGGGCACCGAGTCGCCAGTTGTGGTCACGGTCTTCTGCGACCGGATGGAGCGATACTTCTCGACCGAGTTGTTCAGCCCGGCCCGGCAGGCTGGCCGCGCAGCATGCCACGGATGACATTAAATGGCGCGGCAGCCATCTTGCGCCAATCGAGTTTGATGCCATTGGCCGCGATCAGCAGGGCCGTAACATCGTCGTCATCCAGGTCGTTGGTATCGTCTTGTTCCAGGCGCTGAATCAACGCGGGGATAACCCTTTCGGGCTCGTGGGTGCCCAGTGCATCCAGCCGGTTGGCCAGCCCGCGGACGCCGATTTGCTTGCCATCGCTGCCGCGCGACTCGGTCAGCGCATCGGTATAGAGCAGCAGCATATCGCCGGGCTCGAAGGTGATATCGGTCTGCTGGTAGCCCGCATCGTCGAAGATACCGAAGGGCAGATCGGCGGAGGCCTGCGTGCTCTGGTCATCCGGGTCGATACCGAGGATATGCCAGCAGCGCTCCTTCGCGCGGTACCACATCGGTGCGGGGTGGCCGGCGTTACTCAGCGAGAGCTTGCGCGAGGGGGCGAGGAAGGACATCGCGACGGTCGTCGCGAACCGGCCTTCCTCCGTAATCTCGGCGAACTTCTGGTTCATCGCCTTCATGAACATCTTCTGGCTGGTGAAGTTCACGTACCGCTGCATCAGCGAGCGGAGGTCCTGCGCAGTCTCGGAGACCGTGCTGCCGTGCCCCGCGACGTCGGCGAGCATGACACGGGTGATCCGGCCCGACGCGCAGGAGGAGAGGTAGTACACGTCCCCGCCACGCTTCGCGCCCTGGTGCGGCTTGGCGTATAGGTAACCGTCCAGCCCGGTCATCGCGAGCGTCTGGTCCGCCGCCTCGGTGCCGCCCCAGACCTGGAGGCACTGGAGGCTGGTTGTCGCACGGGTCTTGGCCATGGTGATATCGTAGCGGTTGTCCGCATGGGTTCGCTGCGGGCACAACCGCGGATGCAAGGTTCTGATTCCAAATCGATGTAAGCGAGAAGCCAGCCGTATGAAACTCTTTGACGCCCACCTGGATATGGCCCTGAACGCGCTGGATCACGAACGGGATCAGACGCTGTCCGTTTCTGCGCTGCGTGGCCGTGAAGCCCTTGGCGTGCCGGACGACCGCGGGGTGGCCACAGTCAGCCTGCCAGAATTACGGGCCGGCGGCTGCGGCGTGGTACTCAGTACGGTGATCGCGCGGTCCAAGCCATGGGTCACCGCCGACCGCGCCAACCAGCACAGCGACAACGACTGGCCCGACCCGTCGATGGCGCACGGCGTCGCGATGGGGCAGTTGGCGTACTACCAAGTGCTTGAAGGGCTCGGGCATCTGCGCTTGATCAAAGATGCCTCTACTCTGAAGGCACACCTCAGTGAATGGCAAGTTATCCCAGATCAGGCACCGATCGGGTTGATCCTCACGATGGAAGGTGCCGACCCGATCGTTGAACCCGAGCACCTGGAGCTTTGGCACGGCCTGGGGCTGCGCACACTCATGCTCGCCCACTTCGGCAAGTCGCACTACGCGCACGGCACACCGACGAGCAGCCCGGACAACCCGCATGATATCGACGGCCCGCTTACGGATCGTGGGAGGGCGCTGCTGCCGATCATGCACGCGCTTGGCATGCCGCTGGACCTGACGCACACCGCCGACCAGACCTTTGCCGAGGCGGTGGAACTGTTCGAGGGGCGTATCTACTCGAGCCATACCGCCTGCCGGGTGCTAGCCGGGATGCCGCGCAATCACGCGGACGAGCAACTCAAGGCGATCATCGAGCGCGATGGCGTCATCGGTCTTCCATTGTTCAATCACTTCCTAGACGCTTCATACGAAGAAGACTCGCCCAAGGAGCACGTGACTTACGCCACGCTGGCCGACCACATCGACCACATCTGCCAGCTGGCTGGCCACGCCCATGCCGTTGGTATCGGGAGCGATGCGGACGGCGGCTTCGGTCAGGAGCACATGCCCGCGGAACTGGATACACATCGGGATATCATCAAGCTGGGTGGGACCCTATCAGAGCGTGGCTACAGCGACGAGGACATCGATGCTGTTCTAAAAAGTAACTGGCTACGCTTCTTTAGCGAGACACTGCCTGGTGACTGACCAAGCGCGCCTTGATCAACCCAGCACCAGTATGACGACATAGACCGCACAAGCCAGCGCCGACGCGGCAGTTCGAATCGAGTTGAAGCGGGTCCAGCGAACCAGATAGTGGTCCCAGAGGTCCGCCGCCTCACGTGTCTGAGCCTCGGCCTTGGCCAGCCGCTCGTTCAGCGGCACGTTGCCCGCGACCGTCACACCGACACAACCCACAACGTACAGCGCGGCCCCAACGGGGTAGAGCCAGAAAATAACGCCTTGACCGACCCTTATGCCGAGGATTGCAGCGGTGATAAAAACCACGCCGGTACCGAACATCGCGATCATGGCCAAGGGGTTGATCACGGTGATGTTGATCGCCTGCATAGCGGCGATACCATGCGCCTTGGGCAGACGACCCAGTGCTGGCATCACGAAGTTAGAAAACGTGAAGAAGATCCCCGCAACGAGACCGCTCCCCAATACCGCCGCGATCATCAAGCCGTCGAGTGCACCCATGCGCCACTCCTAGCACTTACGGTACTACACGTGCGCGAGCTTATTCAGCCCGTTGTACGCGGCGATCTTGTACGCCTCGGCCAAGGTCGGGAAGTTGAAGACGTTGTTGATGAAGAACTCCGCCTTACCACCCAAGGCCATGCACGTCTGGCCGATGTGGACCAGTTCGGTCGCGCCGGTGCCGATGGCGTGCACGCCGAGGATCTCGTGCGAGTCCTGGTGGATCAGCAGCTTGAGCATGCCCTGGTCGTCACCGATAATCTGGCCGCGTGCGATCTCACGGTAGTGGGCGATGCCCGCTTCGTAAGGGATCCCCTCGTCGGTGAGCTGGCTCTCGGTCTTGCCGACCATCGAGATCTCAGGGACCGCGTAGATGCCGTACGGGAACAGTTCTTGGTTCCAGCCCTCGACCTCGACGCCGAAGGCGTGGCAGATCGCGCGGCGGCCCTGCTCGAATGAGGTCGACGCCAAGGCGGGGAACCCGATCACATCGCCCGCGGCATAGACGTGTTCGACCGCGCGGGGGTTCTCTGGGTCTTCTACATTCATGCACTGGTAGTGCTCGTTGACCTTGAGCCTTTCGCGGTCGTCGTACGTGATGCCCACGTTCTCGAGCGCGAGCTGGCCGCAGACACCCTGTCGGCCGACCGAGTACAGCAGCGTCTCGGCACGGATGTGCTTGCCCGACTCGAGCACCGCCTCCACCAGCGAGCCCACCTGCGCACGCGGGCCGCCGTCCTCAGGCTTGGGCGCGTGGATCGCGGTGACCTTCTCACCGAGGCGCAGGGTGATCCCTTCCTGCCTCATGTGGTACTGGAACGCGCCTTGGATCTCATCATCGATGAAGCCGAGCACCTGGCTGCGGCCCTCAATCAGCGTGACACGGACGCCGAGCGTCGCCATGATGCACGCGTACTCAACGCCGATGACCCCGCCGCCGACAACAATCATCGTCTTGGGCAGCTTCTTGAGGTTCAGCAGCGTGTCCGAACTGAGCACATCCGTCTCATTGAACGGCACATGCTTCGGCAGGGCGGGGCGCGTGCCGACAGCGACGAGGAACTTGTCGGCCGTGAGCATCTCGGTATCGCCTTCACGGACGACCTGGATCAGGTTCGGCCCTTCGAAGTGGGCGGTGCCCCAAATGAGGTCGACCCCGTTGCGGTCGAACTGGCCACGGATGACCTCCCACTCGTGCCGGACGACGCGGTCGGAGACGCCGACGAGGTCCGCGATGGTGATGTCTTTCTTGACGCGGTAGCTCCGGCCGTACCAGCCACGGCGCGAGGCCCCGGTGAGGTGCAGGGCCGCCTCACGCAGGGCCTTGGATGGGATCGTGCCGGTGTTGACCTGGGCGCCGCCGACGACCTTTGATTTCTCGATGATGGCGACGGACTTACCGAGCTTGGCGGCTTGGATCGCGGCCTTCTGTCCCGCGGGTCCGGTCCCGATGATGATGCAGTCGTAGTGTTTCATGGTCTGATCGTGGGTACTAAAAGAGAGGAATTCGTCTATGACGGTATCGGTTCAGGCCGGATGCAATTGTACGGTTGACAGGGTGTCCTGCACATAGGTTGTGGGCCGCCAAGCAAAGGCTCGCATTATCGGTCAGGCGAGTCGGGATGCGCCATCAACCAGGTCGCGCCGGCCTTTGCTTCGATTGACTTGATGAAGATCATAGACGCGGGGATCAGCAGGGTCTGCCCGGGCTTCATGTCAGCGCTCAGGCCATTTGTAAACGTGATGGTTGCCTCGCCGCAGAGGGGCATATAGATGATCGGGTGGTTGCCGATCGGGGCATCCGGGGCATGGTCAGAGGTAAATAACATGTCCGCGTGGCAGACGAATTCATTGATATTGAAGAACTCACATGCCGCGGCAACGGTCATTGTTAAACCATCGGTCCACGGGATGCTGGGCACCCTGTCCTCTTCATCCACCATCTCGCTACCGAAATCGATACACGCCATCGCCTGCTCGATGTGCAGTTCACGATCGGTCCGCCCCCAGTCGTAGACGCGGTAGGTCGTATCGCTCGGTGTCTGCACCTCGGCTACCAGTACTCCCGCGCCGAGCGCGTGAAGAGTCCCGCTGGGCAGGTAGTAGCAGTCGCCTTTCTTCACCTCGATCGCATTGAGTAGCGGTACGACGGCCTCATCGGTATTGGTCTCGAGCGCCACGCGGAGCATCTCGGGCGTCGTGCCGGGCTTCACACCCTTGTAGACCACCGCCCCGGGCTCGTGGTCGATCACGTACCAAGCCTCGCTCTTGAGATAGGCGTCCGGGTGCTCGGCCGCATACTCGGGCGAGGGGTGCACCTGCACAGATAAGTTTTCTTTCGCGTCGAGGAACTTGATGAGCAGCGGGAAGCCGCCGTCCTCAGCGGCGCCCGCCCCTTCACCAAGCAGTGCGTCGCCATAGATCTGCATCAGCTCGCGGATGGTCTTGCCTTGCAACGGGCCGTTCGAGACGACGGAGTACGCCGCGTTGCCGCCGCCACCGGAGACGCTGGTCTTGACGAGGTCCGCGATCTCCCACGACTCGCCGATGCCTGTACTCGTGTCGCCGGGCAGCTGCCGACCGAGCATTTCAAACGCGCGTCCGCCCCAAACCTTCTCTTTGTAGATCGGGTCGAACGTGAGTGGGTACAGGTCGGTGGTGGTTGTCATCGCTTTTTATTCCCTGATTCGGTACACCAATGGCACTACGACGCTTACCCAGTGTGAAAACACGAGGCGAAACCCTTGCCTTGAATCATTCGCGGTTCATAATATGGAATAAGACGTGCGGGTGGAGGCTTGTTTGTATAGGAGACCCGTGATGCACCTTCCAAGACTTGCTCAGACGCTCTCGGCCGTGCTGCTTCTCGCCGCGGTATCGCTGCTAACCGCGCCGGCTAAGGCACAACTCCGCGACCGCGGCTTTGATGAGCCCATCGTGATACGACAGACGATCCCCGACCCTCAGGCGGTCAGTCGCACACCGCTTACCTCCGATCGGCTGAGCACGACCTCGACACGGCTGATCGATGCACGCCGGGGCTTTAGGCCCTACAGCAGCGTGCGCGGCGATGGCTTTGGCTTCCGCCGGTACGCGGGGTACGACGACCACTTCGGGATCTCCCGGCCGGAGAACCGGCCGTTCTCGTATTCGCAGCGGGCACCCAGGACTTCGGTCTCGCAGTTCCGGAACGACTCACGCCCGAGCGGCCGAACCGCGATCAGCCCTGCCTCTTTTTCAACAGGCTACAACCTGGTGCTACGTGACGAGCGGACCGAACCCGCTCCCAAGCGTGACCTGAAGATCCGCATCCATAACGACAAGACCGCAACCCCGGAGACCAGCGGGGCCGTACTGATTACAGCCGATGGCACCGTCATCCAGATCGGTGACTGACCGCCTGCTTACGTTGTCTTTTCTCCTCCAGCGCCGCCCCGAGTTCTTTCGTGGCGGCGTTTTTGATTGACCTATAATCCAGCAATGATCGAACGCAGGCCAACCCGACAGATCACCCTCGGTGACGACCGCGTCGGCTATGTCCGGGTCGGCGGGGGGAAGCACGGCACAACCCCCGCGCCGGTGTCGGTGCAGTCCATGACCGCCGGCTACACGCACGAGATCGAGACCTGTGTCGCCGAGATCAACAAGCTTGCCGCGGCGGGTGCCGACATCGTTCGGGTCGCGGTGCCGGGCAAGAACGACACCGAAGCGCTCAAGGAGGTCCTGCCGCAGGTGCGCGTCCCGATCGTCGCGGATGTGCACTTCCACTTTGGGCGCGCGCTGGAAGCGGTGGAAGCGGGCGTCCACAAGATCCGGCTTAACCCCGGCAACATCAGCGACCGGAAGCAGGTCGAAGAAGTCATCGCCGCGTGCCAGTCCGCCAATGGCGGCAAGGGGATCCCCATCCGCATCGGCGTCAACGAGGGGTCGATCGTTGAGCGCAGGGACAAACAGAAACGCATGAAGGAACTCGGCGGCGTCTTCTCCGACAATAAGCACGGCCATTTCCTCGCGATCATGATCACCAAGCTCGAGGAATACCTCGACATCTTCTACGAGAACGATTTCTACGACATCGCCATCAGCGCCAAGTCCCCCGACCCCTCGCTTGTGATCGCGGCGTACACCGAGATCAGCAAACGATTCGACCACCCGCTGCACCTGGGCGTGACGCACGCCGGGCCGAAAGAAACCGGCACGATCCGCAGCGTGGTCCCGCTCGGGCACCTGCTCGCCTCGGGCATCGGCGACACGATCCGCATCAGCTACGCCAACGACCCGGTCTACGAGGTCGAAGACGGCCTGGAGCTGCTGTACTGCCTCGGCCTGCGCGAGCGTGTCGGGGTGGACCTGATCGGGTGCCCGACCTGCGGGCGGATCCAGGTGGACCTGTTTACGCTGATCCAGGAGGTGCGCGAGAAGCTCAAGGAGCTGACGCTGCCGATCAAGGTCGCGGTGATGGGCTGCATCGTCAACGGCCCGGGCGAGGCGGAGGGCGCAGACGTCGCGATCTTCGCCGGCAACCAGCGCGGCATCATCTATGTGCAGGGCGAAAAAGTCGCGAATGTGCCTGAACAAGAGATCCTCGACCGGCTGATGCACGAGTGCCTCGCCTTCGAAAGGAAGGTTGAGGCCGGCGAAGCCAAACTCGGCGAAAAGGTCGTCGAGATCGCGCCGCCCGACCCGATCGGTGAACTGGGAAGCGGTTTTGACAAGATCGCGGCGGGGGAGGTAGGGTCGGCACCTACGGATCTGACCATTGGTAAGTCAAACTAAAAACGGGGTAACAACATGAGGACGCTTGGCAAGAATGTTTTTACCGCTTGCGTGGTTTATTTGTTGGCGATCACCGGGGGGTGCAGTTCCAAGCCGTATCGTGCCTATGACGATGCGTCACTTACTTCGCAACAGATACTTACCATGCTGATGCACGGACGCGAGCATCAGGTCTCCAGCCTATTCGGTGGATCGAGCTCGCATCTCACAGATTCGGGCAGCGGCTTTGGCGGTAACCGCGTGCAGATTTACGATACGCCGTCGCGCGTCGCGGAGTATCACCTCATCGATGACCGTCACGACGCAAGGCACCTACAAAACGAGCCGCTGCTGCTTATGCCGCTTTTGAGGAATCGTGACCCCCACGCTGCACTGACTGCGCTGCATGTTTACGAAAAAGCTTGGACCCGCACCAAGCGAAACTACAGCATTCGGCCTCATCTCGAAACCGGCGAGAAGGTGATTCGGCCAGAGGATCACGCCTTGCTTGGCCAGGCGATCGCAGAGGCGTGCAGGCGGCACCCCGATCAGCGTGTTCGGATGCATGGCACTTGGTTTCTGATGCATAGGGGCGAATACACTCCGAAGGACCTTGAAGCCTGGCTGAGTGATCGCAGCGTCGAGGTAAGGTTGGCCGTGGCGTTTTGCCTGCAAATCGATCGATATCCGAAGCAGATGAAACCAAAGACAGACGATAATGAACTGCCGCACCAGCGCGCACACGTCGCGTCGGATTTGGCGTCGGTGGTTGTTAAGCACCTCGACGATACCGACATCCATACGGCCAATGCTCTGATGACTGCTTACACCGAAATACTCGGGCACTACGGCAAGTTGGATACACTTTCCGAAGCGGATGCTCCCGATTTCAGAGCGCTGAAGCCGAAGTGGATTTATCTATCGTGGCAGGAACGCCGGGATCAGACACAAGCCATCCAAACGTGGTGGGACAAGACAGGCAAGCAAGACTACACACAATCTGTCACGGAACGATTCCGCGAGGAATCAAAGCAAGTAAGCGGTCTGGCAGATTAGTCTGCCGCACCATACAATCGTTGATTCCACCATGAAGGACTTCAGATGAAAGAGCAACTCACCCGACGCGCGATGCTTGCAGGCACCGCGGCAGCCGCTACCGCGCTGGGCGGTTGCAAGGCGACCGGCTCCGCGGGCTCATCGGCACAACCGCTTGTCTGCGAGGAGCCGCCGGCCGTTTTCCTCAAGCCCGGCGCGACGGTGCTTTTGCAAGGCGATTCGATCACCGACGCGGGTCGGAAGAAGGACGACCTCGAGCCGAACAGCATGCCCGCGCTGGGCAAGGGCTACGCGAGCATGATCGCGTACCACCTGCTGACCAGGCACAAGGACAAGGGCCTGAAGATCTACAACCGCGGTATCTCCGGCAACAAGGTGCCGCAGCTTGACGCGCGGTGGGGGCAGGACTGCCTGGACCTGAAGCCGGACGTACTCTCGGTCATGATCGGCGTCAACGACTATTGGCACACCGTCGCATTCGGTAATAAGTATGATGGCACGGTCGAGTCGTATGGGACAGGTCTCAAAGCGCTGCTCATGCGGACGATGGAGGCGCTGCCCGAGGTGCAGGTCGTGATCTGCGAGCCGTTCGTGGTCCGCGCCGCAGACGGCACGACCCGGCCGGACTGGTTCCCCGAGTTCGATGAACGCCGGGCGAGGGCTCAGGAAGCGGCCCGCTCGGTGGGCGCGGTGTGGGTGCCGTTCCAATCGATGTTTGATGACGCGGTCGCCGCGGGCACGCCGAACAAGCACTGGTCCCGCGACGACATCCATGTCAACCCGAACGGTGCCGCGCTGATGGCCATGCGTTGGCTGAGCGAAACAGGGCTGGGTTAACAAACCCTAACCTCTGGTTAGACCGTTAAAAAGATATAGCACTCGCTGGGAAATGGTTTTTATGATGGGATTGAAACATGCAAAAGCCCCCATCTTGCAATGGGGGCTGCTGTTCAACTCTGTTTCAGATCGCAGCCCAACGACTACGATGTTCCAGCCCTAGCTGTTCGCCTGCTTTTCAACACCAAACGAGGTGATACCAAAAATATCCTTGAATGCGACAGGCGTGGGGACCGGCGGGATCTCGCCTTCGGTAAGCGAGGGCGGCGTCAAATCGAGGTTAGACACATGGTTCTTGTTGGGTGATTCATTCATCATGGCGTCGAACTCGATCGTTTGGCCCGACCATGCCGAGACCTGCCCCATGATCGACATCAGGGTCGAGTCCGCAACGTTCTGCGACTCGTTGAGCGGCTGGCCGGCACGGATCGACTTGACAAAAGCCGCGTGCTCTTGAACAAACGCGCTGCCCTCGCGCTTGAACATCTTCACAAGCTTCTTGTTGTAGTCCATGATGAACGACTGGGCCGACGAGTTCGACAGCGTTCCCTCGCTGCCGACGAACGAGCCTCCGACACGCTTCTGCGTGCCCGGGATTTGCCGTGTGTGGGCCTGGAACTGTCGGCCGTCGGGGTACTCGTAGCAGACCGAGAAGTTGCTGTAGATATTGCCATAGATCGGGTCTTCCCAGTAGCGGCCGCCGATACCGTAGGCCGACTTACAAGGCCCGCCCATGACCCAGTGCATCGTGTCGATCTGGTGGATCACGAGTTGGCTGATCATGCCCCCGCCGACCCAGTTGAAGAACCACCAGTTGCGGAGCATCCAGTCGATGTTGGAGTCGCCCTCGAGTCGGGGCTTGGGCGTCCGGCCGGTCGGGCGGCAGAAGAAGAGCGATCCGCTGACGACCTTGCCGATGGCTCCTTCGTTCACCGCCTTCACCGCGGCCTGGTAGTGCGGCGCGTGCCGGCGTTGCGTGCCGGCAAGGATGCCTAGACCTCTCTCTTTCGCGACTTCACCGGCTTTCAAGAACCGACGAACGCCTACCGGGTCCACGGCGATCGGCTTCTCGGCGAAGACGTGCTTGCCTGCATTGACCGCGGCCTCGACATGCTGGGGCCGGAAATTCGGGTAGCCCGCGCACAGCACGATGTCCACATCGCTGGAGACGACCTTCTTGTAAGCGTCCAGGCCGACAAAAGCCGAGTCGTCGGTCACCTTGTAAGAGTCCGGCACCCTCTTCTTCAGGGTCTCACGCGACCGATTCAGATGCTCGGGGTACAGGTCCGCGAGCGCAACAATCTCGATACCCGGCGATGACCTTGCGATATCGGCGGCGGCGCCGGTGCCGCGTGAGCCGGCACCGATGAGCCCGACTTTCAGTGTAGGGGCGGTCTGGGCGTATGCCATCGGCGCGACCGAGGCGAGCGCGGCGGCACCGGCCGAGGCCTTAATGATGTCGCGACGGGTCATATTGGGCAGCTTCATTGGGTTCCTTTCGAGATGCGGCGTCAAAACAAAGAGGGTAACCGGTTACATGATAGACCCTGCAGTCCTGTTGTGGTGACGAACGCGGTCAGGGCGTGATTACGATTGACTTCCTGGCCGTAAAAGCTATACTTTTACCCCACAACAGAAGACTGCCTTGATCAAGAGTGACCGAGGGACGGGCCCATTGAAGTCACCGCAACCGTACATAAGCGGCAAACTGCCGCGAATGTGAGAGGTGCGAATTCCCACCCCGCCGAGCTAAAATCGCTGGCAGGGGCAGATCAAGAGCGGCAGGCAACCGGTGTCCTAGACGCTCGACGACCCGCCCCTCTTGCTCTGCGAGAGGGGTTGTTTGATT
>JBCDKD010000084.1:0-19540 GCA_039024275.1 Planctomycetota bacterium | reverse complement strand
GACGTCCGGCTTGTGTTGCTCACAGACGGCCTGAACCCTTGCCGCGTCGGTCAGATCGGCAAGCACCATCTCGATGCCGGCCTCAGGGGCCGAGCACCGGAGTTCTCGCTCCAGGAAAAACTGGCCGGTCTCGGAACGGTCAACCGCGACCAGCGTCTTCGGCCGCAGCCTCAGGAGCTGCCGGCAGACCTCGGACCCGATGCTGCCGCTGCTTCCTGTGACCATCACGACCCGCCCGTCAAGCCAGTCGGACGCCCCCGCCTCGTCCAGGTCAACCGGGTCGCGTCGGAGCAGGTCCTCGATAGCCACGGGGCGTGGTGTGACGGCGACGTCTTGCCTCAATAGCTGGTCATAGGTCGGAAGGACTTTTACGGCGACTCCGGCCTGGGTCGCCTGATCAACGAGCCGCCGGATCTCGACGCCGGGAAGGTCTCCGATAACCAGCAACTCCTCAACACCGTGTGCAACTACCAAGCTCGACAGATCGGCAAAGCCCCCCAGCACCGGTAAGTTGCCGATTCTGCGGCCGCGGTGGAGCGGGTTGTCGCCAACAAAACCCAACACCTTATAAGAACTCTCAGTTGCAGTCCTGAGCACACGAAGCAATGACTCTCCTTCGTTGCTAGAGCCGGCGATCAGCACCCGCGGTCCATCGTGCTTAGAGCGGTAGCGTCTCATAAGATAGCGTAACGCGCGAGGCACAGAACGAATAAGGCCAATAGTTACCAGCGTCGCCCCCCAGTCGATAAGCAGCACTCCGCGCGGAATAGATATCTCCGGGAGCAGAAGCGTGCTCGCCATAACAAAGATGACTGAACCCAGCGTCGTCGCCTTAGCCAAACTAATCAGGTCTTCAAAACATACATATCGGCTCAAGCAGGCGTGAACACTCAAGCAGCTGAAAGCGATTAGCTTGGACACGATCACTAAGGGCAAAGTCTGCATGAGCAGTTCTTCGGAACGCGGTGAAACCGCGTCGCCAAAGCGAAGGGCAAACGCAACGGCGTAACACGCAGCCGACAAAGCCGCGAGCATTGCGAACCCAAGATAGTGCTTACTCCTACTGGTCATCTGCACGTCCAGATAAAGTTGCCGGAGAAGTCTCAACTCGGGAATCGGCTAAAGACTCCTGTCGCTTCACCCGGTGTGGTGAATAGGGTACACAAGCTTCGCGGCGGGCGACCGAAAGCGCCGTCCGCAGCGTCGGCAGGTCGAGCCGCCTCGCAAGGCACCAACGAATGTGCGGGTCCGCCCCTTCGACATCACCGGCCTTCAACAGCAGGCTTGCCAGACGGTAACGAACCGCAAAATTCTCAGGCGTTGATTGATTAGCCTCTGTCGTAGTAGTGATCGCAGCGTCTAGGTCTCCAGCAACCTCCCACAGGTTGCTTACTGCGATCCAGAGTCGGCTTGTCGACGCAGAGCTGCGTTTGGGATCGACCAATCGCGCCAACCGCTCACCGTACTTCGCGAGGGCCCGATGATCTTCCGATCGGCCATGTGCGGCGTAAACGTGCGTGGCCGCCAGGAACATCCTCCGGACGGGCTTCAGCATCTCCAGCATCGCGGAAGCCGGCACTCCGCTGTGGCACATCAATGCCGCGAGCATTCTGCGATGCGAACCCGGACAACGGCTGCTCTGGCTCCATAGCTCGGCAGCGCGACCGTACTGGGCCTCGGCACGCAGGAGTTTCCCGGCGTTGAATAAAACCCGGCCGTCGCGGGGCCGGAGCAAGACCGCCTGTTCAACTAGGGGCCCGTGGAGACGCAGCCAGGGTGGCGACAGAAACGACAATTCCGCCAGCACAAGATAGACTTCGCCAGCAAGCGGGCAGCGACTTACGACCTGGTCGGCGTGACGATGAGCAAGATCGAGCAACTTAGATCGATCCCCGAGGGCCGTGCGGAGCCAAGCTGTGGTCGCGCATCGCGAATGGAACTTCGAAGCTATGGCAGCGTCACGAATCTCGATAGCGGAGAAAGGCGCCTCTTGTTGCGTTCCGAGTTCGAATTTTTGCAAGGCACGCGCACTGATCCTCAGATGAGCTTCAACGTGGCCGGGGTGTGCCCTAACGACCTTGTTCAGCAGAGTGAGCATCTCGTCCAGGTAGGCGCGCGTCTGTTCAACGTGGCTCTGGGAAGCCCCATCCTGTGCGTAACGTGCGTTGTATGCTCGCATAGCCCGCGATACACGCTGATATCGATCCCAACTCACGGACGCCACGGCCGGGCCAGCATAAGCGAGCCCCGCACAAACGACTGCGAATGCGACTATCAGCGGAAACGCGACAGCGGAGCGTTTGCTAACACCGACCTGCGCCCGCCCCGAGCTCGAGGACGACTCCAGACAAGCCAACCTCGAAACGGCAGCCGCGGCAGCGAGGGCCGGGGCAGCGCACGCAGGTAAGTACCACACAAAATCAACGGTCGCGTGTATCAGCGAAGCCGTCAACGGTGGAACGAATGCACAGGCCAATACCCGACTTCCGGGCTGTAGACGACGACAGAGCCGTAAACACCACGCAGCAACCAATAACACCGCTGCAACGAGCACGGTACATCCCGCGATCCCGGTCTCGGTTGCTATTTGGAGAAAGCCCGACTCGGCGTGAGTAAATTCGGTGCTGCTTGGAGACTCGAGGAACAACTTGTAGACGAATCGGTGGGATCCCGCCCCCCAGCCGATCCACGGGCTCGACAGGAATGCTTCAATGTTCGCCGCCCAGATGGCCTGTCGACCGGCCTCTTCAGCGAACACTCCGTCTTGGATTGCGGCCGCCAACCGGACCGTACGACCGATAAGCAACTGCCCGCCGATTAAAAGCAAGCCAATCACGATCGTGCTACCTACGAAAGACCATGCACCTGGTCGATATCGTAAGACTTCATGGCGAAATACCAGTGCCGCTGTTACGGCGAGGGCGATCAACAGAGCGATCAACGCCCCTCTAGAATCGGCCATCAAGATCGCAGCAAGCGATACAGCCAAGGCCGCTGAACAGGCTGCGGCCGAAAGGGCCTGGCGACCCCGGATCGCTCCTTGGGCAAAAGCAAGACGCCGTTGGCCGTCGGCCACAATGCCGAAGGCCTGCAGCGTAGCCATGATCAAGGCGGGTACGCCGAGAACAATAAAATGCCCGAAATGGTTGCTGTTAGCGAACGTCCCCTGGACCGAAAGACCGAATTCTCTAAACGGGTGATCGTAGAGCCAAAGCACTTTTCCATTCGGGAGCATCCACTGGACGACGCCGATGGACGCCATCCCCACGGACAACGCAATTAGGAAATTCGCTAACCGTCTGACTTGCCGTCGATCGACGAGCCTTTCAAGAACAATAAAGAAAAACGCCACGTGCGTAACAAGCATGGCGAGGCCGAGCCAGGTCTCTGCGGGCGTCAGCGAAGCGGTGCCCCAGTCACCTAGACACAGTCCTTTACCATTGCCAAACCAAGTCGGGAGGTGTTGCGCGACTCCCGGGGTGATCAAGCCTCGCCACGAGACGGGCAACTCGATCAGCTGAACAATGGCCACGATCACAGCCGCCGCAGCAATCAACGTTGCTTTTTTTGCAGACGCAACGCGTCCGTCGCACCACCGGGCGCCAACCCATCCCACAGCCGCCACAGCCACGCCAGCGATGTAAATCAGTCTTCCGACGTCGTGCCGCCCGCCTAAGCACAACGCACTGAACGCGACCGCGATGACGATGCCTACATCCGCTACACGCCAGCAGGCTTGCAGAGCAGCGGATGGCGTGAAATGGGGATCTTGCCTCATGATGACCAGGAAATCATCGGTTCTTTCCTAAGCCGCGCGGTGCCAGGCAACCCCGTCAACGGTGTCGACGGCTTCTTCTCCGTAGCCGTAGCCGTAGCCGTAGCCGTATTCCTGCCCCGACTGATCGGAAATCTGATTGGCAACAACGCCAAAGACATTGATCCGAGCGGTAAGAAATGCCTCACAGGCGCGTGCTACGAGGCGACGGTGATTCTTCTCGGGGCTGACGACAAGCATCACACCGTCGACAAGTTGGCCGATCACCTGTGCGTCGCTGACGGCCAGCACAGGGGGGCAGTCAATCAACAACTGGTCGTACTTAGTGTCTGCCCAAGACAGCAGCTCGGCAAACCTCGGCCCGGAGAGCAACTCAGCAGCATCGGTCCGGCGGGGGCCGGCCGGGATGAAATCCAAGCCGGGCTGTTTCGTCGAGCGGACACACTTCTCGGCCGAAGCCCTGATGTCCCCCTCACCCATCAGCAGGTCCGTCACTCCGGGCTGGCCCTTGACCTCCATCAGTGTGGTCATACCCGGCTTGCGTAGATCGGTATCAATAACCAAGGTCCGCTTGCCTGCTTGAGCGAACGATACAGCTAAATTTACGCAGACGGTCGTCTTGCCGTCACTGGGCTCGGCGCTAGACACGGCTAAACGGTCCGTCGAATCAGCACCGATCGACAACGCGGTCCGTAGTGTGCGAAAAGCCTCGCTCTGCATCGAATCGACTCCTGCAAAGGCGTGCACAGAGTCTAGTTTATTGCCGTCGAGTGGTTCGAATCGACGGATAATCGATAGCACCGGCAGCCCCAGCTGCTGCGATATCTCGTCAGGGGAATTGAACCGGTCGTCTATCAGGTCCTGAACGTAAGCGGTGGCACACCCAACCACCAAACCAAGCAGGAGGGCGCCTGAAACAGTTGCAGCGAGTTTGGGCGTTGCCGGCCGGAGCGCGGGCAGGGGCTCCTGGACTATGCTGGCCCGGATCGGGGCCTGAACCTGGTGCGGGTCTATGCTGTTGCTGCGGGCAAAGAGCTGGTCGTACTGATCGTCGAGACGCTCTAATTCACGCTGCAAGTCCGCGACCGCAAGCAGCCGACTGCTGTGTGTCGCCGCCTCGGATCGAGCCTCTTGAACGGCGCCGTGTAGCTCCGCTTCATGGCGGCGTGCCTGCTCGACCGAACGGGTCAGCATCGCGGTCAGCAGAGGAGCGAGATCGGATCCGCTCATTGCTTCAAATCGCTGCCCCGTGTTGGCGTGGTACCCGCTCACGTACTTTTGAATGCTCGCGATCTGCCTCCCAAGCGTCACGATCTCTGGGTGATTCGGTCCGTAGAACGGCTCCATTTCAGTCGCCTTCGCTCGGAGCTCAAGCAGCTTCTGCTGCTGCTCTCCGAGGCTACGCAGGTCTTGCTCACCGATGCCGAGCGATGACATAAGCAACTGCGTACCCACCGCCTCTTCAACAAGACCCAAGTGCTGCCGCAGATCATCGCCCCGCTGTATTGCCGCCCAGACGATGGCCAATGACGACTCGAGTTCGACGCGTCGACCGGTCGCCTCGACCAGCTTCTCGTTCAAGCGGACGGCGCGCGTAATCAATGGGTCGACTACTCCGTCAGCAGGATCGGTCCGAAGATCGCCGACGGCTCGACGAGCCTCGACGAGCTGTTGCTGCTTCTCTGTACGGTCGAGCTTATTCTTGGCGATGCGAGCCTTCGTCTCCTCGAAGAGCTCGGCCGCGGTGCCACGGTGCGTCTCGGCGACGTAGGCGAGGTAGCTGTTGATGATCGCATCGACAACAGCAGCCGCCGCCTCGGGGGAGCGAGATCGGTAGCCGACGCTAATTAATTTGGTCTTGCGTATCGTGTTTGCGCTCAGGTGGGCAGTAATCTCACGCACCCACTCGCTCGGAGGCAGGTCTCGCAGATCGACCCGGTGCTCCGGAGCCAGACGCTCGATGGCTTCGCCCACGACTCGGGCGGTACGGACCAACTCTCGATGGGTCGTCATCACGTCATCGGCGCGCAGATCGTCGCTTACCGAGAGGCTATCGGGGTCTTGGTAGACGATCTGCAGCTTAGCTGTCGACTCGTAGTAACGGATCGCCGTTGCGTAATAAACGCCGGCCACAAGCAGTGCTCCGGCCACCGCCCAAGCCACCGTAGTGCGACGGTAATTCAACGCCTTCAAAAACCGCAGCACTCCGCGTAACGTGTCTTGCGCAGAGGGCTCGCGGTAGTCGTCGGTCACCGTATCAGACATTTGAGCGCAAGGTACTCGGCCGGACAGTAAGACTCAGAAGGCGCCGAAACGGCTGCTCAATCCAAGCGAGACGCGGAAGAATGACTTGGCTACGTCGGCGACCGTCGTGAGGACAGATGACTCAACGCTGACCAAGTCCCCAGGGGCAAGGAGAAGATTGTCAGCGCCAGAAGCTTTTGCTCTTGACACACTGACCTCGATTGCCACGGGCTGTTCGGCGTTCTCTAAACGCCGAATGACCAACACCCGATCGGCCAGTGGAGACGTCCTGCCGCCGGCCATAGCCAATGCATCCAGCAGACGGATCTCCTTGCCCGGAAGCAGTTCAAACTGCGCCGGTCGCTGGACCAAGCCGCTCACATGGATGACTTCTTCCTCCTGAGGATGCACCAAGACGACATCACGATCCCCGAGGCGCCGCTGCTCCGGCGATAGCTGGTTCGCGTCCAGAAGATCGATCTTCTGGACACGCGAAGACGCCGACGCGTCCGGCGGTCGGAACGCGGCGAGCTGGACGCCTTCGCCGCTTCTCGCTTGCGCGTCAGCCAAACCAAGACCGAGTTCGGGGCGCCGTAGAATATCAACCTCCGGGTCGGCGTCCTCGTTCAACCCGCCGGCGGCTGCTAACGCGCTAACGACGTCAGCCCCAACACGCGGCAACTCATGCACGCCCGGTCTTGCAACGGCACCCATTACGACAACCCGGTATGTTGCTTTCTCGGCTACCTTGACTGTCACCTGAGGGCGTCGATAGACGCCGCGTTCTCGACCGGCGGCGGCAATTCGCAACCCCGCCTCGGTGGGCTCCACGCCCGCCACCCGCACCTCACCCACATGGGGGACATCGACCGAGCCCGCAGGTGAAACCCGCAACAAGTACGGCTTGGCTTTTTCGTCATTCAGCCCCGAAGTCAGATGGACGGAGAGCAGATCATCCTCTCCTAGAATATCACTCCCGCTCCCGGCCGGCGTAAGCCCGGCGAGTTGCAGATGCGTCACAGAAAACCGCGGTTCGGCAAGCAACTCGGCAGGCAGTGTAGTCGGTGTGTACTGCACGCCTCGACAGCCTACGGCGGCTGACGCAACTACCGTTAGCGCTGAACACAACGCGGAGTGTCTGGTGATGATTAGCAGTAGCGACACGTTCTTGCGGAGCGGGGTGTGCAACTGGTGTGCGTCTAATTCCGAGACGCCCGGGGGCGTAGGGCATAATCGTTACGCACGATAGATCTTCTCGCGCCCGTGCCCAACGTCGCGCGTGGCGTTACGCGTGTCGACCACCAGCGAAGAATGCTGCGTGATAAAGTCGTAGTCGTACTGACTGTGGTCAGTGGCGATAAGCAAGCAATCCAGTGAACGCAAGTAGTCTTCGGTCAGGCTGCTGCTGCTCATCGCAGGCAGGTCGTGCTTGCGCATTTTCGGTAGCTGCGGCACAAGCGGGTCGTTGTACGAGAGTTCGGCTCCGAGATCGCGAAGCCGCTCGAGCAAGACGAAGGAAGGGCTCTCTCGCGGGTCGTCGACATCTCGCTTGTACGCAATGCCTAGCACGCCAACGCGACTGCCACGCACTGGCTTACCGTGCTCATTCAACGCCTCAATCAGCCGCCTGATAACGTAGTCCGGCATCGACGAGTTGATCTCGCCAGCAAGCTCAATAAAGCGAGTTGACAGGCCATGCCGACGCGCAACCCAACTGAGATAGAATGGGTCAATGGGGATACAGTGACCACCGAGTCCCGGCCCCGGATAAAAAGCAGAGAAGCCAAAAGGCTTGGTCTTCGCGGCGTCGATTACTTCCCAGACGCTGATCCCCATCTGGTCGCAAAGTACTTTCATCTCGTTGACCAGGGCTATGTTCACGGCCCGATAGGTGTTCTCGAGGATCTTGCAAGCCTCGGCTACCTCGCAAGAGGAGACCGGAACCACTTCCTTTATGACACCGCTGTAGAGAGCAACAGCCGCCTCTAGACTCGCGGCGTCCTGTCCGCCGACCACCTTTGGGATACGCGCGGCCGAGAAGTCGGGGTTGCCGGGGTCTTCACGTTCGGGGCTGTAAGCAAGGAAAAAGTCGATTCCGCTGCGGAGCCCGCTGCTTTCAAGTAGGGGCAGCAAGACGTCTCGCGTAGTGCTCGGATACGTCGTGCTCTCGAGCACAACAAGCTGACCTGGCCGAAGGGCCCGTGCTATCTGCTTCGCGGTCGACACCACATAGCTCAAGTCCGGCTCCCGCGCATCATCCAGCGGCGTCGGCACGCAAACAAGAATCGCGTCGGCCTCGCGTAGCCTCGTGAAGTCTGTTGTTGCTGCGAAACGATTCCTATCGATCCACGATTGAAGCCAGGACGAGGGGATATGCCCGATGTAGCTCTCGCCACGCGCAAGTTGCTCAACCTTCTCTGGATCAATGTCAAAACCCAGGCCGGTCATTCCCGCATCGATGAAAGCATGGATGAGGGGAAGACCAACGTAGCCCAATCCAACAACACCTACTGTCGCCGTCTTGTCGTCGATCTTGTCCAGGAGATCGCGGAGTGGACTCGTCGCACCGGCAGCGGCGGACATCCCCACCGGCTGAAGACTTGCCGCAACTGAAGAGGTCAACATCCGAGCGACCAATCGTGTTCTAGGAGCAAAGTGCGGCAGGTCATCAGCCCAGCAGGCCTTGCCGCGAAGAGGGAAGTTAGCAAGGGGCTAGAACCATGTCGATGGCGGAATAACGCCGTCACCAAGTCCCGATCACGAGTCTTATTTTGTCAGCACGGATCCGCCGCAAACCTGTCTACAGTCAGACGCAGAAAGGCAATTGCAGGGCGATTCTGCTGATAGGCTGCGGAGCGCGCTTCATAAGCATGGTGCAGAGGATGGCCAAATTACAGACCTGCTAGCAAACTGGCCACAGCACAGGCACACCCTGGTTGCTGGGCGCCTAAGCTGCTCTGGCTCAGATCGGCGTTACCTGCAAGACTCCGCCGCCTACGTATCAGCACCCGACAGCATCTAGGCGTTCGACAGCAAGCAGATGACGCGATATCTCGTTACAGGCGGCGCGGGGTTTATAGGCTCGCACATCGCCACAGCCTTGATTCAACGCGGCGATAGTGTCCGTGTGCTAGACAACCTGAGCACAGGACGCCTGAGCAATCTAGAGCACCTTGGTGGTGACTTCGAATTTATTCAAGGCGACGTGCTCGATAAATCCGCTGTCAAACAGGCGGTTGAAAGCGTCGAGGTGATTTTCCATCAAGCGGCGCTCGCATCGGTGCCGAGGAGCGTCACACGGCCTCTCGACACCAACGCCGCCTGCGTCACCGGCACCCTGAACATTCTTGACGCGGCGCGGCGCGGTAGCGTCCGTCGCGTGGTCTACGCCGGATCGAGTAGCGCGTATGGTGACCAGCCCTTTATGTCAAAACGCGAATCCGACCTTCCGGCGCCACTATCGCCGTATGCGGCAGCGAAGCTCGCCGGCGAATTGTACTGCCGATCCTTCTACGCAACTTACGGACTCGAGACTGTCATCATACGCTACTTCAACGTATTCGGCCCGCGCCAAGACCCTACCAGTGAATACTCGGCGGTCATCCCGAAGTTCGTAATTTCTATGCTATCGGGAGCACGCCCTACTGTTTACGGTGACGGCCAGCAGTCAC
This sequence comes from Planctomycetota bacterium, assembly GCA_039024275.1. Classification (GTDB taxonomy): domain Bacteria; phylum Planctomycetota; class Phycisphaerae; order Phycisphaerales; family Phycisphaeraceae; genus JAHQVV01. The sequence continues at coordinate 9,850 of JBCDKD010000084.1, read as the reverse complement.
GCGATTTTACTTTCGTAGATAATGTGGTGTCTGGCAATCTCGCGGCTGCCGACGCCGCAGAAGCTGCCGGGACTGTCTTAAATGTCGCATGCGGACGCCAATTCACACTCCTCGATTTAATTCGCAGTATTAATCGCGCGCTGGGCACCAACATCGAGCCTATCTTCGATGTGCCCCGAGCAGGTGATGTTCGTGAAAGCTTGGCGGACATCACCGCCGCCAGAAAGGTGCTCGGCTACGAGCCGCTTATTGACTTTGACGAAGGGCTCCTCCGCTCGATCGACTACTACAAGCGGCTGTAGCTCCGTGCTACGTAACCAACTGTCGGCAACGTCGTGGCGAGGGTTCCTGCGGTCCGTAGCAGGCAACCCGACGATACTCCAGCCCCTCCAAAACACCGGGTGTGGCAGCCCTAGATTCAACCCCTGTATCCAAAAAATGCGCGAGACCTTCCTACCTTTTTCACCGCCGCTCATCGGTCAAGGGGAAATCGACGAAGTGGTCGATACGCTACGGTCCGGGTGGATCACAACCGGCCCGAAGACCAAGCGGTTCGAGCAAGAGTTCGCGGAAGCCGTGCAGGCCGAAGACGCCTTGGCTCTTAACTCTTGCACGGCAGGGATGCACCTTGCGCTATTGGCCCACGGCGTTGGTCCTGGAGACGAAGTAATCACCACCGCGTGGACATTCTCATCCACCGTTAATGTGATCGAGCACGTCGGGGCCCGCCCTGTGGTCGTCGACGTGGAGGTGGACACTCTCAACATCGACCCACGGCGTGTCGCGGCGGCCATCAATAATCGCACAAAAGCAATCATCCCGGTCCATTTCGCTGGCCATCCCGTTGATTTGTCGACCATCAACGCGCTAGCGGCACGTCACGACCTGCACGTTATTGAAGACGCCGCGCACGCGATCGGATCAGAGACCGAAGGTCAGCCTATCGGTGGCGGCGACAATCTATGCTCGTTTAGTTTCTATGCCACCAAGAACCTAACGACGGGCGAGGGCGGTATGCTTTCTGGCCCCGCAGAGTTGCTAGACCGGGCCCGGATCCTCAGCCAGCACGGGATGAGCCGCGAAGCCTGGACGCGGTACCGCAACGGAGGCTCCGCACGCTACGACGTAATCGCGCCGGGTTTTAAATACAACCTCTCAGACATCCAGTCTTCGCTGGGTTTGTCGCAGCTGCGACGCTTAGGCGATATGCAGCAGCGCCGTCGCGAAGTCGTCGACGCTTATAACCGGGCGTTCGGCGGTATAGATGTTCTGGAGACGCCGGCCGCACGGCATGGCATTACCCACGCGTGGCATCTCTACGTTGTCCGGCTAGCCGAAGGTGGTCTAACCATCGACCGCGATACGTTCCTTCTTGAGCTAGCCAAACGCAATATCGGTGGCTCTGTGCACTTCGTGCCGATCCCGCTGCTCTCTTACTACCGTGACCGTTATGGGTGGACATTGGATAAGCTCCCAGTAATCAAGAGGAATCACGAGCGTACGATTAGTCTCCCCCTCAGCCCCACGCTCAGCGACCGGGATGTCGCCGACGTTATCGATGCGGTCCTGGACACTGTTTCGACACACAGACGAACGGGAGTCGCCGCATGAAGAGGACGTTCGACACGTTCTGCTCGGGCATTGGTTTGATGATGCTGGTACCGCTGCTAGCGTTGGTATTTCTCTCGATACGACTCCTTGACGGTACGCCAGCGCTGTTCCGGCAAGAGCGTGTCGGCAAGAATGGCGAACGCTTTACGATTCTAAAATTTCGGACAATGGCGTTGCCTGAGGTGCGACCCAGCACCGGGCTGACGGTCGGCAACGACCTGCGGATTACGAACCTCGGTCGCTGGCTCCGCAAGCTAAAGATCGACGAACTGCCCCAGTTGTGGAACGTACTCCGCGGTGAGATGAGCTTGGTTGGACCGCGACCAGAGATTCCGAAGTACGCTGACCACTACCCACAAGACTTGAGCAAGGTGCTCGATTACCGCCCCGGTATAACCGACCCGGCGAGTCTCCATTTCAGGAACGAGAGCGAACTACTCAACGGGCATGCTGACCCCGAACGCTTCTACGTAGAGAAGCTACTGCCGGCAAAGCTGCGAATCAGCCTTTCGTACGCCGAGCGAGCAACCGTGTGGACCGACATCGGTGTTGTGATTCAGTCGGTAGCGTGCTTCGCTCCTTGTGCATTCGCGTTATTACCACCGTCTGCGACCACTCGCACGGCAGCGCTAAGCCCGGCTTCGAGAGAGGGCTGAATACCTCGATTATCATGACCGATCCAGTTATCTCTCACACAATTGCTCGACCTACGTCACCTGCCGGGTTGATTGCTTGGAGCGCTGGGGGACGGGCAATAAACGCAGTTTGTCAGGCCGCAATTCTTGCCGCAGTTGCGCGTCTCGCTGGCCCTGCAACTGCAGGAGAATACGTGTGGTCGCTCGCTGTTTGCGCACCCATCTTTATGTTTATGAACATGGACCTCCGGCTGTTGGTCGCAACCGGCCATGCGGACGACTTCTCAGCAAATGAGTACTGGATCACTCGCGCGGCGACCACGCTCTGCGGTCTCCTCGCCACTGGTTTGCTCGCTCAGATCTTCACCAGTGGAGCGACGACCCATGTGCTAATCGCCGTGGCTTTCGCCAAGGCGGTCGATTCGATCGCCGACCTCGCTGTCGGGTGGCACTACCGTTTCGAGCAAACAGACCGTGTTGCGCAGAGCTATGCGGCGCGGGGCGCTCTGATGCTGGTGTCGATTGTCTTTGGTCTTACGGTCGGCAATAGCCTTACGTTCGGGCTATTGATGGGGGCAGTGTTGAACTCTGTGTGGCTCGGCCTTGTAGAGTGGCGACGGATAGCGGGCATCACTCTGCTTGGTCGTCACAAAGGGCTCTCTCTCCTGCGCGTTGCCCTTCCGCTGGGGGTTGTTGGCGGCCTCGGATCACTGGCGAGTGGCGTGCCGCGTTACTTTCTTGGCGGCTGCTCCAGCGACATCGAGCTGACCGCCTTTGGGTGCTGTGCTTCGGCGATGCAACTGCTGACTATGTCCGGGGTCGCCGCCCAGCAAGCGATCAGCCCGCGTATCGCCGACCACTGCCAAACTGATGACGCCGGTGCGCTAAAGACGCTGAGGCTCGTCGCAGTGCTTACTCCTCTGCTTGCCCTGCTGGCATGCGCGGCGGCGGCTATCGCGGGGGGGACAATGCTCGGCATCGTGTACGGGCCCGATTACCGCGCCTACACGGGCACTATAGTCGTGATGGTAATCGCCGCCAGCGTCTTCGCAGGACGTGGTTTTCTCGCGACTGCACTCACGGCGAACCAACGCACTGGTTGCCAAGCAGCAATCGTTATCGCTAGCTGTTGCGTCGCCATCGCCCTGGGACCGGTTCTAATACCGCGATATGGGGCCTTCGGCGCTTCGCTCGTCGTCCTGGCGACAGCAACCGTTTCGTTGGTGCTCCACGCCGCGGTAATCCTGGCCGATACGTCGGACATTAACGTCGCGAGACGGGCGGCACAACGCTCGTGCTAGACCTTAAAATATACGCCTGTACAGCAACTGCATTCGTCCTATTGAATGTATGGTTCCACGGGAAAAAGGTCACGCTTCACGGCTCCGGCGATCTTATGATGCTGACCTGGTTTTACTACGGGTTCTCGACCCCTTTAGACCGCTTATTCGGGCTCGAGATCTCCGGCATCGATGGGTACGTTGATCTGAATGGCCCAGGCTGGCCCGGTGGATTTGACAAGGCAACAAACCTCTATCTGCTCTGGGCGGTGGGGTTCGTGGTTGCGTACAGGCTATCCCGCGAATTCGCAGCAGGCGTCAGTTCCTGCCCACGCAAGCTGCCACGATCTCAACAAAGTAACGGTCGGCGCCCGTCCGTTCGACATCACCACGAGCTAAGGCTCCCGATTCCTCCGATCGCTGTAATGGTGCTTATGCACGCGGCGTTGCTGGTCGTGATGATGCAAACGGAATACCTAACAGTATCCCGCACCGAGCGCACCCTCGTGTCGCAAGACTCTCAGGCGATGCGACTAACGCTACTGGCGGTAACGCTTGTCCGATCCTTCGATCTCCTATACCTAGCGAGGGTCCAAGACCGTAAACGGATGGGGGTCGTTGCTGTAATCGCCGCGTGCTTTGGGCTTGTTACAGGTGGAAGGCTTGAAGTGGTCGCGGTTGCGATTGTCGTCGCGCTCAAGCTCCGCTTGTCGTTAAAACGGAGCGTATTTGTTGGAGCGCTGCTAGTCTTCCTTGCACTGATGGCGGGATGGAAGTCGGCTCACTACTACTACCTGGCGACGTTCGAGAACGAGCGTGTCGCCCGTGGCGTATTTGACGCTTCGGAGGCCAGCCTTACTGATATCGAGAGCTACGCGTCGGTAATGGTCTTGTGCGAGGTGCTTGAGCATCCGTGCCCCTGGCAACTGGGCAGCACATACACATGGGACGTTTTGCAATCGGCGCTTCCACGGGAAATGCGTTCAGAGCGATGGATCTCTCAGGCGGCCCAGTTTGCTTGGACGCATACACCCGAAAGAGCGGCACGGGGGATCGGCACAGGATACTCGGCGATAGCCGAGTCCTGGACCAACTTTGGGACAACCGGCCCGCTCGCGGCCGGCATCGTGATGGGGATCGCCTCGGGCTGGATCGACCGGCGCCGCCGCGACGTGCTCTTTATTGTTTTCGCGTTGATCGCGTTTCGCTATTTCCGCAGCGACGCGGCTTCGCTACTGAAGAGCTGGGTTGTCATCTGCGGCGGATCGATGGCGCTCGCGGCCTTCATCTACCAGCTCGCGGAGCACTTGGGCCGCGCCCTGCACCTACGCCGAGCGTCGGGCAGCATACCAGCCGCCCCGAGGAGCCGCTTCGGCTAGCATCACCCCCGCACGGGCGCGCCAAGCGGCCTCCAGACGCACAGGGAGAAACCAACTCGATGCCAACCCACGCACGCAACCAACCGCGGCGACGTGTGCTGATGCTGGGCATCCGCATGGCCGAGGTGACGGTCTACACCGATAACTTCTGCCACGGATTCGCCGAGCGGCACAACATCGCGGTGTGCAGCTACTTTTCACGCGAGTCGGGCTTCCCCGACGGGGTTGCGTGCTACCCCGGCGACGGCACGCCGTGGGGTTTCGCCCGCGCCCTCGCTCACGCGATCGAAACGCACCGGCCGGAGCTTGTGCACTCGCACTACCCGCACCTGACGGTGCTGTACTCGCTCTTGCGAAAGTGGTGTGGTCGCGGCGATCAAACGCCTCTGGTCCAAACGGTGCAGAACGACTATGGCAACTACTCGCGACGCAACCAATTGTTTTGGCGGTTTGCCTACCCGGCGGCCGATCGGGTGGTGCACTGCGGCGCCGCGAGCCTCGAGAGCTTCCCGGATGGGCTCATACGGCGGGCAAAAACACAGCCGGAGGTGATCTGCAACGCGGTCGATCTCGAGTTTGTCGATCGGTGCACCGCTGGCGAGTCGACGGCGACTCGGCAGCCGGGAGAGCCGCTGAAAGTGGGCTGCGTCGGCCGGCTGATCACCTGCAAAAACGTCGAACTGCTGCTGCGGGCCGCCGCTCGCCTGCCGGCGGGAAAAATCGAGGTCACCTTGCTAGGCGACGGCAACCAACACGCGATTTTGACCGACCTCGTCAAACAACTAGGCGTGGACGACCGCGTCTACTTTGCGGGGCGTGTCGGGCTCGCCGATGTGTACCGCTGCGTGGCGGGGCTCGACCTAGTCGTTCAGCCGTCGCGGGCGGAGGGGCTGCCTCGATCGGTGCTCGAGGCGATGGGGTGCCGCCGCCCGGTGCTGTTGTCGGACATCGGTCCGCACCGCGAGATCGCCGACGGCACGCCGATCCCGCTGTTCGGCGTCGACGACGACGCCCGGCTAGCCAAACTGCTCGGAGAGTACGCGGACCTCTCGCCGGCGAAAATCCGATCCCTCGGCAACGCCTGCCGCGCCGTGGTCGAGCGGCGATTCAGCGTCGCTCACATGCACGACCTGTATTCAGACGTGTACGAATCGGCTCTCGGTGGACAAACGATCGAGCGCATCGCCGATCAAGACGCCGTCACCATCGCATCCGATGCGGCTTGACGAACGCGTAAACCACCCCACAGACCCAAAGACCACGTGGCGTCGACCGCTAAAAACCCGACCGCAGTCTTTGTAGCCGGCCGCGCCTTCGCATTGGCGGGCGCCAGGCTCGACCTAATGAGCCGTCTCGCCGATCGCGGCTGGCTGGTCTACGCGGTCGCCTCATGCGACGCTCACGCCGACGCTGTGACCAGAGCCGGTTTCTCATTCATCCGCATCCCTTTTGAACGGCGCGGTTTCGCCCCACGCCGTGACGCCTCGGCTGTTATGCAGTTGGCTTGCGTGATTCAGAAAACAAAGCCCGCGCTTGTCCACGCTTTTAATCCGAAGCCATTGCTCATATCGGCAGCCGCTGCGGCAACTGCCCCTACCACTAAAGTCGTTAACACAGTGACGGGTTTAGGCACCCTCTTTTCCATCAACAACGCCGTTGCCCGCCTCGGTCGGACGGCGCTAAGACTTGCCACCAATCGATGTGACGCAACGGTCTGGCAATGCAGTGAGGATCGGACCGATCTGATGTCACGCGGGTTTCGCTTTGGAAATGAGTCGCGCGTCATCGTAGGGACCGGCGTCAACACGGAGCTTTTTCGACCAAAACCGTCAACAACGGTTCGCAGTCAACATCGAGTCCTGATGGCCGGCCGGCCGCTGCGTCAGAAAGGCATCGTTGAGTACGCCGATGCGGCGCGGCGCGTGCAGGCAGTCCTTCCCGAATCACGATTCTGTTTCGCTGGCCCTACCGACTTCACGCACCCTGACTCGGTCGACGGTGAGTGGTTTGACCGGGTCACCAATGACGGGACCCTAGAATATGTCGGTGAAATCAAAGATATGGCGTCCCAACTGCCCGACTACACGCTGGCCGTATTGCCGTCCTACCGCGAAGGGACGCCGCGGTTCCTCATGGAAGCCGCGTCCTGCGGCCTGCCGGTTGTCACAACCGACGCCCCGGGCTGCCGCGAGACCGTCGTCGATAGCAGCAGCGGGTTGATTGCACCCGTCGCCGATGCTCAACGGCTCAGTGAGGCCGTCATTGCAATCCTCCAGGACACGGAAAAGCAGCGGCGGATGGGCAAGGCGGGGCGTGCCCTCGCGTTGCAAAAGTTTGATATGCGTAGGATCAATGGCCAGTACCTGAGGCTGTATCGAGACCTTGAACTACCTCTGATCAGCCAACCTGCGTCAACGATCTAGTCAATCCGGCAAGCGGCTTAACCCACGACACAAACCCGCGATGAATCGTCCTGTTATCATCCTCGGCGCCGGCCGATCGGGGACCAAGTTCCTACGCGGCCTGCTTGCTCATCATCCCGATTTCCGCGCGGTGCCTTATGATGTTAACCACGTCTGGATGGCAGAGGCCGCGGACCCATCCCACGACGAAGCGGGGTCCGGCGATCTGACGCCTCAAGCAGTGAAGCGACTGCGTTGTCGGTTGGAGTCGTTCGGCGGGCGATACGGTAGCGGCCACGGAATTCGATTGGTCGAGAAGACTGTGTCGAACACGCTCCGCGTGCCGCTGGTCAACCGCGTCTTCCCCGATGCGATGATGCTGCACATCATCAGAGATGGCCGCGACGTTGTTGAATCTGCTAGCCGCGTGTGGAATCAGCCTGTTGGCTTAAGATACGCCCTCGGCAAGCTGGGGTACTATTCCCCAAGCGAAGCTGCCAAGCTACTCCGCCGAGCGATCTTACCTCGGGCACTGGGTCGGCTCGGGCGGCGGCCGAGTCCGTTGATGTGGGGTCCTCGGTATCGGGGATACCAAATCGACCTCGAGCGTGAGTCGATCCCCCTGGTTGCATCGCGGCAATGGAAGTCCTGTGTGCGTTCTGCCTGTGCTGGCTTGCAGGACATAGGCAGCGACCGTCGTCTCACGTTGTCTTACGAAGCACTTGTGAGCGATCCATCAGTGGTCGAGGCCGTTGCCAGATTCCTGGGTTGCGACCCTGAGCCACTCGTCCTTGCCTACCAACGGAGTGTAAGGCATGACCGAGTAGGCAGATTCGCAGAAGCGTTAACACCAGACGTACGAAGGCAGGTCGTCGATGAGCTGACCCCACTGCTCCGCCAGCTTAAGACTCGAGCTGTACTCGGACATTCGCCGTTGTCCCTCGACCCCGTCGCGTTTAGAGACGCCGCGTAAATGGTTCAACGGCGTCATTCAAAACACGGTCTCAAAGACGGGCAAGGCGCCACCGCACGACGGGCGTTACAGCGGCGCGATCACGTTCTCGATCGCTACAACCGTTGGGTCTAGGTCTGCTCCTTCGAGTGACGCGAATGCCGAATCGGTAGACGTTTCCTCAGTGTACCGGGAGAGCTTGTACACGGCGGAGGCTTTCGGATCGACAACTAATTCCGATGCGATTGTGATTTCATCGCCGTTGACTGGTCCGCTGCGTGTATGGACCTTCGAAGACTCCGTGTTCGTGGCTAAGTCGATCTCTTTGTTCGGGTCCGGACGCGGGGTCGTAGCGAGTGCGGCAACACTGCCGCCAGCTTGACCAACCGCCGCCGTGGCCGAAGCAGAGGCCTGCGACGGCGCAATCGCTGATATATTGTCAAATCGCCCCACGTAGTTGTAATAGTTATCGTTATACGCACGCGACCAGCTCCCGTTGTCGTCGAACGTATCGCCGGATGTCTGCATCAGCAGCGTCGCCTGATCGTACCCGCTACTGCCATAGCCAAATACACGACCGAAACCGCCGGCCCAGTTATAGAATCCGTCGCCGTAAAGTCGACTCCAGTTGTGGCGCCCTTCGAAATGGTCGTTGCCCGCCGAATCGTACAGGAAAGCGCGGTCCCAGCCGGTCGACGCGTAGGCAAACACTCGTGAGAACCCGGCGGCGAGATTGTAGTAGTCGTCGCCGTAGAGCCGGCTGCTTTTCTCACGCCCCTCAAAGGTATCGTTGCCGTTGGAGTCGTGAAGGAACGCCCGATCGAGCCCTTCGCTGGCAAACGCAATCATGCGGTCAAAGTTCGAGGCGTAGTTGTAGAAGCCGTCGCCGTACAACCGCCCCCAGTTGTGGTAGGCGTCGAACGTGTCGTCGCCCATAGAATCATACATGAGCGCCCGGTCGCTCCCACTGCTCGCGCGGGCAAAGACGCGGTCAAACCTGCTGGCCCAGTTGTAGAAGCCATCCCCGTACATCCTCGACCAAGTGGCGTGCCCTTCGTACGTGTCGTCTCCAGTGCTGTCGTGCATGAACGCGCGATCGAGTCCATCCGACGCGTAAGCGAAGGTACGATGAAAGCCATCGGCCTGTAGCGAGAAGCCGTTCCCAACAAGCGTCAATCGCGTCGGGCCTACCGTCAGTGTATCGTCGCCCGCCGAGTCATAGACAAACGCGCGGTCCAGCCCGCCGTTACCATTAGCAATCGCGTGTTCGAAACCGCTTCCGTTAGCTGAGAACGAATTCCCCACGAATGTAGCACTGGTAGGCGTGAGCGTTACCGTCTCGTCGCCCGACGTGCCGGTCAGCGTCACGCTGTCCGTGCCCGCGGCGCCGCTCAGGGAGAACGCGTTGTAGCTCGACGCGGCGAAGCTGTACGAAACGCCGTTCACGGTAACGGTGTGGCTCGAAGCGCCCGCCGCGAACGACAGCGCGTCGTTGCCCGACGTGCCGGCGACGGTGACCGTCGCGCCGCTTGTGCTGACAAGGTTCGTCAGCCGCAGGTCGGCCGTTCCGGCGCCGGTGACCTTGATGTAG
>JBCDKD010000083.1:0-19916 GCA_039024275.1 Planctomycetota bacterium | reverse complement strand
TTGGCGTGGCTGGTTGCGTAGCCGCTACGGGAGCTGGTTGTGGTCTATGAGAAATATTATCTCTAGGCCCGGCGGGTGTTGTATTCGGCGGCACATGGTTAAGAATTTGTCGGGTTGGGCGTGGCTCCTGCCGAGCCGCGGATCGGAGAGAGTTTGCGGCTCGGCAGGAGCCTCGCCGTCCCAGGAAATCACCCGCGTTTGACCCCCCGGTAGCACACCGCGATACCGAAGGTCAGCGCTTTGAGCTTGAGGTCTTGAAAGCCCGCGTCGGTCATCATTGATTGCATGCCCTCGCGGTCGATGAAGGTGTTGACGCTCTTGGGCAGGTACTTGTACGCCCCGCTCTTGTCGCCGCTGATCAGCGTCGCGGTGCGTGGCATGATGTGCTTGAAGTAGACGTTGTAACCCGCGAGCAGCAGCGGGTTCTTGGGCAGCGAGAACTCGAGGACGATCAGCCGGCCGCCGGGCTTGAGGACGCGGTAGAACTCGGTCATCGCTTCCGACGGTTCAGCAACGTTACGGATACCAAACGCGATCGATACAACATCGCAGCACGCATCCGGCAGCGGGAGGTTCATCGCGTCGCCTTGAAGGAAACTCACGCAATCACCCATATCCACTGGCCAACCCGTCATACGCCCGGACTGTTGATTGGACGCTTTGTCCCGTGCAATTGGTAGCATTTCATAAGTGAAATCTATGCCAATTACAGAGCCCATGGGATCGTCATATGGGATTTGGCGATCAATTTGCTTCGCAAAAGCCAAGGACAAATCACCGGTCCCACACGCCACATCCACTACATCTTCTCCAGGCTTGAGCTCCGCCATCTTCACCGCGGTCCTACGCCACGCCTGGTCGCGCCACATCGAGTGGACGCGGTTGTTCAGGTCGTAGCTCGGGGCGATCGCCGAGAACATCTTCTGCACGCGGCTCGCCTTCTCGGCGTTCTCGTGCGGGTTCTCGGACAGGTCGTCGTCCGTCCACGCGGGGTTGTCGGGTTGTTGTTCGACACTGGTCAAGTTGCTTGATCATAGCCGCATCGACACACAAAGATCACTTGATCTTCTTGAGCGAGATGCGGGTCAGCACCCAGTAGCGGTCCCTGCCACCGTTATCGAAGAGCTCGATATTCAGTTCGCCGTCCTTCACCTCGATATCGAAGTGGGCCGGCGTCTGGGAACCGCCCGCCCGGGAGACATAAGCGAACTCCAAGCGGTCTGAATCGATCGCGTCGCTGATGAGTTCGCCCTCGGCACGGACACCCATCTGGTCGTGGCCGCGGCGGGCATCACCCATATTCATTGTAATTCGCCAGGTGCCATTGGCGATCTTGTGGTTGAACGTGATCGGGCTTCGGCTTGTGACGTAGTCAGTGTTGGCATTATTGACACCCTCTCGCTTGGGGACGGCGACGGCACGCAGCAGCCGTGTCGCGCCGCTCCAGTAGATATCGCCCGTGGCCTTATGGGTCAGCGGCGTCCAGTTTTCCATGACCGGCCCTCTCGCCGGGCCGAAGTCGTAGTCGTACGCGCGTCGGCCGGTATCGACTTTGTGCTCATCCTCATTCCGGGCGTACGCCACATGCTTGATAGGCCGCTCGACGGCTTGCGGCATGCTCTGTGTCACCGGCCGGGCATCCGCGTCGGCAAGCGTCGGCGTAAGAGCAAGGCAGCCAGCAAAAATAACGCCAGCAGATAGGCGACTGATCGCGGTCGTGGGCATCATCATTCATATCTCCGGTTTAGGGGTGAAGGAGCACGCAAAAGCAAGGCCTGGCAAGCGCGTTGCGCTCGCCTCGGCCTCCTTCACATAAAAATTGTAGCAAACGCATAGTTGAAATGCGATTATTAAGCCCGCAGTTTCAAGGCATTCAACGCTGGCGTCGCACAAAGTGTGCAGGTGATTAAGTTGCCTTACGCTGGATTGGCACCCTTCTTTATTGCATTGGTATTGATGCGCTCGCCGACGAAATGGCCAAACAGATCGGCGAGCAGTTTCAGCACAAGAAAGATCACCGCCCCGGAGCCGATCGACCCGCCGAAGAGGATCGTCAAGTGCATCGGGACGATACGCAAATAGGGAAGAAACATCATCGATCCGATGTTTGGCTTCCCTAGCGTGTCGATACGCATTTGCTCGCGGACGACCAGGATCTCACAAACAAGAAACAGGAGAACAAGAACCAGTGTCAACGCAATCCCGGACGCAAAAACATTTGGCAAACCCCCGTATTGCGCGGTGAGGAACACGGCATACCCCACATGGAAAAAACCATAATGAACGATAAAAAAGATCACGGTGCTGAACTTGCCTGCCGCATCTTCCGCCACACGCTTACCGTTGCTGGTAAATCCTTCTGTTGAGAAATGGTTGAGCGCCGACATCCTAAAGGCGTTGAAGACACCGATTAGGACACTCTGGCACCAGTAGCTCCAGAGCAACTCACTGAAGGACACCCAGCCAAACACGAACACCACGATCGTCGTGGCATTGGCGATGAGCAACGCTGCAAATGCGTTCCAATAGCTGGGCCTCAGGGACATGGCTGGGGCTACTTCACCACGGTGTGCGACGGGCAATCACAGCTGCGTCCGTTCGCCTCTTCCCACGAGATGCCCGCGATCTTCTCGAACTCGGCCGGGCTCAAGAAGGCCCCCGAGCCGTGCCTGGCCGGCGGCAGCTTACTAAGCGGGGTCAGGATGTTCTGCTTGAACTCCGCAAAGCCCATCTTATAGAAGCCGTCCTCATTGTAGCGGGGGTAGTTCTTGGTGATGAGCTCTTCGAGGTTGGAGATGCGTGTATCGGACGCGGGGTGGGTAGAGAGCCACTCGGGCGGGGCCGACCCGCCGGAGGCTTCGCGCAGGATCTCCATGACCTGGATCTGGCCGATGGGGTTGTAGCCGGACCGTGCCATGTATCGGACACCGAGTTCGTCCGCTTCGAGTTCGTTGCTCCGGCTGTATTTCAACAGGAAGAGCTGCCCGCCGACCGCGGTGCCGACGCCGAGCACCTGGAGCCATTCTTCATCGCTGACCGCCCCGCCGATACCCGCGGCGAGGATGACGCCCTGCGCGATCATGGCCTTGCCCATGCGTTCGTTGCCGTGCCGAGCGGTGACGTGGCCGATCTCGTGGCCGATGACGCCAGCGAGCTGGGCCTCGTTGTCCATCTTCTCCATCAGGCCCCGGCTGATAAAGACCTTGCCACCCGGTAACGCGAACGCGTTGATCACCTGCGAGTCCAGGATGTAGAACTCCCAGTCGATATCTGGCATCTCGCTCTGCGCCGCGAGCCGACCGCCCATGTCGCGGACATATTGGACGATGCTCTGGTCGGGCAGCTCCCCGCCGCTCTGCTCGATGAACTGCGGCGCGGCTTCGGCCCCGAGCTGCACCTCCTCGCTCCATGAAAGAGGCAGGAACTGGCTGCGGCCCGTGGCTTCGTTGGTGCTGCACCCGGCCAGCGGCAGCAGAACGAACAGCACGACGAGCGATAATCGGGACGTCCACTTGAGCAGATTCATCGTTAGGCTCCTATCCATCCAGCAGAGAGACCGTACAACCGGTTCAACCGGCACAGGCAGCCTTAGTTTATCGCGACAAGGCGTGACTTGATGCCGGTTGAATCATTGAATTGTGTCGTTCGATTTCTTTTCTGCTATCGCCATGGCGCTATTGGACCCAACGTGGTCCGATCATGCCTCAACGCCCAGCGGATCACGCCCAACGCCCCGACACCCCGATGAACACGGTACCTGCGGGGGTTCATGGCAGGAAGCCGCCCCTGATCCTTTTATCAGCACGGACGAGATCAACCGCCCCGAGTTGGGGCCACACCAGCGGAGCGCTGAATGCCCAGCCGATCGAATGCCATCCTCGAACGCTTCTACACCTGCCTGATCGCCGGCGACCGACAAGGCGCCCGCGAGATCATGGACGAGGTCTTTACCGCCGAATGCCCGGCCACGACGGTCGCCAGCAACCTGATCTGGCCCACGCTTGACGCGCTGCAGTCGATGCGGCGGAACGACCAGATCACGAGCCTGGCCTACAACTACGCGACCCGGCTGATGCGGTCCATCACCGACCAGCTCCAACTCCGGTACGAGCGGCGCGCCTCCCGCGGCGTCAGCTGCCTGGTCGTCTGCGGCGCCGAGGAGTCTGAAGAGCTCGCCGGGCAGCTCGCCAGCGACCTCCTCGAGGCCGACGGCTACACCGTCTACTTCACGGGGGGCGGCATCAGCAACGATGAGATCGTCGCGCAGCTGGGCGAACACAAGCTCGACAAGCTGGTCATCTTCGGCGCGATCCCCGCGACCGTGCCCGCGACACGCCAGCTCATCGACTACCTGCACGACATCGGCTCGTGCCCGCAGCTGCAGATTATCGTCGGCGGCGGCATCTTCAACCGGGCCGACGGCCTGGCCGAGGAGATCGGTGCCGACCTGTGGGCGAACGACCCGATCGAGCTGGTGCAGAAGATGAGCGCCGCGCCGGACCGCCGCATGACGGAAGACCAGCGGACGGTCGGTCGCCGGCGGGCCCAGCAGAAGCGCACGAGCAAAGCGGCGTGAGCCAAACCAGATCGCCACTCTCCAGAGCGGCACACCTTCCGGGGTGTGCCGCTTTTTCTTGGTTATCCCTAAGATTTAAAGCGATATACTTCTGGTATGCCCGACCCCGTCCTGTTCCAACGCACGATCGAACACTACCTCAAGCCGATCCTCCCGTACCTGCAGGACACGCAGGTCGCCGAGGTCATGGTTAATAACTACGAAGAGGTGTACATCGAGAAGCAGGGCAAGCTCCACAGGACCGAGGCGAAGTTTAAGGATGTCGAGGCCTACGAGGCCGCGGTCAACAACATCTTGCAGTTCACGGGCAAGTCGATCGCAGACGAAGACATCCTCGTCGACACCCGCCTGCCCGACGGCTCGCGGGTGCACGTCGCGAAGACGCCCTGCGCCCGCTTCGGTATGGCGATGACCATCCGGAAGTTCGCCAAGACCATGCTCGACATCGACTGGCTGACGCACCTGGGCTCGATCACCCCGGCGGCGTGCGAGTACATGAAGATCGCGGTGAATAACGAGCAGAACACACTCGTGGCCGGCGGCACCAGCTCGGGCAAGACGTCGCTGCTCAACGCGCTCTCGGCTTACATCCCCGAGGGGCAGCGCATCGTCACGATCGAAGACTCGGCCGAGCTGCAACTGCAGCAGTCGCACTTGATCTCGATGGAGAGCCGGGCGGCGGACCAGTTCGGCCGGGGCGCGGTCAAGATCCGCCAGCTCTTCAAGTCCTCGCTGCGTCTGCGGCCGGACCGGATCATCATCGGCGAGGTCCGCGGCGAAGAGGCGCTGGACATGATCCAGGCGATGACCTCCGGCCACGGCGGGTCGATGGGCACGCTGCACGCGAATAACGCTTTCGACACACTCAACCGCCTGGAAACCATGGCCCTGATGTCCGAGGTCGAGCTGCCGCTCTCCGCACTCCGCAGCCAGATCAGCTCCGCGATCGACGTCATCATCCACCTCGTCCGGCAGGTGGGCGGGTTCCGGCAGGTCACGCAGATCGCCGAGGTCCTGCCGCTGGAGGGCGGCGACCACTACCGCCTGCGCGACATCTTTACGCTGACACCCGCGCTCGATGAAGACGGGCACAAGACGATGCAATTGGTCCCGACCGGTGAGCGTTCTACCATGGCGGGCCACCTGAAGACAGCGACCGAGTCGATGGTGACGCCGCTGACCGAGAAGATCTTTGACCCCACGTAATTCATCTGGGCGACAGGCGTACATCCGATGGATTACGCGTAAAAACAAGGGGATCTGATGTAGACCCCCGCGTGACCCGATAGTAAACTTAACGAAGATGCGAATCCTCAAAAACACCATCCAGAGCCTGGTGCCCAAGCGGTTGCAAGACGATCGTGGCGCGACGATGTTGGAGTGGTGCTTGCTGTTGGCGGCGGTTGTGCTGCCGGCATGGGTCATCATCCGGATGGGCCTGGCCACGCTCGCAGGCCACTACGGGCTGGTCACGACGATCAACCAGATGCCCTTCCCATAAACCAATTTCCGTGATCGGCCGATGCAATACCGATCGTTCTGACACGTCAGTTAGGTAGCACATCAAATACCATCAACCGCCGAGGCAAGGCTCGGCAAGGAGACACCACCATGAAAATGCTTATCAATATTAAAGAAGCCATCGCTGAGCTTTGGAACGACGACCAGGGTGCAGAAGGCCTGGAGAAGGTGCTGATCATCGCGGCGATTGCTCTGCCGCTGCTCGCGGTGCTGCTGTTCTTCTCTGGCGAAATCCGCGACTGGGTCAGTAACAACTGGGACTCGGTCCAAGGCACGTCGAGCGATGAGAACGAAGTCGGCGACAACCCGTTCTGAGTTAGCGACTACTCGTTCTTTACAGTGATCATCACTTCCCCGCGTCTCAACGCGGGGTCTTTTTTTAGGCTATGTCTTTACGGTGTAGCGGGCGACACCGTTCTTAATAAGAAACCATTGATTCGTTTGGGATGACCCTGACCCTTGCCTACATCGCGATCGTTGGTGTGTGCGTCGCCGCCTCGGTGACCGACCTGCGCACCGGGCGTATCCCCAACAAACTCACCGCGTCGGCGATGCTGGCAGGTCTAGTGTTCTGGCTCATCGCGGGGCTGGTGGGCGGCAAGGGGCTTGTCGGCGACGGCGCTGTCAGCGGGACCCTCACCGCGTCGTTCCTGGGCCTGCTCTGCGGGCTCATACCGTTTGCGGTCCTCGTGATGCTCGGCGGGTTGGGCGGCGGGGATATGAAGCTGATGGGCGCGATCGGGGCATGGGGCGCCAGCTGGCGGGTCGTGCTCGATACAACCGTCTATGCCCTGTTCGCCGGGGCGCTGATCGCGATTGTGCTGATGGCCCGGCACGGGCGGGTCCGGCTGACGCTGGCCCGGCTGATCGGCATCGCGGCGAGCGGCGGCAAGGCGGTGACGCCGGATGATGATGCGAGCGCGCCGAAGGTGCCTTTTGCCATCGCCGCACTGGTGGGGATCGCGATCGCCGGGGCGGAGCACATGCTCAAGCTTTGGTACCCGCTGCTGGGCTGATCAACCCGTTCGGGAAGGCGTAAGCCAGGCAATCAAGAACCGAAACGATGCACTATGCCGATAGCTAATATAGGCGGCTAAGCCGAATGAATGACGCAAGAAAGATCGCCCCCACTCGTTAAATATGCGACCCTAACCCCGCTACAATGCGTGATATAAGGGTTGCCACCTACCACGCATGGATCACCCTGAACGCCCCACACGTCCCGGCCTCTGATACGGACCCACATGCATGAGTGAAGCCACCCCCAACGCCAACCCTGCCGTCACCTCCCTGACCGCGAAGGCGGGCGACAAGGTCGACAACTACACGATCATGGAGCAGGTCGGTGCCGGGGGCACTGCTATTGTTTTCCGCGGCCACGACCACGTCCTGAACCGGGACGTCGCGATCAAGCAACTCGTCGTCCCCGAGGGTGATGAGGGCGAAGACATCCGCCAGCGGGCGCTGGCCGAGGCGGCGATCCACAAGCGTGTCGCAGCGAGCGACCCCCGCCTGCTGGTCCAGTACATCGACACGATCAACGACCCGCGCGGCATCTTCCTGATTAGTGAATACGTGGATGGGCCCTCGCTGGAGTGGATCCTCCAGCAGGAGACCAAGCCGATGGACCAGCGGCAGGCGCTGGGCATCATCGCGGCCTCGTCCAAGGCGCTCGACGCGCTGCACCAGAACAACGTGATCCACCGCGACCTCAAGCCGAGCAACATCCTGATGCCGCGCGAAGGCGGGCTGAAGCTCGCGGACTTCGGCCTCGCGGCGATCATCGCCGAGCAGCAGACGCTGGACCTGGGCTCGGTGCGGTACATGGCGCCGGAGCTCTTGCAGGGCGAAGCGGGCACGCCGAAGAGCGACCTCTACTCGCTCGGCATCGTGGCGTACGAGATGCTGGCCGGGCGGGCGAACTTCGACAGCGCGTTCCGAACCATCCTGCGCGACCAGCGCAACCAGTCCATGCGTTGGGTGAAGTGGCACACCAACATCCGCGCAAAGGTCGCGCCGCTGGATCAACTGGTAGACAACATCTCGCCGTCGCTGGCCGAACTGGTCGCGCGGATGATGGAGAAGGACCCGGCCCGCCGTGTGGGGTCTTGTGCAGAACTTCTTGAAGCGATCCGCACCCACTTTGCGCAGGACGGCCAAGGGGAACAGGGCGCGCCCGGGCCGCACGCCGCGATGGCCCCGCCGCAGATCGACGACGCGAGCGCAACCGCCGCCGTCCCGCAGAAGAGCAAGCTCCCGATGATCCTCGCAGCGACGCTGGTCGTCTGGCTGCTGGCGATCGGTGGGTTTTTCGTCTGGAAGAAGCAGGAGGCGCAGAAGCAGTTCGCCGCGGACAAGGCCGCGCTGACCGAGGACATCGAGGCCGCCGACGAGCTGATCAACGACCTTCAGTACGAGCGGGCGATCGCGGCGTTCCAGGCCATCCCCGAAGAGCATGCAAGCCTGTTCGAGCCCGGCAACAACTGGGGCCTGGAAGAGCTCGTCCAGTCCGGCAGCCTCAAGGCGCAGGCGCTGCTCGCCGACCAGCGCAGCGACTTCGTGACCGCGCACAACAAGGCGTTGGAATACCGCAAGATCATGACCTCGGCCACCAACCTGCCGACCAGCATCCAGACGAACCTCGGCCTGGGCGACGCCAAAGACCTGGTCGACGAGTACACCACGCGCTCTGCGTTCCAGCAGCGGTGCGACGACATCGAGACCATGTTTTCTGAGGGCCGGCTCGACGAAGCGATCGTTGCGATCCGCCAGCTCGAGTCCGACACCAGCACCAGCACGGCACAGGAAGACCTCGACCGGATCGAAGCATTCGCGAAGAAGCACGCGCTGCTCATCGGCGACCAACGCATCGCGGACCTCCTGGCACGCGCCAACAAGCTGAACAATGAAGGCGACCTCGAGGGCGCGATCGATGTGCTCGAGACCGAGATCGAAGACGTCGGCGAAGAGGTCGATCCGCGTGTGACCGCCCTGTCCACTCAGCTCAACCGACGGCTGCAGATCAAGGAACTCGAGGAAGACCTTGCTGACGCGGAACGCTCCGGCGACGTCAACGACATCCTTGACGCGCGGATCGCCCTGCAGGCCGTGCAGCCCACGGTCAGCGGCAAGGAGCAGATCGAGGAACTCGAAGTCCGGCTCATGATTATGGCCGCGGAAGAGGAACTCGAGGACGACCGGCCCGAGCGCGCCGAACCGGTCCTGGTCAAGGTCCTGGAACGCGACCCCGAGAACGTGCAGGCCAAGCTGATGCTCGCATCGCTTGAGAACGCGCGGATGAAGATCGAGACCGAACGCGAGGCCGACCGGCTGGCCGCCGAGAGCAAGTACCCCGAGGCGATCGCGATGTATCAGCGGGTCTTTGAGTTCGGCCCGGATACAGATGGTTCGATTAAAGCGAAGATCGATAACGCGGCAGGCCGGGTCCAACTCGCCGAGAGCGAAGAAGCGTTCGAGGCGGGCGATCTGCCCAAGGCGCAGAGCCTGCTAGACAAAGCACGTGCAGCGTTAGGAGACACAGGCGCGATCGCCGACCTCCAAGACAAGATCGACGAACTGCGTGAATACACGATGCTGGTCGCCGAGGGCGACGCGCTGTTTGGCAAGGAAGACTTCGGCCGAGCAAAAGCGAAGTACCTCGATGCGAAGGAGATCTTCGACAGCGAGGCCATCAACACCAAGATCAGCGACTGCGACTTCGGCATCTGGCTCGCGACGTGCGACCGCGCGATCCTCAGCCGGGACTGGCCCCAGGCCGAGAGCGCTCTGAAGCGTGCCGAGGCGATCAAGATCAACGACCAGACGCGTGCCCGGCGTGACCAGATCGAGAACCGCGTCCAGTAAGCCCACCGAAGCGCCCCGCCGACCCCGACCGTTTGACCGACCCAGCGAACAACCCGCCAACCAGACCGTCCCCTGCCCCGCCGGGCAAGGCGCTGAAGACTGCGCGCCTGCTGATCGCGCTGGGCCTCTGCGTCGGTATCGGCGTCTTCGCGGTTTATGCCATCGAAGAGCTCAAGGCGGGTGCACCGCGTGGCGGGCTGCCGACGGATTTCGGTGCGAGTGATACCTCGCCTGGCCAGCAGGCCGTGCAGAGCAACAACCCCTTTGCCGCGCTGGCGACCACCGACCAGAGCAAGTTTATCCCGATCGAACGAGACAACCCCAACCCGGGCCGGATCGTACCGTTCATGAACGCAGCGCCCTACGGCCAGCCTCCTTACAAGCAGCCCATCGCGGACAACGAGGTCTGGGAGCTTTGCGTGTACCAGGTCAAGGACGCCGGCATCGCCGAGTTGATCGGTTACTACAACCGCCAGGCGGGGCAGCGCGGGATGAAGCTCACCAAGCAGCAGCCCACCAGCAGCAACATGCCCGGCGGCGTGGTCGCGGCGTGGTCGGACGGGCCCGTCGGCCTGCAGGTCACGGCCTACCCGCTGCGGCTGGCCGAGCCCGTGCAGCCTCCGCTGGCCCCGCCCACCCCGCTTCGGTGGGTTGTGAAGTACAGTTACCCCAATCAACCGGATCAACCCTGACCCTCCCCGCTTGCGAGAGACGCCATGAGCCAATTCCCATCGAGTTCAAACACCCCACAGTCCGCGCCGGCCGGCAGCGGGCAACTCGTGCTCGTCGGCCTGGTGATCGCGGCCGTCGCGGTCATCCTGATGAACGTCTACGTCGAGATGCGCGTCGCGGCCCAGGAAGAAGACACCATCACGTTCTTCAAGTTCCGAGATGAGATGAAGGTCGGCGACACCATCGAGCCGGAGGACCTCAAACCGGTCAGGATCCCGAAGAGCATGGAGGACGCCTTCGGCCTGAGCGCCATCCGTGAGGACCCGGACGACCGCGGCAAGCCGCTCGACGGCCTGGGCGGCACGCTTGGTACCAGCGTTTCCCCCGACCAGATCCTCACCTTCAGCGTGCTCTCGGGCAAGACCACCTCCAGCTTCCGCGACCCCGCCGACCGCGGGCTGGATGAGATCACGCTGACCATCGACTCGAAGAACCAGCCGCCGAACCTACGGCCCGGCGACTTCGTGGACATCTTCGCTTCCGTGCCGCTCAACCGCAGCACCAAGTCCATGCGGATCATGGAGTACGTCAAGGTCGTCAACCTCGGCGACCGCATCATCGAGACCGGCACGAGGTCGACATCGAACAAATACGGCTCGATCACGATCTATGTCGACCCGACACTGTCGGGCAAGCTGCAGGACATCCAGAAGTTTGTCCGCGGGCAGACCTTTAACGTCACCCGCCGCGACCCGCAGGACAAAGCCCCGCGCGAGCTGGAGCGCGGCGGCAGCAAAGAGATCAACAAAGAGGTGCTGGACATCCTCAACCTGAATTGAGCCCGACAGCAACCACACCCACCCTGAATCAAAACTGCCTGCTTATGGAACTCTGGCTCTACGACCACAGCCGCAACACGCGTGAATCGATCGAGGTCAACGCGGACCCGATCACGATCGGCCGGGAAGACGGCAATACCATCGTCCTCAAGAGCCCGTTCGTCGCGCGGTCGCACTGCCGGATCGCGCGGATGGGCAACCAGATGGTCGTTGAGTCGCTCAGCCGGGCGGGGACCCGCGTCGCGAACAAAGAGGTGCTGCCCGACCAGCCTTTGAAGGTGGACTTCGGCGACGAGATCCAGCTCGGCCAGTTCTCGATCGCCTTGGTCGGCAAGGAGAAACGCCGGCTGGGCGACGAGGCCATGGTCTCCGATGCCGAGCTTCACGGCCGGCTGATGGCGATGGAATCCGCGGTCCATACCGAGCTGCTCGAGCGCATGAACCTGCGCGTCACCGGGCACCTGAACAAGGGCGACAACCGCTTCATCGACGAGGTGCTCCACCACCTCGAGACGCTGCTCAACCAGCACATCGTCTCGCTTGACCGGCAGGTGCTGCTCTACACGATGCGGACACACCTGCGTCGGCTGGTGCAGGCCGAGGTCGTAAGGCAGTGCGAAGGGCGGGTGCAGACCGACTACAAGTCCGCGGACGAGCGCGTGCTCGACAAGGAAAAAGAGTCGGCGATCGCAACGCTCGTGACAAACCTGGTCGACATGATGCCGCTGCTGTTCGACCCGACGAGCGTGCAGGAGGACCTCGCGGTCGCGGACGACGCGTTCGAGGACCTTTTCGCGCAGGAGCTGCCGACGATCCCGCGCGATCTTCAGCGGTACATCGTCCGCCGGACGGTCAGCAAAGATATCCAGGACATCATGTTCGGGCTCGGCCCGCTGCAGGACCTCCTCGAGATGCCCTCGGTCTCTGAGATCATGGTGGTCGGCAAGGACCACATCTACATCGAGAAGCAGGGCAACATCGTCGAGACAAGCCGGACGTTCTTCAGCGACGACATCCTGCTGTCGATCATCGAGCGGATCCTGACACCCGTTGGCCGCCGCGTGGACACCTCGACACCGCTGGTCGATGCACGGCTGCCCGACGGGTCGCGTGTCAACGTGGTGATCAACCCGCTGTCGATGGTCGGGCCCTGCCTGACGATCCGAAAGTTCGGATGGGTGCCGTTCGTGATGGACGACCTCATCGAGCGTGGCTCGCTGAGCGAATCGACCGCGGAGTTCCTGCAGGGCTGCGTCGTCGGGCGGAAGAACATCCTCATCTCCGGCGGCACCGGCTCGGGCAAGACGACCCTGCTCAACGTGCTCTCCGCGTACGCCCGCCCAAGCGAGCGGATTATCACGGTCGAAGAGTCGGCCGAGCTGCGCCTGCCCCAGCCGCACGTGGTACGCCTCGAGGGCCGGCCCGCCAACGTCGAGGGCAAGGGCGCTTACACCATCCGCGACCTCGTTCGGAACTCCCTGCGGATGCGCCCCGACCGGATCATCATCGGCGAGGTCCGCGGCGCCGAGGCCATGGACATGCTCCAAGCCATGAACACCGGGCACGACGGCTCGCTCTCGACGATCCACGCGAACACGCCCTACGACTGCATGAAACGCCTCGAAGCGCTCGTGCTCATGGCGGTCGATATGCCCATCCGAGCGATCCGCGAGCAGATCGTCTCCGCGATCGACATGGTCGTACAGGTCGCACGCTTTGCCGATGGCCGACGGCGTGTCACGACGATCTCCGAGGTCACCGCGATCGAGCCGGAGACCGGGCAGCTGCGCCTCGAAGACATCTTCACGCTCCGCGACCCCAAGCAGGAGCGTCTGCGACACACCGGCTACATGCCGACGTTTACCAACGAGCTGACGCAGCAGAACCACTTCGACGTGGAGGTGTTCCTCTAAGCCATGGATTTCGCAAGCGACTATTTCGCGCTGCAGGTGATCTGCTCGCTGATGCTGCTCGGCGGCGTGGTGATGATGGTGCGCTACGGGTACACGCCCAGCAAGGCGTGGATCGAGAAGCAGCAGATGTACTACGACCGCGTGCTCTGCCGGCAGCTGCTGCTGGAGGTCGACCCGAAGACCGCGGTCTGGTCGCACATCGCTGGCGTCGCGTTCATCCTCATCGCCGGGGTCTTCCTGACCGGGGCGCTGATCGGGGTCATCCTCGCCGCGATCGCGGCGTTCATCCCCTACGCATGGATCCGTCACCTTGAAGCCAAGCGCCGACTCCGACTCGAAGTGCAACTCGTGGACGGCCTTGCGTCGATGGCGTCGGGCGTCCGCGCGGGGCTCAACCTCGTCCAGTCGATGCAGCTGCTCGTTCAGAACCAGAAGGGGCCGATCGAGCAGGAGTTCGGCCAGATCCTCCGCGAGTACGAGATGGGCATGGACCTGAACCAGGCGATGAGGCAGGCCAGCGACCGCATCGGCAGCCAGCTCTACCGCCTGACGTTCACCGCGATCGAGATGCACCGGCTGCGCGGCGGCGACTCGGGCGAATCCATGGACCGCATCGCCGAATCCATCCGCGAAATCCAGCGCCTCGAAGGCAAGCTCGATGCGATCACCGCGCAGGGCCGGGTCCAGGCCAACATGATGGCGATCATGGCCGTGGTCATCGTCGTGATGATGATGGTGATCTTCCCCGACGACACGCAGATGCTCTTCACGACGACCCAGGGGCGGATCATCCTGGTCATCGCCAGCGGCATGATCGCCGCGGGTTACTTCTGGATCAAAAAGATCATGCAGGTGGACATTTAGAATCGTGTAGCGTGGAGGGCCTAACGTTTAAGCCCCGGTTCGCAGCCGCAGCAGATTGAAAGAAACAGCAAACCCACAGAAAACACTGCCTTGACACCAGACGCTAGGCCCTAAACCCTGAACGATCCTATGTTCGACATGCCCGCCAGCCTGATGATCCTCGCCGCCGTCACGAGCCTCTTCGTGTTCGCGGGCATCTTCTTGCCGATCTACGCGATCTTCCGCTACCCCGTGCCCGACGAGGCGCCGATCCACCGGCAGATCGCCAAGGCCGTCGGCGTCGACGAAGAGACCATCTTCGAGAACCCGGCCATCGCGCCCCTGCTGAGCCTGTTCGTCCAGCTCGCCAAACGCGTGAACCTCGGCGGCCTCCGCACGCGCATCCGGCAGAACCTCCAGGCCTCGGGCAACCCGTCGGGCTACACCGTCGACCAGGTCCTCGCCCTCGCGATCGCCTCGGGCGTCGCCATCGGGCTACTCAGCAGCCTGATCGCCCTGCTCATCAGCGGCGGGATGCTCCTGCTGTTCCTGCCCACCATGTCCGCCGTCGGCTTCATGATCCCGCTGCTCGCGCTCAGCTCCAACGCCACCCGACGCACCCGGCTCATCGGCAAGCAGCTGCCCTACACCCTAGACCTCATCGCGCTGGTCATGGCCTCCGGCTCGTCGTTCACCGAGGCCGTGGAGACCCTCATCCGTGACGACCCCGACGACCAACTTAACCAGGAACTCGCGTTCGCCCTCTCCGAGATGGAGTACGGCACGACGCGTGCCGCCGCGCTCCAGAACCTCGGCGAACGCATCCCGCTCGACTCGCTCCGCAGCGTCGTCGGCGCCGTGAACCAGGCCGAGAAGCTCGGTACCCCGCTGTCAGCGATCCTCAAGGTGCAGGCCGAGATGCTACGCATGCACCGGTCCGTCCGGGCCGAGAAGCTCTCCGCCTCGGCGAGCCTGAAGATCCTCGTCCCGTCGATGCTGATCCTGCTCGCGGTGGTCCTGGTCATCGGTGCCCCTATGATTATCCGCTTCATCGTTCAAGGGAGCCTTTGGTGAACCCGCTCCAGATCCACATCACGGCCGGGGCCCAAGCCGGTGCACGCCTGCAACTGAACCAATCGCCGGTCACCTTCGGACGGTCGGCCGAGTGCACGCTGATCCTCGACCTGCCCGTCGCCTCTCGCCTGCACGGCGAAATCCAGTACGACGAAGAAGCCGCGCAGTGGGTCCTCGTAAACCACTCATCCAATGGAACACGCGTCGGCCGCAAGAAAGCGACGAAGAAGCCCGTCGCCCTCACCGATGGCGTATCGATCACCATCGGGGACACCGAGGTCTTCCGCATCCACCTCACCCCCGCCGCGCAGGAACCGCAGGGCCCGGCATTCGGAGACCAACCCGAACAGCCCGGCACGCCCGCGCCCGGCGTCGGCAAGAAAGACCGCAGCAAGCTGTGGATCGGCCTCGGCGTCTGGTTCGCGCTGTGCCTCGGCGCGATGGTCTTCTTCGCCACCCTCGGCGAGGACAACAACGACAACGGCAGCAACAACGCCGCCGCGGGCTTCTACTACCCCGGCCGGGAGTTCGACGACATGGACGCCGAAGAGGCGGGCATCCTCTCGATCAAGCGCCTGCTCTCCGAGCCGCCGACATACCAGGACCCCAACGCGTCTCGCTATTCCAGCCACCTCGACCGCGCAAACCAGTCCGCGAACCAGGGCGAGAGCGGGCTGTACGACGCTTATTGGAATTACAAGCGGGCGATTGCTTACAGCGATAACCGTGACCAGCCGTTCGAAAATCAGAATGATGTGCTTCGATATGATCGAATTTTGGATCAGCTCGCGCAGGTCATCTACGTCCGCTATATCTACGCGTTCCAGGCCTACCACGAAAGACGGTACGATGAAGCCCGCAGCACCCTCGAAAAGCTGCGCATGGAATACTACAGCGTTGAGTCGACAGAAGACCCGCTGGCCAACCACATCCGCAAGCTCCAGAACGCCGCGCACGACCGGGCAAACTGAGCCAACACGGTGTAGCGGGCGACGCGAAGCGTCCCGCGCGAACCATGTGAACTGTATTGATCGGGACGCTGCGCGTCCCCCGCTACGCCGTATGGATACCGCCACGGTCGTGCGGCGTCTACAATAGCTCCATGACCGCGACACACTCCAACGTCCCCGACGCCCTCCCCGACGCGTTAGGCCGCTTCGGCTCCTTCGGCGGCTCCTACATCCCCGAGACCCTTCACGCCGCCGTCGACCAGCTCGCCGAGGAGTACGCCAAGGCCAAGGCCGACCCCGCGTTTACCGAGCAGATGGCCCTGCTCAGCCGCGACTACATCGGCCGGGCGACGCCGCTGCAGTTCGCCCCCCGCCTCACCGAGACGTGCGGCGGCGCTCAGATCTGGCTCAAGCGCGAGGACCTCGCCCACACCGGCGCCCACAAGATCAACAACGCCATCGGCCAGTGCCTGCTCGCCATGCGCATGGGAAAGAAACGCATCATCGCCGAGACCGGCGCAGGCCAGCACGGCACCGCCACCGCGACCGCCGCCGCCAAATTCGGCCTGGACTGCGAGGTCTTCATGGGCGAAGAGGATATGCGCCGCCAGCGACCCAACGTCCTCCGCATGAAGCTGATGGGCGCGAAGGTTACTTCAGTTACTGACGGCTCGCGTACACTCAAGGACGCCACCAACGCCGCGATGCGCGACTGGATGGGCTCCTGCGACGACACGCACTACATCATCGGCTCGGCCGTCGGCCCGCACCCCTTCCCGATGATCGTCCGCGACTTCCAGTCCGTCATCGGCAGCGAAACCAAGCAGCAGTGCCTCGATCAGGTCGGCAAGCTGCCCGACACGGTCGTCGCCGTGGTTGGCGGCGGCTCCAACGCCGCGGGCATGTTCTACCCCTTCGCCAGCGACCCAGCCTGCGACAACACGAAACTCATCGGCGTCGAGCCCGGCGGCACCGGCACGTCCTTCGGCCAGCACGCCGCCGCCATCGCCTACGGCCGGCCCGGCGTCCTCCACGGCTCGCTCTCCTACGTCCTCCAGAACGACGACGGCCAGACCGCACCCGTCCACTCCATCTCCGCCGGACTCGACTACCCCGGCATCGGCCCCGAACACGCCTACTGGCACGAAGCCGGCCGCGTCTCCTTCGCCACCGCCGACGACAAACAAGCCCTCGACGCCTTCCAACTCATCTCCAAACTCGAAGGCATTTTGCCCGCCCTCGAACCCAGCCACGCCCTGGCCCATGTGCTGACGATCGCGCCTGATTTGCCGAGCGATCACATCCTTGTGCTCAACATGTGCGGACGAGGGGATAAGGATTTGGACGAGGTCGTGCGGCTCTTGGGGATGTGACAATTAATGCCAAAACTAGAGCGACTCATTACAGAAGATGGCATCATTCCACGAGACGTTTACGGAAATGTATTCTTTCGTCAGCCTTGTGGGGATTCAGAACGCCTCGTAATTGGCCCATCATCTTCTCATATCAAAATCCTTGATTTACTTAGCGCGACCTTCCCAGAAGAAAAATACTACCTTCTATACGTTCTGCTTTTATCCCATGCAGGCTATGAAACCGGCCGTTATGAGTCGCCTACTTTAGACAATCATGAAGACGTACGGCTATTCATCTGGACTTTTCAAGAGTTCTTTGAACAGGATGGGCGTCATCATCTCTGGATTGCATCAGAGGTTTCAAACAATATGCTGATATACGATCAGCATGATCTTATTTTCGCATACGGCGACTTAAATCGATTTGAGTCGATCCTTATCGACAATGATTACAAACGAGAAGAGTTTTGGATTCCCGCTCCGCACGCCCACATATTCAACCCTGCAAATGCCAATTCAGAAGATGATTTGATGTCTTACTTTAAATGGAAGCACTTCGATTTAAAGCCCGGTGACGATTGGGATGAGTAAGCCGGCGGGTAGCCGGGGTGGAGTGTAGCGACCCCCCGGAATGAGTCTTTTCAAATATACTCAAAACCATTTATTCTAGGGGTTCACTTCGTTCGGCCCCGGGCACCCTTGGCTTGTCAGAGTACGAAGCGGCGGGTGGCCGGGGTGGAGCGTAGCGACCCCCCGGAACGGGGCTTCTCAAACATATCCCACACAACACCTTCCGGGGTCTCACTTCGTTCGTCCCCGGGCACCCGATAACTGATGCGATAGACTGAAATTGTGTCGACACGCCACAACTACAACACGCCTGGGCATGCCCACGAGTTGACGTTTACCTGCTACCGCAGGATCCCTTTCCTCTCGAAAGATCGCTCTAGGCAGTGGCTGGCAGATGCCGTCAACGACGCGTGTACGAAGCACCACTACCGGCTGTGGGCTTATGTCTTCATGCCCGAGCATGTGCACTTGGTCGTTTGGCCTGAACAAACGGACTACGACATCGCGTCGTTTCGTCGTGATATAAAGTCGCCAGTCGCTCGGCATGGAATCACATACCTCGAGCAAAATGCACCAGAACTGCTTACAACCATTACAAAACAGCGCGGCGGTCGCAAAGAGCGTTTGTTCTGGCAGCAAGGAGGCGGCTATGACCGCAACATCGACAACACCAAAACACTCATATCTGTGATCGCTTACATCCATTTCAATCCAGTACGGCGTGGCTTGGTTGTGAAGCCGGAGGATTGGGAGTGGTCCAGTGCGCGGTGGTATCGAGATCAACTGGAGGGCCCTTGTGTGGTTCACCCTTTGAATAGTGAGATGGGTTGAGAGAAGTCGTTCCGGGGGTTCGCTTTGCTCATCCCCGGCCACCCAGCCAGGCTCTGATCAATGGCAAGGCTGCCAAAGGTTTGGCAGCCTTGGGGATTTGTTGGCGCCAGGCAGCCAGATTGTCGCTTTAATGGGTTATAAAAATGCTTAAAACAGGGGTTGGTGCGCACAAGACATGGTTTTTGCGCACGGTTGCAAGGCTGGGTGCAGCGACCTGCGGTGCGGCGGCCAAGCCGATCACTTGCCGCGGATGACGCGCCAGGTCCGGCCGAGGGTCCACCAGACGACCCGGCCGGGCCAGACGAACAGCGCGATCTTGAGCATCGCGCGGTTGTGGTCGTCCTCGAAGGAGAAGGGGTTGTCGATCATCGTGCCGCCCCAGCCGAGGTTGGAGGTGTCGGGGGTGATCTCGATGCAGTAGCTGGCCATGAGGTAGGTGACCATGCACAGCCAGTAGGTGGCGAACATCCAGGGCAGGGGCTCGGCGACGTAGACGAGGATGGCGATGTGCGGGCCGAGCACGAGCGCGAAGGAGAAGACCAGCCCGAAGGCCAGGCCGATCAGCGACTTGGTCGAGCGTGGGTCGAATTCAGGCATGCAGCGGCTCCTTTGTGGCGGGACGGCCAAGTGAGATGCTAACCGGAAAACGGACCGGAGCGGCATGAAAAACACCCCATGGTCCGGTGCGTTCGTTGTTTTGCGTTTTGGAGGCGTTTGACTGAGTGGCGGCGGGTGGCCGGGGTGGAGCGTAGCGCCCCCCCGGAACGGGTCTTCTCAAGCACATCAAATGCAGCACGTTCCGGGGGCTCACTTCGTTCGTCCCCGGGCACCCGCGCACAAGCGCAACTGTGCCACGCTCTCGTTGGCGTTCTTGAAGTTGACACTCTGGGAACGCCTTGTCTCGGATA
>JBCDKD010000082.1:0-20171 GCA_039024275.1 Planctomycetota bacterium | reverse complement strand
GTTGGTGTGCTTCTTGTTGATCACGGCGTTGACGGTGATGTCGTTGTCTTTGTTGTGCTCGCCGACGATCTGGCCTTCGTAGACCTGGTCCCCGGGCTTGACGAAGAAGACGCCGCGGTCGTACAGACGGTCCAGCGAGTACGCGGTAACCTGCCCGGGGTCGGACGCGATCATGACGCCTTGCGGACGCGTCGGCACGTCGCCGCGCATCGGCTCGTAGCGCAGCAGGTTGTGGTGCATCACGGCCCGCCCCTGTGTCGCCGTGAGCATCCGCGTCCGCAGGCCGATCAGCCCGCGCGCGGGGATCGTGAACTCCATGTGGATGTAGTCGCCCGCGCCGGCCTTGGGGTCCATGCTCACGATCTCGGCCTTCCGATTCATCACCAACGCCATCACATCGTTCTGGCACTCGCTCGGGCAATCAACCACGAGCTGCTCGATCGGTTCGCACAGCTTGCCTGCGTGGTCTTCGCCTTCCGGCGGCCGGCGGAGGATCACCTCCGGCTTGCCGACCTGTACCTCGTACCCCTCGCGGCGCATCGTTTCAAGCAGCACGCCCAGGTGCATCAGGCCACGCCCGGACACCTTGAACGCCTCGCCGGTTTCTTCGCGTGCAACACGCAGCGCGACGTTGGACTGCAGCTCGCGTTCAAGCCGGTCGTAGACCTGCCGGCTTGTAACGTAGTCGCCGTCCTGTCCGCAAAATGGCGAGTCGTTGACCTTGAAGGACATCGTCAGCGTTGGCTCGTCGATCTTCACCGCGGCGAGCGCCTCCGGCCGGTCCGGGCACGCGATCGTGTCGCCGATGTCGATCGGGTCCAGCCCGGTGACGGCGCAGATATCGCCCGCCGCGACCTCGTTCGCCTCGACACGCGTCAGCCCTTCGAAGTGCTCGAGCTTGACGACGCGTTGCAGCGAGCCCTCGCCCGCGCGGTTGATGACGGTGACCTTCTGCCCCGCGGTGATTCGGCCGGCGGTGACCCGGCCGACCGCGATGCGCCCGACGTACTCGCTGTAGACGATCGTCGTGACCTGCATCTGCAGCGGCGCCGCGAGCGCATCCTTGCGGGATTCAAACCCCGCCGCCGCACCCCGGCTCGACCCCTTCGCATAAGGCGGGGGCACGTGCGTCAGGATCGCGTCATACAGATCAAACAGGTTGTCTGGCTGATCGTCCACGCCGACCTTCGCCTCATCATTGGTCGCCCAGCCCTCTTTCGCGCTGGTGTAGACGACGGGGAAGTCCAGCGCATCATCCGGCGCATCGAGCGAGCCGAGCAGGTCGAAGACCTCGTTGACCACGTCGTCCGGCCGGGCGTTGGGCTTGTCGATCTTGTTGACGACAACAACCGGCTTGAGCCCGATCGCCAGCGCCTTCTCCAGCACAAACCGCGTCTGCGGCATAGGCCCCTCGAACGAGTCGACGACCAGCAGGCAGCCGTCGGCCATATTGAGCACGCGCTCGACCTCGCCGCCAAAGTCTGCGTGGCCCGGCGTGTCGATCAGGTTGATGCGATAGTCCGCCCCGTCGGTGTGCCGGTACGTGATCGCGCAGTTCTTCGCCGTGATCGTGATCCCGCGCTCGCGCTCGAGGTCGCCGGTGTCCATGACCAGGTTGTGCTGGCCGCCCGCCAGCTTGTTGAGGTCCTCCGTGCGGAACATGCCGGACTGGTAGAGCAGCTGGTCGGTGAGCGTCGTCTTGCCGTGGTCGACGTGGGCAATGACAGCAACGTTGCGGAGCGGCGAATCGGGCATGGTGGGCTCGGGGGGTGTCGTCGATCGACGAGGGTGTGCGGTTGGCCAAGCGGAGGATTGTACTTCACTGGCTAACACATCGCCCCGAATCCGCAGGGCCTTCTATGACTGTGCGTGTCCATTGGCTCCAAAGTACAGCCGATTGCTTTTCGTAATCTGATTTCACTAACTTGATGCCTGTCCCTGGGAATGTCTCGCCAGGATTGGTACGGGTTTTCGTTCCGGACAGATCCAGCGATACCACACCATTTGGCTCGACTGATAACAAAGTGAACGTGCCCCATGGATCAGACTTTGTCTCCCAGTCATTCCAAAAGGTGTGTATTGGCTCTGAGGCAGACAGCTCAAATTCGACTACCCCACGTGACCGAATTGTTTTACCACTTCCGTCCGGAATTACCTGAACCATATTGATCGGTGGCAACGGCTTTTCACTCGTGCTACAGCTAAATAGTATGGCAAAACTCAAGCAAAATAGTGATAGTCGTATGATTTTCATCTTGACCGCATTGTAATTGGCGCGATCGCCAGACCAATAGTTCTTATGTAAACTACCCGGCTCAACCTGCCCGATCCTCAACGACCCGATTAAAACGAGAAACGCCATGACCACCCCCCTCAAAGGCAACGCCGTCATCGGACAGTCCGGCGGGCCCACCGCTGTCATCAACCAATCCGTCGTCGGCGTCGTCGAAGGCCTGCACGCCTCGGACCACTTCGACGGCAAGATCTTCGGCGCCCGCCACGCCGTCGATGGCATGATGTCCGGCGACTTCATCGACCTCACCGACTGGCCGCAGGACCGGCTGGACCGTCTCGCCGGCACGCCGTCGTCCGGCCTGGGCTCGTCACGGCACAAGCCCAAGGAGGCCGACGTCAAGGCCATGACCAAGTGGTTCGAAGACCACAACATCCGCTACTTCTTCTACATCGGCGGCAACGACAGCTCGGACACCTGCCGGATCGTGAGCGAAGTCGCCGAGGCCGACAACTACGAGATGCACGCGTTCCACATCCCCAAGACCGTGGACAACGACCTCGTGCTCAACGACCACACCCCCGGCTGGGGCTCCGCCGCCAAGTTCGTCGCGCAGGCGTTCATGGGCGACGACCTGGACAACCAGGCGCTGCCCGGCGTGAAGATCAACGTCGTGATGGGCCGTCACGCCGGCTTCCTGACCGCCGCGTCGGTGCTGGGTCGCCGGCCTGGCACGAACGACGGGCCGCACCTGGTCTACGTGCCCGAGGCGAACTTCGACCCCGATGATTTCTGCAAGGACGTCGCCGCGGTCTACGACCGGATCGGCCGGTGCGTTGTTGCGGTCTCTGAGGGCATCCACGACGCCGACGGCACCGCGATGGCCGCCAAGCTCGCCGAGATGCAGGGCCACCGCGTCGAGCGCGACGCCCACGGCAACGTGCAGCTCTCCGGCAGCGGCGCCCTCGCCGACTTCATGGCCCAGGCCGTCAAGGACTACATGGGCCGCCGCACCCGTGTCCGGGCCGACACCTACGGCTACCTGCAGCGCTCCTTCGCCGGCGTGGTCAGCGAGAACGACGCGATCGAGGCCCGTGCCGCTGGCTACAAGGCCGCCGAACTCGCGACGCAGGGACTGCGCTCCGGCTCGATCGCGATCCAGCGCGTCCCCGCCGACGGCTACCAGGTCGAGTTCAACCGCATCGAGCTCACCGACGTCGCCGCCAAGACCCGCCACCTCCCCGAGGAGTGGATCGTCAACGGCAACGACATCAGCCAGGCCTTCATCGACTACGCGAGCCCGATCGTCGGCGAGCTGCCCGTGACCGAGCGTGTCGACGGCTGGTAAACGCTCTGATCGCATCCAAAATGACAGGCATTTTGTTTGCGCGTGCGTAAAGGCTCACTGGTCGCCTTTAATCAGCTGCTGGAAACCAGGCGCGCACAACCGACGCACCGCCGCGCATGAGCATCCCCAAAGCCGCCGATGGCATCGGCGGTTTTCAACGACTCATCTGGACCCACCCCGCAAGACCGCCGACACCGGCGGCGGCTTTGATTAGAGCAACATGCATGATGATTCTTCATCGCATCGGATGAGAATCCGGTGCCCGATTCAATCACGACACGCCGGGCCCCGCATTCACATGCGGGGCTGGAGAAAATCTCCGCCAAACCCTCTAGATCCCCTTTCATTAAGCCCCAACCCCCAACCCCGCGCGCACACAAGATCACGGCATGCTGGCCATGCAACACACACAAGCTGGCCCAACAATGCTTGCCGGCGTCGTTAGCCGATCCCCTGCACCGTATGTGCGTCACACCCTAATCACGCCCATCGATCAGACCAACCATCGCCCGGCCCATCGATTCGCCCATCCGGTAGTAGCACAGCCCCGAACCCATATAGTGGAACGGCCGGTCTGAGCGGTAAGGCATGATGTGCGCGTGCTTCTCCGTCCAGTTCACGCGCACAAACTCCGCCGGATCTACCCGCGTCGGGTCGTCCAGCGGCTTGCGCTTGTTCGCCCCGGCCAGCTTGCCAAAGGCGCGGTACTCCTCCGACGTATCCAGGTGCGTCGGCCAGTACTTCGCCGTTTCGGCATACGCCACAGTGCCCGTGAACTCGTCCATCGCCACCACCGCCCGCTGCCACCGGCGGAACCGCTCGTACCCGCCGCCCGCATCGACGCCCTTATGGCCCAACTCGCCGATGACGAACGGAAGGCCCGGCGCATGCAGGTCCCGACGCATGTCACGGATCAAGTGCGCGAGCTGCTCGGTATACGCCGGGTTCCCGCCGGAGACCATGTCGTTCCAGCCCTGGAACCAGACAAACCCTGCGATCTCGAAACCAGCCGCCTCGTCATAGCCCGGCACGTACTGGTCGATATCATCCAGCACCCGCGTGACCTCGCTGAGCACCTTGCGGTAGTCTTCGCCGTAGGACGCACGCAGTTCGCCGAGCGTCGCGTCCGGGTTTTTTGTTTTGCGCCTTTCGAGATGCGCTTGCAGGTCGGCCTCGCTCGGCATCGCGCTCGGCGGGCGGAACGTGTGGTTCACCGACCGGCCGCCCCACGCCGCCTTGATCAGCAGCACCGGCTCGTCGAAGTGCTCACCCAGCACCCACCCGATGCCCAGCTCCGGACCGACGCCGGGGTGGTTGTGCCACCTGCCGTTCTCGTCCTTAAGCTTCATCAGCGAGCCGAACCCGACGGATAGAGGCCCGTGCGACGGGCTAAGCTCCGTCGCCTTGCGGTCGAGATACGTCACGAACACATCGTCACGCTCGACCCACTGCCCGTCTTGTTTGAGGTGCTTGATCACACCGCGGTGCTCGTGCTCGGGGTTGTTGAGTACCGCCTCGAGCGTGGTCGCCGACGCCTTGCCCTCCATATTGGATTGGCCGGAGAGGATAAAGACCTTGACTGGCTTGCCTGACGACGCAGCAGCATGAAATGGCAGCAAGGCGGTCACGACCAAGGCGATGAGTGGGTGTAGATAAAAACGTTTGGGCATTGCAATCCTTTTGATGGATGATTCGATTCAAAGACCCGGGGCGTCTATAGGAGGGGCCTCTCCCTCCCCATAAATTTCAGTCCTTCAACCCGCCGTTAAACATCTCCAGCGTCAAGGTTTCAGGGCCGATGAACACCGGCTCTGCCCGGCCATCGAAGAAGGCGAGGTTGGTACGCCCGTCGTGGCGGTCGTCGTCGGCATCGATCATGCGCGGGTCGTCGATCTCGTTGCCAGCGGCGTTGAAGGTCAGGTGGTTGGGGTTGTAGAAGCTGGTCTGGACCAGTTGGAAGACCTCGGGCGAATGGGTGCCTGGCGTATCGAGCGTGGTGCGATTCAGTTCAACGAAGATGTAGGTGTTGCTGGGGTTTGGCACCGCGTCGAGCGACTCGGCGGCTGTATAAAGCTGGCCCATACGCCAGCCGACTTCCCAGTACCGGCCTTCGTTTCTCAGGCCCGTGAACCAGAGCCCGTTCACGCCGTAGCCGAGCGTGTACTCATCCGATGGCGCTGAGGGGCACTCGAAAATATCTGAGTGCTGGTCCATCCAGTCTGGGATGACAGGCGAGGTCCGGTTCCCGTAGTTCGTATCGGGCGCCTTGAGGCCCAGGTAGTCCGCGATGGCGGTGAAAGCGAAGCCCCGCCCGTTATTCGTACCGACAGGACGATCGAACACTTTGCTCAGCGGATCGCCTAGCCCGCCCCGGACCATGTACCCGTCATTGTCGGCGGCGAAACCGTGCTCGGCCTGCGTGAAACCACGCATGTTGACCAGGCACTGGGTCTGCTGAGCCGCGCCCCGCGCCGCGCCGAGCGCCGGCAGCAGGATCGCGATCAACAGCGCGATGATCGAGACGACGACGAGTAGTTCGATGAGGGTAAACCCGCGCTTACTCGTTATAAGCTTTTGGGCCCGATTGATTCCGTGTTGTTGATGAGGTCTTATCGTCTATCCCCTTGCAAACGTTGGTGGTCAGGCAAGACCATCGCGATTATCAAAACGCTTTCTGCGAATGCCACAAGCCGCCTGCTGCTTTGATCATTTCAGTAGGTCACGCCAAACTTCATGTTGCAGCCGATACGCGGCGCTGCCTGCGTGGTAGGTCAGCCCGCCGTTGTAATCTCGTATCTCGAAACTGGTATCTTTGACGAACGATGCGTGGCCGTCGGCGTAGCTGACGTTGTAGCCCGTTTCGTGATGGATATCGACGCCACGCTTGGGTGTGGCGAAGTTGTCGGCCATCATCGCTTGCTCCGAGGGGTTACGATCGCGTTCCAAGTTGATCGAACGCCATTGCTGCGCTTGCTCATCCCAGAACGAGCGGTAGTGGTAGTGGGTCTGTACGACGGTCTGCGTTGCAGGCAATGCGCCCGGCTCGTGGGGCAATAGGCCATCGCTGGGCCAACCCCGCTCTAAGCCACTGGAAGAGGGTTTGTCGTACTGGATATTGGGGTCGTTGTTGCGTGGGCAGTAGAAGCTGCGGGGATCATCTATGTACCCGTGGTAGATCAGCAGCCCGTGCCCGAGGTAGCGCTCGTCATTGGGGTCGACGGCGAGGCTGCCGAGCCAGACCGCGTACACGCCGGGCGCGGTGGAGATCTCGGCGTTACACCGGGGCATCACACTGTCACGGTCTGTCGCGTAACTGAACAACGCGATCCCGTTCTGCCTCTGATTCGAGAGGCAGTTGGCGTCTTGCGCCGCGCGTCGCGCTTGGCCCAAGGCGGGCAGCAGGATCGCGATCAGCAGCGCGATGATGGAGATCACGACGAGCAGTTCGATCAGTGTGAAGGCGGGTTGATTGGAACGTTGCATCACTTAATTCCATCAAGGCTCAATGCCGCGATAAAACCCCGCGACGCCATGAAGCGCCGCAGGATTGAAGGAGAATAAAGTTCAGCGGCGTCGCCGGACTGCTACCAGCAGTCCGCCAAGTCCGAGCAGCGCGAGCGAGCCTGGCTCTGGCACTGCCGTGATGTAGATGCCTTGGGTTTCCACCGAGAACGTCGGGACGGGGTCGCCAGAGATGCTCGTGTCGTTGAGCAGGTACTTGGTCCCTAGATCGTCAGAGGTGAGCTTCACACCATCGAAGAAGAAACTACGGTCGTCGATCAGGTCATTGACAAAATCGGTGTCGCGACCGGCGATAAAGATCGACCCGGTCCAGCCCGCGGCGATATTGACATTGGCCTGGTTGGCGTTCCTCTCGAACGGGTTGGCGTTTCCGTTGTCTGTGATCACGATGCTCCCCGCGTCGGACAAGAAGAAATCGAGCCGTCTGGTCGCGGGCATGGCCACGACGGCGTTGTCTTCAACAAAGACATCCTCGAAAGGGAGCGTGCCGGACGAGTCGAACCGGGTGTTGCTGCCCGTCCGCGTGTGCCAGAGCGCGGCGTTGTCCTTCAGGGTCAGCGAGTCGCCGTCTTCTACCCTGAACGTGACCGAGCCGTTGTCCGCCACGACACTGCCGCCGATCACGAGATCATCTGCCGAACCATCGCTAAACGGGTTCACGCCCGAGCTCCAGTTCGAACCCGTGGTGGCGGAGCCTGTTCCCCCGACCCAGGTGATGGTTGCGGCGCTTGCGGTTGCACCGGCGAGACAGAGTGTGGTGCACGAGGCGAGTGCGGGTAGTAAGCATTTCATCTTGAATTCTCCTGTATGGATGAACGAACGAGGTGAGCGGGATGCCGAGCGGTTGCCCGGGGTGTTGCGATGGTTTTGCATGTCGATTCTCCAGTGTCGAAGTTCCAGGCGGTGGTAAGCAGGCTTTCAAGTCGTGTATAGGGTTCGGCGGGCGTTGATCGTTTTACTGCGGTGTAGGGGTGGGGTGGGGGACGGCCGCCGATTGCGTCAGCACGCGGAACTGGTCGGCGTCCTCGACGTTGAGCGTGACGGTCAGGGTCTTGCGGTCATCGGACCATTCGATCGTGTCGACTTGCGGTGCATCTGGAGCAAAGCCGGATTTGGATACCAGGCCCAGGCCGCCGGCTTTGAGGTACCGGGAGGCGGGATCGCCTAGCCGACCGTTACTTTCGATGATCAGATCGGTGTGGGCGATGAGCGCGATCACGGGCTGATCGAACGAGACGGTGAACGAGCGGGTGACGCGGTGCGTCGGCCGGCTCGGGCGGTTGATGTGGACGAAGTAGCTGTCGACGCGCGTGCCCGCGGCGACCACGGCTTGCCCTCGTTGCTCGGTGGGCCGGTAGATGCCGGGCTTGGTGCGGCTGACCGTGAGGTCTTCCCTCAGCACGACGCCTGCGGGTTCACGGTAGACGTGCACCTTCTCATCGTTTTCCGGGAACGAGGGCGGCGGCCGCTCAAGGAATACCGCGTCTCCGCTGACGGCGACCGGCCGCAGCAGATTGGCCCAGTCCTCGAATATCTGGGCCGCTTGGGTCGGCGGCGGGGCGAGTGCGACGCCTTGGGCCGAGACGCCCGCGACGTCTCCGGTTCGGAGTATGCGCGGCTCGTCCTGGCTCACCTTGTAACCCAGCGCGACATGCCCATCGAGTACGCCCGTGATCGTCTGACCCTGTGCGTTGCGCTCGACCGCGAAGACCGTGCCGATGTCGGTCACCTCGGCGGTGTCGGTGAAGACGGTGAACCCCTTGCTTTCGGGCGTTTCGCAGCGGGCCAGGAGCCTGCCATGAACAAGTTCGACCCTGCCCTCGGCGTGCACACGGGCCTCGGTGGGTCCCTGCAGCGTGACGACCGCGCCGCTCCGGGTGGTCAGCTGCACGGCACCGCCGGCCAGCACGAGGCGGAGGCCCTGCGCCAACTCATCACCGACACGGGGCGCGATACCGCCCGGCGCGGTCTGCCACTGAGCGTTGTACTCGGCGGTGAGGGCGGCAACGATGGGCGGCGTTGCAGGTGCTTCCGGGCCGACTGGGACCGGCTCGCTGGTGGCGTCGGGCTGCTCTACGATTCGTTCGGGCTGGCTCTCGCCGCCCCTGAAGGCGACCACCAGCGTCAACGCTACCACGAGCACCGCCGCGACCGGGCCCCAGACGACAGGGCGTTTGCCGAGGTACCACAGCACATCGGCGACCTCTTTGGCGCTCGGGGTGTCTTCGCCGTTCCTCCGCGATGTTTTCTTGGGCTTGGTCTTCATCGGCTGCTCGGCCAATACCGCTTCCGCACGCTGCTCGGCGTCGCGCAGCTCGGACATCAGCACGAACCAGTCGCCCTGGTCTGCCGCGTGTTCTTCTTCCAGCAACGCACGGAGGTGTTCTTCGATCTCCGCGTACTGCGCGATCGCTGAAAGTAGCGTGGGCTCGCCATGCAGGCGCTGGTTCAGCTCGATGGCCTGCTCGTCGGTCAGCAGGTCCTCGGCGTAGAGCGCGAGCAGCTCGGCGTCCCTCGCCGACAGTTTGGAAGGCGGCGTAGCCTCGCTCATGCTTCACCCCCTGCTGAGGAGGCGATCCGCTTGCGGATGCAGTTGGCCAGGGTCTGGCGGACGCGCATGAGGAGCATCGAGACCGCGCCTTCGGTCTTGCCGAGTTGCTTGGCCATCTGCTGGACACCGACGCGTTTGAAGTAGCGGTCCTCGAGCAGGGCCTTGCGCTCGTCGGGCAGGCGTTTCATGCAGTCGTGCAGCGCGGCCTTGCGGGCGGCGGCCCCTTCGGCCTGGTCGGCGTGGACCTCGGTGAGCCGGTCGAGCAGGCCATCGTCGAAGACGAGCCGGTCGCGCTTGCGGGTCCGGAGGTACTTGAGGACCTGGTTGTGCGCGATGCCGAGGGCCCAGGGCAGGAACGGGCGTTCGGCGTCGTAGGAATCGACCTGCATCGAGATCGCGGAGGCGACCTCCTGGGCGAGGTCCTCGACGTGGTGGCGGTCGCGCACGACGCTGCCGATGTACGCCGAGACGGTGGGCTGGTGCTTCATCCAGAGCGCCATGACCCGCCTCATGTTGTCGGTGTTGTTTTGGCCCATGCGCGGCGATCCTGCAGAGGCGAGAAAAAGCCTCCAATAGGTATTACCGGCGGGTGGGAGATCTCACGCAGGTATTCGCCGAAATCATGAAAATAGTGAAGCCGAGGGGTTGAGCCGGGGGATCAATCCGGGAACATCATGAACCGGCCGGCGTCGTCGCTGACCGCGACCCACTGGTCGTCGGTGAGCAGGCCCGGCCCCGGGTTGAGGATGCGGACCTCGGCGGAGCCGTCGTCATAGGCCCAGTTGGTGTGGGTCGGGCCGCCGACGCCGTTGATCCGGTAGCCGAACTCGTTGACGAACTGGGTGCGGACACCGGGCTTGGGCTGGTGGCAGGTGGTGATGCCGGGCCAGGGCGCCTGTGCGCCGCGGTTGGGGAAGCGGCCCGTCTGGTTGGGGTAGTAGCACGGGACCCAGGCGTTGTCATCGACGGCGACATCGGACATGAGCAGGCCGCTCTCGTAGGTCCGGCCGTCGGAGAGCTCGATGATGTAAGGGTCGCCGATCTTCCGGCGGTCGCCCGGGTTGTAGACGTGGCCGCGGTGTGCCCGTTCGGCCAGGCCGCCATGGAACGAGTAAGTGGTCCAGCGGAACTCGTTCGCGCCGCCGTTGTAGTGGCCTTTGCCGTGCTCGAGGCAGCCCGCAAAGGCCCCCGTGCCGTGCGCGCCGTCGTACAGCGGGCAGCACCAGACGGCTGTTTCTTCGGACATGTAGCTGCCCAGGACGTCGTCCAACTCGTCGTCGACGCCGCGGTCGATCCACATGCGCGCGGCCCATCG
The DNA here is from genome assembly GCA_039024275.1 of Planctomycetota bacterium. Lineage (GTDB taxonomy): Bacteria > Planctomycetota > Phycisphaerae > Phycisphaerales > Phycisphaeraceae > JAHQVV01. The sequence continues at coordinate 9,202 of JBCDKD010000082.1, read as the reverse complement.
CGCCCACATCGGCTCGGCGCGTGTGTTGTCGATGCCGCGATCGGGGTAGAACCCGTCATTATCAACGGTGTAGGCCGTCGCCGCGATCACCCACTGCCGCTGACGGTTGATGCACAGGAAGTTCTTCGACTCGTACTTCACGCTGCTCAGGACGGGCAGCAGGATCGCGATCAGGATCGCGATGATGCTGATGACCACGAGCAGTTCGATGAGAGTGAAGCCGCTACGCATGGCGAGAGGTCCCCGCGTCGAGGACTGCGGGAAGGGCTGGTCGCGAAACATGGTGTGTCCTTCAAGCGGTAGACGGGAGGGTGCAGTGTAGCAGCGACTTCGGCGAAACCGGCCTGTATTCTGAAAGGTTTGTCTAAAAAAGGCCAGTTCATTGGCTATGGGGGCCTCCTTCGGCCAGTGTTGACGCACGTTGATACAGCGATCGTCGAGGGTATTGACGCTTTATGGGTTCGGGAAGAGCATAAAGCGTCTGCCGTTGGCCTGGACCGGGGTCCACGCGTCGGAGTTCATGCCCTGCTCGACGGTGACCGAGCGAGACTCGGCCGATCCGTCGTCGTTGGCGTAGTTGAAGCGGGCGACGCCGCTGACCGCGATCAGGCCGTGGCGTGGGTCGCGGATGACTTGTGAGGGCGTGCCGGGCTTGGGGGCGTGGTTCGTTGTGATGCCGGCGAAGGGGGCCCGGCCGTCGCCGAACTCGCCGGTCGGGGCGTTGGGGTAGGCGGCGGGGACCCATGCATTGTCGCCCGAGCCGGTGTCGGAGATGAGGATGTCGCTCTCGTAGCGGCCGCCGCTGGCGAGTTCGATAACGTAGGGGTCGCCCATCTTGCGTCGGCCGCCGGGGTTGTAGAGGTTGCCGTTGACGTTGCCGAGCTTGTCGGCGGGTGTTTCGTTGAGGCCGGCGTGGAAGGCGTAGGTGGTCCAGCGGTCGTTGTTGTCGTTGCCGTTGCGGACGGATTTGCCGCGCTGCTGATCGCCGTAAAACTCGCCCTGGTAGAGGGGGCAGACCCAGACGGGGATCTCGTCGGACATGTACTCGCCGATGATCTCGTCGAGGTTGCCATCGACGTTGCGGTCGATCCACATGCGTGCGGCCCACCGGGCCCACATCCACTCGCCGGCGTTGGTGTTTTCGATCCCGCGGTCGGGGTACAGGTCCTTGTTGTCGGTCGTGTAGGCGTGCGTCGCGATGACCCACTGCCGCTGGCGGTTGAGGCAGAGGATGTTGGTCGATTCGTACTTCACGCTGCTGAGCGTGGGCAGCAGGATCGCGATCAACAGCGCAATGATCGAGATCACGACGAGCAGTTCGATGAGGGTGAAACCTTTACGCATAGCGGATTATCCAAGAGTCGGGCGCATCGAGAGAAGGGTGCAGAGGCCGTTGTGAGGTCTTCGGACGTGTCGAGAGACGGTCTAGTATACCGGTGGTTACCAAAAACAGTCCCGTATTTTGAATTCATTTATATAAATCAGTCGGCATATTCATCTGACGCGGTCGGTTGGGATGATCCACCGGCTCGCGTTGCGGAACAACTGGTCGGCGCCGTTGCCGACGTCATCGGTCGTGATATCGGCGTACAGTTCGACGCTGCCGTCCTCGTACAGGAAGTTGGCGTTGCCGCCCCGGTCGTAGCGGTAGCCCGTGCCGTCACCGTTAGGCGAGGCGTTGAAGTAGTAGTCCCCGCCGGTCGGCGGGTGGTTGCCCTGGAAGTTGGTAGGGCCCGCGCCGTCGGGGATGCCGAAGGAGTTGCCCCGCCGGATCTGGTCGCTGGCCATCACGAAGTACCGGCTGTCCTGGGTGACGCCCCCGCCGTCGATCCGTGTGCCCGGGCCCATGCCCTCGCCGATCTTGGTCATGGGCACGCGTGACGCCTGCACCCCCCCGGGCCCGTTGGTCATGCCCCAGTAGAAGCCGTACGGGATGATCGTCGCGTTGGTCGATTTGCTATAGACATCGGTGTCCCAGTCGGACGCGACGTGCGGGCAGAGGAACGTCTCGTTGAGGTCGTTGAAGTAGTCCGCGACCATATCGACGTAGTCCCACTTGTCTTTGCTGCGGATCGACCAGGGCTTGGCGTCGAGGCGGTAGAGCCGGCCATCGATCGGGCTGACGAAATTGGTCGCCCCCGGGAGCATCTTGTGCGGGTAGAACCCGTCGTTGTCGGAGGTATACGCGGTCACCCCGATCCCGATCTGCTTGAGGTTGGACTGGCAGATCGTCGTGCGTACCGCGTACTTGCTGTTCGCAAGCACCGGCAGCAGGATCGCGATCAACAACGCGATGATCGAGACGACCACCAGCAGTTCGATGAGCGTGAAGGCTTTCTTCATAGAACAATCCCTTCAGACGACGGATAGGAACTCGCCGAATCCCGAGACGCTACGGGTTGACCTTGTCGTAGCTGTCGACGTCGTTCCAGTGGCCCACGAGCACGGTCCCGGAGTGGACAAACGGGCGGAAGCGGATCGCGTCATCCGAGCGGACGAACTGGGTCGAGCCGTCGTTCGCGGTGACGTTGCCCCCTTCCGAGGCGGTCTGTTCCGGGAAGGTGTCCTTGCCGTTGGGCCCCTGACCGTCTTTGACTTCGATCATGCCGCGTGGCCCGTGCGGGTAGGTCGCCGCACGCTCCGGCCCGATGCCGCGGAAGGTGCCGCGCTCGAGGATGCATGCGATCATCGGCAGGTCCCCGGGGTCGTCCATCGACCGAGGCGACCACCAGTTGCGCGCCGGGTCGCCCGGCTTGGGCGTGGTTGTGCCGATACCCGCCTGGTCGTGGCCGGCGAGGTTGTAGAACGCCGTGCGGAACCATTGCGCGTTCGAGCCACGCGGGTCGGTCAATGCTGTGCCGTTGTCGGGCGTCGCATCGATGAACCCGACGCCACGGTTGGGGCAGGTGAAGTTGTTGAGCGTGATCCCCGCTTCGATCATGTCGATAAAGACGTGCCGGTTCAGGAACGACGCGTGCGTGTACCCCGCGGCCAGGCCGGGACCCTGCACCTCCGCGTAGGTCTTGCGGGTCGTGTCCACGTAGGAATAGTTCCCGGTCCCGAGCGTCCGGCTGACCAGGCGGTACCGGTTCTTGTTGTCCACGCTCAGCGTCATCTGCCCCTGCGCAACGCTCCGCGTGTTCGCCGCGCACTGCAGACGACGCGACGCCTCCTTGCTCCGAGACAACGCCGGCAGCAGGATCGCGATTAAGAGCGCGATGATCGAGACGACAACCAGCAGTTCAATCAGCGTGAAGGCTTTCCGCATAATAAATCCCTGTCGTTTGAGCGAGAAAGACGCCGTGCCTCCTTCGAAACACGGCACCCCTTGAAGGAGAACCAATCCTTAGCCATAGGCCCCGTCCCTCCGCCGCCTCCGTGGCAGCAAGCCGCCAAGCCCCGCGGCGACGAACGCGAGCGAGCCCGGCTCCGGCACCACCCCCAGGTAGGCCGCCGCGTACGCCTCGCCTAATGCGATCTGCCCGGCCGCGTTGAAGTGGAGCGATCCGGTGCCGAAAGCATCGGTGTCGATGAGGTAGGTGTTCGCGTCGGCGGACGCCACGGCCGACTGAGCGCCGCGGATCACACCGAGCGCCGCAGGGTCGTTGTTGTTCACCGCCGTCTGGTTGATCGACAACTGGCTTAAGAAAAAGGGCAGGTCGGCGCCGTACTGCGAGCGCACATCCGCGATGAACGCGGTGAGGTTCGCCTGGTACTGGGCAGACGTGCCTTCCAGCCCATCGCTCTCGCCCTGCGTCCAGAGCATGGCGGTGATCTCGTAGCTGTCGCCGTTCGCGAGGATCGCGGCGACCGCGTCATCCACCGTCTCGCGGAAGTCGCGGTAAACGTTGCCGTTCGTCGCGTCCCAGTCGTCGGCGAGCGAAGTCCCCCCCCGCGCGTGCTTCACCAGGCCAAGGCTGGTCTGCGGCAACGCGTCGGCCACGGCCCGACCGAACGTCACCTCCGGGCCGAAGGCCCCGCCGTTGCCCGTCCCCGGCCGCAGCGTGGTCTGTACCGCGTTGCCCTGGCCGTTCTGGCGGTAGAAAAAGAAGACGTCGTCCTGTGGCAGTTGCAGGTTGACCGGAGTGGTCGGCAGCCCGCTGGGCGGCGCGTCCGAGCCCCCCATGTTCGACTGCCCGCCGAGCAGGACGAGTTCGTAGTGCGTCTGCGCATAGGCGTGAGCCGACACCAGCACAGCCAGTGCCGCGGCCGCCGAGCCGAACCATCGTGATAGGGGTTGGTCTGCCATCTTCAAGCTTCTTCTCTTCTCGGGTGATCGAACAAAAACACCTGCCCAGGCTTCCGCGTGGGCCGGTGTAGGAGAAACGCATCAGCCGCGCCGACGCCGGGCGACGAGCAAGCCGCCGAGCCCGAGCAGCGCGAGCGAGCCGGGCTCGGGCACCGCCTCGAACTGCACCTCGGCGAGGCCGGCGAGGTCATTGGTCCCGCCGTGCTCGGACTTGATGACGAACAACACCTCACGCACGTTGGTGCTGCCCGTGAGCCCGGCGACGCTGACGGACTGCGACAAGCCACTGGGCAGGGCCTGCGCGAAAACAAAATCGCCGAGCGACGTCTGCGTTCCGCCAACGCTCGTCGTGGTGAGGATCTCAAGGTCCTTCACGCCGAAGATGGGGTTGCCACTGAAGTTCCAATAGAGGATGTTCTCCAGGTCGAAGTTCCCGCCGAGATCGAATGTCACCGTCTCGGTAACCGGGTTGGGTGTCGCGTCGGGATCGACCGAATCGAAGTCCGATGCCCACTGCGTGCCGCTGGCATTGGTGGTGTGCACGCCGAATGCATCGAGCCCGGTGCCGTCGACCATCGAGCTGATCGGCCGTGGCTGCACGGTGAGTTCCGTCTGTGACGTCGCGGTGACGCCGGTGATGATCGCCGCGTCGGTGTTGCTGGCAACGCCCAGCGACAGCGCGGTAAGCAGGCCCAGGGTTGTCATCGATTGGCTGGCTTTCATTCCAAGTCTCCTATGAGGTTTTCGATCAAAACACGATCCAACAGCGGATCAATCAGGAAAAGGCGCCGCGCCCCTCTCGGAGCACGGCACCACTTGAAGGAGAAATCAGTTTTGACGCCGGCGACGCAGCACACACAGGCCGCCCGCAGTGAGTAAGACCAGCGAGCCGGGCTCGGGGACACCCGAGACCAGGACGTTGTCGATGATGGTTCCAGAGTTATTGGCCGTGCTGCCACCCGTGCCTCTGATTCTCAGGGCGGCGGTGTCTGTGAACGTGACCTGTGCATCGGTGACCGTGAACTGCTGGGCTAACAGCACCGTGGTGCCGGTTCCCGTCGACGGGGAGGTATCGATGGTGGCGAAGGCGAAAGCGTCCGAAAAATCGCCAAGGGCGGAATATTCGATCGCGAGCGTGTTGCCGTTGGTATTACCTCGGTAGTCGAGTTGCAGCGTCAGGCTGGTGATGCCGTCGGTTGCGAGCGTCAGCACGGTATCGGGGTTATTCAGAGAGATCTGTGGAGCCGCCTTACGGATACGGAGGCTTTGACCAGTCGTAGAAGCACCCAGACTGGAACCAACGATAGACACGGTATTAAAGGTCGGCGAACCATTATCATTGGTGTTTTCCCAGTCGGTCGCATCCGTGCCGACAAGGACGCCGGCTGCGGCATCGAAGTCATCAAAGCTGTAAATAATCGGTGCGGCCTGGGCCGGGCCCATTGCGAGTGCAGCGGCGCAGGCCGTCGTGGTGAGCAGCACGGTGTTGTGGGTGTTTGATTGAAGCATCCTTCAAGTCTCCTGTGTGTTGAGTAACAAAGTAGTGCCTTTGCGTACCGGCAAGGCTGGTCTGTTAGTTCGTTGGTTCGGGGTCCGATTCGATCCGCCAAGCGAGGTGGAGATAGAGTTCTGTCGTTGCGATGTTCTTCACATTCAGGTTGACGCCGTTGATACCGTGGGTGACAAGCACATCACGCAGCGGGATCAGCGCGGTGCCTTTGCCGTTCCTGGTCTGCTCGACCTGTTGCCAGCCCGCATAAGGCCGGCTGTTGAACTGCACGCCCTCGAGCCGGTCGTCGGCGTGGAAGTCGATTTGCAGCACGGCGGTATCCAAGTCGATGTGGTTGGGCACGATGAAGTTGGCCTGGATCGTGTAGACCGCGTCCTGATCGCCCTGATAGGCCTCGGTGTCGTCGACGCGGACCCACCGGGCGATGCCGGGCAGGTTCGGGGTGACCTGGCTCGCACCGACCGGCTTGCCGATCGATAACGGGACCGGCGTCTCAAGCCGTTGATCATCCACCGCGATCAGACGCCACTCGCTGTCTGTGGTCGCGCCCCGGTGGATCGTGGCGGCCGTGCCCGGCAGGCGGTACATAGCCAGCCCCTCGGTGAACGGCTTGTACTGCGGCGGGATCGAAACAAGATCGGCCGACGCCGCCATTGCTCGGACCGCCTGGCCCTGAACCACACGGATCGGTTCCGGGGCCGGCTCCCCGGCACCGGCAGGCCTGACCACCTCGACCTCGCCGCGCAGCACATGGACCTCCGTGATGTCGGGCCGTGTCGCGTCGACGCCGAACCGCGTGCCGATGTCTGTCACATCCATGTGAAGCGTGCGGACAACAAAGCCCTTGGAGGATTCGGTCTCACAGATACCAACGAGTCTGCCGGTCACGAGCCGAAGCGCGTTGTCGTTGTCCAGCAGTTCGATCGTGGTCGGTGCTTCGAGGACCGCCACCGCGCCGCGTCTCGTTGTGATCTCGGCGGAGCCCTCGGTCAGCGTGAAGCGGCCGCCTGGTTGCAGGGGCGAGCCGGGCGCTAAAGCACCCTCCGCCCACACCGCGCCACGCTCGGCGGTCAGCGTGGCGACACCCGAGATGACACCCGGCGTAATGGCAGGGTTGGCTTCGGTATCGTCCGGGACGACCGGCTCTGGCTGGCTGCTGCTGCCGGGCTGCTCCGCAATCGGCCCGGGCCCGTCGTTGCCGCCGATGAACACGACGGCCAGCGTCACCGCCAGCGCGACCGCCGCCGCGACCGCGCCCCACGCCGCCGGCTGCCGGACCACGAACCGCCAGGCCCCCGCAAGCTGCCACGCCTGCTTGTCCCGTCCCGCCTTCAGCCGGAGCACCTCGGGCTGCGCAACGACCGCGACCTCGGCCTCCTGTTCCTGCTCAAGCAGCTCCGCGAGCAGGTCGTGATCGACCGTGCCAGCGGGCTCGGCCGATCCATCGGCTTGTTCCTCAGCGGCACCCCGGCTCTCCAAGATCGACGCGACCGACATGTACTGCACGTAAAGCCGCTTGGCCTCGTCGCTGGACTGGAGCAGCCGGTCCAGCCGGGCCGCGTCCTCGGGCGTCAACGCCTCGTCGCGCACCTTGCCGCACAGCAGCAGCAGTTCCGCGTGTTTCGTCGGCTTGCCGCTCACGCCCGCACCCCCGCGCCGCGTTGGCGCTGCTTGATGCAGAGCAAGAGCTGGGCGTAGATCCGGTTGAGCGCCCGGCTGATCGTCGACTCGCTCACCTCCATCCCACGCGCGATACTACGGTTCGTTGCCCCGGCCTCGTAGCGCCTGGTAACCAGGTCCCGGTCCCCGTTGGCCAGCTTGCCGAGGCAGCTTTCCAGCGACTCCTGGAGCTCGTCCGCCTGCTCGGACACCGTGAACGCGATGCTCTCGAGCTGACTCAGGGTCTCGTCGCTAAGCCGGTTGGGCCGCTTCTTCTGGTTCTCGAAGTACTGAAGCACGCGGTTGCGGGCGACGCCGAGCAGCCAGGCGTCGAACGGCCGGTCGCGGTCGTAACCCTCGAACCGCTCCCACCCGATCGTCGCCACGTCCTGCATAAGGTCGTCTACATCCCCGGGGTTGTAGACCAGCGAGCGGATATAGGCCCGGAGCCGCGGCTGTGTCGCGATCAGCCGCCGGGCGTACTCGGCCGGGTTGTTGGGGGCGGGGTCCATAGGCTCGTCTGGGGCCGGTTGATCCGGCTATCCATATTCAATTCCGGGCGGGGGGATGAAGTTTGCATCTTTTTTGATTCGGCCCCAATAAATAGCCACTACGGGGTAGGGCTCGTGGTTGTCTTCCGGGCACCATGCGGTGGCGCCGTTGTTCGATACGTGCACAAAAAAACCCAGGCCCGGAGGCCTGGGTCGCTTGTTGTTCGGGGGGTAGCTTACGCCGCGTCGGCGGGCTCGAAACCGTCGCAACCAGAGACAACGGACACCTTCAGGTTGATGTCCTCGTTCTTGCCGCACTCGTCGACGTAGTCGATGGGCGCCTGCTTGGTGGTGCGGATCTGGATGAGCTTCTCGTCGGCGGGGTGGTGCTCGCCGAAGTGGGCACAGACACCGCATTGGCCGGTTTGGATCAGCTGCATGTTGGACTCCTTTCAGGAGGGTTGAAAACGAAAAGGGGTGGACAGGCCCCTGCCTGTCCACCCGTATCTTCGTCCGATTATTGCCGAAGTCCAGACCGGATATCCGGTTTTTGAAAATCGATAATGTGTTGCAGTTTTCGTTGTTTTTGTTGCAAATGCGTTGCAAGTGCATTGCAAAAACTACAGCCTGAACAAGCCCCTCAGCTGCCCCGGCCCAGCACGAACAGCCCGGGCCCGGCGAGCATCAGCAGCACCCCGCCGACCATCATCAGCATGGTCGTCCCGGTGCCGCGCGGCTTGCGGTTGTGGTCGATCAGGTAGACCGTGTCTGTATCAAGGGATGGAAACATTTCTTTGAGGTAGGCGAGTTCTTCGCCCTCCAGTTTCTCGATCTCGTTCATGACCAAGCCCGTCACTTCGGTCTCGTAGATGAACTTCTCGATCTCGCGATCACTCTTGAGCTCTTTGGAGTGGATCACGAGCCTGATGTCGGAGGGGTAGGCCAATTTCTCGGCGGCGGAATAGTCCGGGTTGCCCGGGTTGCGTTCTTGGGCCTCTGCAATCAGTTCATCGCGTTTGATCACGTAGTCGTCTTGCATCGAGATCGCAGGGATCCACACCTCTTCATAAACCGTCGGCTTGTCCTCGCGGCTCGAATAGGAAAAACCGTCGAGGATAAAAGTGTCGGTGATGGTCACGTGCGCGTTGTCGCCGGGCCCATTGGCGGCGAGGTCCGCGGCGGTGATGGATTGCGGCTCCGCCTGGGCGACGGAGGCCAGCTTGTGCTGGTTGAAGCCGTAGAACGTGAGGATGGCGCCGCCGACGAGTAGCGCGAGGGCAAAGCGGATCATGG
>JBCDKD010000081.1:0-20213 GCA_039024275.1 Planctomycetota bacterium | reverse complement strand
TCAGCGGCGACCCAGACGGAGACTACACCGGCACGCAGATCGCCGAGCTCAAAGCGGCGATGCTGGCGGAGGCTGCGGTGGGTGGCGGCAGTGCAATCCGGCCCGCGATCGGGGCGGCGATTCAATCTTCAATTCGATCTTGCATGGAGGCGGCTTGATGCCTATTCAGCAATTCAACTCTACAGGAACCCTGTCGGCCAGCGGCTCGACCGACTGGCATCAACACCTTGGCGGTCGCGTTTCCGTGCTGTGGCAGGGGGATTTTGGGGGTGGCACGGCCGTTTTGCAAGCACGATTCGACTCGTCTGCAACGGCGGGCACTGCCACCGACATCGTTACGGGCAATACGCTGTCTGTGGCGTCCGGCACGGCGGATATACCTTATGTAGGGTCTATCGAGATACCCCCCTGCGATATCCGGGTCAACTTGTCGGGTGCGACCAGCCCCGACTTGAACTGGCAGATTGGCCATACGGGCGGTGATCGCGTCACCGGCTAAAAGGGGAAGGGCATGGCAACGACTCTTGAGACAGCTAGAGAGGTGGCCGAGGTTGTCCTGCGCCTGACCAGTTCAGAGGTGGCATCAGGCTCCAATGAGTTGAAGCGTCTGGACTACTGTATTAAGGCGGCCGGCGATGAGTTTGTCCGTCGTACGAGATGTACGCAAGCGAGTGGAGTTATCAATGCAACGGTTGACAGCGAAGACTTAGACACGTCGGCCCTGACAGGTTTTCGTGCGGGCAATGTGATTCGCGTGACGGCCACCCACCCTACGACGGGGCGGGTCTATATCGTCCCCCACAACGATTTTGCCAACGTCCAGACCGACGTGTCGCTAAACGACTATCTGACCGAACAATTCCCCTTTGTGAATGTCGGAGGGTTTGGCTACGTCCCCCTATCCATCGCTTGGCGGGACAACGACAGCGCCATCATCTATCCGATCCCCTCGGTTGCATGGTCCATCCAGCTCGACTACTGGGAGCCGTTTACGTCATGGGCGATCGGCACGGCCACGCCATCGAGCGTGACGCTCAACATTCCCGACGAGTTCATTCAGGGCGTCTTGCAGCATGGCGTGCCGGCGTACAAGGAGGCGGACGCTCCGGATGACAAGCGTTTTGTCTCGTCCCAGCGTCGCTTTGAAGCTCACATCAACCAATGTCGCGGCAGGCTGGCGACCACGCAGGTCGTGTTAGCCAATGAGAAGGAGTACCCCTAATGGCAGCAGGAAACCCCTACAAGGCCCAGCCGGTTTCGGGCGGCACGATCGTGACCCCGCTTGGGCAGGACACGCGGGTCTTTAAGGTGACGGGGGGACAGGCTCGCCGTCGCTTGATTACAAAAAGCAACATCACCGGGCCGTCGGACGGGGGGAGTACAACCTTCTGTGAAGGTAACTACGTCTATGTGGCCCGACTGCGCGGCGTCTATGTCGAGGGGATCGCAGACTTGTCGGGGGTCTCCTATACGCACTCATCGATCACGCTCAGCTTGACGGGCGGCTTTCCGACCGCCGTGTACGAGCCGGGCATGTTCATTTATGTCAGCGGCGGCACTAACGCGACCGCCGGGTGGTACGAGATTGCGACCAATCCGGATAACGACACAGTCACCCTCACGACGGCGCCCGGAACGGGCGACCAGTCGGACTTTGCCGTTAATAGCGCCAATAAACTCGACGGATACTCGCGCGGTCTGCTTCAAATCTCGATGGGCAATGGGGAGCAGTGGGCGGGCACGGCGATCCTTGATGATGTAGGCGTTTCCTTTGATTACACGGGCGGGGCCAGCCTGCCCACTGTCCTGGACTGCACCTATAGCGGGCCGGTCACGGTTACCCCGCGAGTTGGCTGATGCCTGAGTACAACGACGAATATGTCAAGCGCGAGTTGCGGTCCCGGGGGATGGATGAGTACGGCCAGCCCCTTCCCGGCAAGGAGGCATTGCGTGGCGACGACGCGCAGCCGCAGGGGGAGGCCGAGTCGCTGGAACGCGATCAGCCTGCCGGACTGGAGGGCGCGCCCGACCTAGCTGCACTTGGGGAGGAAAGTGCCCGGCGACGAGCTAGGTACGAAGAGCGGCAGCGGGATCGTACCCTAGAGGCCGCGGACGCCAACCGGCGGGACGAAGCAGAGGACGTGGATGGGGAGGCAGTCGCGCCGCGTGCCCGCGTGATCGGCGAGGACGAGTACATGGCCATGCTGGTGCAGCAGCAGCAGGGGTCCGAGATATTGCCCGGCGCCGGAGGCGGCGAAGACGCCTTTCAGCAGCAGTTGCTCGCAAAACTTGACGAAATCACCAGGCTCCTTGAGGGCCTCGGCACAATCGCCTAATGCCCACCCCCAAAGAAACCCATCGCGGCACCACGCTGACGCGCGGCATCGTCAACCCGACCGAATCTCGGGCCACCATGTACGTTCATGTAGACGGCCTGACCGATGCCCGCACCCAGTTGAACACAGCGATCACCACGGCCATCGCGGGCCGGTTGCAGCACCCCGACGACGCATCTTTACCCCTGCGCCGAGCGACGGCCCGGTGGTTCCGGGGGTCGGTGGGGGCGAGCGACGGTGCGGCGGTCGTTGTCCTGGAATACGACAAGTTCTCTGGCGGCAACGCGACGGACTCGACCGAGTTTTCGGTGGTCGCGGATGTAGATGTCCGGTCGATGACGGTGAAATGGTGGGCAAAAGAGTTTCCGCTTCCAGCGGTGGCGGGGACGCCAGTCGAAGCGAACACGAGCGCCGATGGTCGCGCCCGCAACTCCAAAGTTCTTCTCCCCACCCCCCGCTATATCGAGGTGCCGGTCTGGTACATACGTGTCCCGGTCACGATCACGTCCAGCCCCATCGCCGCCGTGGAGGGCATGGTTGCCAAGGTCAACGACGCGTCATTCACGATCAGCAATAAGCCCTTTGCGGCCAACACGCTGCGGTTTGACGGTGTGTCCCAGCGCACGAGCAAGATCGACGACGGCGAGACCGTCACCTACGAGTTCGACATCGCGTACCTATTTGCCGTCCGCTTTGACGGGTGGTACCAGTCTGATCTGGTGGATGACAACGGCGAATATAAGGCGGATAAGTCGCTGATGTACGAATCGACGACATTTTCAGACCCTCCGACTAGCTAATGAAGTTGCTCAAACATCTTGAACGCCTCAATATCTTCCGATCCCCTGATTTTCGGCGGCAGTGGAACGAGGTGGTCGATGCGGTGAATGCGAATACCCTTGCGGCCGCGCAGGTGGGCGGCGATACTGAAGTGCCGTCGGTTGAGCTTAGCGGACTTATGGTGGAGTTGACCGCCCGGGCCTCCTCCGAAGGGTATTTTGAGTTCAAGGAAAAAGTCTGGGTGGACGGGGCCGGGTACGCCGACAAAACGGGCGGACTGACCCACACCGATTTGGGCGAGTGCCGGGCGGTCGGGCACCTGCCCGGAGGCGGCATGGGTCTAGCTTACGTCGGTGCCGTGGTCTATATTCGCCCCCGCCTGGTAGCGAACGCTAGCGGCGTATCCGAGTGGGAGTTTGACGCGGCCAACTTGGTGATGCCCGTCGATGTTACCCAGGTCGGCGGTGAGGACGGCACCGTCAGTTCGCCCGCCTCATGGACCTACGACGTTTACGCCGAGGATGGCGATACTCTGTTAAGTGCGGTCAGTCCGCAGAACCAGCGACCCGACTCGGGCAGCGTTAAGGCGGGGACTCAGGGCTACGTCCACTACGAACTGGTGGGTGGCGTGCCAACGCTGACGCTCGGGTTAATCAATGAGGTGCCCAACGAAGCGGGCGGCGGCTCGGGCGACGGTCAAGGCTACGAGACCGTCACCACCGGCGCAACCACGCTCAGCAAAACCGACGGCGGCGTCCTTGAGTTTGTTGAGGCCACAGCGTCGGTGGACGAGCTGGCCGTCGAGTTCAGCCAGAACAACAACGACCCGACCGCCGAGATCAGCGCGGTGGTTGATATAAGCGACCTTGAGGTCGGGGGCGTAGGGGGGAGCGGCGGGGCCAAGATTCTGGACATAGAGGTCAGTATCCCCGCAGCAGTTGCCACGGGCACCACTGTTCTCGACGGCGATGACTATGGCGGGCGCATGATTAGCTGCGTCTTTGACGGAACGCTCCAAGGCAACCGCGCGAGTTGGGATGAATACTCACCCGGCGCCGCAACCCTCTTCCAGAAGATCGGTGCATCTGAGTCAACGGATGTCTCTGTGTTCAATGGGGCGTCGTTCCAAGTGTTTATTGACGCCAGTGATTCCCGAAAACTCAAGCTGACCGTCAGCAACGCGGTCGGGGCGGACAGGTGGTTTAAGGCCCTCATCACCAAGGGCGCTCGCAAGACCGCCGCAGACGTAATCATTAGCTAACGCTACGGAGTCCCCCTATGCCCCGCAAATACCTTCTTGCCCACGGAGAGTTTGAGGTCCACTACGGCGGGATGGACGGCATCTGCATCATGCCTGACCGCCTAGCCCCCGAGTGGCCGGAGGAGTTCATCATCTGGATCGACGAGCGCATCCGAGGCCAGAGGAAACTTGAGGCCCTGGTGCATGAAACGGTCCACGCCGCGCGGCCCGACCTTTCCGAGGAAGAGGTCACGGCATTGGGGGCAAGCATTCGCATGGTGCTGTGGGGCGAGGGATATCGACACCGCGACGAGGTGAAGCCATGACCGGCCTCGGGGCGCAGCCATGACTACCAACTCATGATCCAGAAGGGGCCGAGAAAAACGACCCCTGACACGACATTTAGCTAGAAACCACGGAGGCTTACATGTCTACCACTCTAGATAGCGCGAGGCAGCGCGAGCATTTGACCGCTCGCCTCAGAGAGCAGCGGGCGATGGCTCGCCACGAGCGAGATCAGGCTCGCCGCGACCAGGCCAATCAGGTCATCCTCAACCGTTCGGCAGAGCGAGCGGGTCGGCGAATGCGCGACCAGGGGTACAGCCCCGAGATGGCGTCGGCCACCCGGTACAGTGAGTCGCTGGGCGACCGCGCGGATCGCCAGCAGAACTATCTCAACGCCGCAGCCCAGCGCCAGTACATGGGGGACGTGGGGCGGGCAGAGGTCTACAAGGGGCGGGGGGCTATGGCGACGCCCTACCTGGCACGGGAAGCTAGCCGATATGAGGCCGACGTTGCGGATCGGATGAACTTCCGGGACAACCAGATGGCCGCACAGGCAGGCATCATGGCGGACCTGGCTAGCCAAAGGGAGTTTAGTGTGGGCATGCGGGGGCATGCGGCAAGCGAGAATGTTGCCGCGATAGAGGCCCAGCCCGGCCTGGCCGAGCAACAGCGGTTAGCGCAGGACCAGGTGTTTCAGCAACAGCAGTTTGGCCGCCCAGTCGATCCGGGGTCGTACGTCGGGGAGGGCAAGGTGGCCCCATATCCAGACGCCCCTGACGGTCGGACGATCGAGTTTTCGGGCAAAGATTATACGAATCAAATCTACATTACTCCGGACGGCCGAAGGGTCTCTGCCGATCACGTCACTGCCGAAATGGACTTGGTGGCTCAACGGCAAGAGATCGCGCGGCAGAACCCGCAACAGTCCGACGAGTCCGACGACGCATACATTGCTCGCCTGCAATCGATTGTTGATAAGACGAATCAGCCGGAGGGCGGAATACTCCGGACTCCTGCCCGATTTATTTGGGACGCACTGTTCTAATGCCAAGCGAAGCCGTTAGTCAATGGATTCGCGGCCCGTCCGCCCAGCCGCAATCGGCGGTGTCTGACTGGGTGTCGAGTGGCCGCGCGCCTACCAAGCCGCCTGCGTCGCAACCTCCGCCCGCCAGCGACCCCGTTGCCCGCGTCCTCGGTTTAGACCCTGGCAAGACGCGTAAGCTGCGGGGCCGGTCGCTCCCTATCTATATGGACGCCCCGGAGCAGGTGTATCGAGAGTATTACGAGCGGTACGGCGACGACCACGGCAACGCAGGGCAACTTGCCACCCGGATCGCCGGGATTGAAGAGTCGGTCTACGGCCGCTCAGATGACCCTCCCCCCGATCGTAATTTCTTGCAGCGATTGGTCAATGACGGCCCTGCCGACAACAGCGCCCAGGCAATGCGCCAGCGCCGCATTGACCATATCGAGTCTCAGTTCGGCCCGACCAACACCGACCGCGCGGCGTCGTCGGCGGTCCAATCGGTCAGCGACGAAGGGGGTCTCGGGGCTGCTTTTGTGCAGGGAGCTGGACGGGGGGCGACGCTTTCGGCCCGGATGCTCGCGCGGGGCGATGCGGATTACGATAACCAGACCAATCCCAATATCCTCTACGCACTTGAACGCCTGACCGACGCAAATGCGGACAAGGGCGTGGGGCACATGTTGGCCGGCGGCTTGGGCGAGGCGGTCGGGGGATTTGCCGACCCCGCCCAATTGTTGTTGGCGGGCGGCGCTGGGGCCGGGCTGGGGGCTGCGGCAAAAGCGGGCGGGGCATTGGCGCGGCCCGTTGTGCGAGGGGCTGCAGCTGGCGCGGTGGAGGGTGGCCTGACCAGTGCGGCCGAGTTCGGAACGACGCCCGGACAGTACGGCATGCCGGACCGCCTGAAGATGGCCGCTCAGGGCGGGGCGATTGGGGCGGGCTTTGGTGCTGCCGCTGGCGGCGGCCTGACGGCACTGGGGCGGACCGTGACCCGCGCTCCCGGAGGTACTTGGGGCAAGGATGCCGCACCCCTCACGGCCGCGGACCGGGCGGCAATGGACGACCTCAACATCGACATGCGCCAGCCGATGCGCAGATTGCCCCGTACAGCCCCGGAGACGCCCGATGACGCCCCCGTGCCGTACACCGAGTGGAGGCCTGGGAGGCTGCTCTCGGACAGCTCTACGCCTGCACAGAAGGCTACTGCGAGGGAGGTAGACGATCTGGTCCGGGCGGGGCTTCCCGAGGGCGAGGCGGTCAAGCTACTGCCAGAAGGCGATAGGGTTCCCGGCGCGTCCGGTGACCAGGGTGACCTGTTTGATTTTAAGCTGTATTCTGGCATCGACCCCGCCCTACTACTGCGGTTCGTGTCGGATTCCATCCAGGCGGGCCGGTGGGCTGCGGGGCACGCCTACGCCGCTGCGCGATGGCTGGGGCAGACGGCGGGTCCGGGCCTTAGGAAGATGCAGGAAGCGGCCTCGGCGCTGCTCGGCAAGTTCGGGCGTCCGATCCGATCGCATGTCAAGTCAATTTGGGATCGCTACAACGAGATTCGGGGTAGGCAGCGCGTGTCCCGATCAAGCGACCCAGACAGCCCCCTAAATCAACCTCGGGAGTTCGACTCGCGGACCCGGATGGATCGCCTGAGAGAATCATTTGGCGACCGGGGCAGGTCGGCCATCGCCACCTTCAACAAGGCATCGTACCCGATGTCGGATCGCATTTCCGAGATTAGCCCCAGGCTGTATGGGCGGCTCTACCAATACTCGGCCGACGCCCTGCGAATGAAGCACAAGACGCGGACGCTCCTTGACGGCGACATGAAGACAGTCTCTCGCGGCCTCAAATCCCTCGGCGGCGACGCCAAGGCTCGCATGAATGCTGCACTGCTTAACGGGCGATTTGAAGACGCAATGGGGATTGGAAGAGAGGTTGGGGGCCCATTTGAGTCCGCCCTTCGCCGATTCCTTGGCAATAGCCGCGGCGAACTGAACCGATACTACCAAGCCGCGCAGCGAGCCGGCATGGAGGTGGGCTACCTCGACGATTTTTGGCCGCGCCGCATTAAACGGGGGGCCATGGGCAAGCTCCGGCAGGGCCTGTCGGGGGAAGAGCGAAGCGCACTGGATGACGCGCTGAGGCTAGAGGCGGATCGCAACTACGGGGGGCGGATCGATGAGATGCCGCAGGAGGCCCGTGACAAGGTGGTCTCGGAGTTCTTGGCCCAGCGAGGCAACCGCCCACACGACGCCACACGCCCCCGCGAGTTTAAGGAGCGCCGGGTGGTTGAGATTCCCGATGAGTTCTTGCACTTTTACGAAGACTTCGACACGTCGCTAGATGCATACGTTGAAAGCGTGAGCGAGAAGATCGCGCGCCGTCGCCTCTTCGGATCGACACGTCAGGGGGGCGACCCCGACTTGGCCTCGTCGATTGGTGCGATCCTGGATCGTGAGCAAGTGCCGGTCCGCCATCATGCCGAAGTCCAGGACATGCTGGAGTCGCTGTTCCGTCACGGAGACAAGCCGTTGGGGAGCGTCACGGGGGTCATGCGCGATGTCGGCTATATCGCCACGATGGGCAACTTCATGTCCACCATCACCCAGTTTGGCGATATCCCCATGGTCGCCTTGCAGCAGGGCCTTCCCGAAACCTTGACGGGCATGTACCGGGCCGCCACCGGCCGGTCTCAGGTGACGCTGCGCGACCTGGGCCTGGACCGGATCGCGGAAGAACTGACCGGGCGCACCGCGACCGGTAAACTGCTCGACCGAGTGTTTTATCTGACCGGCCTCAAGGGACTGGACCAAAAAATCAAGTCCGGCGCAATCGAAGCCAGTCTAATTCGGGCGCAAAAAGAGCTTTCAAAGGATGCCCACGGAAGCCGCCTTTCTAGGCGTATTCGGGCGGAGTTCGGCGATGACGCGGACCAGCTCATCCAGGACTTGAGGGACCACAACCCCTCCGAGATGGTGCATGTCTTCGCCCTGTCCCGCTTAGGCGACTTCCAGCCCGTCACCAAGCTGGAAGTTCCCTCGATGTATCACTCGGCGCGGGCCATGAGCAGCCAACACCTGCCCGGCGGGTTGGACGGCCTTCCCGTCCTTGCGTACCAGTTGAAGACGTTCTCATTACGTCGGATGGGGGCGATTAGGCGGACGGCCTTTGGCGACTTGTCCAACGGCATCAAAAATCGCGATCCCAAGCAATTCGCGCGGGGCGTCCGGGTCATCGTAGGCATGGGCCTTGTGTTGGCCGGGGCGGATGGAAGTATCGACCTGTTCAAGGACTGGATTATGGGGCGCGACCTGGACCCCGCCACAAGCTACAGCAATGCGTCACTTCAACTGGTGGGCATGAACCGCTACAACACGGCGATGTTTAAGCGGGGCGGTGCGGCCGGCGTCGGGTCAATGATCCTGCCCCCGGCGGCAGGCATCGCAGGCGACCTGGCCGCCGATGTCAACAAGTGGGCGCAGGGGAAGACAAGCAATCGTGTCGCCCGATATACCCCGTTCCGGCGAGGCACCGAGCGACTGCAGGAAGCGGCGGGGCTGCGGGAGTCAGAACCCGATGACACTCCGGCGCAGCGACCTTTGCAACCTTCACGACCCCAGCGACCGGAGCGGCCATGACTCACAAATCTCTCGACGAACGGATGGATGCAATCGAGCACCTTATCAGCGGCAATGGCGAGCCTGGCCTGAACGAGCGAGTGCGCACGATTGAGCGAGGCATGCACATCCTTAACCGGATTGCATGGATGACCCTTACCTGCGTCGGGGCGCTGGTGCTTGGTAGATTGTGGTCACTGCTCCAGGCGGCACCTGTCATGACCGAAGCGGCGCAAGCCGCCCCCTAACCCCGCCAACACCCCGCCCTACTACCTAGCCCGGCATGATCCGGGCTTTTTATTTGCGACCCTAAATGGGGTGAGTATGCAGAAGCGGCCACTCCACCACAGCCGACTCGACCTTGTCGTCAATCACCGCGGACCGCAGGTGGAACGGCACGTCCGCTGGCTCGGGGGCATCCTTCATCTTGGTGGCCCGCAGCGTTCGGTCGGCGTCTCGGCCATCCCCATCCACCCTGATCTGGTACTCGGCATCCATCGCCGCCCGAAACGCGCTACTGCCTCGAGCTTGGTTCTGGTTGCCCTTGCCGGTGTGGTGAACCACCAGCACGGTACAGCCGTATTGATGCCGTAAGTCGTCGCAGGACTGGATAAAACGCCCCATGTCGGTAGCCGAGTTCTCGTCGCCGATCATGGAGCGATTGAGCGTGTCTACCACGATCAGGTCCGGCTTGATCGATTGAACCTCGACTTCTCGACTGAACTCTCGCACGCTGGCGGGGTCGTCCATTCTGATCCCCGGGTATACGTACAGCGGCTTGCCTTCCCGCGACACCCCCTGGGCCTTGTGCCACGCCTCGATCCTCCTAGACAGCCCTCCCCGGCCCTCGGCCGCTGCGTAAGCGACGGTCCCCGCCTCAATGGGCTTTCGATCCCAAGTGTCGCCGCTGGAGATCCGGCATGCCCAGTCAACTGCGACAAAGGACTTTCCGCAGTATGACGGCCCGAATAGACCGGCCAACGCCTCCCGCTCCAGCAGGTTGGGCACAAGCCACTTGGGAGGCACTACCTCGATCTCGTCGGCTCGCAATAGGCGGCGTCGGGCGGGGTCGGCATCCTCCTTGACGATCTTGATATCGGCCTCGATCTGACTTAACACCCCCCTCCATTCCGCGCCGCTGCAAATGCGGGCACGGCAGGAGTCCAGCGTGTCAAGGAAGAACCTCTGGTCGGCCTTGTCCCGGACCAGGCGGGCGTAGTGCCCAACGTTGATCGCGCTGGGCACCGACTCAAACAATTCGATCAGGTAGTCCACCCCCCCGACCGTGTTGAGCTGGCCGAGGTCAGCCACCCTTTGAGTTAGCTGGACCATGTCTACTGCACGGGTGTCGCGATAGACATCCATGATGCTGCGGTAGACCACCCGATGCTTCTCATGCATGAAGTCGGCGGCGTTGCGCAGGATATCCGCCACCAGTGGGCAGCACGTGCTATCCAGGATCATAGATCCCAGAACCGCGCACTCCGCTTCGGGCGCGTAGGGTGGCGTGTCATTCATAATGGCGTCCGTGCCGGTTAGCTATGAGCCAGATTCGATCTCAAGTTCAAGGAGGGCCATCGCCCGCCACGCCGCCTTGGTCATATGCCTCACGCCATCGTCATCGACCTCGCCCCGCTCCATGAAGTGTCGCATCAGGCAGTCGGCGTGGTCGTTGGACTTCTCTCTAGCCCAGTGCAGCGGCTCGCCTGGGTTGTGCTGCTCATTGCCGACCCAGCTACAGTGGGCAAGGGCTTGGATAGCCTTTGGGAAGTAGTCCAGCACTCCGGATGCGACCGGTCGCCGCTTACGCTCGGCGGCTGAGTCCGATCGGCCCCACGGTCCGGAATCTTGTGGCGATGCGAGCCTCCTGTCCGGCAGGTTCAGAGGCACCCCCTCGCCCCCGGGGAATCGAAGCCATGTCGGGCCAGACTGGGAGTACTCCGACAACCCCAGCATCCTGGCAAGGCCGAGTTCCACTTGGGCCCCCTCAGATTCAGATGCACCCTGTAGCACGGCGATTGCGGTGCACCACGTGATCTCGGCCAGGTCTCGCCGCATAGCGCGGCGCATGAAATCGCCAGTGGCAATATGCGACCCATCAAATCCTGCCGCGTGATCTAGGCGGGCGGGATTGACGATATCTGCGTCGGGGAAAGCCCCTTTCAAACTCTTCTCCGCCGCAAAAAAGGCGGGGAAGTTGTTTGCGGGAATGCCGCGCATGGGGCCAGCGATATAGATTCTTTCTCGTACAGCGCCGGTTGCCGGTGGGGGATCGCCGTGCTCGCACTTTCGCCAACCCGATTCTGATTGGCAAAACACCTCCAGCCCCGGGTCCAGGGCCGACCCAATCTCGATCATTGCGCAGTCCGGCATCCCATAGCTTTCCAACATGGCTATCGCCCGGCGGTCGCCGGAAGTCTGGGGGTGCCTTTCCAGGGCTGCTTTGATCGAGTCCATACAGGAATCCTGGGGGAAATCCATCCCCTTTGCATAGTAATCTGCGGCCGGATTAAAGATTGCGGCCTCCGGCCACTCCTTCGCCAGCGAACGCGCCGCGACCACAAACCCGCGCATGTTGTTGTCAGGCAGGCCGCGCATGGGGCCAGCGATGTAGATGCGATCCATATCAACACACCTTCCTTTCGGCCCGATTGGGCGTGTCTTCATTGTCCCAATACATACGGTGGATTACCGTCTCGGCGTCCCAGTCAGTTGACGGCCCGTACACCCGCTTGGTGTTGGCCCATCCCGACACAAGCCCCATCCCCCATCCTGAGTCGTCCTTGGTGGCCATGTAATCAATCTCGGGATCAATGAAGGTACCCACGTTCGCGTGCCAGTAGGGGAGCTTCGTTGTCCCCATGCTGATCCGGTGGACCGGGTGGGGGCGGTGCGTGTGGGAGTGGACGTATAGGCCATTCGGGACACCGAGATAGACGGCCTCCCTCTTGCACGAAGCAACCCCGGCAGTCCATCCGTGCCCAAAAGTTACTTGCCCCATGCGGTAGCATGCCTTGGGGTGGTAGCGGTAGTCGAAGTGCTTCCACGCCGCCGCCTCGGTGATCTGGCGGCGGTAGTCCAGCAGACCCGACAGGTGGGACCACTCTTCACGGAAGATTCTCTGCTCGTGATTCCCCATCATCCAAACGAGCTTGGCTTGGCCCGCAGCATCGGCGACTCGCTGCAGGAACTCGCCCGTGGCTGAGAACTCCTCGTCCAGATTGGGGGCCGACCGCCCCCGGAAGCTGCTCAAGCAATTGGTGTCGATCAGGTCGCCGGTGTTGACAACCACATCGGGCTGGCGGTCAGCGATTTCATCGATAAGCCAGTCCACCCCGCCGGGGTCGGCGATAGGCTGGTGGACACATCCGAACGCTAAGAAAGATTTGCGGGCCATCCTTGGCCTCCTGGAAAGAGGGTGGAAAGAGTCGGGGTTATGTTAGGTCTCTGACTGGTAGTTAGTGTGACTTTGCGAGACAATTTTTGTCGGCTTTGTTGTTCAATCTGCTTTCATGAGGCGACAAGACGGGTGGTCGCCCACGTTGCCAACGTGAATGTCGAGAGTTCGAATCTCTTCACCCGCTTTCTTAGAACGCCTGTTGCCAGACGGTGACAGGCGTTGTCCTTTGGTGCCAAACCCTTGTTTATCAAAGGGTTCGCTCAACTGCTCATCCTGCCCCTGCTCGCCCCATCCAGCTTGGGCGGCTGTGCCATCCGATGCTTCAGAATGCCCCGAAGTGCATCCCGTTTGCTGAATATTTGCTGAAGTGCTGTCAGAGTCCAAATCGTCGGTCCCTGTAGCACGAAACTGAATGGCCTCGGCCAACTCGTCATCGGGCACCGCGTTCGGGATACCAGGGAGCTTGGCCAGCTCTGTAGCGATCGGAAGCAGCGTCTCGTCCATGTAGGTGACTTCAGTGAGCCGTGGGTCTGTGTGCCGCATGTGGGCCTGTCGTGCCCGCTGGCTCATCCCCGCCGCCGCCATCATTGTGCTCAGGCTCTTACGCATGGCGTGCAGGTCAGCGTAACCGGTCGCTTGGTTCCCGTAGTCGATACCCGCGAACTTCAGGTCAGCCTTCATCACCTTCATACTCGGCACGGTAGAGAGCACCGGCAAAGCCGGGTCCACCTGCTCAGGCTTGTAGGCGATCAATTCCTCGGCGATCTGCGGGTGCAGCAGCAGCGTGTCGGCACGCCTGCTCTTGGTTACTTCGGCACGCAGCTGAATACGAGCGGGCATTGTGTCCAACTCGATATCGCCCCATGCCAATTCGGCAAGCTCAGAACGGCGTAGTCCGGTCCAGACCGCAAGCAGATAACCAAGCCGACGCTCCTGCCCGATCCGTTTAGCACGAGCCAACGTCTCCGGGCGAACCTTAGCCTTGAGTTTGCCCTTGTCTTTACCACGACGGATCAACAGCAACTCATGCTCAGGCCTGCGTACTGTCGCATCTAGCAATTTGGCGACTTCATCTACCGACAACGCTCGCCTTGGGTGCGTCGGCTTAATCGCCTTCCGTTCGATTCGCTTAAGACTTGCCAGCGGATCATTCTGTACCCGACGGTCTTCAACCGCCCATTTCGTAAAGGACTTGAGACTGCCGATGTACTCATTGCGAGTAATGCCCGACAGCTTACGGCCCTTGATCCGAAGAGTAGAGAGAAAGCGATTGATCTTAGTTGAGTCTAGTTCGTGAAGCCGCTTCACTGCGGTCCCTTGAATCACACGGGTGATACGAGACTCAAGCTGATTAACGTACGCCTCAGTACGGTTGCCTGCCTTGACTTGCTCAATGAAGTCCGCAAGGTGGTCATGAATCAAACGCTTACGCTGATCGTCCATAGGATCATCAACGCCTTCAGCACGTCGAGCCGATTCACGCTCAAGCCGCCGACCAAGCTCAAGCGTGGCTTCCTTGTCGGTGTGGCCGGTCTTATCCTTCCATTCACCCAACTCTGCATTGAACCAACGGGCAATCCACTTACTGCCCTTACGTCGCCGATCTTTTGTTCGTTTATAAGCCGTTGCCATAAGTATCTCCATCCAGTAGTAATTCATTATGCATGATGATTGCAGCACGCGCCACATCATCGATTCAAATTGCTTAAACATGGAGGCGGAACAAAGCAGCCGCCCCACTCTCGGCCCGTACAACCAAGATCAAAGTTGCAAAACTACTTCCTAGCTATGCTTTTTGGTACGCAATAATATCTTGAGGGTTATACCGCTTGCCACGATCAGTTTCAGCAGATTCAATAACACCTTGGCCTGCTAACTGCTCAAGCTCTAACTGATCAATACCGCTGAGGGTTTTTGCTTGAGCGCTTGTCCACCAGCTTCGTAGATCGGGAAAACAATGGCTGACCGACCTACCGTAATAAATAGGATCATCAGGAACATGGGGGTGTGATTTAAAGTACTCATTTTCAAGAACCGATTGCAGAGTACTAAACCTTTTTCCCAAATCCGACATCGCTTTTGAAATTGGATGTGATTGAGGAAACCGTTGAACAGCAAAATTAAATAATGTTCCTTGGTCCCCCTGAATCTTGGCCATTAAATCAGCCATGTATTTATGATCTTCAACAGTAGCACCTAGATATCGTTTTGACATAATTAAACTCCTTATATTTAGGTTAAAGATTAAGAATTCAAAATAAATTGTCGCGATGGACGACCACCGCGTTCTCCAACAGGACAGGCTTGCCACCGCCCAAAGTCCTCGGACACTAACTCATCCAATGACTTTTCAAGTGACGTAGTATCCTGCCTGAATCGACGTGGACCACGCTGAATCTCACGGACAGTTACACACCCGCCGCGACCCGCGATCCAATCGATTAAGTCCCGTTGGGTACGATCTTGTTCGGATTCATCCAGCATCGCATAGAT
This sequence comes from Planctomycetota bacterium, assembly GCA_039024275.1. Classification (GTDB taxonomy): domain Bacteria; phylum Planctomycetota; class Phycisphaerae; order Phycisphaerales; family Phycisphaeraceae; genus JAHQVV01. The sequence continues at coordinate 5,041 of JBCDKD010000081.1, read as the reverse complement.
ACGCAGTGCTTCATTGGCGAACCATCGAGCCAAGGTGATACCCGCCTCCATGCTGCAAACATCGATTTGCTCATCATGCCTTTGGGGCGTACTTCCAGCCGCCCATTGACAACAATGAATGACAAGAGCTAGCCGTGCAGCGCAACCCGATAGCTTCGAAAATGCAGCCGCTGTATCACCCGCCAATTCATCTTGCTCACTTCCATGTGCGTTATAGAATGCGACAAAAGCGTCTTTAGCCTCACTCGTTAGCGAAAGATTGACGGGGTACGCCTCGCCATCCTCGCCGATATGCAGCGGTAGTTCATAGAGACGCCCGACGAGATTGGCGACCTGGCTTTCAAGTACCGGATCGATTTGCTCATCTGTCCAACGAGTGGGGATGCGTGGTGGATAGGCAAAGAGAAAACGTGCGGCCATGCCACTTTCTCGATGCTGCTTGCCCAATACGGTACGCAAGATGCCTGGCTGAATCGTGCCGGTAATCGAAACAGATGCACGAGGAACATAGATCAACGGCGGCGAACCACCCTTTCGGTCAACCGACAGCGATTGCCCCCGGTAAAACTCAAGGTAGTTCGCAGCGTCTGCACCCCTACCGCCCGAATAGCGATCAAACGAACCAAACAGACCACTTAGCTCATCGCGGGCTAACAGCAAGCCTCGTGGTTGATTTGCTAAGTTACTAGCAAGAGCCTCAACCGTTGTATCCGCAATAACAAGCCGTTCGGGCCGGGGTTCATCAGGTGGGTTTGGTGGGTTTTCGTCTTTATCCTTACCCCGACGCCATGAGGCAAGGTGTTTCTCATAAACCAACCTTTCTGCATCGTAGTCAGATAGTGCAGCCCTGAAGTCGGCCATCGCACTGCGTTGCCGTTTTCGCACCGGGGCCAAAGCCAAGTCCAAAGGAGGCGACTTCTTCGAGCCCGATTCACCTACGATTGCAGTCCAAAGAATCGCAGGCTCAACCCAGCCGGGTTTCAGTTCGATCCGGCGTGAGTTACCTACCGCCGCAGCCAGTGACGACAGCATCGGCAGTGCGATATAAGACGGATCACAACCGATAGCCTTCGCTCCGCGTCGAACAAACGTGGCCAATGGACCTGGCAAGGTCTCAATCGGAAATGGCTGATACTTAGGTACGCCTGATTCTGGTCGAGCCGGCTGATATGGCTCAACCTCAGTTAAACGTTCAACTTCACAACGGATAGCGGAATCACTTAGTCCAGCGTCGCGGCAAGAAGTGACAAACTCAACGAGATCGCCGTGCTCGGGTAGGTCTGGTAGATAGACGATCCTGACGACACAACCTTGACCAACCAGTCGATTGGCGACATCCTCAGCATACTTCTCACCAGCAGAATCATTATCAGGCAAGATTACAACTTCCTTACCTGCAAGCGGCGACCAATCCGTCTTCCCTGCGGAAGATGATCCGTGGGCACTTGTCGTACATGTAAAGCCAAGCTCAGTCGCTGTATCGCAAGCCTTTTCACCTTCAACAATAAACACGCGATCGGCTTCAATAACCTCATACAGACGGTAAATAGGCCACTTGCCTGCTGGGTCACCGCGTTCCCAACCATATTTGGTACGTCGATAAGGGCGGAACGTCTTCCCTGTTGATGTGTTGAACCTCACAACCACACCGACGGGGTCATTATCCGTACCGACATATGTCCAACGCCCCACCTCATCCCCGTGCCGACTTGCATCTAGCCGCACGATCGAATTAAGTGTCTTTGGCGGTGGAGGCGGTACAGCCGGTGGCACTGGCCTTGTGATATTGATTGCCGGTAGTTCTGCAACTTCCTCGTTTGTAAGTGCGGATAGCCTAGACTTCGGAGTAGATGGAGGGGGTGGAACATTACTTGAGCAATCCACAAATAGATCGCTCATCTTGAGGCCAAGTGCATCAACGATTGATTCTGTACTACAACCCGCATGACATCGGAGTAGAACCCGTCCATCATTTCCGACGCCGATACTCAAACTCGCATGTTTATCGTCATGAGCTGGGCAGCACGCTACATACTGATTTTCTCCAATTCGTCGCACACCTGATAGCCGATCGATAATTGTTTTAATCGCATCCATTATTCAGCCCCCTTGTCTGCGTCAGCGAGGAAAGCCTGAATATCTACCAACCGCCATCGAGTGAGCCGCGTTCCGATACGAATGGGCTGCGGCAATTGACCACTACTCAACATCCGCCAGACAGTGCGTGTGCTGACCGAAAGTAATGCTCCAACCTGACGAGCCGAAAGTAACTGAGATTGGCTTGTGATTTCGTTTCCCTGAGTCATCAAACAACACCGCCTTTCGCGGCGATAGCATTTAACTCATGGCGTAGTTGTGTAATCGCATTTTCGTCAAAACATCGAGAACGTCCTGCTGTCGCCCGGGGTCGAATATGGGTCCGGGTACGCAGTAGGTACTCGATTCGATGCTTGGGAACTCGCAGTATCTGAGCCACTTCGCTAGTCGTGGCGAGCTTAGGTACGCGCGGAATAGGGGATGTGTCAGGGCCAAACATACGGAAACCTCCGAAATGGGGTGATGAGAATGCCGCCACACAATGTGACAACTAATCACACATCCGGAGTGATTGGCCAATCAGTAGTTTTTCTAGGAATTACAAGGGGTTTTGCACTTACACCCGATTGCAATCAGCTACAGCAATCAGTGGCAAAGCAATAACCCCCAATAGGTATTATCTATATGTTTCAGTCAATCCTTCTTTGTATTCCACATCACCGCACTGCCCTGCTTCAGGATTGACAGATAATGTTTTAATCAGTTCAACTCGTTCCTCAGGCTTCGCATTAGCCAATTGGCTATTCAGTAATAGCCGTTCATGATCTGATAGGCCGTTAATATAGCGCCGCAAGTCGGGGTCAGCAGATTGCAGTAGTTCATTGATCGTGGCTAGTGATGTATCTAGGCCCTCTTCAAAGGCTACCGGAAGCGTCATATCAGCATCAGAATTAGACATCCTGCTGTTAGCTTCATGTACCAAATGATCTAATACCTTGCTTGGTCGTCCGTGACTAGCTTGCCTTGCTCGCTTACCTTCAAACTTGCCGGTACCAAAATAATACTGAAGAATTTCCGATTCTTTTACAGCCTTTTGCAATGTAGTAGTTTTGAACTTGTTATTACGATTGCTAGCGGTTTGATTGATCGATTTAGGCAGTCTATCAGCCTCAAATTCTTTCAGCATCCAAGCCCTAGCTTGCTCCCACAACGGCCTGGTCTTGGTTTTTTTAGTCTCTACTCGGGCATACTCTTTCATATCAACAATGATGGCCTCTAAATGAATCTCTAGCTGAGGAATATCAAAGATCGGAATAAGTTTAGCTCGCTCTACCAATGCCAACCAAGAAGTATGAACCCCATATTCCGATTCGTACTTCTCAGTATGCTCGTCGTACATAGCAACCTCATCCTGAAGCCATGCTATCAATGGATCATCATTGGGCATCCATGCCGCATGAAGTGCAAGCAGTACAGCATACCTCTCAGCCATTGTGAAACGGCGACGGATCATTGTCTGATGCAGATCAGTTGGCGCTGCCATTGAGACACCAGCATGCTGTTGCTCCTGCCAACGCTCTAAATCATCGGGATCGTAGGTTGGTTGATCGTAGAGCGGATAATCCCCAGCAATCGGCTGCTTCTCGGGATCGTCGTAATCGTGTTCATTGAGCGCGCCGCCTTTTCGACCACGACCACGATTAAGCATTTCAAAAAACTCGCTTAGTTGCTCCGCCGCCCTAGATTCACCGCTATTGTCACGAATCGCCCTACCGATCTCGGCAGCAAAAACTATGACACCTCGATCAATTCCCTTCTGAATCATCTGACTCTCCTCGGAATATTGGCTAATAGATGAAAGGCGCAGCAATAGTCTGTAGACTTATGCCTGGCGGATTCAATTCCGAAGCGCAACGCCGGGTAAGTCGTTGAGGACCTCGATCGGGGTGCGGTAGTTGAGGCACTTACGTGGGCGATTGTTGAGCATCTTCTGGATCTGTGCAAGTCGAGCGTTTGTGACCTTGCTGAAGTCCGAGCCCTTGGGAAGCCAGTCACGCAGTAGGCCGTTGGTATTTTCGTTCACGCCACGTTCCCAGGGGCTGTGCGGGTTGGCGAAATAGATGGTCAGGCCCAACTCGTATTCAATCGTCTTGAAGTCGGCGAACTCCTTGCCGTTGTCGAACGTCGCGGTGCGGCGTAGCTTCTTGGGCAGGCCTTTCATCGCTGCGGTGGTGGAGCGGCTGATCGTCACGGCCTTTTTGTCGTTGAGCTTCCCCAGCAGCGTGTACCGGCTCTTACGCTCGACGTGCGTCGCGACTAGGCCCCGGCCCTTGGCACCCTCCACAGTGTCCGACTCCCAATCACCAAAACGCCCACGCTCATCGACGATCTCGGGTCGCTGTTCGATGCCGACTCGGCCGGGGATCACCCCACGCTTGCCCTTGCGATCGCCGGGAATGCGCTTGCGTCGGTGCCTGCGAGATCGCCGCAGGCGTTGGTAGAGTGTCTTGCCGTGCAACGACTGGCGGTAGACCCATTGGTAGATCGTCTCGTGACTGACCCATGCCGTGCTGTCGTCGGGATGGTCTCGCCGCAGCCGGCCAGCGATCTGCTCGGGCGACCAACGCTGCTTGAGGCCAGCACGCACGGCCATGCCTGCAATCGAGCCGGGCGTGTCAAGTTTGTAGCGCCGCGACGCCACCCGCCGCCTCGTGTCGGCCCGGGCTTGGGCGCTGAGGTAGTGATACCCACCCATCGGGTCGGTGTTGCGGCTCAGTTCCCGACCGATCGTGGCACGGTGACGGCCCAGACGTTGGCCGATCGCGGCGTTGCTGTAGCCGTTCATGTGCAGATAGGTGATCTGGTAACGCTCGTGCGTGGTAAGCTGACTGGCTGGCATCGTGGGCTCCGGTGTTGAAGTCGTAGAACAACCTCAATCTACCGATCAGCCCGCGATGCCTCTTTGTTCACCCCGGTGTTGCGCTTCGGAATTGAATCCGCCCCT
>JBCDKD010000080.1:0-20270 GCA_039024275.1 Planctomycetota bacterium | reverse complement strand
CCAGGTGAGGGGGTTCAACAACGACCCGGCGGTATGACCCTGAATGGGGGGGTGGGCATCCTGCCCGCCGTCCGGCCGACGGCTTGACCCTTCATTCTGATCAAGCCCATTCTTTTGCGGCTGTGCCGCAACGGCGGGCAGGATGCCCACCCCACCTGCTTGCTCGGAAACCAGATCCGCCCCGCACTCCGGGCAGGTGCCGCTGGTGTTGCCCGTCAGGTCGTATCCACACGCCGGGCAGTCGTTGGGCCCGGGCTTAGGCAGCAGCGTCCGCGCGAGCTCTTGCACGATGTAGCGCTGCAGCCGGCAGGCCGTATCCAGCGTCGTCCCCGCAAACGAGGCGACGAGCACGCCCATCAACGCCACCGCGATCCCCGCCGGGATGCCCATCGCTTTGAGGAAGTTCGCCGAGCCATCGACGAAGGCACCGACTTTGGTAGCGAGGGCATTGGAGGAAGACCAAGACGAATAGCGAGTTTGCCATGCAGACGTTGAGACAAAGGATATGTACTTACTTAAGACTCCAGCATGTATCACTAAACCATCAGCCGTAAGAACACTATTTTCTTGATCAACGAACAGGTCACGACTGAGGATAAGAGGTGAAATCCATAACTTTTCTTGATCAATATAGTGCGATTCCTTCAGAAAGCCTGAGTAGTAGACGGTTGGAAAAGGTACGAATTTTTCATCTTCATACGCTTTTCTGATATAGACATTACTACCACCAAATTGCCTTATCAGTATCAAAGCACCGTCCTCAGTAGGATGGTCGATTAATGTAAATGTCGTAATACCGTTTCCAGTATTCGGCTTGTAATATGTTGTATTGGAACCCCCACCCAACCCCAACCCCGCGCAGCATGCCAAAATCACAAGCGTCGCTAGAAACCCTTCGGTCAGCATCGAGCCGAAGCCGATGAATTGGGCGTCTTTTTCGTTCTTGAGTTGTTTGCTGGAGGTGCCGGAGCTGACCAGGCAGTGGAAGCCGGAGATCGCGCCGCAGGCGATGGTGATGAAGAGGAAGGGGAAGATCATCGGCGCGTCGGCCGGGTCCCACTGGATCATCGGCGCGGCGAACTCGAGGGGCTGGCGTTCTGCGCCTTCGACAGGGGGCGCGCCGCCAAGTATGGCGGCGGCTATTAGGCCGAGGACGATTAAGCCTAATGCTGAGACGAGCTGCAGCGAGTTGATGTAGTCGCGCGGCTGGAGCAGCAGCCAAACCGGCAAAACCGACGCGATGTACGAGTAGACAAGCAGGATACCGACCCATGCGATGATCGGAAGGCCGGCAAGCGTGGTGTTGAACGCACCAAGGAAACCGTCGTTGCCAAAGATCACGGTCGCGTACATCACGCCCAGCGCGAAGATGGAGGGAAGCAGCAGGCCAACACCCTTGCGGTGCAGGTACACGCCGATTACCACCGCGATGGGGATCTGCACGAGGCAGGGGAAGATCGCCGCGGGGTACTGCTTGAAGACTGCCGCGATGACGAGCCCGAAGATCGCGATGACGATCGTCAGCGCAAGGAATAGGACGAGCAGGAACAGCAGCCGGACGCGCTTGTTTAAGAGCCGCCCGCTGATCTCGCCGACGGTCTGGCCCTTGTTGCGAAGCGAAACGACCAGCGCCCCGAAGTCGTGGACCGCGCCGATGAAGATCGAGCCGAAGACGACCCACAGCAGCGCGGGCAGCCATCCCCACATGACCGCGATCGCGGGCCCAACGATCGGCCCGGTGCCGGCGATGGACGTGAAGTGATGGCCGAAGACGACAGACTTGCTCGTCGGGACGTAGTCGTTGTCGTCCCGCAGCGCTTCGGACGGGCAGACGGCGTCCGCGGCAAGGTTAAAGACCTTAGACCCGAGCCAGCGGCCGTAGGTGTGGTACGCGACGATAAACCCGACGCCGACTGCGACAGCGATCAGCGGGACTTGCATTAAACCAGTTTACTTCCGGCCCGTGTTTGGAACCACAGATGCACACGGATGGACACGGATCAAGCAAGACAGGATCATCAGTGTGAATCCGTGTGCATCTGTGGTTTCAAACATTCATGGATTCGGCGAGTTCGAGCCGGAGGGACTCAACTTTGTTCTGAAGGTATTCGAGGGCTTCTTTAGGCTTACGGTCTTTGAGCAAGTCTTCGGCCTCGATGGGTTCGCCGTAGGTACAGGCGATTCGGCCGAAGGGCTTGGGGAGTTTCTTGGTGCGGGGCCAGGCGTCGTAGGCACCCTCGAGAGCAACGGGAATGATGGTTGGCTTAGCGCGTTTGATGACGAGCATCGTGCCGGGCTCGAAGGGCTCGGTCCTGCCGGTCAGGGTGCGTGCACCTTCGGGGAAGATCAGCAGCGCGTGGTTCTGTTTGAGCACTTCGATACAGCGTTTCATCGTGGAGGCGTCGGGGTTGTCCTGGTCGACGGGGATGGCGTTGAGCGAGTCCATGACCCAGCCCAGGGGCTTGCTGTTCCAGAGGGTCGCACGGGCCATGGCGTAGAACTGGCGGTGGCTCGCGCCGATGCCGACGATGATCGGGTCGAGCATGGACTGGTGGTTGGAGACAAACAGGACCGGCCCGGTCCTGGGGATGTTGGACTGGCCAAAGAAGCGGAAGCGGTAGCTGAAGGCGAACCAGACCACGCAGAGCATGTGGCAGCAGTGCCACCAGAGGATGCGGCGGAGCGGGTGGCCGGGTTGGCGTTGTTTGAGGTCGCGTAGCATGGCGGTGTACCACACGCTTCACCCCCTTAAAGGGATCGACGTCGGCATTGTTCATCCTCCGACACGGAGTCCAACCTTGACCCGGACGTTTTGTTCCAGGAGATCGAGCACCTCGGCGAGGGTCATTTCAGATGTATCGATCTTGATCGCGTTATCGGGGCAGATGAGCGGGCCGTCGGGCCGGGTGGAGTCCTTGCGGTCGCGCTCGATAATGTTTTTGCGGATCGCGTCGAACTGGACGGGCTTGCCCATCTCGCGCAGCTGATCGGCGCGGCGCTGGGCACGTACGGCGGGCGAGGCATCCAGATAAAACTTGACGTCCGCGCCGGGGAAGACGATCGAACCCTGGTCCCGGCCCTCGGTGACGAGGCGCGGGTGCTCTTCGCCGATACAGCGTTGCTCCTCGACGAGGACCTGCCGGACTGCGCCGATCGATGCGACATCGCTGACCGCATCGGTCACATCCCGGTCCCTCAGGCGGTCGGTGACGTCCGCATCCCGGGCGTACAGACGGGGTGGGTCGGTCGCCCAGTCGAAGCGGAGCGGGCAGTTGCGGGCCAGCTCGACGACGTAGTACGGCTCGCGGGGGATATCGATACCGCGTTCGATGGCCTTGGCAGCGACCCCGCGGTACATCGCCCCGGTGTCGAGGAAATCAAGGCCCAGGCGTGCGGCCAGTTGCCGGGCAAGGGTCGACTTGCCCGAGCCCGCCGGGCCGTCGATGGTGACGATCAGGGGGTCGCTGTTGGGGCTGGTTGGTTCTTCAGCGTTCACGGCGGGAGGATACCGGAATCAATGTCCAATGACCAAGCCGAAATGACCAATGAAAAGGCATCCGGTTCGGCATCGGTCATTTCGGCTTGGTCATTGGTCATTCTGTAGTTGATCGAACCAGCCCTGCACCAGGTCCCGCTTGAGGAAGAAGTAGTACATGGTGCCCTCGACGGCGAGTTTGCCTGCCTCGGACTCCGCCGCGGGGCCGATCCCGAAGTAGAAGTCCGCGCGCCCAGGCGCACGGATTGCCCCGCCCGCGTCCTGATCGAAGACCAGCTGTACGATCGGCTCCATCGTGCCGGTGCGGTTAGCGCTACCCGTCTTCACGAGAACCATCGCGCCGGGGGGGTAGACCTCCTTGTCGGTGGCGAGGGAGCGCATCGCGTTGACCCGGACGCCGAGCGCCCCGCCGGGCCACTGCTCGGGGTTCTCATACTCTTTGAAGAAGACGAACCGGTCGTTGCGGGCGATGTAGCGCTCGAGCTCATCCGGGTTGTTCAGGAAGAACTGCCGGATGGTCGGCATCGAAACCGTGTTCTTATCGAGCTTGCCGTCCTTGATGAGTTCACGGCCGATGGAGGTGTAGTTCAGCCCGTTGGTGCCCGCGTGGCCGATGTAGAACGTCTCGCCGTTGGTGAGGTCGAGCTTCGCGCTACCGTTGACCTCGATGGTGTAGGCGTCGAGGCGCTGGGGCAGGTAGACGAGTTCCGTGCCTTTGAGCAGGCTTTGGGATTCGATCTCGCTGCGGGTGTAGTACGGGACGGTCGTGCCTTGCCCGGTGTCCCGGCCGAAGACCTCGCCGCTGATGGGGTCGGAGCGCAGGTCGGCCGGCCTGGTGTAGAGCGGGTGCTGGTACGGGCCCGTTTGTTTGAGCGACGCGGTGAACTGCGGCGAGTAGTAGCCGGTGAAGAGGACGACGCCCTTCTTGTTCCAGCCGACGGTCTGATAGACATCAAACAGGCTGTCGATCTGGGCGGCGGCTTCCTCAGGGGTCGGCGAGCTCTCGACGAGGTAGAGCAGGGTTTGCGCGCTGACCTTCGCGTGGATGTGGCTGATGCCGCTGACATCCGGCTTGAAGTAGGTCTTGCTGGAGGGCTTGTCGTACCAGCCCGCGCTGAGGCGGAGCGATTCCACAAACGCGGGGTCGGTCAGCTGGGAAGCGAGGCCTGCCAGATCGGGCCGGTCAGCGGGGTCGGTTACTAGTCGGAGTGCTCGCTCGCCTGCGCCGAGGGGGCGGGTGTAGTCTGGTGGTGCGGGCGGCGGCGGGACGCGCGATGCATCACCCCTGCATCCTGCCACGCCGAGCAACAACACGATCATCACGACACGCACGACAGCTGAACGATCCAGGCGTTGCCAATCCATCACGGGCTTCCTTTCCCACGCGTCTAAAGGTCGAATAGCCGGCGGCTTACGGACGCCGGACGAGACGATAAGTGCGCTGCGAGCGCGTCCGGCGTCTGTAAGCCGCCGGCTATTTTATGCGTACAGTCTTCTGTCGATCAGGGCAGCGTGATCTGCTGGCCGACCGCGAGCTTCTTGGGGTCGGCCGAGGGGTTGGCCGCGGAGATATCACGCCACTTTTGGCCGTCGCCATACTCACGCTGGGCGATCGACCAGAAGGTGTCGCCCTTGCGGATGGTGTAGGTCCGTGAGGCCGGCTGTGGCGGCAGCGGCTCGGGCTCATAGGCGCCCTGGCGAGTGACGGGGCCGGTCGAAGGCTGGTTGAAATCAGGGTCACCCACCGATGGCGAACCCGCATTGATCGACACCGGTGGCAATGGCTCGGGCTCGGCGGCGTAGTTCGGCGGCGGGACCTGCGAGACGGGCTCTGTGTCGGACTGGCAGCCCGTGAGCGCGGCGGCGGCGAGCGAACAAGCGATCCATGCTTTGTTCATCATGTTGTGCTCCTGCGTAGTAGGTCGGGGTGATCGGGCACGTATTATGCGCGACCCAAGGCCCGTTGTCTCGCCGAACAGAACATCTTCGTCAACAAGCTTAAACCAGCCGCTGCCCGGGGAGCATCGGCGGCATCGGCACCGCCAGCGAATCCGCCACCGCACGCATGAGTTCCCCCTCTCCCCGGCTGACCTCGCCATCGGCCGCGATCGTCCTCGCGCACGCCATGATCAGCTTCTGCTTCTCGCGGGGGCTTGCCAGCATCAGTTCGTCCAGCGCCTTGCCGACTTCTTTGAGCTTGACGGCCTTGCGATCCTGCATACTCATGCCGCCAAGCCCGAGCTCGCCCGCGCCGGCGTCGAAGGCCCCCTGCGCGTCCGACGCCTCACGCTGGCCGATGTGTGCCAGCGCGGATAGCACCGTCCCGCAGGGGTCCGTCAGCGGCTTGAGGCTGTCGTAGCGCACCTTGGGCTCGGGCTGATGGTCAAAGTGCAGGTCGAGGTGCCGGATCAGCAGACGCTGGAGGACCCACTCAAACAGGTCGACCCGGCCGTCCATCCTGATCAACGTTTCGACCTTGTCCTTGAACCGCGCGTAGACCTCTTCCGACATCTCGCGCATCGCAGGGACCGCCATATCGATCAGTGGCAGCCTTGCTTCCTTGGGTAGATCGCCTGTTTCTTGCGCCAGTTCCTTGGTGATCTTGGTGACCGCGGGGTCGGCGTGCTTGGCGATGTGCTCGAGTTGCTTGGCTCGAACATCCGGTTTGGTGTCCAGCAGGACAACATAGATCACGGCTCGCGCGTTGGCCGGGTCGTGGGCCGCGTCACGCATCGATTGTGGGATGCTCGCCAGCAACTCCTGCATATAAGACACGTGCGTCGGGCTCACCTGACCGATCTGATCGACCGCAGAGCCCTGTACGGGCGTTCCCCCGCCCGCTGCTTCGGCCATGATCGCGGCACCGATGATCGCCCCGGGCATGCCGCCGGGCAGTGCATCGGTCACCTGATCCGGCAGCGTCTCGGCCACATCACCCGCCATCGGAATCGGCGCGATCTTTTCAGGCTCACGGAACGCGGCCGCGGCCTGGCGTTTCTGGATCAACTCGTTTGGATCGGGGTAGCTGCCGTCCCAAGAGGGATCGACCCGCCGGATGCGTTCTTCGAGCGGCGGGTGCGTGGCGAACGGGCCGAACGCCCAGCTGGACATCGCGTTGGCGATGCACATGTGGCCGACCTCGTCGGCATGACCATCGCTCAGGCTTGAGCCGACGCCGCCGATGCGTTTGAGCGCCCCGCCGATCGTGTCGGGGTTGCGTGTGAATTGCACCGCGGATGCGTCCGCAAGATACTCACGTTGGCGGGAGACGGCGGCCTGGATCAGCCTCCCAAACAGCACGCCGACGCCGCCGATGACGAGCAGGCCGAGCCCGATGAGCGCCATGGCGATCGCGGCTCGCGCGTCCTTCCTCCGGCCCGCGCTGCTGTAGAACCCCGCACGCATCAGCACCCGCCCGATGACCGCGATCGCGATGATCCCGAAGATGACGCCCATCAGGCGGATGTTCATGCGCATGTCGCCGTTGAGGATGTGGCTGAACTCGTGGGCGATCACCCCCTGGAGTTCATCCCGCGAGAGCTTCTCAATCGCGCCACGGGTCACCCCGATGACCGCCTTGTCCGGCGAGTACCCCGCAGCGAACGCGTTGATCGAAGACTCGTTCTCCATCAGGTACACCGGCGGCACCGGCGTCCCCGAGGCCAGGGCCATCTCTTCAACCACGTTCATGACCTTCCGCTCGTCGAGGTCGGTCGTGTGCGGGTGGATCAGCGTCCCGCCCATCGTCTCGGCGACCGCCTCGCCCCCGCCGCTCTTGAGCGACATGATCTTAAACAGCGATGCGCCGCCGACCACAACAACCACGCCAAAGAGGGTCGCGACAAATACTTCGAGATACGGCGTCGATGCGCCGCCCGCGTTCGGCCCACCTTCGTCACCACCAATGGCCACAATCAAAAAAAGCCCGTAGATCAACAGCGTAATCCCGAGCACGGCGAGCCCGAAGAGAAAAATCAGGTAGCCCGTCTTTTTACGCGCCGCGTCCTGCTGTTCGAAGAAGTTTGAAGCCATAGGTTGCCTATCGATAGATTTCAAGCCATTGATTTACTTCATGCCATATCCCCAAGCTCATCAGCCCAAGCAAGATCACAGTAACACTTATCGCGACCCATTTTGTTGCCTTTGGATTGGTTAGATATAGCTTCTTCCATGACGCCAATTCATTGAGACTGTTATGCGAATGGAACGCTTCAAAAATGGATACGGCCTTCTTGTAGTCGACTAAGCAGAATCGATGCAGCTTGGACTTCCTATGCTCGACTCGGTAATAGGCCGCCTCAATGGTCGCCTGAACAAACTCTTCTTGACCTCGGTCAAGAACGATGAAGGGTGACTCGGCGGGCATGTACCGCAAGTGGTGCGCAATCTGATCCAGTGTTGGATCCGTAATTGTCTCCAGGCCGCCTAGATCCAGGTGCATTGTTTCGCCCCTGAATTCAGAACGACACCTTCGGTGCTTCCTTCTCGGACGGCTCTTCGATCTCGAAGTACTCCGCGCTGTCGAAGCCGAGCATGTTCGCGAAGATGACCGGCGGGAAGGTCTGCTTGTACTCGTTGTACAGGTTGCAGGCGTCGTTGTAAGCTTGACGCGAAAAAGCGACCTTGTTCTCCGTGCTCGTGAGCTCTTCGGAGAGCTGCATCATGTTCTGGTTGGCCTTGAGGTCTGGATAAGCCTCCGCGACAGCCATGAGCCGGCCTAGCGCGCCGGTAAGCTGCCCCTCTGCCTGGGCGAGCTGCTGCATATCCGCGCCCTTGGTCGGGTCGCCGTTGATATTGATCTGTGCCTGCGTCGCCGAAGCACGGGCCTTCAGGACCGCCTCAAGCGTTTCCTTCTCGTGGGCCATGTAGCCCTTGGCGGTCTCCACGAGGTTGGGGATCAGGTCGTAACGCCGCTTGAGCTGGACATCGATTTGGGACCAGCCGTTCTTACAGCGTTCCCGGAACTTGACGAGTTTGTTATAGATCCCGACGACCCAGATCACGAGGATCACGAGGAGGACGAGGACGACAATCAGTGCGATCAGGCTACCGGTCATGGATTTTGCCTCTACGAGTAGATAACGAGAAGAGCCAGGCCGCTTTGTGCGACAACAGCAGTATGACGACTTGTACGCCCCAGCGGGCGAGAATCGCTTAAGGCACTATCGCAGATGCGGGAAAAGGATGCAAAGCGGCTCTGCAAAGGAGTGAAAGAGATGGGTAACCGTGTTGTGTTTGAAATGGCCATGCCTGTATGATTTGGTCGAGGGTCGTTGGATCACCGCAAAACACTTATCTCATAAGAGGGGTTTTTACATGCTGGTTAGAAATGTCTTGTTCTGTTTTTCCTCTATCGCGGCTGTGACAGCGGCCACATTCGCGACTGCTCCTGCGGCGGCGGTCGACCGCGACCCGGGTTCGTTTGTTTGGATCTACTCGGATACCGGGTTCTCAAGCTCCGGCTCGGCGCTGGGCCTGTCGCGCGGCTTGGCTTGGCCTGTAATCTTTGGTGAAGACACCACGATCGCCCTGTTTCCTACGAGCGGCGGACAGGGGTTCTCTTATTGGAATGAGATCGGCCCGGGCCTAGGCGACAACCCGAAAGCAACCAGTACGATCGATGGTCGCGTAGCCGGAGCAGGGTTCGGAAGCGCGTTCGTCCTCAGCCCAACCGGCAGTATTACCTTCCTGCCCGAAGACACCAACTCGGTCGACTTCTCCAACGGGGGCGCCTTGATCTACTCCAACAACTCAGGTGATCCATCGAACCGTGTCACCGGGTTTGCTTACTCATCGTCTACACCGGTTGAAGACGTGGCGGTATCACCCTTTGGTGATGCCGGCGCGTTGACATCAAGCGGCGAGTTTTATTCGACACTGACCGGCGATTTTGAAGACTTTGATCTCAATACCGCGCTGCCCTATACGGGCAACGGCGAATTGACGTTCGATGCACAAGGCAGGCCGCACATCATCGACAGGCAGGCGAGGGTATTCAGCTTCGATACGACCTCCGGAGAATGGGTGCTGACCGTCCTTGGCAGCACCATCGCTGGCCCAACCTCTACGATCGCTGCCGATACAACCGGCACGGTTGGTGCCGCTTTTGTCAATTCCAGCAACGAGTTGATCTACGCCTACTGGACCAACTCGGCGGGATGGCAGAGCGTGGTGGTTGACACGGATGTGGACTTTCAGGAAGTCGGCCTGGCGTTTGATTACGACAACCTCCCGGTGATTTCATACGCCAAGCAGGGCAGCCTCTGGCTGGCATACGACCCGATCGTCGAGGTGCCAGAGCCCGCCTCATTCAGCCTGCTGGCAGGCTTAGGGCTGCTCCTCGCCGGGCGTCGGCGTCGTGTTTGACCGATTGTTCTGTCGTCGGGCAGCCGACCCGTTGCCCACGATGATGACCTCTGCCCTGTGAGGAGCGACGCTGCGATGCCCCCGTGCCTGAAGTACATGGCGATTGTCTTCGCGTGCTGTGCCATGCTTTGGCCCGGGGTTGGGCCTGCGCATGCGCAGTGGGGCGAGGTTTTTATCGCCGGCCGTGGCGGGTCGACGGATGGTTTCTCTCTGAACGTGGACACGATGGTGCTGCCAGACGGCACGCCCGTTGTAGGCTACGTCGATAACGAGCAGGCTTTGACACCAACGCTTGGCTTCATTGAAGACGGCGTGCCGCGTTACGTTTCGTCGCCCAGCAACAACGAGTTCGCACGCTTCGAAATGGACCGCTTCGGGATCATCTCCTATGCGGGGAGCGGCTGGCCTATCACAAACTTTGGGACCGACAACGGCTCTGCAACGACGATCGTGGCCGAGCAACGCGAGGAGAACATCAACCTCTTCAACAACAACACGCCGATCGATCTCGCTTTGAACCAGGCGGGTGTCCCCACGCTAGTCGGGCGAGCGTCTTTTGACACGAACAGCTACACGTTAATGAGCTTCGACATCCCGCGGGGAGCATGGACGACACGGACCTTATCCTCGTCCGTCGCCGTGAGGCCTTTCGCAGAGGCGAACACGCTCGCCGCCTATACGGATGACAACCGCCTTATCCTCGCGACCGCCAACAACTCGCAACTCGAGGTCGCTGTCGAACAAAACAACGGTTCTTACCTGTACTACACCCGGCAGGACGCAGCGGGCACCGGCGTAAGCCTGGCTTCTTTTGGGGATGAAACGGCTTTTGCCTACCAATCCAACGGCAGCACCGTGGGTGTGCTAAGCAATTCCGTGCTGACTTTCGAAGCGTTACCCAGCAACAGCGCGATCGCGCCGGGCAGCCTGGTTTACGCACCCGATGGCACGCTCTCATTCGTTTATGCGGATGCAACGACAAACGAGATTACGTTGGCGCAGCGAACTGCGCCGGGCACTTGGACGGCTGAATCGCTAGGCGTCACGACGTCCGACGCCAGCTACCTCAGCCTCGCCTTTGCAAGCGATGGCACGCCATACATCGGTGTCGGCTCCGAAGACGGGGTCAGCCTGTTCTCGACGGCGTTCCCAAGCTTCGTACTCGGCGATATGGACGGCAGTGGGACGCTAGACTTCGACGACATCAACCCGTTTGTACAGGCACTGATTGACGCCCCGGGCTACGCGAGCGCGTTCCCAGAGTTAGATCCCAACGAGATCGGGGACTTTAATCAGGATGGTTCATTGACCAACCTTGATATCAACGGCTTCGTGCTCGCGCTGACGGGTTCGCAATCGATCACGCTAGAAGGACTCAGGGGGGTTCCTGAGCCTAATTCGCTCGCGGCCCTGCTCATCTGTAGTTGGATGATCAGGCGTCGCAGGACGCCGGCCTGAATCAGCCGTCCATCGACATCGTCAGCAGGAACTCCGCGTTCGTCTTGGTCTTGCTTAGACGTGACTTAAGCAATTCCATCGCTTCGACCACGTTCATGTCGGCCAGGACCTTGCGTAAGCGGTAGACGAGCTTCAGTTCTGCGTCGTCCATAAGCAGTTCTTCGCGACGCGTGCCGGAGGCGGCGATGTCGATCGCGGGGTAGGTCCGCTTCTCCACGAGGCGGCGGTCCAGGTGCAACTCACTGTTACCGGTTCCCTTGAACTCTTCGAAGATGATGTCGTCTGCCTTGGAGCCGGTATCGACCAGCGCGGTGGCGATGATGGTCAGCGAGCCGCCGTTCTCGATTGCGCGTGCGCTGCCGAAGAACTTCTTGGGGCGTTGCAGCGCGTTGGAGTCCAGGCCGCCGGTGAGGATCTTGCCCGAGTGCGGCATCTCCGAGTTGTAGGCCCTGGCCATACGGGTGATCGAGTCCATGAGGATGACGACGTCGTCGCCGTACTCGACGGCCCGGCGTGCCTTCTCCATCACCATCTCGCAGACCTGCACGTGGCGGGTGCTGTTCTCGTCAAATGTCGAGGCGACGACCTCGACCTCCGCGGGCACGTTGGCTTTGAAGTCGGTCACTTCCTCCGGGCGTTCGTCGATAAGCAGGACGAAGACCTTGCAGGCGGGGAAGTTTGTGATGACGGACTTGGCCATCTTCTGCAAGAGGACCGTCTTGCCGGTACGCGGCGGCGCGACAATAAGAGCACGCTGGCCCTTGCCGACCGGTGCGACAAGGTCAACGACGCGCATATCGATGTTGTCCTCGGTCGTTTCCATGATGAAACGGTCCTTGGGGTGCAGCGGGGTGAGGTCTTCAAACGGGATCAGTTCGTTGAGTTTCTCGGGTGTTTCTCCGTTAATCGCGTCAACACGCAGCAGCGCGAAATAACGCTCGGACTCTTTAGGAGGACGGATCGTGCCTTGCACGACGTGGCCCACCTTCAACCCGAAGCGGCGGATCTGCGATGGGCTGACGTAGATATCGTCCGGGCACGCGAGGTACGAGTACTCCGGGCTCCGCAGGAAGCCAAAGCCGTCAGGCAGGATCTCGAGCACGCCTTCGCCATACATCAGGCCCTGACCGGCGATATGGGTCTGGAGGATCTTGAAGATGAGTTCCTGTTTGGACATGCCCGAGTAATCGCTGATGCCCTCGGTCTGAGCGACCTCATGCAACTCCTCGACATCCATTTTCTGCAGGTCCTTGACGGTCAGGTCCGCATGCTTGGCGGCGTCATAGCGTGACTGAGCCTCGGCGTCGAGTTCCGCATCGGTTTGCGCGACGGGCTCTTCGGCTGTTCCAGCAGGTTTAGATTTCTTCTTGGTCGTCTTTTTCTTCTTAGTGGACTTGGTGGCCATGTTGATGGCACTCCTGATGCGTGTTGCCGTGCCGAGCGTGTCGTTTTGCCAGGCAGGTTGTGGGGAGGAAATTGGCGGGCCTTGTAGCGACGCCGTGGGATGGGTAAGGGGTGTGGGAAGGCGGTACAGCCGGATCTTTAGCCTTGTTGATTGGGAATGGGCCCCGAGGTTGTGACCAAATCAGACCGTGTCACGAGGGCTTGGTGTGTGTGATGCTCTGTAGCACGTGCCGTACCTGCTCACGCACATGGGCAAGGTCTTGGTCGTTACTCATAACATAATCGGCTGATCGTCGTTTGGTGTCAAGCGGGGCTTGCTGTTGCTCACGTTTTCTGAGTTCCTGCCGATCCCATCCGCGGGCCGCCGCGACACGTTCCAGCCTCAGTTCATACGGGGCGTCTACAAAAACTAAGCTATCGCACTGCTCGTCGAGTTTACTCTCCAGAAGAAGCGGGCAGTCTTCTATAATTGCTACGACCGACGGGTCGGCTTGGTTCTGGGCTCTCTCTCGCTCGCGGCCAGCGTGAACGAGCGGGTGGATCAGGGCTTCCAATTGACGGAGCGCTATGGGGTCTGCGAACACGATCCGCCCCAGTACAGAGCGGCTGACCCCGCCGTTGCCGTCAAACGGCGCTTCACCCCAGGTCGCTCGAACCTGTTCAATCACCCAGGGGTCGGCCAACGCCGCGTGACCGAGACGGTCGGCATCGATTACTGCGCAGCCTTGTTCAGCGAACAGCCGTGCGACAGTGCTCTTGCCCGACCCCGGCCCGCCCATCAGGCCGATAATGGGTTTGGTGGTGATGTCTTGCGGTTCTGCCATAGGCGTGAATTGCTAACGTGGTCATCCGCCTAGCTTCTTGTTGAGTTCGCGGTCCAGGCGTTGTTTGAACCGCTGGGTGAGTTTGGCCGGCGTCATGCGGTAGATCGTCTTCAGGGCTCCACCCACTTCTGTGCCCTGCTTGATCGCAGAAATGAATTTGGGATAGGCCTTGTCGCTGCGCTCGATCAGGTAGCCGGTCAATGCCCCCGCGATGTCGTATTGCCACGACGAAAGGTTCGGCGCGTCGTAAAAGCCCTGACCCAGGCCCTGCTTGCCTTCTAGCAGGAGTCGGGATTTGAGGTAGAGGTTCTGGCCGGGCGGCGGCTCGATCTGATGCGCGAGATGCTCGGCTAGCCCTTCATTGATCCAGTCGTCCAGTGGTTGGGGGCTTTGGTACCGGTGTAGGTAAGCATGCACGAGTTCATGGGCGACGACGTGGTTAGTCTGCCGGGCATGACCGCGTCTAAAGGCGGCGATATGTACGTGGCCATTGCCAAAGCCGTGGCACAAACCGCCCGTGCCCCGCGCATCCGTATCGTGCAACTGGTTTTGAAAGCGGATGTAGTCCACACGGTGATCGAACAAAGCGATCAGGCATTTCCCAACAAAAATATTCTCCGCCGGGTTGTCACCGAGTAGTTCCGCGACAGCCTGGTAGGTCTCAGCCAACTTGACAGACAAATCACCAACCAGTTCGGCATCGACATCGGTCAGCAGCAAGAACCGCTCAGACTCATACAACCGCATCTCGATACCGAGTTCACGTTGGGCTCGCACCGCAAAACCACGCAGCGTATCGACACCTTGCCGCATGGTTTCATCGGAAAGCTCGCCCCACATCTCTGGGTCCGCGGTGCCCACAAACCGCGGCGTACCATCGGGCTCTTTATCCGCGAGCGACCGCTCAACCGCCTCGGCGAGTTCCGGAGCCAAACGCAACGCTTCATCGAAAGCCCGCTTGGCTAGAGCCTCGCCATCGCGGTGACGGATCAAGAGGTCTCCGAGATCGAATAGGCCATCCGCGTCACCTTCAGGCTCTTCGAGATAACGCCAATAGCGGTCGACCTTGTCTGCCGGGATCGCGTTCCAGAGGACACGGTGCTGCTTGTCCTGATCGGTTGTGAGCGTAAACGTCAGGGCGTTGTACCGGGTAATCGTTCCGGTGACCCGCCCCGATTCGAGCGGGAGCGTGAGCGTAATCACCCGCCCTTCTTCGGGCTCACGTCCTTCTGCCCAGCCGTTGCCAGCACTGCTCAGCGAGCAGAATAAAACGAGTAGGCGTAGAAGCCAGCGTTTTGAAGAAGCCCGCCATTGACGGGCATGCCAACCTGTTTTAACCTGCAATATCATGGTTTCCCCGTTATAGAGTATGCCCAGCATAAGCCAAGCCGTCCACAGAGCCACCACCGGCAGCACATTTTCTTATCCAGCGGCAAAGTTTTGCAACTAGCGACTTGCCAAGGGTTTGCTGAGCAGTGATAATCTAAACAAGACAGCACCGATCCCCAGCGGTGCAGAGCACGACCCCTTCCCCTCAGAAGCAGAGGCCTGGATGGCAAAACGACGCGATCAAGTCGGCGAGTTATTGCAGAAATGGGGGATCGTTGATGCGCAGCAACTCGCCGAAGCCGCCAAGATGTCCGAGGGGACACGCGACCAGGTCGGCGAGGTGCTCGTCAAGCTGGGCTACGCCTCCGAGAACGAGGTTGCCAAGGCCCTGGCCTCTCAGTTGGGGATGGAGTACGTCGACCTGGATCAGCCAGAGGTCATCGACAAGTCGCAGCTCCCGCTGATCCCCGAAGACATTATCCGCAAGTACACCATCCTCCCGCTGGGTAAAGACAACGGCAAGCTCAAGGTGCTCGTGCACGACCCGATGAATCTCGCGCTGGTCGACGACCTTCGTTTCCGCCTCGGCACCGACATCGAGATGGCCCTTGGCGCGAAGGCCAAGATCAAAGAATTTATTGAATCGGTCCTGAGCAGCGAGATCCAGAAGTCGATCGACACGCTGACCGCGGACATGTCGGTCGATTCATCGATGGACCTTTCGGTTGACGCGTCGATCGATATCGACGCCGCCGCCAAAGCCGCGGCCGACGAAGATGAGGGCGACCAGGGCCCGATCATCAAGCTGGTCGATCAGATCATTGCGGAAGCGGTGTCAAGCCGGACCTCCGACATCCATATCGAGCCTTTTGAAGACCGGGTGCGCCTGCGGTACCGCATCGATGGTGTCTGTCACGAACGCAACACGATCCCCAAGCGTGTGCAGGGCTCGGTCACGGCTCGGATGAAGGTTCTATCCGGTGTGAAGATCGAAGAGAAGCGTGTCCCACAGGACGGCCGTATTAAGAAGCGTGTCGCCGGTGAGACGATCGACTTCCGTGTCTCGTTCTGCCCCGTTTACCACGGCGAATCGATTGTCCTGCGTATCCTCCGCCCGGACGCGGCGAAGATCGGCCTGGCCAACCTCGGCATGCAGGAAGACACGCTCGAGACCTTCCAAGAG
The DNA here is from genome assembly GCA_039024275.1 of Planctomycetota bacterium. Lineage (GTDB taxonomy): Bacteria > Planctomycetota > Phycisphaerae > Phycisphaerales > Phycisphaeraceae > JAHQVV01. The sequence continues at coordinate 4,210 of JBCDKD010000080.1, read as the reverse complement.
ATTATCAACCGCCCTAACGGCATCTTCCTCGTCACCGGCCCGACCGGTTCCGGCAAGACAACGACGCTCTACTCGGCGCTGCAGGACCTCAACCGCCCCGACCGAAAGATCATCACGGCGGAAGACCCGATCGAATACAACTTCAAAGGGATCAACCAGTGCCAGGTCAACATGAACATGGACCCGCCGCTGAGTTTCCCGGTGATCCTCAAGTCCATGCTGCGTCAGGCGCCGAATATCATCCTGGTGGGTGAGATCCGGGACATGGAGGTCGGCGAGGTCGCTGTTCAGGCGGCGCTAACCGGCCACATGGTCTTCTCGACCCTGCACACCAACGACGCCCCCTCGGCGATCACGCGCCTTCTAGACATGGGGCTGAAGCCGTTCCTCGTCGCCAGTTCGATCCAGGCGATCTTGGCACAGCGGCTGGTCCGTATCCTCTGCGAACACTGCAAGGAGCCCGACGAAAACCCCGACCCAAGGCAGATGGCGCTGTGCGGGATGACGCGCAACGACCTGCAGGGCCAAACGATTTATAAGCCCGGCGCTTGCAAGCGGTGCAGCAATACCGGCTACCGGGGTCGGCGGGGCGTGTACGAACTGATGAAGATGAACGCCGAGATCCGCGAGATGGCTTTCAACCGAGCGACGGTCGGCGAGATCCGCAAGGCCGCCAAGGCCGCGGGGATGCGCGACCTGCTGGGTGATGGCAAGCTCAAAGTCCTCGAAGGCAAAACCACGCTCGCCGAAGTTGCGAAGATCGCACAGGTCGAGGGGGTGGTTGAAGAAGAGGAAGAAACGATCGAAGCGGTGTGATGCCGCGTATTTGACCGCACAAAGCCGAGATTGATTTTCGGCAGATTGAATTAGAGCCCCGCTTATGTCCACCTTCCACATCGACCGCCTGCTTGATACCGTGATCCGTCAGGAGGCAAGCGACTTGCACCTGACGGTCGGCAAGCCCCCTTCCGTACGGATGAGTGGCCGGCTGATTGAACTGAAAACACGGGCACTGGAACCGGCGGACACCACCAGCCTGATGAAGGCGATCACGCCCGAGCGCTCGCAGAACGAACTCCAGGAAGAAGGCGGGAGCGACTTTGGCTTCGCCTACGGCGACCAGAGCGATGAGGACAACTCCGCCCGCTTCCGCGTCTCCGTCTTCAAGCAGAAAGGCCACCTCGCGCTAGTCCTTCGGCGGATCCCCAACAAGCTCCTTGACATCAATGAGATCGGTATGCCATCGATCATCAAGGACCTGATCAGACGGCCACGCGGGCTTTTCCTCGTCACCGGCCCGACCGGCTCGGGTAAGACGACCACCCTGGCGTCGATGATCGACTACATCAATATCAACCTCGACCGCCACATCATCACGATCGAAGACCCGATCGAGTACTACCAGCCGCACAAGACCTCGATTGTCAACCAGCGCGAAGTCGGCACGGACGTGCCTTCGTTCTCTGAGGCGCTCCGCCGGGCGCTGCGGCAGGACCCCGACTGCATGCTGGTCGGCGAGATGCGCGACCTGGAAACCATCGAAGCCGCCGTCACAGCCGCCGAGACCGGCCACCTCGTCTTTGGTACGCTGCATACCTCTGGTGCCGCCTCGACGATCAACCGATTGATCGACGCGTTCCCCGTCAGCCAACAGGCACAGATCCGCATCCAGCTGTCAACCTGCCTGATGGCAGTGCTCTCGCAGCAGCTGCTCAAGCGCATCGATAAGAAGGGGATGGTCGCCGCCTACGAGTTCATGGTCGTAACGCCCGGCATCGCGCACATGATCCGCGACAATAAGTCCTTCCGGATCGATTCGATGATCCAGACCGGCAAGAAGTTCGGCATGCAGTTGCTGGACGACCACCTCTGGGGCATGTACGAGAAGGGCATGATCAGCGCCGAGGACATGATCGACCGGTCGAAGAACGCGGAGCAACTCGCAGAAAAAGTACACCGAGCCGGCGGGCAGGTCGGGCGGGCAGAACTGGATGAGTCCCAGGAGTAATTTGTATTGAGCCTGCGGCAGTGCAGACTTAAAATCAGGACAAGGAAGCCGCCCAGCATCGATAAGGGCGCCGAAACGAACCATGGCAGAGATCGATTACAGCCAGCTTAGAGGCCGCCGCATCGGCCGGATCCTGACCAAGATGGGCAAGGTCAGCCGGGACCAGGTTCACGAGGGCCTGGAACTGCAGAAGCAGCGGCGCGGCCCGCTCGGGCAGATCCTGATCGACCTCGGCTACGTGACCGAAGACGATGTGACGCTCGCCCGTGCTGCACAGGACGGGATGCAGATCGTAGACCTCGAGGATTTCGATATCCCTGAAGAGGTCCTCAAGACGATCCCCGCGGAGATGGCCAACGCCTACCAGGTCCTCCCGCTGATGTTCGATGAGCAGTTCAATAAGCTTACCATTGCGATCAAGACGGCGGACAACTTCCGTGCGGTGGACGACCTCCGCCTGCTGATGGGCTTTGATGTCGAAGCGATGGTCGCGCCTGCCGACCAGATCTCCAGCCGAATCAAGAAGATGTACGGGGACGACGAGGGCTCGATCGCCGACCTGATCGGCGAGCTCAGCGAGGCCGACGACATCGAAAACGTCGACATCGGGAGCGACTCGGTCGATCTCGAAGAGCTGGTCCAGATGGCCGAGGACAACCGCGTCAAGCGGCTGCTCAACCTGGTGCTGCTGCAGGCAATCAAGGACAAGGCTTCTGATATCCACTTCGAGCCGTTCGAGGACGAGTTCAAGATGCGGTACCGCATCGACGGCGTGCTGTACGAGATGATCCCCCCGCCGCTGCACCTGGCGACCGCCATCGTCAGCCGCATCAAGGTCATGGCGGGCCTGGATATCGCCGAGCGCCGTATGCCGCAGGACGGCCGTATCGAGCTGGTCGTCAACAGCGAGCCGGTCGACCTGCGTGTCGCGGTCTTGCCCACGATGTTCGGCGAGTCGTGCGTCATGCGTGTGCTGGACCGGGCCAACGTCAACCTCGACCTCGAGCAGGTCGGCCTGCGGGAAGACGACCTCAACACCGTCCGCCAGCTCATCAAGAAGCCCAACGGCATCGTGATCGTCACCGGGCCTACCGGCTCCGGCAAAACGACTACGCTGTACTCAGCGTTGTCCGAACTCAACGAGATCAGCGAGAAGATCCTTACGGCTGAGGACCCGGTCGAATACGACATCGATGGCCTCTGCCAGGTCCAGGTCAACCCCGCGACCGGGCTCACGTTCGCGAAAGCACTCAAGAGCTTCCTGCGCCAAGACCCGGACATCATCCTCGTAGGCGAGACGCGCGACCTGGAGACCGCGCAGATCGCGGTGCAGGCCTCGCTGACCGGCCACCTGGTCTTTACCACGCTGCATACCAACGATGCACCGAGCTCGATCGCGCGTCTGATCGACCTCGGCCTGGATAACTTCCTCGTGACCGCGACGCTCGAAGGCATCGTCGCCCAGCGGCTGGTCCGGAAGATCTGCACGCGCTGCAAGCAGGAGTACCAGCCGACCGAAGAGGAACTGATGCGGCTTGAGATCTCGCCCGACGAGATCGGCGACCGCCCGCTGTACCGCGGCCGTGGGTGTGACTTCTGCAACCACTCCGGCTTTAAGGGCCGGATGGGTCTTTTTGAGATCATGGTGCTCAACGACGAGCTCCGTGACATGATCATGGAGAATGCGTCGTCCCAGCAGCTGATGGCCAAGGCCCGGCACACCGGGATGCGGACGCTGCGCCAGGCCGGTCTGCTCGCCCTGTTCGACGGGCAGACGACGATCGATGAAGTCGTGCGTGAAACGTTGGTGGCCGACTAGGCCGCCAATGGTGGATGTTCTTCCCTAAGCCTATGGGTGGGCTAAAGGAAACCAGTTATGCCAACCTATCAGTTCGAAGCACTTAACGATGCAGGCAAGCCCCAGAAGGGCACGATCAACGCCGCTAACAGCGACGAGGCGATCGCGCGCATCCGCAGCCAGGGCTTCTTCCCTACCTCGGTCCGCGAACAGAAGACCAAGAACGGGGGCGGCCCCGCCGCCTCGGCCGGTCCGGTTTCGTCCGGCTCCGGCAAGAAGAAGAGCGCGATGGAGATCAGCATCAACATCGGCGGGGTCAGCCAGAAGCAGCTGATGCTCTTCACCCGCCAGCTCTCCACCCTCCAGGACGCGGGGCTGCCCATCCTCCGGTCGCTGGCCATCCT
>JBCDKD010000079.1:0-21454 GCA_039024275.1 Planctomycetota bacterium | reverse complement strand
GCCCGGTCCGCCCGCCGTCGTCTCGACCGCCGGCTTTGCTCTTGAGCAGGGGAGCTCTTTCCCAACGGGCCCGCTCGCTGGACAGACCATTGACTTCCTCGCCGTCAATAGTTTTGGGCTGGGGGTCAATGGGCTTGGCGATATTATCAACGAAGCCACCGTGGGCGGCGTGGGAGGGTTGTACTCCCAGAATGGCCTGGTCATCGCAGATGGCGTTATCGACGGTGTTGATGGTGAATTCGCTGGTGGCGTTGACATCAACGACAGCGGGTCGTTCGTCTCAAGCTTTTCAGACTTCGACACGATCGATCAGGGCATCGTGGTCGATGGATCACTGGTTTTGACCAACCTGGACTCGATCAGCGGGTTCAACATCCAAACGCTCCTCTTCAGCAATTCGCTAGACCTCAATAACAACGGCGATTTTGTGTTCGATGCGGAGCTGATCGACCCCACCACCAGCACGACGTTCAACGCCGTCGTCCGCGCGACTCTTGTTCCCGAGCCCACGTCCCTCTCCCTGCTGGGATTGGGCGTATTAGCCCTTGCGTGTCGTCGCCGGCAAAGCAAGGTTCAAAGGTAGGAAAGAGATATGAAACTCTCAAAGACACGTCGCATATCGCTAGTCATCGCCACCGCAGGGTTGGTTACTTCCGCTGCGAACGCTGCCTTGGTGCTGACAATCGACCCGACGGCCAACACGCTCACGTTCACCGGGACCGACACGGTAACGCTTGACCCTGAATTCCCATTTTTCGGGCCGCCTACGGGAGCGTTCGAAGGGACTCCGTCGTGGACGATCGACGAAAACTTGGGAGTGTTCACCACCATTGGGCCAGACGCGGGCATCCAAACCGGATTTGTCGGGTTCAACGGGACGAACTTCACGTCCACAGCTCGTACGCTCTTCCTGGTCTACGAGAACGGCGGCCTCGCATTCGTTACCACGGTGTTCGACACCAATTCTGCGCTGGCGGAGTTCGGCGGCAGCGGTGTCGCGGTCAGCTACGACGGATTACTTGACGCCGAGAGCGAGGCCTATCTGGAGAGCCTCGATGGAAGGCTCTTCGAGACTGGCTTCAGCGATACTGCGGTTGGTCACAGCGACATGCTGATCAGGGTCGTCCCCGAGCCGGCGTCGCTTGCACTATTGAGTTTGGGTGGTTTGGCTTTATTCCGCCGCCGATGCCGTACATAAAACTGTTTTCTCCATAGCGGTGCGTTCCTAAGGGAGCGTATCGCTGTTTGGCTTGTGCTTGTCTCGAAGAAGGGTTCCATGATGCTTAAAGCATTCACGCTCGTTGAACTACTCGTTGTTATCTCGATCATCGCGCTGCTGATCGCGATCTTGCTGCCGGCCTTGGGCAAGGCGATGGTCTCTAGCCAGGATATGCAGTGCCTCTCTAATACACGAGGGATCGCGGTTGCGATGCAAATTTATACCGATGAGCAGAAAGAGCAGTTCCCCGCTCACCGCTCAGCGAGCCTGGGCGCGGACGCATGGGGCTGGAACGACAAGCTGCTTGATTTCGGCTATCTCGCCGATGAAAACGTCTTCCGCTGTCCGCGCGTCCCGTACTGGGAGAGCAACCGTAACCCGGGCACGATCATTGAAGTCGCGGTTACCAGCCGAGCCGGGCTCGACTTCATCCCCTACGGCTACAACAGCTTCTGGATGGGCTATGACCCCTACGCCGGATCAAATCACCCGACCGGGCGTAACTACACCAAACGCAGCGATGTCAAGAGCCCCTCGAATCTGATGCTGGTCTCTGATTCACAGATCAGCCTGAACGACACCTGGGCGACCTCGATGTGGTACCCGAATCGGCGGGCCGACATCTTTGAAGGCGTCTCCGATGTCCACGACGGGATGTCCAACATCTCCTTCGCCGACGGCCATAGCGAGCCGATGGATGCGGACGAGGTCAACGGGATCACCAACGACGCACTGGCGGTACAGGAGGCCAAGAAGTTCTGGATCCCAAATATTGAGTGGGACCCGGGTTATTGATTTGCCCGATCTTGGGCGCTTCTACTCAGAGCAACTTATGTTGAACAAACGTGCTTTTACGCTCATCGAACTGTTAGTCGTCATCGCCATCATTTCGGTGTTGATCGCGATCTTTTTGCCTGCGTTTGGTATGGCGCGCGAGTCAGCCCGGCGGGCGCAGTGCTTATCAAACAACAGGATGATTGCAACTGGGGCACTCAGCTATGCGCAAGACTTTGATGGTGTGCTCCCAACCCGTGAATCGAATGATGGTACGGGTTCGGGCTATGCCGGCGGTTATCACAACGACTCCCTCGGCCCGAGCGGAGAGCACTGGGGGGACAAGTTTATATCAGGCTATATGTCTGGTATCGACTTTGATCAGTTTTCAGCACCTGAAGTGATGTTCTGCCCGAGCAACCAGAACCAGGGCGAGACCTGGCGGCCGGATTACGCGCAGAACTGGCGTCTATCGGATTACGCCTACTACCCCGGCCTCGATTATGCGCTGGATCGACTTGCACCGAACTGGGTAGCGACCGATCAGAATGGCGAAGCGGTTGAGCCGGTCGCAGAAATTGAGCAAGGCCGACCCGATCTCCCGCTCAATGGCGACGCGATGTTCCGGTTTCAGACAGCTGGCACGGCAAACGAGTGGTTTGTTGCTTCTCACGTTTCGGGCAGCCAGGGGATCAACAGCTATACCACGAACTTCTCACAGATCGGAGAGCCATTAGGAGGGCATCAAGCGAACTTTGATGGCAGCGCCCGCTGGTATGACCTAGATGAGATGCAAATCGCTGCGGACATGTCGGCATGGGGCTCACCGTTAGGCGCGCAGTTTTGGGCAGTTGATTGAAGAAATGATTAGTGCGGAGGAGCTGGAAGTGCTACAAAAGATATTGAGCGAATCGTTAATCGCGCGCAGGCTATATTTAAGTCACCTATCTGTGCATATCGGATTATTGCTGAGGTACCCATTTGATCATGATAAGGCTGTGACAAATTCTGGATAGAAATGATGTTTCATTTGTCATAGTAAACGAGTATTGGGCCAGGCCAAGGCCTGAATAGAGGCTCAAAGCCTATATATAGAAATCAATCTTGTTTGAGGCGACGCGGAATCCGACATAGTCCATACAGAAGTTTGCGAACTTAATCCGGATTACCTACCTGGTTTGAAGTTAAGTGGATCATTGCATTTAAATAGTAAAGTTGATGTTGGTATTAGGCACTCCATTAGATCTAGGTAGTGGATGCAATCCATGCAGACCGTTCAACACTACCTACGGGTAGCACTACCCGAAATGGCTCAGAATCTGGTAGTTTGCAATGATTTCCCTTGCAATCGCATTTCAGTCAAGTACTATGTAAATCAACAGGTTACGGCGTTCGAGAGAGTATTATGCTTGGCTTCCCAAGCTGAATGTCGAGGGTTTGAATCCCTTCACCCGCTTTTTTGACCGAACACGGAGTACCGCGCTCCTTTTAGCAGCGTACTCACCTAGGCGTAGTATTAAACGTAGTCTGTCTTGAAGGCTCAGGTTTTGCCGCGACTTTGAGGCCGACCACTTCGGTGGCCGGCCGGGTTAGAAAAGCAGCGTGCTTCTAGTATGAATAGTCTGGCGCACAGTTAAGAAATTCGTTTTGGGGTTTACTTCGTTCAACCCCGGTCACCCAGACTGGTTCATGCTATAACGCAGGCTTGCAACCAGATATCAATCCCAAGCTGTTTAACCAGTCTGTGCGGCGCCTTAGCTTGAGCGAGCGTTACCTCGGTGGGCTGCTGCGCTGCCTGCCCGTGCGTCACGGCAAACACCTGCTGCTCAGTCATCTTGATCGCATCATCCGGCTCGGCGGCACGGGCTGGGTGGAGATGCCGTTTTGTAAGGCAGTTGTCGTTGTGGATAGCGGCGATCTGGTCGGTCGCCATTTCGCGGTGTTACGGAGCTTCGACCCGCATGTTTGCGATGTCCTTGTGGCGGCGGCGGATGGGGACGGGCCAAGCGTGCTGTGGGATATCGGCGCGAATCAAGGCGCTTGCTGCTATCAACTACTTGCACGGTTGCCGGGCGTGAAGATCGTCGCGATCGAGCCACAGGCCGAGCTGGGTGCGCTGCTTCGGCACAACCTCGATCAGATCGCGTCAAAGCAGTACGAGGTTTACTGCATAGGGCTCGGGGCGAAAGCCGAGACACTGACACTGACGATCGAGCACGGCAACCGCGGCCATGCGAGCCTGTGCCAGACCCACATGCGCGATGGCAGCACGAGCGAAGAGGTCCGGGTTGAGACGCCGGGGTACGTGCTGGAGCAATCGGCGTTCGGCCCGCCGAGCCTGATCAAGATGGATGTGGAGGGCTTTGAGGGCGTCGTACTCGATGCGCTGGGCGAGTATTTACCGCAGTGGCCGACGCGGGCGGTTGTGTTCGAGTCGCACCTGGAGGGCTCGGGAGGGTTCACCGCGATCGTCGAACGCCTTGAGGCCGCCGGCTATGACCTGTACCGCATCACGAAGACGCTCCAGCAGACCCGGCTGGTCCCGCTGAGCGATACCGCCCGGCCTGCGACCGATTTCGTCGCGGTGCGGCGCGGCGTTGTAGTCAGCCCGAAGCTCAAACATATGATCCAGGAACAGGCCTGATAATATAAAGGCATCTTATTTCTCAAAGAGGGCCTTCACGATGACTGCGATACAACGCTACGTTGCATGTTTGATCTATCTGGCTGCACTCACCGGCCAGGCGCGAGCGGGGCAAGACGGTGACGGGACGGTCACGGTTAGTGGTGAGCTAAAAACCTGGCATAAGGTCACGCTGACGATCGACGGGCCCTGGGCGAAAGAGACGGATACCGAGCCAAACCCGTTTACGGATTACAGGCTGGCTGTGACATTCTCGCGTGGTGATTTTGACGGTAGACGTTATGTAGTGCCGGGCTACTTCGCCGCAGATGGAAAGGCGGGCGAGACATCGGCGAAAGAAGGAAGCCGATGGCGTGTTCATTTCGCCCCAGATCAGCCCGGCGAGTGGCGATACAGCATCGGGTTTGCAAAGGGAAGTAATGTCGCGCTAATGACAGATGCCGAAGTCGCGAGGCACATCCGCAAGATGGATTGGTTTGAGCAGGCGAACGGGAAAACTGGCAGTTTCGCGATCAAGCCCAGCGATAAGACCGGCCGTGACTTACGCGGCAAGGGCCGGCTGCAGTACGTCGGCGAGCGTTACCTGAAGTTTGCACAGAGCGGCGAGTACTTCCTCAAAGCCGGGGCCGATGCGCCCGAGACGCTGCTTGCCTTCAAAGACTTCGACGGCACACGTGCTCACAACCCGAAGAAGAGCCCGCTCAAATCCTACAAGCCGCACATCAAAGACTGGAACGAGGGCGACCCGACCTGGCAAGACGGCGAGGGCAAGGGCCTCATCGGCGCGATCAACTACCTCTCCTCCACGGGCTGCAACGCGTTCTCCTTCCTCACCTATAACGCGGGCGGCGACGGCGACAACGTCTGGCCTTTCACCGAACGCGACAAGAAATTCCACTACGACGTTTCAAAGCTCGACCAGTGGCAGAAAGTCTTTGACCACGCGACGACAAAAGGTATGTACCTGCACTTCAAGCTGCAGGAGACCGAGAACGACGACACACGCACGGGCGGGAACAATAATGCCGATGTACCCACCGCGCTCGACGGCGGTGATCTCGGGCCCGAACGCAAAGTTTATCTCCGCGAGATGGTCGCCCGCTTCGGCCACAACCTCGCGCTGAACTGGAACCTCGGCGAAGAGAACACCCAGTCCACCAAGCAACAACGCGACATGGCGGCCTACCTCGCGGCGATCGACCCATACAAACACCACATCGTGATCCACACCTATCCTAACCAGCAGGACAGGGTCTACGGCGCGCTGATGGGCGATCAGTCAAGCGTCTCCGGGGCCTCGCTGCAGAACAGCAACGTCCGCGACTGCCACTGGCAGACCGTCAAGTGGGTGACGCGGTCTAAAGAACAGGGGAAGCCCTGGGTTGTGGCGTTCGATGAGCCTGGCGAGGCGAGTTTTGGCACGCCGCCAGACCCGGACTGGCCGGGTATGGAGAGGCACAAGAAGCTTCCCGCGACGATCCACGACGTGCGGAAGTACGCGCTGTGGGGCACGCTCATGGCCGGTGGCACGGGTGTCGAGTACTACTTCGGCTACAAGCTGCCGGAGAACGACCTGAACGCGGAAGACTGGCGCAGCCGGGCGCAGACGTGGAAGTACAGCGCGGTAGCGCTGAAGTTCTTCCACGAGCACGAGGTTCCGTTTTGGGAGATGGAGAGCCGAAACGACCTGCTGTCGGCCAACGCAGAAAAAAACGAGGGTTACTGCCTGGCCAAGCCGGGCGAACTGTACTTGGTTTATCTGCCTGCGGCAGGGCAACGCAAAGTGCTGGATCTGAGGGAGCAAGACGGCACATACACCGTCCAATGGTTTAACCCGCGAACGGGCGGCGGCCTTGTTGAATCTCATGAAATCACGGGCGGCACGAATACAGTCCTGCCAAAGGCCCCTAGGTCGGGTCCAGATGACGACTGGCTTGCGGTCATCCGGCGGAAATAGCGACCGGCTCACTTGCCCGGCAAAGTGATCAAAGTGGCGCCACTGGTGAACGCGTTCGCCTTTGCCTCAAACAGCAGCGTCTCCACCGGATCGGTCGCATAACGTTCCACCACAAAGAGCGATGACGCCCCTGTCGCGACCTCGGTACGGGTGAAGGCGACAAACTTGGTGCCATTGATATGCACCGGGTTGGTATCGCGGTAGGTCTTGCCTGGGCTGGAGAGCCGTTTCTGCCGGCTCGTTGCATCGATCATCCAGATGGCCTCGTTGCGGCGCGTATACGGCAGCGTGGTGTAGACGATGGATGTGCCGCGTGCGAGGTTGCTAAAGCCGTTGCCGCGCAGCGCGAGGGACTGATTGAGCCCGTTCCTGAGGTCATGGACCATGAGTTCACCGACCGGGGCATCGAGCGTATCTTTGGAACTGTAGAAGATAGCTTGCCCATCCTGCCGCCAGGAAGGGGCGGAGCCGAAGCCGATGGCCCTGGCGGGCGAGTTGCTGGCGAGGTCACGGACATTGATCTGGAACTTACCGTCGCGCTCGACGACATAGGCGATCTTTTCGCCATTGTTCGACCAGACCGGTGAGGACATGCGGTTGGTAGAACTGGCGTACTCGCGATCGATACCGGTTTCGAGTTCGTAAACCGTGAGCGTATAGAGCACATCATCGGGGTCTTCATTCGGCTTCTTAGTGATATACACAACTTTCGAGCCCAGTGGATCAACGCAAGGGTCGTATTCGTCGCACCCCCTGGTCTGTATCAAGGCACGAGAGATGCCGCTTTCAAGGTCATAGAGGTGGAGATCCAGTGTTCCCGTCTGAGGGTCGTCCATGACGTAGGGCAGTACCTGCCGAGGCAGGGACTCACAACCTGCCAAGGCGGCCAGCACGGGTATCACGATCAGCAGTCTTATCACGATGCAGGCTCCATCCTCAACAATGGGTTCTGGTCCATGGGCTAGCATCTTACGCGGGAGTACCCGACGCCGCCATGGATCGGCAGAAAGAGTATATTTTTCACAAGTCTTTGATATATATGCATTTGTATCTTGAAAATTGACGCGAAAAACCAATTTTGATACAATCTCTTTCCTTATGCCAACCACAAAACCCAAGCGATCTTCCCGCTCAAACAGCCGCAAAACCAAGTCCGCTGCCTCGTCGATCACCAACTATACGACCGGCTTGAAGTGGCTCTACGGGCACATCGACAACGAACGCCTGCGCCTTGTGAAATACGACGACAAGGCCTTTTCATTGGACCGGATGAAGCAACTGCTCAAGCTGCTCGGTAACCCAGAGGAGGGTCTCAAGTGCGTCCAAGTCGCGGGCACGAAGGGGAAGGGCTCGACCTGCGCCATGATCTGCTCGATGCTGCAGGGCTGCGGCTACACCGTCGGCTCGTTCAGCTCGCCGCACCTGATCGACCTGCGAGAACGGATCACGATCAACGGCGACATGATCGCCTACAACGAGTGTGCCGACATCTTCCGCGAGATCGCCAAGGTCGAGCCGAAGCTCAAGGGCGGCCCGCCCACCTTCTTCGAGATCATGACCGCTGCGGCGTTTATGTACTTCGCCGAGCAAGCGGTAGACATCGCCGTGCTCGAGACCGGGCTTGGCGGCCGGCTGGACTGCACCACCGTGGTCACACCGCTGGTCACCGCGATCACCTCGATCTCGCTGGACCACACCCACCTGCTGGGTGACACGATCGACGCGATCGCCCGAGAGAAAGCTGGCGTGTTTAAGCCCAACGTCCCAGCCCTGACCATCAAGCAGGACGACGAGGCCGCGGAGGCGCTGACCCAGAGCGCGTCCGAGGCCGGTACAATGCTGGAAACCACTGGCAGCGAGATCGATTTCTCCTACCGTTTCGAGGCAAACAAAGAACTCGGCCCGCACTGCCGGGTCTGTGTCAACACAGACACCTCCAAGTTCGAGCACCTACCCGTCCCGCTTAAGGGCGAGCACCAGGCACACAACTGCGCGCTTGCACTTGCCGTGCTCGATAAGCTCAAGGCCCACGGCTTCCACTTTGAAGAGCAGGCCCTCATCCGTGGCCTTGCAGCGACTGATCTGCCCGGCCGGATGGAGTTTGTCCACGACAAGCCGCGCGTCCTTATCGACGGCGCACACAATTCCGCGTCGATCTCTGCGTTGATCAAGTCGCTTGGCGCCCATGTCCAGTACGACTCGCTGGTCATGGTCTTTGGCTGCGGCCAGGACAAGGATATCGAGCGTATGCTCGAGCAGGTCGCGCTCGGCGCGGACAAAATCATCTTCACCCGCGCGAAGGGCAACCCCCGCGCGGTTGAGACCGCGGACCTCCTGAAGAAGTTCGCCGAGCTCTCCGGCAAGATGGCGCAGACCGCGGACAACCTGCCCGACGCGCTCAAGCTCGCGTCGCGAGCGGTGTCACGCGAAGACCTGATCGTCGTGACCGGCAGCTTCTACCTTGCCGGCGAAGCTCGCAAGTTCTTCCTGGATGCCACGGGTAAGTCCCGCCCCAGACGATAACCCGAGCGTCAACCCAATCACTATGAACCCCGCCTGATCCGCGGGGTTTTTCATACCGCATAGTGTGACGCGCTCCAAGACACAGCAGTAGTGCTGCCGGGCTTGCGTGAACCCTCTTGCCAATCCGCTCGCTGTAGATGCATGCTAAGCAGTTATACTCGTCTTAATCTAGTATCAAACGGTTTTCCCAGGGATGTAATATGATTCTTTCGGGCAGAAACAACGCGCCGCTGATGATCGGGGCGGTGATGCTAGTGCTGTGTGTGCTGCAACTCGGCCGCGGCTTAGCAGATAACGCAGAGCGGGTCGCTCAACAGCAGGCCGCCGACACTCGAACGCTTATTACCGTGGGCTTGTTCCCGGTACACTTCGCACCACTACCCGGGACAAAAGAAGAGGCAATACAGCTGCAAGCGGGGCTAGTTCGTTCGCTGCAGGAGCACGACGACTTCACATTCATCGAGCCTGAAAAGATGGGCCATTGGTCCAATGTGATGAAGATGAGTCGGATCGATCGGAAGGAACTGCAGGTCGGCCAACTCACCGGGGCCAAGCTACTGGTCGTGCCCAGGCTCATCAAACGCGGCGAGGGGTATCTCACGCACCTGAAATTGATCGAGACTGCAACAGGCCTGACGCGCTGGGAGAACACCCGGCACAGCCAGGATGATGAGCCCTTGGCCGTGCTGACGGAGCAGTTGCTGCATGCGATCAAGAACGCGCCGCGTCCGATGCCCGACCACCGCGTCGATCTGGCGATCCTGCTGCCGGACGACCCGCATGGCCGGTCCAAGAAGCAGGACTGGCGGGCCGAAGCAACCTGGCACCGCTGGTCGAGCACGTTCGCGGGCCGGACAGCGGCCGTCCGTATCCTCGATCCACACTTGGCCGACTTCATCTCAAGAGGCGGTATCCTAAGACGCACCGGGCTGAACGACCCTGACCGCCCGTCGCAGGCGACCTTCGACCCGATCATCGTGAAGCCCAGGATCGAGTCGCCGTATGACTCGCGATTTGCCTTCGAAGATGCCCCCTACCGGCTGCTGCTCACGGTGATCGATGGCGATTGGCAAACACAGCTAGAAGCAAAGGGCACACTTGAGCATGCCGCCTCGATCGAGGCCGATCTGCTGAATCGGCTTCTCGCACTCGTCGCGGAGCGACGGGGGATTCCTAAGCCGGACCCGATCCAGGCCGTAGGCAGCGCATCCTACTGGCGTGCCCGCGCATTGATCTACGAGGCACACACCAGCGCTGCCCTTGAGTTTAGCGGGCTCCATGACAGGCTCCAGACCGCCGACGGCGTAGAGCTCATCAAGAACGTCAACGCCGCCATCAAATCAATGGCAGGCAGCAACGAGCCGCTGGCACCGCTGGGCAGCGTCTCCGACGAGCACGGCATCTACATGATGGGCATGCCGCAGGACCAGCCACCCTACAGCGAACTGAAAAAGCTGCTGCATCGGCACTACGCCGATTCGCACCTCAGCGGAAGAGCGCTCATGTGGGACGTGCGTCAGGTCTACGACTACCAGACAAGACAGCTAAAAGACGACAACCCAAGAGGACGAGATCGCGCGTTGTCGATCGCGCACAAGATGGCCAGGGCCGCGATCCTCGGACGGGACGTCGCGCACCCCCGGATGATCCACCTGCTCGTCCACGCCGGCGAGGGGCAACTAGCGATGGACGCCGCGATCGCGTACGGCTGGCGGCCCTACGCCTGGCAGAAGTGGCAGACGCTGTCGCAGGTCGTCACCTCCGCGATCGATACCGGCCAGATGGACCTGGCCTACCGGGCGTACAAGGCGCAGCTCACGCTGGTGCCAGACTACTTCACCGAGCGCGAGATGCGCCACAAAGACCGCCTGCCCAGGCTGCAGGACGACGATGCGGTCAACAACGACCGCTGGTCTAGGCTGGCCCAGGGCCTGCTCGAGGGCAAGGAAAGGCTCGACAAGCCAATCCGCGACGCGAAAGACGCGCTCTCCGATCACTACAAGGCTATAGCCGACCAAGAAAATTGGGAACAGATCGCGCGCGAGTCGCTCGAGGACCTCCGTACCGACCCGCCGCTGGTCACGACGCCAACTAACCACAGCTACGCCCCGTTCCGCAGCTACTTGCTTGCGATCAAGAATTTGCTCGACCCACAGGCTTACGAGAAGCGGCTCATCGAACTGGCGTACGGCGGACTGCCTGAGGTCAATGGCGGCTGGGACGCCAATGCTGAGATGCGCCGTACCGCATGGGGCTGCCGCTTCGAGGCGATCGAAAGACTCGCCATGCTGTGGACCGTGCAGCGGCGTTACCAGGACATCATGGACCACCCGCTGCTCGGCACGCACGCCTGGTACCACGGCACCTCCAACAGCGAGTGGGAGCTCTACCTCTATACCGGGCAGACCCAGCAGGCGATCGAACGCGTCGAGTCGGACTACGACCTGACCCTCGCCTACCTCTACGCCGGGCGTTTCGAAGAGGCGGCCAAGTACCCGCTCGTCGATCGGTGGGGGCACGGGGTCGCCTGCGCGAAAGCCGCGGTGATCACCGGCGACCGCAACACGTTCGACCGGGCCATGCAGTTCGTTAACAAGAAAAACGAGGGTAAGACGCCGCTGCTGATCCAGTACCTGCAGCTTCACATGCACAATATCGATTCCATGCCAGCCTGGTCCGCGGGCTACAAAGCCGAGCTGATGCGGGACACCGATAAGGCAATCAAGGCCTACCAGCAAGGCGTGCTGGATCACCCCAACACCTTCGCCGCAGCGGAGGCGATGTTCCGCACTGGAGAGTTGCTCCTTCTCGACAAGGGCATCGAAGACAAAGCACGGTTCTGGCTCAGCGAGTCGGTCGTCACATACAAAAAGCTCACCCAGCAAAGCGGGGATGGATCGGTCCGCGCGTGGAGTCAGTACCGGATCGGACAGTTCGCGTACCTTATGAAGGACGACCCTGCGGCAGCTAAAAAAGCATGGCAGCAGGGAGCAAGCGGCAGTGGCCCCGGCAAGACACTCTGCGCATGGGCGCTGCGCAGCCTGGACGACCCTGTTGCCACCGTACGTGTCGGCGAAACACGGAATGCTAAGGCCGGCCGTATCGTCGACATCGATATCAACGCGGAGAACCTGGGTATCGCGCTCGACCGGGAGCACCCGACTAAACAGATCGACTCGCATATCTTCGGGCCAATCGGGCTGGACTACGAGTTGTTTCAGTCCTGGTCAGAAGATGACACCGCCGACTGGTGGATGGTCTACCTGTGGTATCGCTACAGCGACATCCGGCCGGGCTTCGCGCTCGTCTACGTTTCGACACCCGAGGCAAACCAAGCCGTGTGGTGCAGGATGAGGCGTGGCCCTGAGGTTCAAGACTAGCTGCTAATACGACAGGGAGATCCTGGGCAAATGATGCAAGATGAACCTCGCAGGCTCTACATCAAGCCGGACATCCGCAGTCGTCATCCCCGCAGTGATATCCGCTCGGGCTATTGCGGCTAGCGAGTAGGTTCGAACCGTGGGCCGTGACCAAGAAGATGCTTCCGATGAGTGTGAGCAGCCCGCCGGGCGGCATCGCGAGGGCGGTACCGGCTGCACTGCGAGTGATGGTCGGGCAACAGGTCTCCGTGCAGGCGGGCACTGCGTCGGCACCGCCGCCCAACTCACCGAAGAACGAAGGCACGGGCAATTCCATGATCGGACTGGCGTGGATCATCGGCGCGATCAGGCCGGCGAGGATAAGCACCCCGCCCATCAACGCGGCAGTGAGTGTCAGCCGTCTGCGGTGGCGTGTATAGCCCTTAAACAGTACCCAGAGCGCAAGCGGCACGACCAAGGCTGCCAGCACCCAGTGAACGGCTGGGTGGGACCAGATAGAACCCGCAGCAGGCAGCAACAGGAGAAGGAACGGAGCAGCTATGCAGTGGATCGCACAAAGAACCGATGCACTGATGCCGACCCGGTCCAGCCAGCCGCGCCGAGTCTCTACAGCAACGGCTTGCTGTATCGGATCAGCTAGATCTAAAGGTCTTGTAATAGACATGCTCTTACTCTGAGAATAGTTTCTTGATATCAATAAGAATAGCCTACAAAACCTATCGGCCTAGTAGGCTAGATATGTCCTCATGATTGAGTTAGGCGCGACGGCAACGACGCGTAGCAATCAGGCCGGCACCCGCGAGCAGGGCTAATGCGCTGGTCGGTTCGGGGACAACGTTGGCCTCAACGAACTCTATCGCATCATCGGGGTCCGCATTGACACCGAAGACGATGAAGATCGGATCAGAATCCGAGATACCGGGCTCCTCGGTGACCACGTCAAGTTCTAAGACATATACGCCTGTGGCGGGTTCGACGAGGTTTCCGTTAGACAGAATATCACTGTACAGTGCAAAAACATAATGCCGGTGCCATCGGCCCTCGTTCTGCTCGCCTCCAGCACCGCTGAAAGCGGGCAGGAAGAGAATCCCGCTGTCGTCAGTCTGGTTGGTGTCGCCGTCGGTACGCGTCAGAATCGTGTTGCTGCCGATTGTAAAAGTGGCTTGCAATTCGACGGAGGTGCTCACAAGGCCGGTGCCATTAAACTCCATGAGGCTGTCGGTGATTAGTGTCGGTGTGGTGATATCGATGCCGACTCTAGAGCCGTTAGAAAAAAGTTCTTCGGCCGTATCAAATCCGGGAACGTTGGTTACGAAGGAAGATGTAGAGGTGACACTAGTAGGCAGGGGTGAGAAGATGGCAGTGTCTTCGCCCTCGCCTTCGAGATCGCCGAGGATACCTTCGAAAACGCGTTCTTCATCGCCGCCAAACGGGTTCGGGCCATCCCCGACAATCGTAGTCACGATCTTATTATTTTCGAAGCGAAGCCCGATATCGCCTTCATCGCCAGCGAAGGCGGCTAGCGGGGTCGCACAGAACGCTCCCACGAGAACTAATGAAGTAACAGAAAATCGTTTCAGCATGATCTTATTCTCCGATTAAGGGATTGGTTTATTTAATGGCTATCGAGCCATCGCAGGGTCAAAGTTGTTATCAAAGGTGTAGGTCAGTGGCGGGGTAAACTGGGTGCCGCGCCAGACGTCACGGAATGCGAGGGCATCGGCATGGCCATCAAGGAAGCCGTAATTACTCACCGCAGCAAACGTGCCATCGTCACCGCTAACAGCACTAAGTTCGATCTCACGCTCGGCATTGCCTACAGCAGCCTCAGAAAAGCCTGGAACGCCCCAGGTATCGGGGTGGGTGTGGTCGGCGGACGCAAAGCCCGAGCGTTCAAACGTCATGAGCAGGAAGTTCACCGTTGCAGAAGGCTGCGGGACTTCATCAACTGTCCTGTAAAGCTGGTAGCCGCCGGCGTCGGTCACAAAGCGAGTGAGGTAGCCGTTGATCCCGTAACTGGTACGTCGATACTCTCCGTTGTCGGCAACCAGCCCTGACCCACCCTGCCCGGGGGGCCAGTACGGGCTATCGTCCAATGGGGACTTTCTAAGCAGTGGACTGCCGTAGTATTCTTCTAAGGTATTTAGCCACGCAACGTCTTCGTCGGCATCGCCGTTACCAGTGCCATGCCCAAGACCACCCTGAATCATTTTGCCTTCGTTCTCGCCAAAAAACATGGTGTGAGCGATCTGCATCTGGCGTACATTTGATAGGCAATGAACCGCCCGCGCGGTGCGCCTTGCACGTCCCAATGCAGGCAGCAGGATGGCAATCAGCATCGCAATGATGCTGATGACAACCAGCAGTTCGATCAGCGTGAAGCCTTGTTGCTTGTTTTGTCTCATCAGTAAGGCCTAATCAAAAGGCGTTAACTGTCGAGATGATATTGAGAATTTATTCTCATATCAAGCAGGTGCCGGAAATTGCAGCAGTTCCCCATGTAAAAACCCACGCTTGATCGCGCGGGCTCGATGCATCGCATAAGCGTTTGCGTCTCACATTTATCGAGAGCGTGGGATCGGTGGGCGGTCACGGGCCACACCCGCCACGTTGCCGGGGGTTGAGCGTCGAATGGCTGGGCTGGCGTCCTGGTTGTTGCCATCGCTGGATCGCGAAGTGTTCTTTCGCTTGCTGGTTGACTTGGTCGTCGTACCCCCCGCGATGCCACCGATCTGTTCGTGCACAAAGTCGGGCGCTTTGACGACGAGCATGCCGCGGTAGTAGCGGACCGAGCCGTACTCCCCACCATTGGCTCGCCAGATATCCGGCTCGACGGTGTTGCGGACCATATCTGCGATGCGCTCGGCCTTCTCTTCCTTGGACAGTACCTCTTCTTTTTCTTCATCCGAGTCGTCACCGAAGAGTCCTTGATCCTGGTTGCCGCCGCTGCCGCTGCCACGCCCCGAACCGCCAGAACTGGTATTGCTCAGCGCATCGTTCAGATCGAATCCTGGTGCGTTGTCGAAGTTCGGGATATCCATCAGCAGGTCGCCGATAAAGTAGACCCGAGTCGTCGATCGGCGGAGGGCGTCTTCCTTTGTCATGATCCGGACATACCACTGCTCGATATCGACGAGCAACTCGTCGTTGCCGATCGGGTCGGGGTGCAACTGCTGGATAATCAGCTTCAGTGCCAGTTCCGCGGGGACCCTCCCGAGCGTCAGCGTGACCGGCTGCTGGGGGTCGATCCCTTGCGCTTCAAGCGAGGCCCAGCTGACCACCAGGGGGACGTTGGTCTGGTTCGACCAGATATCGAGCGCCAGCCTGCCGGGGACCGCGTCAAGGTTCACGGAGGTCAGCGTCTCACGCATCAGCTGTGCCGGGGTCGCACGGATCTCTTCGCCAGTACGCGCATCGGTGTAGACGGTGTCGGACGGCTTGTCGCTGATGCCTGCACTGAGCGTGGCGGCGATCTGGTTCACACGGTCTTCGCGCGACTGTCCAAAAGCGGGCATGCCGACGAGGGCGACGAGCGAGAGCGTTGCAAAGGCGGGGCGGAGTCTCACGGGCGGGCCTTTCGGAAGAAGGGGGGAAGCAGGACGATCGACCACACACATCAATCGCTCATGCGATCATATCGGCCGATTCCCCTGTGAATCAAGGACAATTTAGGCACTTGAGGAATTTTATACGTGTACGTAGGCCGTGTGGGTTAGCGTTCTGTGGCCGGACTAAATCAATCGGCTTACGCCGAGCCCTTCTGACCAAAAGCCGGCGGGTTCTCCGCGAAAGCACGCGCTTTGGGCAGCAGCAACTCCTGCGACAGGATCTTGATACACGCCGCGACCGGCACCGCGAGAACGACGCCGAGGATACCCAGCAGCGAACCACCAGCCAGCACAACGAGAAGCACCGTGAGCGCATCCATCCCCGTCGCCTGGCCCTGCACCAGCGGCTCAATGACCCAGCCGTCCAGCGACTGCGCGATCATATACACCACTGTCGGCCAGACGATCGCCCAGAGGATCGCCATCCCCCCGCCGCTCGCGCTATCCACCACGGTCAGGACTACCGCCAAAGGCCAGGACAGGATCGCCGCGTAAGGCAGCAGGTTCAACGCGCCGCCCAGGACGCCAAGCAACAACCAGTACGGCACCCCCGCGATCCACCAGCCCACGCTGAGCACCACCATCACGACCAACGACTGGATCAACCGCCCGCGGATGATCGCAGACACGGTATCGTCCATCATGACGAGGATACGCAGGGTCTCCTTGCGGTAGGGCCTGGGGATAAACTCGCCGAACCACGCCTTGAGCGCTTCGAGCTTCCACGAAAAGATAAAGAAGCAGAACGCGGTGACGAGGAGGAAGATCGCCGCGGACGCCATAAAGCTCAGGCCTGAGAAAAGCAGCCCCGCGCTGATGCCGAGCGCCTTCTGCGCGGTCGCGGTATCGACCTCGGTCCAGTCCAAGGTATTGATAAACGCCTCGACGCGCTCGCTTGCTTCCTCGGTGTTCGAGCCGAACCATCCGAGCACCGTCTCGGTGTACTGCGGGGCCATCTGCGCGAAGTCCATGACCTGGAAGACGGCCTGCGCGATCATGAGCGGGATCGTGATCGCCAACGCCAGAACCACAAAGCCCAGGATCACCCCCGCCGACACCGGCCGGCGGACCTGGTACTTCTCCTCCGCCCAGCACAGCAGCGGACTGAAGACATATGCGAGCGCCAGCCCCAGTAGCACCGGCGTCAGCACCGGGCTCAGCTTCGTCAGGAACCAGTAGATCGGCGGGATGACAAACGATAGGAATAGGAACAGCACGATCGTGCCAAGCACCCACTGGAACCACAGCCGCTGCCAGACATACCTCGCCTTGGGCGGGTGCTTTTCGGCTGCCCGCACGGGCTCCGCCTCACTGGCCGACTCCGGCGTCTGTTCTTGATTCTCGTCAGGCTCGGTCATCACAACCCCTGTGCGACATGATCCACCGCAAAAGAATACCCGCCAGGACATTCCCATGCCTGACAAACCGTGCGGTCTACTTCGTGATCAAGTGGATTAGTCCCCGGTCTTACCGAGCATGAGCCCGGGCTCGAACGCGCTGGCGAAGTCGTAGACGTTGTTGAAGTCGTGGATCGTGTCGTCCTCCGTCTTCCGCATCAGGCCGCCATCGACCATGGCGAAGACGATCTGGCCGAAGTCTCGGCAACTGGTGATCGACCAGCGCCGGAGCACGGTCCGAGCCAGCATCCCGTACTCTTTGATCGCGAAGTCGCGCAGTCCGACGCAGAGGTCCTGCCCGCTGACGTGCCGCTGGGCCTCGTGCTCCTCGGGATCGAGGTCGTCCAGATCCATATCGATCTCGCCATGCAGCCGGTTAACGGTAAAATCCAAGCCACGCTGTACGAACAAGTACGCATCAATGGGGTAGCGTGTCCTTTGGGCAATGCTGGCGAGGTCTTGATCGATCGACATGGGTCGAGGGCTCGGCGGTTAGTCGGCGGCGGGACGCTTGGGTAAACCAAAGTATAGCCTGTGGTTCGGTCCAGCGCCTAGGCGAGTTCGCCGATTGGTCGGGTGTTTTTGGTCGCACCGTCCGATCGGGTGATCTACGATGCCCGGCCGTGAGAACCGAAGCACTGGACTACTACCTGCCGGATGAGTTGATCGCGACCCAGGCCGCCGAGCACAGGGACAGCGCCCGCCTGCTGCTCGTTCGGCGGGAGACCCAAACGATCGAGCACCACCTCGTGCGCGACCTCCCGGGGCTCGGGGTTTTTACGCCGGGCGACCTGATGCTGGTAAACCAGACGCGCGTGCTGCCCGCGCAGCTAACGGCGGTTCGCTCGGCCACAGGCGGGCGGATCACCGGGCTGTTTGTTCATGCGGATCACGCCAAACGCTGGCGTGTGATGCTCGAGTCGCGCGGCACGTTGATGCCTGGGGAGCGAATCCATCTGGTTGATGAGGTCGACACGCGAGCCGAGCCCGCCGACCTCGAGCTCATTGAGCCGCTGGGTGATGGCGGCTGGCTGGCACAACTCCTAGGTGACAAAAGCACCGCCGACGTGCTCAAGCGTCTTGGGCGGACCCCCCTGCCGCCCTACATCCGCAAGCAGCGTAAGAAGCTCGGCCAGAGCGAGATCACCCCCGAGGACCAGGACCGCTACAACACCGTCTACGCGCAGACGGCAGGTTCTGTCGCGGCACCAACGGCCGGCCTGCACTTTACGCCTGGGCTGCTCAATGCTCTGCAGCAGATCGGCGTCCATCGCGCGGCTGTTGACCTGCACGTGGGTCTGGGCACCTTCGCACCGGTCCGATCCGATCAGCTCGATGACCACGACATGCACAGCGAGCCGTACACGGTGCCGCGAAACACCCTCGACGCGATCGCCCTCGCACGGTCCAACGGCAACAAGCTCTTGATCGTCGGCACCACTACCGTCCGCGCACTCGAGTCCCTGCCCAGCGATGCACTGGACCCCGGCGCATACCCCGGCGGCATCTCCAGCAGTACGCAGCTCTTCATCCGCCCAGACAGCGGCTTCACCTTCCAGCACACCGACCGGTTGATGACCAACTTCCACCTGCCCAAGTCCACTTTGCTCGCGTTGGTCGCGGCGCTGCCCGGCTTAGGGCTGGAACGCCTGCTGGCGATCTACAAGACCGCCGTCGCCGAGCGATACCGCTTCTACTCGTATGGCGACGCCATGCTGATCGTCTGATTCAGTGAGCAGGGAATCGGCATGAGAGAATAAGAGCAACCGACAAGCCAGTCGGGCCCAAGAACGTTAAAATCCTTGATCCGCCGAAACCGAGTCGGCCGGCTCCTGACTCCCTACTGCCTACGCACCAAACGCATGCCTCTGGACCAGCCCAACGAGCACGACCCGTCGAACGACCCGGACGAATACCGGAGCGACTACGACGACCAGCGCTACGACGGGCCCAGCAACGACCACACCATGCCGCTGGGCGATCACCTCGACGAGTTGCGCGGCCGGATCATCAAGATGCTGATCGGTGTGGTGATCGCGCTAGTCGTGACGATCTATTTCGGCTTCCAGATCGTCGGATGGCTCGCGCAGCCACTGCTACACGCCCAGGATATTACAGGCTTGTCAACAACACCGATCCAGACCGACCCGACCGCCGGGTTTACCAGTGTCTACCTGCGGGTCGTGTTGATCGCGGCAGTCATCCTTGCCGCGCCATGGATCATCTGGCAGGCGTGGCAGTTTATCGTCGTAGGACTTTACGAGCATGAGAAGAAGGCCGTCCATATCCTCGCACCGTTCAGTACCATCATGACCTTCCTCGCAGTGCTGTTTACCTACTACATCCTTTTGCCGATCTCTTTGCTGTTCTTTCTAAACTTTGTCAATTTCTATCCTGTTGTTGAATTGACCAGTGATCCACCATGGATCACAAGGCAGGCTGCGAGTGCCTATGTTGATGACAGCAAGCCCGAACGACCGGATGACTTTGTCTATGCAACCCAGGCAGAGCAGATCCCAATCTTTGAAACAAGGCCAGAAAATCCTAAAGAAGGTACCTGGTGGATCAACGATGACCGAGGTCGTATCGAAATATACTTTGATGGGAAAGTCAGCGTTATCGCCGAGCGCTCAACAAAGCTCATCACCCCCCTGCCTGCGATGAACGAGTACATCCGTTTTGCGACGTTCATGATGCTCGGCAGCGTCATCGCGTTCCAACTGCCCGTCGTCATGCTCGTGCTCGGGTGGACCCAGCTCTTCGACCCACGCGGCATCCAGTCCATCCGAAAGTACGCGCTGTTCGTCTGCTTCGCGCTCGGTGCGTTGCTAACGCCGGCGGACCCACTGAGTATGCTCGTACTCGCGATCCCGCTGTACTTGCTCTTCGAGTTCGGTCTCGTGCTGATGAAACTGACCTTCAAGAAACGCGAGAACAGCATGCCCGCTGATCTCTAAACGTATCTAGCACGGTGTAGCCGGCGACGCGAAGCGTCCCGTGCGGACCGTGATACTTCACCGACCAGGTTGGCAAACCATGCGTCAACCATTCACCGGTATCGGCAGCAGGTCCGCCTGCTCCAAGCCCTTCTCAAGATCATCCACCGGAAAGGCCTGATCGACGGTGTAGCCACCCACCGCGGTCCGCCGCAGCGCTGTGAGGTGCCCGCCGGTATGGAGCAGCCTGCCCAAATCCCGCGCGATACTGCGGATGTACGTCCCCTTGCCGCAAGCGATCCGAAGCCGCAAGACCGGCCAGTCATAAGCCAACCGCTCGATCGCATCAATGCGGACCTGACGGGGTTTGAGGTCGAGTGGCTCCCCCTGCCGAGCGGCCTTGTACGCGCGCTGACCATCGATGTGCACCGCCGAGAAGTTTGGAGGCGCCTGTTCGATCAACCCTGTCTGCTGTACGAGTGCCGCATCGATCTGCCCGTCCGTCGGTAGGCGATCCACTTGCACTTCTTCGCGCGGCATCTCCGCGTCATCGCTGGCGGTAAAGGCGCTGAGGTCGATGGCCGCTTCGTAGACCTTGCCCTGACCCATGACCTGCTCGACATGGCGGGTCGCCTTACCGATGCAGACCACGAGCACGCCGGTCGCCAGCGGATCGAGCGTGCCGGCGTGGCCGACCTTGAGCCTGTTCGGCCCCTTGACCCGGCCACCCGCCGCGCTGCGAACCTTCCGGCAGACCGTCATCGAAGACCAGCCCAGGGGCTTATCGATCACCAGCAGGCCGGAGAGTTTTGCGTCGGGCTGGGGCGTCGTCATCGGGGATCGCTGGAGGGATGGGTAGGCTCGCGGGCTTGATCCCGTGGCTGGATCCGATAGCATACGTGGCCCGCCGCAGGGCAACCATTTATGGACAGGTGGCTGAGCGGTTTAAGGCGCACGATTGGAATTCGTGTGGGGGCGCAAGCTCCTCGTGGGTTCGAATCCCACCCTGTCCGCTT
>JBCDKD010000078.1:0-21489 GCA_039024275.1 Planctomycetota bacterium | reverse complement strand
CTGATTAATATCAAATCCGTTTATATATGAAGCCTTCGCAGATGTATTAACATCAAAGACTAATTCATTACAATCTGTACAAAGTGATATTCCGCTAAACGTGACCTTGTATTGCAAATAAGTAGCGTCGTCACAGTTTGTGCATTGCGTTTCAGATTCGATGCAATCCCCACCACAGCAACAATACCTCGCAACGCTCGGCATCAGGCGCACTCCCCGTCGATGGCGTTGACGTATTCGAAGGTCAGGCAGGGATTGTTGCTGGCATCAACACCTCGCCACGCCCAGACGACGGGGCTGCCCTGCACCGGCTGTAACTCAAGGCCGGTGTTGTCATCGAATACGCTGCCATCAAGGTCAACGCTGTTGCCTTGTACCCCCGCATCGCTGTTGTTCGCCTCACAGGCGTTCATTGCGTAGTCGGTAGATGTGGTACCAGAACGGGCATTTGCCGCATCCTGCCACCCCGTGGATGTTCTCACCTGCTCGGTCCATGCATACTGCCAGCGATTGGTTTCACCGCCCACAGCAGCGTTTCCTGTCACTCTGATCCACATGCCTAGCTCCGGGCGGTCCTGGTAGGGATGTTCGAGAAACGCATTCAAAGCGGCGTTAAGCCCGTCCGGCCGATTCGCAATCCCGCTCGTACCGGCTAAACGCTCGATTACCTTAGATAGTTTGACAATCGTCTCTTCGGTTAAAAAATAGACCTTTTCCATTACTATTCCAATCCAAACTGACTGAAATCTGTGGACTCGTAAACATCAAACTCAAGCACCACCGGCTGGTCGTTAGCTCCCAAAAGACCACCGTTTGCATCAAGTAATCGTGGTCGAGATACGCTGGGTCGAGTGGGCCTCACGGCATCTTCGATTAATGTTCCCGCCTCGTCGCCATCCACGATGCGAGTTAGCACACCATTGTTTAGAAAGTTGAATCCGCGGTTGATTAGCTTTTTCTTAAAGCCGTCGGCGCGAAACTCAAAGCGGTATCGAACGGGCCAGAACACGCTATCAGCCGTAGTCACTTTATTTGACCAGATGCCCACACACTTGGCCTGGCCCTCAGACGCCCCAAAAAAGTTGCCCGTGTTCAAACGATTTGTGGCAGCGATTGCGGTGCTGGCGTCAAAGCTGCCCTCATTACGGGTGACGTTTAAAAATACGCTGTGCACATCGCGAGAGCATGGCTGTTCGGGTGGGTCACCAGCAGCGTTTTGAATGGCGTCGCCATTGATGTCCACCTCGACGTTTTCTTGGTTCAGGCCAATTTCCCAGCTGTACTCAACCGGCCGGTCAAGGGGGTTGTCGGGTTCGGGGTTGTGGCTGCCGCCGCCAGGTGGCACGGAGTATGTAGCCGTGACAATGAACAGCTCAAACCCCTGTGTTTTTTCGCCCAGCCCTTCGCACAGCAGGAAAAGGTCGGGGATCGAGCCATCCCGATCAGTGAAGACCGTATTGATTGGGTCGGGAGTCGCGCCGGTAACCGCGTCAACGGCGGTGCGTGCAGCGATGGACGACGAAACGCCCGTCACCTGCCAACTAGCCGAAGCGGTACGGGTGTCTTTGTCGCGACCCGAACTGTCGGGAGACCACATCCGTGTGACGGTCACTGCCATCAGAGATTCACCCCCGGAGCAATGTTGACCGGCACAAGCTCAATGCCATCGCCGCGAATCTTGCCATTCACCTGATCAATCGCCCCCTTGAGTTCATCAATCTTGCGCTCGAACGACTCGCGCAACTGCTGCTGCGCCCGGATCATCGGGTCTTCCCGGTTCGCGGCCTGGTCCCGCAAGCCGGTGACGAACCGGCCCGACTGATTACCTAAGCTGATGGTCGAGCCGCGACTGGCAACCGACGCCACCTGCTCTCGCAGATCGTCAAGCTGGCCCTTTAAGGCGTTCGTGGCAAACTCACGGACTTTACGCATCGACATCTGTATGTAGGATCGCTCCGCATCGCGATGCTGTTCAAGCAACTGCTTCTGCTTTTCCAGTTCTGCAGTCTTGGCTTTTTCCTCGCGAATCTCAGCCTTGCGCTGTTCAATGGCGAGTGTATTTGCTGAGATTTGATCGGCTAACAATTTTGCACGATTGCGGTTCTGCTCGCTAACGTCCTTGCTGGCAGTGTCTAGCAACGCATTGAGCTGCTTTTGAACGCCAATCACCCGCATCCTTGATTCAAGATCGGCCTTCTCAGCCTCCCCCTTCGTACTTAGCATCTGTAGCTGGTCAAACTGCAGCCTATTCAAATCAGATAGCGCTAGGCGCGCCTTCTCGGCACTGGCGTTTTGTTGTTGCTGTAGCTTCACCCGTTCCGCGTGCTCGCGATTGGCCTCCTCTTCCGCATCGATCATCTCTTTCGTAACGCCATGCAGTCGGTTGGCGATCAACTCCGCCAACTGGTCTACCTGATTCACCACCTCGCCGATGCCGAAGCCCATCTGCTTAAACGATTCCACCATGCCCTCAGAATCGCCTTCAAGACCAAGCATAATGCCGCGTGTAGCCGCCATGCCTGTTTTAACGCCATCCGCCGCGGCGCTAACCTTCTGCAGCGCGTGGTGGAGCTTTGCGGCATTCGCAACAATGCCAACATCGCCGCCAATCTCATCGCGGGTGCGCGCGACTTCTTGACGAATACCTTGCATCTCGCGGCGCGCCTCATCGCGAGCCTGAATCAGGATTTCAACAGTGTCTTGGTACTTAGCCATTACGCTTTATCTGATACGCACTGCGTTCGCTACGAATCAATCTCACTCCCTCAATAAACACTTGTGTCTGATCAAGCATGCCCCCGCCCACGGGGAGATGCCCCTTGTCCGCGTCCGATTCTGCGGCCAGGAGGCGGCATGCGTCTTTGCTGACAAACCTGTAGGGGCATTCGTTGAGCGTCCACGGCTGGGTGTCGGTGTCGAAGGTCTGGGGTAGTGTTTCTCGGCACCCGCCATCGCTGCGCGGGTCGCACCCCGCACATAGAACACCCTGTTCTATTGCAACGGCGGTTTGGATTTTTTTGCAAGCGATTCCGATACCGACTGCGCGACTTCCAGGCGAACCAGCATCGCCACCTGCTCTGTCGGCGTAGTCGTCTCGGCCAGCCGCCTGTCGTCCTGTGTATCGGCCAGCCGAGCAGACAGTGCTGTATGGACGGCTCTGGTGTTCAGCTTCGCCACATCGTCCAGCAGGTCATCGACCTCCATATAGTCCGCCGCTGAGCCGTACCGAAACGTGAATACACGGTGTTCCTTTGCGTCTTCGTTGCCGTCATCCACATCAAGCGTGAATGTTTGGTTTGGGTGTAACATCGCTACTCCATTCTTCGCGGTTGGGTTTAGTCGCTGTTGTCCGTGTCATACGTGAAACTGTCGTCGCCACTGGCCCCTGCAGCAGCGCGGAACCCAAGCAACTCCGCTGCCTTGGTGCCGCGTTCGCCCAGGTTCAGTTCGAACAGGTTGGCTTTGGGGATCGACAATGTGCGGGTGGTGTCGTACACACAGGAGATCGCTACCTCATCACCCGACACGATGTCGGTCCAGTTGTTGTATGTGGCGAGCAGTTCTGCGAGCGGGTTGATGGTGCCTGTGGGCTTGCGGTTGCCGATCCAGAAGCGACTAACACCATATGCTGCGCTTGCCTTCTCGATCGGCTCCACCGTATTGCCAAGGTCGAACGTCAATTCGCTCGCACACTGATCGTTTCCATCAATCGTGAGCGTGTCTCCCTTGAACGTCGGCATGCCTGATCCAGACCATTCGGGGATGGAACCCGCTAGCACCGCGGCCGCGCCTGGGGGCACATAGACGCCAGACAATGTGACGGCCAGCACAGGGACCTGGCCTACGGCGAATCGCCACACGGCGTTACCCATGCAGCCGGAAAGACGGTGCAAGCGACCATCGAGGTAGTACCCCGCAGTCACTGTGCCCCAGTTTGACGAGTCCGAATCGGGTGCCCACAACGTAGTGGCCGACACCGACAGGCCAAGGGCTGGCGCAAGATCGACGATGAAATACTGCAGCGGAACTTCGAAGCTGATCGTTCCGGTGATCATGCCTGCTTCGGCCGACACCATGTCCATCGTGCCCTGACGTTCCAACTCTGGCACATTGAAGTCGAATGAAGGAAGCGTGAGATTGAAGACATGGAACGTAGCATCAGCATCCACCAGAGTTTCGGCGGTGCCGGGTGTGGACTCCGCTTCAATGGCGAGCATCGAGTGCTTGAGGTTCAATGGCATAGTGTTCCCCTAGGCTTGGGTGCTTGGGTCGTTTTCACGGGTCTGGTAATTCACGCGGACGCCAATCGCAAGGACATCCGGCCCCTCGTCAGACGCATCTATGAACTCAGGCGGCAAGATGTCCATGCCGTTGGCGATACCGCCCAGCGTGTGCTCGTACACGCCTGCGGAGTCGGGGTCTTGGAACACCGCGCGCGTAACATCCTTGACGATCTCATTGGCGATAGCGTTGATGGACGTGGTGCCCGATTCAGACGGTGCGACCGTGATCTGCGCGTACATCGGATGGCCCCACCCGACGATTGGTGGGTTGGCTGCGCAGTCCAATTCTTCCTCACGCTCCACATTGAGTTGAAACAGCTCGCAGTAAAGGTGCGTGCCGAAGTTCTCGTCTTCGGTATACGGGACAGGTTGTACAACATCGGCTAGCACAGTGGTGTATCCAGTCCGTACGGATTCCAGCCACTCCAAGCGCCGCTGCAGTTCGTCGAGGCATTGTTGTGCTACATGGTCAGGCACGCGCAATCCCCGATGCGTTGATGTTCAGTTCCAAGGTGTCTGCAGCACTGGCGACGCCAAGACTGGTCACGTACTCGCCAGTCGAGATGTCGCCAGCAGGCATGATGTTGCCTGGCGTGTCGCTGACGTAATATGTCTCACCCACAGTGAGGGTGTCCCCCAAATCCACCTTGCCACTGGTCGCCATGATGAAATACCCGTCCGTGACCGCGGGCGTCAGGGCGATGCCCGTGACCTGCGATGACGCGAGGGCGCTTGCGTCACCAAGGAAATACTTGCCATTGTTCAAGTACACCGGTTCGCCCTGCGTGATCGCTTCGCCCGCCTGTACGATCTGCGTTCGCGTGTTGCTGTCGTTCACCCCTACATTGGCCGCGGTTTGTGATAGGTCTGCCATTGTTGGTTACACTCCTGCTGCCAGTCGCTCCACTTGTCTGCCAGTCGAACGCATCTGCTGCTGAATCAAACGGAACGCTTGACCACGAATGCGCTGCTGCAACAATTCGCGCGTGCCCTTCAGAACGTCTTTGGCTACATAATTGCGATTCTTGGCCTGCCACACCGCTGGCACTGATGGGCCGCGAAGCACGACAATGGGTAGCCGTCCTCTGCCCATTCGCTTGAACGGCAAGGGCTGCGAGCCCATATGCGGTCGCTGAACAAACGCCGCAGGCGCTTCACGCTTCCGCCCCTTCTCAATCTCATAGCGGTACGTGCGTGCCTTGCGCAGCTTGCCCGACTTAGTACGGGACATCTCGCTGCGGGGCTTTTTTGGGCTACCACGGAACGAATGCAGGGATCGCCGCGGACCGTTCAACTCAACGCGAGAGCCTGTCTGCCCCGTGGTGCCCACCTTAATGCCCTTCAGCACATCACCATACTTCAGCGTGAAGTCCTTCTGGATACGACGAGCTGTTCGCGTTCGCACAGTCTTTGCTACATCCTTGGTAGCCCGCTTTGCGACTTTCGTTGCATCAATTGTGCCCAGCAGCTTTTCGAGCTGCGTCCACTCTTGCGGGTCGATGGAGATGTCAACTGCCATCAGGACACCTCCAATACAAGCATGCCAAACGCTTGGCTGACCAGCGTTTTGATAGGACGATCGGTCGCCGCTTGGCCGACCTTCATGGGGAGTGCGATCTTGTCGCCACCCAAGTTGAGTTCGTCCAGGTCGATTCCCAGTGTGCTGCTATTTCTCACTGTCACCTGCACGTTGCCCTTGGGGCGACCGCGCATCCCTGACGGTGATGGTGACGTAGGTGCATCACGATCTACAACGCCAACAATAGACCGCGTGGCACCCGACGTGGGCAAATATGTGATGGGCTCACCAAGCGCGTCAAGCAACGTCTCAGCCCCTTCGTCGGATCCAATCTGTTGAAACTGGCTGGTCATAATAAAACTGACCCGCCCGCTGTTAGCCGAGGGATCAGCGGAGGCGATTGGATTCGCTTAGGCAGTGATGTTACTCAGCAACGCTACTGCAGAGCTGTACAAGGTCACTTCGTCGGTGTCGTGACGCGAACGTACAACGTCACCGCGGACCGACTCGTCGCGGTAGGTTTCAACAATGGCCGTCGGCGTCGAGCCGTCTTGCGCCCAGTGGAAAGTCCGGCCGATGCAGGGGTCCTTGAAGTCTTGCGAGTCTGAGGTCTTGCAGACCGATGCATATTCGCCCGACCAGATCTCGGCCGCAGCAAAGGTCTGGCCTTCGTTCGCCGTATTCTTAGTCCCGCCGCCAACCAGGATCTTCGGCAAATTGAAGACGGCCGAGAGCATTGCGGTCGTCACGTCTTCGGCCTTCGCCGGGTTGCCGGCACCGCTAGCGGTGATCCGGTTGATGATCTGATTCACGCTGCGCAGGTTGCGGAACACCTTTTGGCTGATGATCAGCGTGTCCGCCCACAGGCCCGAGGCGTCGTAGATCGCCTGAACGCGGGACTCGACGTCTTCAATTGGTGTGGCATTCGTGGCGTCGTCCCATTCGTTGGTGACCGGCGTCGGGGTGTAGGTGGTGGTGTTGAACACCGCGTCGGCAACGCGCTGTTCGTAGTTGCGCAGGACCGTGGCTTGGGCACGCATTGCCGAGACGAGCTCGGCGTCGAAGTAGTCCGAGTACATCTCGGCTTCACGGTCATCGACGACTTCTTCGTGCCCGTGCTCTTCGCAGTTATAGGTGCCGGGCTCAAACGTCCAGTTGCCCCGGCTGTAGCCGGATCCAGGGGCGCGGGCGGTGCTGGCCTGCTTGAGCAGCTGCTCGACCGGGATCTTGCCAAAGTTGCCCGCTTGCTTCTGGACAGGAACAACAGGGAAGACGAGGTGGCCGATGTAGCGGGCCTGGTCCGACGCGAAATCGAACTCCATCAGGGATTCGGCCAGGTCCGGCCGGAGTGAAGCGAGGGAACTTGAGGGTGCGGGCATGACATGCTCCTTGTGTGGGGTGTGGTTTACGAGTGCCGCGGCATGTCCATCACGACGTCAAAAGTTCTTGATTTAGGCGGCAGCAGTGTCGCCGGCGTTGTTGTAGAGAAACTCGATGATGTCGTTGTCGGCGGTCGCCGCTTCAAGGGCGGTGCCTTCAACGAACGCGGTGGCCTGGGCGGTGTCTTGGACCTCACCGTCGGACTCGGAGTAAAGCAGGGCGCCGGCGGCGACCGCTTCACTAACGCGGGCTTTGTGTGTGCCCGCTGCGGAGCGGAGTTTGACTGGGACCTTATCGCCGACAGCCAGCGCAGCGCGGGTCTGCAGGGTGCCGATGGACTTGTCCGTCAGGCCGGCCTTGGTGATCTTGCCGTCCGCGTCGAGCTTGACACGGCTGTAGAGCTCGATTGCTTCGTCGGCTTCGAAGGTGATGTATCCGCTGTCGTTACGCTGTGACATGATGGTTTTCCTTGTGGTTGGGTGATGGTGTCAGCGAAGGACGCTCAGGCTCAGTCCTCAGCGTCCGGGTTTTCGGGTTGGGTCTGCGTCTGGGCGTCGGGCTTCTTCGGGGCCACGGTCTTGAGCAGCTTGGGGTGTGCCGTCGCAACCTTGTCGTACTTCGCGTCGAAGGTTGGCTGGTTGCGGTGGCGGGCCAGGTTGGTCAACCGGCGATAGCCGGCCTCGGCCTGCTCACGGGACTGGGTGGTCGATTTTTCGTCGGCGCGGGTTTTCTCAAGCTTGGCCTTCGCGCTCTGCAGGGCCTTGTCGAGTTGTTCACTCTTGTCAGACATTGCGGTTCCTTGGTTGGTGTTGCAGTTGACGGGCGATTCGCTCAGCGACGTTTTATCGGGCGGCTCTGATTGGCCGCATCGACGTAGGCTTCGCGGAGATCGGGGTTCTCCCGCATGACGCGCTTGTGCGCCTCGTGGCGGCTAAGGCCCTGGCTGATGTATTTCTGCCGGAGTTCCGCGACCTGATCACCCGGGGTGCCGGAGACCGACGCGGCGGGCTTGGTCGTGTTCCGCAGCCGCCGGGCACCCGTCTGGCGGCGGGGCTTACTTTGCTCGGCGTTTTGGAGGCGGGCCCGAAGCGTGTCAGTCCACGCGTCTTTCGCCGCCTGTAGGGATAGGCCGCTACTTATGCAGTCCACGTAGAACTGAGCGTCAGCATCGGGGATAGCTGCCTGAAGGGCGGGCAGCGACGCTGCCTGCTCTTCGCCGTCGTCCTCGGCCTGTTCTTCATCTTCTTGGACTTGGTCTTCGGTCTCATCGACCTCTTCGTCGTCCATGACTTCTTCGTCGTGCTCTTCGGCGGTGGGCCGCACAAGGCCGCTATTACGCTTACCCATGGTGTTTTCCTTTACATTGGTGGGTTTGCTGGTCTCGGGCGACCGCACAGCGCGGCCACCATTGATTTCTTTGGTCAGAACGTCGATCGCGTCGTCGAGCGACCCGACCGCGTCGGCCAGGCCGATGTCAACCGCCTTCTGGCCGACATGAACGCGGGCGTCGGCAAGGGACTCGATCTGCTCGTCGTTGTACTTCCGCCCACGTTGCACGGCGGCCTTAAACTCGTCGTTGATCTCGCCGATCTCGCGCTGCAGGTTCGCGACCTGCTCATCGCTGATCTTGGCACCGGGCGCGATACCCGTGCCCTTCAGGGGCGTGGACTTGATCTCGATGGTCTTGATTGGTCCCGTTCCGTGGCCCGGTTCGGCGAACGCGCCTGAGAAGTCGATCAGGTACGCGTAGGTGCCGATCGACCCGACCAGGGCCGTGCGGTTGACCGTGATGCGGCTGGACTGAGAAGCGACCCAGTAGCCGGCCGACGCGCCCATGTCCTCGATGTAGGCGTGCACTGGCTTGCCCTTCGAGGCCCGGGCAAGGTCGTCTGCCAGGTCAGAGGTCCCGGCGACCATGCCGCCGGGGGTGTCTACCCGCAGCAGGATCCCGCGGACCGAGGTATCGGCGGCCGCGTCCCGAACGGCCCGTCGGAGCTCAACCGTAGAATCTGCACGGCTCAGGCTCGATCCATACTTGGTCATCGCGCCCTCGATCGAGATTACAGCGACCCCGTCGCCGACCATCTCGTATCGTTCGTCGTTGCGGCCAGCGATGGGTGTCTGTACGTCGAGGTTCGCCTGCACATGAGCCGCAAGGTCCATGGCGTTGACCTGCTGGAGCTTGTCCTGCAGGGTCTGGCCGTGGATCAGCCAGAGGCCGTCGTACTGCTCGATGTGTGGGATGCGGTCGATCATGCCTGATTGACCTCCTCAACCGTTGTGGTGGTCGGCGCCGATGGCAACCCGGGCTTCTGATCAATCACGTTCGGGACGTGCAGGAACTCTCGCCAGTCGATCGTGTCGCTCGGGTGCTGCTCAGCGACCTCGTCGCGGGCCTCAAGCGCCTTGAGGATCAGCAGTTTGTTGTCATCGACGATCTCAGATGCGATAACGGCATAGTCTTGCCCGCGGTCAGTGTGGATCCGCCGCGGGCTCGTCAGCCGCTTTTCGAGCCGGAGCGCATCGCCTTGGGCGTCCTGAAGGGGCTGGATGTACTTCCATCCAGGGGCATTCCATTCATGGCGGTGGATGTCGTTGTTCTGGGTCTCCAGCCTCGCCGCGGCCTTTCGTAGCGCAAGGTCGTTTTCCAGGAACTCACGTACTTTCCAGCTCCAGACCTTTCGGCAGAATCGGTTGATCAGCCACCGCTGATTGTCTCGAAAGCCCATGTGGGCCTGGTCAAGCGCACCACGCCAGCCGGTAAAGTTAGTCTCGCTGCCGTCCATCAGCAGCAGGATCAGCGGCATGCCGATGTTGACACCGATCAGTTGAAGGGTGAGCCGTGCGTGCTGGAAGAACTCGCTGTTCGGGACGCTCGGGCTGAACCCCTCGATCTTCTCGCCGGGCTTGGACACGATCTCCATGCCGGGTGCGATCTCGTCGATTAGCCGTGTGGCGCCGCTCGTCAGCGTCTCGGTCGTCGTGTCGCCGTAGGAGCTGGTGTTGTCGCCATCGACCGGAGCCCCCATCTCCTGATTGCGGATGAACGCGATGCAGGACACTGCCTGCTGCTGGACCAGCTTGGCGAAGGTGATGTCCTCGAACATGCCAAGCTGGTCGAAGATCGGGGCGAAGGCGGTCACACCGCGGGTCTGGGTAGACCGCTTGCCGCGCTTCATGTGAAACACAGTCGGGTTTCCTTGGCCGTCGTAAGCGTCGTAACGCTCGATGTCGCTGACACGGCTCAGCGAGATGTGAGGGTCTATGTCGTCCTTGGTGAACCAATACTCGATTGGTCGGCGGTCTTCGTCCAGAAGGATGCCGTTGACGACGTTCCGGGTTGTGTTGGTGGGTTTTCGAAGTCGGTGACCCTCGACAAGCTGCAGCGGGCCGTCCTCGAGGGGTAGGCCCAAGATGTCTCCATCGACAAAAGTCGATCGCAAGACTTGAGCTTGTTGTTCCCAGAAGGTCAGCTCGCCCATCGCGTCACACGTCTCGGGATCATCTGCCCACGCGGTAAACCGCAGCGCCAGCTCTGCATCGACTCCCGTATCGCCGGTCTGGGGGTCGGGCCGGATGCCGCCCTGCACCGTGTTGAGTACCGCGCGGTCAACCATCTGGCCGACGATCACATCGTTGCGGTCCATGTCCCGGGCGCACTCGATCATCCGCATGAAATCAGACTCGCTGCGATAGTGGTAGTCCGCCCCCGAACCAAGCGCGGCAACGCCCGTCCGGCGCCGGCGGAAGCGGCTCGTCCTAGCGGCGTTGTAGTCGGCCTTCACGTCGGTAAACGCCTTGCCGATACTTGGATTGATCCGTCCAGGCGTCATCGGCGGAAGCCCTCCAAGCTGAGGTGCTTGACGCCGGAATTCCGATTGGTGTTGTTGGCGCTGATCCAGGCCCTGGCCTGGTTCATCTCGTCACGAATCAGGCCAGGGCTCATCGCGACCGCCCCACCACGAGCGCCCGCGGTGTTCGCCGGCAGCTTGAGCAGCAGCGCCCGGCACGCAGAAACAAACAGACGGGCTTTGGAGAGGCTGGCCGTCTCTTCGTAATCGACGTTGTCAAGGTACTGTCCCTTGATGTCCGCCAGGGTGCTCGCGCCGTTTATCGCCATGTAGGCAGTATCAGGGCGTCCAACGCCACACAGGCCCACAGCGATCCCTATTGGTCCAAATCATTCCACTTCAGCAAGCTGCTCTAGCAACCATCGAATGGCGTCTATGCCAGTGTCAACAGTTTTCTTGCCCCTGCCATGGACATTCCCAACCAGTTGTTCTTGCCGCTCTAACGCCGATCGCAGGCGATAAAAACCGATCTGCTGTTTCGCGCTTAGGTGACCTTCAATATAGCTCTGTGAGTTCACACCGATTGTTGCCCGGTCTTCGCCAGCAGGGATAATCGTCGGCGTTCTCGCAAGCTCAACAGGCGCACAAAGCGGCATCTCGATCGTATGGAACTCGATAGGCAGGTCTTTTGCGCTAAGCGGCTGTTCAGCCACAGGCTTGGTGTCAGCGGCTGGCACTTCGTTAGGATCGGGCTCTGCAGGCCCCAGATTATGGCCGTCATTGACCGGAATCGGGGGACCGTCGGCCTCCTTCGTCACCTTCTTCTTCGTTGCCATTGTTTTGGCGGCCATATCGCGCTTCCTATCTATTGGATGCCATAAACGGGCGTCCGTCTGGTGATGTGATGCCAGGCTTCACACGAGGCCCAGTCTTGGCTTTGGTCTGTTTGGCGGGCGCAGGAGGCAAAAGCCTGATCCCAAGAATCGACGCGGCCACGCAGTTCATGTAGGCCGTGTCCAGCTTGTGGTTTGGCCCAGACTTGTACCAGCTCCCTACCTCACCCTTGCCCTCAATGAACTCGGTGCGGTAGACCTCGCTGACGATCTGCTTGGCGAAGTCGGTATGCAGCATTGGCTGGCTGCCGAACAGCGTGACGGACCCCCGGCGCCGATAGCCGCCATCGTCGAGAGGCTCTGTGATGAATCGTTCATGCAGCCAACTGATCCAGTGGTAGGTATTCATGTCTACCAGCCACATACCGTCGTCCTGCCGGGACCAGTACCAGTTGTCGCCTGGGTGGACCTTGGGCGTCTTTTTTTTGGCCCGGTATTTTGAGAGGCCCATTGAGGGGTGCCAGGTGTTGTCGGACTCGTTACAGAACTTGTAGACCGTCGTCGTCCAGTTGCCCGAGTCAACAAGAACCAGGTCGATCGATCGCGGCTCTCCGTCAGGCGTGACCACGCATTCCTCGCCATCGATCGTCCACGCGTCTCGGCGGTCTTGGAGGGCCAGCAGGATGGCGTCCTCGGCGGTCATTCCGTCAGTGCTCGCGACCGGGTCCTCACCGTAGTCCACGACATCCGCGATGGCCCCCTGCTTCCAGCCAAAGACCGACCAGTCGAGCCAGCGCTTTCGGATGTCGATTGCCGCAGTGACCCGCTCGCACCAAGCCGGCACGACGCGCTGATCACCGCCATTGATGCGTGAACGAACCAGCAACGCAGTAATACCGTTGGTTTCGGGGCCAGCCGATTCCGGAGGATCGTTCTGGTACTCGGTATCGAAAGCGTCCTGGCCGATGTCGGCGATCCAGTTGAACGCATGCTGCAGCGCACTGACCTCGGCGGGCTTGCCGTCTTGTAGTGGAGAGGCGACAAAGCGAGCGGGGTTGCTGACGACCGAACCTCGGTCCATCAGCTTGCGGTGCTTGGTGTAGTAGCGGTGGGCCTGACGTGCGTCAGGATCATCGAGCGGGTCGCGGTCTCGACGCAGCTTGATGTACTCGTCCCACATCTCCATCTTGGTCGGCCATACCTTGACCATGCCAAACCGCCGGCCCTTCCATGAGGGATAGATCTTCGGGTCTGTGAAGCGAGCAGCCGCGCAGGTCCGGTTCAGCAGCGTGCACAGCATCACGCGAGCACAACGCTTTCCCTGGCCACCCAAACCAGCGATGTCCTCGTCGATCGTCCGGGAGCGGTCATCAGTTTGCATCTGACTCTTCGCCGACTCGCGGTCGTCGATGTCGTCGATGATTGCCAAGTCAGGCCGCACGTTTCGATAGTTCATCCCGCGGATTGCACCCTCGATGCCGACTGAGGAGAGGATCCGACCGCTCGCCCGGCTGCCCTTGATAGTCGGTAGGATGATGTGATCGGCCCGCCACGAGATCCGCGTCGGGTTGCCCTGATGTGTCTGCAGCCTGGCCCGGGCCGTTGATCCCTCAATCAACCGGAGGGGCTCACAAATTTCGGGGTAGTCGGCCGCGAACTTATCGTTATACAGCAGCTCATCTTTGATGTTGGTCAGTTCGCGCTCTGCGATCTTACCGCTCTTGCTGACCACCACCGGGAACATCAGGGCCCCGGTCACGACCAACTTCAGCGCGGTAAACAGGGCGAGGCGGGTCTTCCCATCGCCTCGCGGACCAGCGATGGCCTGGTCGCCGCCATAACGGCCAGCATGCTCAATGGCGTTGATCATGTCCTTTTGGTCGTCCGTGAAAGGGTTGTAAAAGATTTCGGGAAAGTAGAAGGCGAGCCACTTGCAAGTGCTCTTTTCCAATCGGCTCCGCCGGCTTTTGCTTGCGGCCTTTGGAATGGCGATGTCGCGCGCGGACTTTCGTTGCTTCTCCTTGCGGATACGGTCG
Organism: Planctomycetota bacterium; assembly: GCA_039024275.1. GTDB lineage: Bacteria > Planctomycetota > Phycisphaerae > Phycisphaerales > Phycisphaeraceae > JAHQVV01. The sequence goes on along the minus strand of JBCDKD010000078.1, from coordinate 7,647 downwards.
CGTTCGAGCTCAGATGTGTTGGCCACAACAATCGGTTAGCGCCTCATGGACGGACGGAAATAAGTTGGCGTAAAAACGCTTATTGACCGCAACTAGTGCGGAATCGTGCCAAAGGACCCCCGACGCCTCCGCGGGGGTGCCCTTGGCACGTTAAAACGCAGCGACCGACCGATCGGCCTTGGCTGTAAAGTTCGGTGTGTCCCCGGTAGCAGATGACACCACACGGAACACGGTGTCGGTAAAGCCGAGCGCCTCAAGGCGACCGTGTGGCGTGCTGCTGCTTAGCGTTCGCTGTTCAAGCAAACCGCTGGCGTTGTAGTAGTTCACAAAGTTGCTTCCACCGTCGAGGCTGATCTGCAACGTGAATGTGCCGTCGCCAGTAGTGCGCTGGATGTCGCAGACAAAAACGCCGCCTGACCTCATCACAAAATCAAGCATTTCGTCGTCTGCATCGAATATTCGTGTTCCCATTGCTATACCCTTGTGTTATCCGGTTAGCAGGCCAAACCGCTGACCCACGCCGTAGTGAAGTCGTTGAAGAAGCCCGCCCCCACCCACATACTCCCCTGTCTGCCTAACCCTCATCCCACTGATCGTGCCCGCCCTACCTTTCAGGCCAGCGAACAGGTAATACGGCTTCGAGGTGTCCACCGTGTTCGCGGTCAGCGTGAGCTGCCGACCCGGCACGTCCTCGTCGTACTGCATGAACTCGACCTGGTTCGATGCGACGTGCCAGCGCAGTCCGCAGGTCTGGAGCCCTTGGCCGATGCCCTGGATCGGACTCGACGTAGTCAGGGTCGTCTCAATCTCGTCCACAGTCGAGCCCGCCGCGTTGCGTGATTGATAGCGGAAAGCCGGGGCGATGCTGCCGAACGACAGGATTCGTATCGACTCGTCGGGCGGGTGCAAGCCCGTGGACTCTGCAGTCACGCCGAAGAAGACCACGCTCCCATCGCTGGATAAATCTACGTCCAGCAAGAAATAGATCACACCGTAGTCGTCAGGAACAAACGCCTCCGCCGACCTGACCATGACTTCGTTTGAGGTCGAAGATGACGCGTCAATCACAAGCCCGCTGGCCGTGTAGGTCTGAGACGGCGAGCCGTTGGTTTCGACTGTGATGGTGCTGGGCTGAGACGACAGGCCCTTGAGGTCAATATCAACGATGCTGCTGCTGCCGATGCGGAGCGGCGTGGCCAGCTCTGCACCCGGGTCAAAGGTCGCGGTGGCGATGCAAAGCTCATTGTTGTTGTTGGTGTCTACGCCGGTGTAGAGAACACGGGTCTGCCCGTCCCACTCAAAAACGTGTGGGCGGTCAAGCTCCTTGTTGTCGAACGTCGAGCCAACGCCTAGCAGCTTCCGGGCTTCTCGCACCGGCTTGGCCTCATCGTCGAGCACAACCTCATAAAGCTCAACGTCTTTAAGCCCACCGCCGCCACCCGCTGTCTGGCCGTTGACGATCTGGACCCACTCGCCGGCGCTGTTCTTGTGGATCGGCAGCGTGCCGTTGGTGAGACCGCCGCGGTTCGCTTCGACGCCCATCGCCGTGCCGTCACGCCAAGAGACCTTTCGGATGAGGTCCCACTTGGCCGACAAGTCGTTAGTGCCCCACCAAGCGTTGCCATTAAACGGTGTCGAGCCCTCGCCTGATGGGCCGTTTGCAAGGCCGAAGCCGACGTAGGTGTAGGGAATCTTGGAGAAGGGGTTTAAGCCCCACTTCATATAGCCGTTGTGGACGACGCTGCTTTCGTCAAGGATGATCGCCGAACCACCGCTAATGTCTGCCGCGGTGAAGTTAAGGCCGTCAGTCGAGGTAGCGATCATCGTCCGCTGCGTCTCGCCGCTAATGAAGTTGTGCCACGTCAGGTAGTACGTCGAGCCCACCTTTACCACGCACGGCGTCTCGGTCTGATTGCCCTCGGTGGTGTAGCGGAAGATGTATGCGGTCGATGGGTGCGAGGCGAAGCTGTCAAAGTCGCCGTCTGCATCGGCTTCTGCATAGGTCTTGACGTTTGTGGGACTCGCCGGGTCGCCGTCACCGATCAAAAGGTAGATACCGCCGTCGCCGGTGTCATGGTCGGTGCTGGTGTAGATCGCCCAATCCGATGGCCACGCGGCGTTGTCCCGCATGTCTACAAAGTGCGGAAAGTACGCGCGATTATTACCGCCGAGTTTTGTCGTGTCGGCGAGCGGCGTTGATGGTCGGGTTAGGGTGTAGTGGCTCACTAACGCACCTCCACACGCGGGGTCTCACGCAGCTCTTCCAGGAACTTTTCGCGGACCCGCACACCGTTAAACACGATCCGCTCGCCGTCCGGGATGGAGAATCCACGATCTCCACGAAGCCTCACGCTGCCATTGAAGCTGCCGCCCTCGAACAGCACGTTCTGGGTCTTGCCCTGCATCTGGATAGCCGCGCCGCTGCCCGTCGAGTTCATGTTCACGCGGACAAACGCCATGTCGCGGATGTTCTCGGGGAAGATCCCCTGCCCGGCGTTCTTCTCGATCGTGAAGTCCTGCAGAATGCCGTTGCCCGCGTCACGGGCCTGGAGGAAGTCGGGGTGGTAGCCGCGGAACTCGCCCCGGTCCATGTTCTGGACGGTGACGTTCGCGAACAGCCCGGCCGTGGTCCGCATCACGTCTTCGTAAACGCGGTCGATAACAGTATTACGGACAAGCATTTGGCCTGATTTTGTCCAGACGTTCTGCGTGTCAGCGATAAAACAGCCGTCGTAGATAGTTTGGTCAAACTCAACGGCAAGGTTCCACGTCTCGGGCTTGCCTCGCCAGTCCACGTTGTCAAACCACGCCCGCTTCATGCGGGTTTCGTTGTGGTCGCCGGCAAACGTGCCGCCGCCTTGGTGGGTCTCGATCGCGACGTTTTGGAGCTTGACGTTGCCCGGCCCCCAGAACCGAGTCCGGCCGGTGATGACTGGTGCTGCGCCGGGCTTCGGCTTGATCGTTAGCCAGCCCAAGTCGGGCAGGTCGCGGACGCGAAGCTCCTGCGGCCCGTCGCCCAACTCGTAGACCGGGAACAGCGATTCGTTCTCGCCCATGTAGACTCGCATCGTCTCAAGCTTGTGCGGCATGCCTTGCTTCGGGACGGCCACGGCCCGGACGCTGCGCCAGCCCTGCCGGTCCACGGGCAGATCGAACCAATATTCCTCCACGCTCGTGCGTGGGTTAATGCTTGGCTCGTCGATGCGGAACCAAGCGCCGCCGTCTACGCTGAACGCCACGTGGTCGATGCCGTCGAGGTGATGGGCGACAACGCCGATCTCAAACGACTTGCTGAGCACCTGCCGTTCAGGCACGACGCTCCAGTGGGCGATGGCCCGCTCGGTCGCGCTGCCGATCTGCTGCGTCGGCGGGGGCGGGGTCTGGATGGGTGCGACCACGGGTGGTGGGACAGGGTTACTTGGCGTTCCAGGCTGGTTACTTGGCGTTGTTTCGGGCATCGGGCCCGGGTCCGGCTCGACTTTGGGCTCCGCAATCTCGACAAACGCGTGATTGCTCGTCACGCCCCGGACTTGGAGCTGCAGCACCCTCATACCGGGCAGGTCCGGCACGGTCACCCGCACGCGGTCGGCCTTGGCGCTCGTCGTCTCGCCCTGCAGCAGCCGCCACTCGCCATCAGGCTGAACCGTAAACCAGTGGACCCACACGTCGGTGTTTTCGGGAATACCTAGCGAGTAAATTGTCAATTCTTCGCCAGACTCAAGGGTGTCGCCGATGAACTTTGCTAAGTCGGAGAAGTCATAAGAGGCCTCCTGATCCGGAGTCTCCGCGTCCGCCGGCGGCTCGATGTCCACGGTGTCACTATTGCCCGCACGTATTTCGTCAATGGCCTGCCAAACTTCGCCAAGTGCAATATCAGTTTTTGCGGCGTTGGCTTCCACCTTCGCTGCGAGGACGCTGTGCCGCTCGTCAAGTTGTTGGCCTGGGCTACTCATCTGAATTATCGATCTCGTTATGAAACTCTTTGATCTCTTGTTCAAGCCGCTCGATATACTTTTTTCGCTCTTGCTCACGCAGATTGAAAAGGTGGCGGACCGTGTATCCCAGAGCCAGAATCGCTATGCCTAGGACGCCTGCTTCGGCCCATCCTGGAAGTGGCGTGACGTCAACACGAGTGCCAAGAGCGGTTGCGATCGAAGCAGCCCATGGCGTGAATTTGTGAGCCGATGCCGCAATAGCGGTTTGTGTCAGCATCGTGAGATCCTTGAATCATGAAGCTGGTTTATTAGCAACAGCGTCCACAAGCGTTTTACCAACCTGAATACCTGCGTTGTAAGAGTCCTCCTTTTCTTTCGCGACCTCATCCGGCGTGCGGTCCTTGCGCCGCTTGGTCGCGTAGCCGATAAGGAGTGTGGCAAGAGGCGCGAACGGACCGGCCCATGTTCCGGCAGTCTCGCCGATCGCGGTCAAACCAGAGGCGAAAAAGCCCTCTACAAATGCAATCTTGTCTTCTTCTTTGGCGATGTCGAGGTTTCGCCACTCAATCCAGCGATTGGTGTCGTCGCGGATGACTTCGACCTCGCGTTTTGCGTCGGTGATGGTGAGAGCGCTTTCTGCAGGGATCGCCACAACGCCGGGCTCAACGCCGGGCACATTGGTGGGGTCTACAGTCTTGTAGTCGCGTAGGTCGATCATGCCGCAGGCGACGCCAGCAAGGGCAAAGACTATGGCTGCACCGATGGTAAGTAGTCTCATAGGTTCACTCCGAAGCAAAAACCCACCAGAGCAGCAGTCGGCGCGGTGACCACAACGGCCAGCCACGCAGCGATGTAAGTTCGGCGGGGATCAGGAAAAACCGCTCGATAGCTTGGGCCATCGGCGGCAGTTTTGCGTTCGTCGGCCTGACCGACGGTGCCAAGATGTTCGGTTAAGTTCATAGCGGGCTGGCCCTTCAACAGAGCAAGACCGTACGAACGCATTTGCTTTATAGCATCAAAAGCATGGCCAAAAAGAACAAATATTGCATTTGTTTACACCTCTGCAAACTCGCTCGACTCATCTATGGCGACGCGTAGTTCACAGTTAAGCGCGTTGGCCCAGTCCCCAATCCTTGTCAGCTTGATCTTTTTGCCCGAATCCGCCCTATTCTGGCAAACAGAAATCCATGTTCTTGAAACACCCATGCGTTTACACACCTCTGCCTGGGTCAGGCCTCGCCTCATGCGGATTATTTCCAACTCAGCAATAATTTCTCTGGCGTTTGTCATCCTTGATACCAGCACATAAAACGGGGTTAAACAACTATTGAAATCCGTCTCGCGCAAAATCCAATTTCAATTCTTTTTAAACCCTTTTCGCGCGGTAGCCTCGTCCGATGCAACCTCACGGAACCGACCACAAGGCCAAGCACTGGCAGGGCCCGCGACAGCCTCGCACGATCTATGACGACCAGGCGACGCACGAAGAGCGCCTGCGCTGCCTTACCATCATCCAGGACGCCCGGCACCTCCGGAACCTCACCAATCGCCGTCTGCTGGTCAAGCTCTACAGGCAGGTCTGGGGCGGGAGAACGATCAAAGCCTGGATACGCGAGCTTGAAGACCCTGAGACGCACCCGGAACGCCTTCGCTGCATGGCGGTGATCCAAGAGTTTGGCGAGCGTGTTGAGAATGGCGAGCTTGATCATCTCAGTCGTCTTGATCTGTTGGCGGCTGTTTCCGAGCGGGTGGAGTCGGGCTGAGCAGGCGTTTCAACTTGGGAGAATCTTTCTTTTCAACCCATGATTTGTACTCGGGCAAAGTCTTGAACCTTGTCGGCTGACCGCAGTTACCTGTCTCCCATATCTGCGCGTAGTAGCTATCCGGCCCGTTGCCAAGTGGTACGGTCGATGCAATTCCACGATCTCGCAGTTCGTCTCTGATTTTTCTAGCTTCTGATAATTTCATAAGCCCTCTTATGGGGCGTTGTCAGTCCGCCAACTTCACGGGTTGGCCGTGCGTCTTAATGAAGCTCTTTCGACGCCTCGACTCCCGCTGTGCTTTCTTAACCTCTGCGTTGTTCCTCTCCCTGCAAGACCGACAGGTTGCCTCGTCGCCTGGCTGGACTGGCTCTGGCTCAAAGCTCATGTCGAGCCTTCCATCCTCCAGAACAGGGACACGAGACATCCGCGTGATTCGCTCGCCACAGGCCGGGCAGTCGATGTAGACGTGGGCCAGCACGCTTTCAACTTTGCTTGATCTGTCCATCACTTACTCCTGTTCTGCGGGGTGTCGGGGGCTATGCCTTGGATGGCGTGTGAATTGACAACGTTCCAAACAGCGACAAGAACGCCATCCACTTCCAGGCTCCCGGTGCAAAGACGACGATCGCAGTAATCGCAGCCAGGACAAACAGGCTATTCAGCAGTACGGTTGTGTTGTGGCTCAAAATGCTTCCTTTCGCTTGAGTTATTGATAATGAGCCTAATCGGACCTAGCCCTTGCTAGGTGGCGTGTACGCTGCCAGTGGCAAGATACGGATTGCCGGGTTTGCTTCAATAAAATCATCGTTGTGTACGAGCCCCTGAGCTTTCCGCAGCTTCGCGTACTGGCGGCTGATCCGGATTGCATCTCTGGCTTGGCTGCGGCTGGCGAAGACAATCGGCTTGTCCGGCGACCAGCAGATCGCACCCTCACAGTCGTCGTCAGCGCCCATGATGCTTTGAACATCTAATTCGTCACTATAAACAACTACAAATCCGGGCTTCGCCACGTTCACAGTGTTGTCATGTTCGTCTGGCATGGCTTCCTTTTGTTATAGATAACCGATCTTCGCGGACTTTGACTATGGTGTCGGCGCGGAACGCCACTGGCTAGCGGCGTACTTACGGGCCGAAATCTTGTCTCCGACGGTTCCCCATTCGCCAGTTCGGTAGCGTCGCTCGCCGTCCGGGAACTCGACCACGGTATAGGGCTTTGTGTCCCATTTGCCTGGCGACACCGCGACAACTTCGACCATCTCAGGCGAGCCCTGCTCCGCTGGCATGCAGCCAACAAGAGCCGCAAGTGTGATGATTAGGATTATTGGTTTCATGGCTTACACTCCGTTTGCGTTAGTCAGACCCGGTCTTATCGCTCGTTGGGCATGTCGAGAATCTTCTTCTTCGGCCAAGCATCCATTAGCGAGGCGTGATCGCGCGCCGCCTTCAATATGGCCGGGTCTGCCCCGGCGGCTTCGGCCAGATCGGCCCAAGCCCGAACAGCGTCGCCGCTCACCTGGTCCTTGCCTCGAATCAGAAATACGGGCTCGTCTTCGGGGATGTCAGGCCCCCACGCAATAGAAGGCTGTATTGGCTGGTAGTCAGGTCGTGCGTGTAGCATTGTTTCCTTTCGTATGAGTGCGTCTTAACGAGTCTTCTAGGACTTAAATCACTCTTGGCCGATAGTCACGACATCCTTGGGCTTAGGTGTCTTTGCTCGGCCGCCCCCAATATGCTTAGCAAAAAGCCGAAATTCCGAGCCTGATCGCTCAAGCATCGCGTTGATGGCGTCCATCGAACTGGCCCCGATGGCGTCGGCCTGCTCTTTGGATGCGGCATCCATCGGCAGACAGGTTCGTACCCTGACCTTCTCGGCAGATGTCCCCTTGGGAACGTTTGCCTTGATCTCAAAGCTGCCGGACAAGGTCGCGGCGAAGTCGTCATGCTTGCTG
>JBCDKD010000077.1:0-21659 GCA_039024275.1 Planctomycetota bacterium | reverse complement strand
GGCCCCTCCCTCCAGGGAGGGGGTTAATTCGTTATCTCTTTCGACTCCTCTTGTTTCCTTCTGCGCTTCTCCGCGACCGCATGCAGCTGCTCGACCGCCCTGCTGAGGTGCTCGGCGTATTCCTCCAGCGTCAAGAAATCGTGGGGGTACACGATGACAACGAGGTCGTAGCAGCCGGGCCACCTGGCCTGATTGAGGCGGAAGGCTTCGCGGAGCAGGCGTTTGATCTTGTGCCGTTTGACCGCGTTACCGACGCGTCGTGAGACGGTCATGCCCAAGCGGTGGTGCTCCAGGCCGTTGGGCAGCGCAAGCACCGCGAGTGGACCGCTGCTTTTGCGGAGCTTGTTGTTGAAGACGGCCTGGAACTGCTTGTCACCGCCGAGCCGGTGCGCGCGGGTGTACTTGAATCGCTCGGCGGGTTGTGACTCGGCGGCGGGCATGCCTTTAAGTGTAGCGGGAGACGCGGAGCGTCCCATGCGAAGTGTGAGTGATGGTTTGAACGGGACGCTCCGCGTTAGCCGCTACACCTCAGGATCGATCATCCTTAATAAATCAGATACACCAAAACCCGGCTGACGCACCGCGTGGTAGTCAATCACGACATCGGCGAGTGCTCGGTAACATTCGGCGCGATCCGCGAGGAGTTCGGCATAGCACCGCGCCAAGGCATCGTCCTGCGACTCGCCAGGTATAGGCTGATAAATCCCCTGCCAGAGCACCGGCTTAGGCTCACGCAGATACAACTCGACCATACTCTGACGCACGTCGTAGGGCACATCGAAGTACACGACGCGTGTGGATTGCTTGAGCTGGTCCAGCCGTTCGTCGCCGGTGTAAATCACGCTGCCGGTCGTGTCGATGACGACCTTTTCACTTGTGTCTTCCGTGCGGTCATTCGCGACCTGAATAGCCGTTGAGGTGACCTGCCTTTCGAGTTTGAGATACTGCTCTTCCCGATCAGCGAAGCTGTCAATCCATGGCATCCCCATCCATTGCCCAAGCGCGTGTACTGGTTCTTCACCTGGTCCTACACAGATGATCTCGGCCATACGCATGGCGATCATGCTGTCGCAGTCCAAGTCATACCACCCCGCCTGTGCGAGTTGCTTGGCCCAGTAGGACTTGCCGACGCCGGACATGCCGATGAAAGAGAGTTTCATGGCAGCGCCTTACTCGACTTCCATCACCGCAGCGCCGAAGGTGAACCCGCCGCCGAAGGCGCAGAGGCCGATGGTGTCGCCTGGGTTAAATTTGGCGGCGGACTTGGCGATGGACAGCGGGATCGAAGAGGACGACGTGTTGCCGTGCTTGGCGATGAGGTCGATGACCTTCTCATCCGGGACCTTCAGCCGCTTCTGCACGGACTCGAAGATGCGGCGGTTGGCCTGGTGCGGGACGAGCCAGTCGATGTCTTCGAGCGGGATGCCGGACTCGTCGAAGGCCTGCTTGACCATCTTGGTCATCGCGCGGACGGCCTCGGTGTAGACGCTCTTGCCATCCATGTGGATGTGGCCCTGGCCCTGGAAGGCGACGGTGAGGATGTCGCCCTTGTCGGCCTTGCCGGAGAGGACAGGGCGCTTAAGCACCATGGACGAGCCCGAGCCATCGGCCATGCGTTCGCCGTTGGTGCAGCCTCGGACGACGGTCGCGGTCGCGGCGTCACCGAAGAGGATCGCCGTGCCGAAGTCTTTCGGGTCAACGACGCGGGAGAGCGCCTCGGTCGTCACAACAAGCACGGCCTTGTGTGGCTGGGTCAGGATCGTGTGGTAAGCGGTATCGAGCGCGTACAGCCAGCCGGAGCAGGCGGCGTTGACGTCGTAGACCATCAGCTCGTGCTTGGCCTCGGGGTCCAGCTCGCGCAGGATCATGCAGGCCATCGAGGGGGTGTTCAGCGGCGGCGTGGTCGTGTGGCAGACGATGCCGGTCAGGTCGTCGAGCGTCAGGCCCTCTGCGGCGAGCGCGGCCTTGGCGGCCTCGACACCGATCGTGATCGCGGACTGATCGCGTGCAAGGATCGGACGCGACTCGATGCCCGTCCGCTTGACGATGTCGTCGGCGGTGTACTCGGGGAAGCGCTGCTCGAGCACCTCGTTGGTCAAACGGTCTCGACCCTCGGCGATGTGGATCGGCGAGAGGTAGACGCGGACCTGCTCGGCGGAGGCAGGTGCGATCACGCTGGTTGGCGAGCTTTCGCGCTTCGTAATGACCGGGTGCCCCAGGTCTTCGCGGGTTTGTCGCTTGACGACTCTGGCTTCACCATCAGCGGTCGCGGTTTTGATCTTGATCACCGGCGTGCCGACGGGGACCTTCTCATCCGGCTCGATGAGGATCTCCGCAACCACGCCATCACAAGGCGAGCCGAACTCAAACGTTGCCTTGTCTGCTTCCATGTCCGCGATGATCTGGCCGGTCGTGACCTCGTCACCGACCTTGACGTTCCAGACGCTGACCATGACCTCTTGATCGGCGGGCGACGAGCCCTGCGCCTCGACGATCTCGATGCTGTCGTCGTCATCCGCAGCGACCGCTGGTGCAGGCCAATCGATGTCCAGCCCGAGTATCTCGCACGCGGTGGTCAGCGTCTTGCGGTAGCTTGGCAGGACCTCGAGCTGGTTGGTGTAGTTGCAGGGCACCCAGGTGTCGTCGCGCGTGACGCGCCGGGCGACAACGCCTTGACCGATTTCTTCGACGATACTCGCGATGATCTCCCCGCCGAACCCGCCGGTGAGGTTGTCTTCGTGGACGACGAGCAGCCTGCCGGTCTTCTTCACAGATGTCGTAATCAGGCCCTTGTCCCAGGGCGAGATACAGCGCAGGTCGATCAGATCGACGCCGACATCTTTGGTCGCGAGCATCTCGGCGACGCCCATAGCCGCGGTGACGGTACTGCCCCATGTGACCAGCGTCAGGTCATCACCGGCACGCAGCGTGCGAGCGGTGCCAACGGGCGTGAGGTGCTTCTCGACGTCAGGCGAGGTGACCTTCCACGGCGCGCGGTCGTTCAGGCAGACCTTCGGGTAGAGGAAGACCGTCGGCTGGTTAGACTTGAACGCGGCGTTGAGCATGGCCGCGGCGTCGCTTGCGCTGCTCGGCATCATCACGTCGACGCCGGGGATGTGCGCGAGGGTAGACTCAAGCGTCTGCGAGTGGAACGGGCCTAGCCCGGGGCGGTAGGCGCCGCAGGTGATCATGAGGATGACCGGGCACTCGAACTGGCCGTTGGTCCGCCAGTAGATCGACCCGAGTTCGCTCATAAGCTGGCCGATACCGGTGGGCAGGAAGTCGGCGAACTGGATGAAGCCGATCGGTCGGCCGCCGGCGATCGCCCGGCCGATGCTGCTGCCGATGATGGTGGACTCCGACAGGGGCGCGTTGACGACCCGGCCCGGGTAGTCCGTCGATAAGCCCTTGGTCACACCGAAGACATCGCCCTTGGGGTCCTCGATGTCCTGGCCCAGCAGCGTGACGCGGTCGTCGGTCGCGAGCTTGTCACGCAGCACACGGCGCATCGCGTCGATCATCGTGATCGCGTCGTCGCCAGTCACCGCATCATCACCCAGGTACTGATCAGCGCCGGGTTGTACTTCCAGGGGCAGCGGGCGGTGGGCGGTCGAGCAGGGCTCGGGGTCGCCGACGCGTCGCGAGGCTTCGACGGCCTCTCGGCACTCGGCCTCGATCACCTGATCGGCCTCATCGAGCCTGGCTTCATCCACGCCGGCCTCGACCAGCGATTGACGCAGGTTCAGCACGGCGTTGCTCGTCTCATCCAGCTCCGTGATCATCTCGGCGGTGCGGTAGATGCGCTGGTCGTCCGCGTTCGAGTGGCTGCACAGACGGTCCACACGCATCACGCCGATGCGCGGGCCGCGGGATTGACGGACCTCGTCGACCAGCGCGCCGATTCGGTCAAGCTCGGGCAGCACGTCCCGGCCGTCGAAGTGGTTGATCGACATGCCCCAGAACGGCTGGTCCTTGCTGGCGGGGAAGTTGTAGAACGTCTTGCCGGCGGTCGCCGTCGAGATCGCGACCTCGTTGTCTTCGATCCAGAAGAGCACGGGCAGGTTGGACCGCGCGGCCTCGGCCATCGCCTCCATCACCTCGCCCTGCTGCGTCGTCCCGTCGCCAAGCCCGCATAGAACGATCGGTTTGGCGGGGTCGTCCTTGATCTGCATCGCGATGCCGACGGCCTGCAGCGCGTTGTTGCCGACGGGGATCACCGTGCTGGGTAGGTTCAGTTCTTTGCTGGCCATGAAGCAGCACATCTGTCGGCCGAGCGAGTAGCTGTCCGCGTTGGTCAGGACCGAATCGAACCAGGCCTTGGGCCCGATCCCACGCGCGATCATCAGCGCCTTATCCCGGTAGTGCGGGTGCAGCCAGTCCTCGGGTTTCAGGAAGAGGTTGAGCGCGGCGGCGGCCTCGTGCCCGAGCCCGGCGATCTGGAAGAAGGCCTCGCCGGACGCGCAGAGCTCCTGCTCGATGCGGTCGACGGCTTGCGCCGTCCGCATGGGCCGGTACAGCGCCTCGACCAGCGCATCGGGGGCCGGTGCCTTCGCCGAGGCGGGTGCGGGGCTGCCGTTTTGTGTGGCGAGGTCTTGGGCTGCCATGTAGCTGGTTCGCGTCCGGAGCATGCCAAACTGCACCTCATAGGTTACCGCGCGGGGGTTTGGGACGCACCCGCCAGAGCGGTCGCCTCGGCGGGCGTCTGCTCGGTCCGTTTGAGCAGCAGCGAGGCGATGATACTCAGCACGACCGACACGGCGAAGGCAAACAGGCCCCAGCCGATGGCGACCTTGGTCTCGCCGGGCAGGCCCTTGATCGCGACGACGAGGACCGCGATGACCATCACATCGAGCATCGAGAACTTGCCGGCGTGGTGGGTGAACCAGAGCGCGGCGCGGCCGGCCTGTCCCAGCCGTTGAGCGTTGAGCGCCCACCACAGGGTCGCGAGCTTGAACGCGGGGAACACGACGGAGAAGGCGAGCAGCACCAGGCCGAGTGCGAGGCTGTCGGTCTGCATCAACTCGAGGATGCCGCCAAGGATCGAGTAGGTTGTCGGTTCGAGTTCGCTGGGTTCGAGCAGCTGCAGCCAGGTGTCGAAGGTCTCGCCCATGCTCGGCTGGATCGTCATGCACGGCGCAACGAGCCCGAGCCCGAGCAGGCACGAGGCGACCGCGAGGATGGCATAGATCGCGGCGGTGGATCGGTTCATGGCTTGGTCGCTTCATCGACGAGTTCGCGGAGCGGCAGCGACTTATCGATCACGCGGACCACGATGCGCTTGATCGCGTTCTGGTCCGACGGGTCGTACGTGAAGGTCGTATCCCCGGGCTTGAGTTTATCGAGCTTCAAGACGGTTTTGCCCGCGTCGTTGCTGCCGGGGACGTCGCTATCCCACACCTTGAGGAGTACCTCAGTGTCTTCCTGGACGGGGATAATGGCGGCGGCGATCGAACTGGCCAGGTCGACATTGCCCTGCAGGACCGCTTTCTTGACATCGATGGACAACGCATCCCAGGCGCCCACCAGCGTATCGCTTCGCTTCTCGCTCTCGAAGACGATGTTGTCCTGCCAGGTCAGGCTGTACTGGATGTCTGGCCCGCTGCCGTCGGTGCGGTCCCACGCCTTCTCCCCGCCGGGTCGTTTGGGGTAGAGCTCGATCGTACGGACCATGAGGTAGTAGTCCTTGCCGGTTTCGAGCGTTGTGGGCCGGGGGTCGGGGGGCGGCGGCCCCTCTTGATGGGCCCGAATAATCAGCAGGTAGATGCCCGCGGCGATCGCGATGAGCGCGAGCGGGATCACAAGGCCGATCCAGGCTCTTCCCTGCCGGCTGCGGGTCGGGTTGTTTGGGCTCGCTGTCTGGTTCATCTCGCTGACGATAGGTTATTCGCGATCGCGGCTGTGAGAAATCGGGCCTAGCCGTCTTCACCGCCGGCGATGAGCTTTTCGAGTTTTCGACGGGCGGCCTGCACCGAATCACGGCGGACGTCGCCCCGGCCACGGATCACGGTCGTGACGTCCGCGGTGTCGACGGCGTGGCGGTAGGCGGGCTCGGTCTTGGCCTGGTGCAGGCCGACCAGCGTTTGCAGGTAGAGGTCGCGGAAGTCGCGCTGGGTGCGGTACCAGCCGGGGCGGACGCGGCGGAGAACATGCAGGCGGGCGAGTGATTTCATGGCGCGCTCGCCGAGGGTGATCGTGAACGGCCCGATACGCCGCTTAAAAAGGTCGAACTCCGGGCGGAGCAGGTGGACGTAGCTGATCTTGTCGCCCTGCTCCAGTGAGATGTTGAACCGTTGTCGGTCGCGCCGGTAGCGCTGCGGCGCGGTGAGGAGCGCGGCGAGGTAGACCTCGTCGGGGATGAGCATCGCGCGGTCGAGGCCGGCGATGGCGGCGCGGGTGAGCTGGAGGTCGTGGCCGGGCAGGTCGATCGCGGCGATGTGTTCGGCGGCATCGATGAAGCGTTTGCAATAGGCCGGGCCGTTCTTGACCCCGGCCCAGAAGACGCAACGCTGCGCAGTGGTGACGATCTGCTGCTGCAGCGGTTCGGGCAGGTGCTCGCAGCGATCGATCAGCGGTTGGACGAGCGACTGGAACGCGCCGGCGAGCGACGAGCCCCTGCGGCTGCCCGCCATCTCGGCGAGGTCGTCGGCGAGGGTGCGGATGAGCGTATTGATGTCCGGGTGGTCCCGCCTCAGTGCACGTTCCGCGTAGCCGGGATCGATGGCGAGCTTTCGGCCGACACGGATCGCTTCGCTGGAGCGCGGGTCGGTGATGCCGAGCACGCGCTGCCCGGCGGCCTCGATCGCCTGCGTCGTGAGCGGCGCGAGGCCGCGTTGAACAAGGTAGCCGAGGTAGACCCAGGCGGCGTAGCGCTGGTGCCCCCAGAGCCATTCAGCAAGCTGTGCGATCGGCAGCACGTTCATGCGCGGGTTGGATGGGCTCGTTGCATCCTCGTAGCCCACGCGATGGAGCAGTTCCTGCGGGTCCTGCACCTCGCCGGTAGCGAGCGTCGGGATGGAAGGCACGATCCAGTCATCGAGGAGGGTTTCGGTCTGTTGCGGGCCGTGCGGGGAGTCGTCCGCGTTGATCAGCCGGACCGCCTCGGTCAGTTCCGTGCCGAGCAGCAGGTCGGTATAGCCCGGCAGGGGATCGGTGGTGAAGGTCGGCGCGGTGGCCCGGCCCGGGGCGGCGGGGACGTGCGGCGCGTTGACGGGCTCGTGACGGGTGTAGAGGATGTCGGCCCGGCGCGGCTCGGGGCCGTCGGTTGGCGCGTTGGCGGCCGAGGATCGGACGAGGTAGCCCATCGAGGCGCCGGCTTCGAGCAGCAACTGCAGCGTCAGGTCGAACGCGGTGCCGGTGATGCCCGCGAGGCTCACACGCCAGGCGTCCGCGTTGGCATGTCGCGGCTTGGTCGGCTCGGGCAGATCGTCGAGGTCCTGCGGCACGACGCGCGAACGCTCGGGCCGCGTCCGCTCGAGGATCGCGAGGCCGACGGCGGGCTCCGAGAGGGCGTGCATCACGGTCTCATCATGCCAAGACCAAGAGACGCTTACCGTCCAGGATTCGAACGCATTCACGCTGGGCTCGACCCCAAGGATGCCCAACTCGAGCCTGCGACGGGCCGAGAGCGGCCCCGCCTCGGGGCAATGAACCAGGCAGCCCTGCTTGGCGACGTAGCCTCGGCGGGCGGACTGTCTGCGGTGGACCTCGGACGCTTTGCGGTAGTAGCGCGGGCCGCGACGCCGTCGGGCAATCACAACGTGCACCCCCTCGCTGAGGACAAGCCGCTCAAGGAGCCGCCGCATGCGCGGGCGGTCGGACGGGTCGATCGTCGTGACGCTGGGCGTGGGCTCGCGTCGGCCGGCATTGATCCCCTCGATCACCGCCTGCATGTCCAGCGCGTTGACCTTCTTGCGGCGTTTAAAACGCCGCTTGGGACCAACCGCCTCGGCGGGGTCTTCGGTGTGGATCACGTACACCGCGCTGCGGCCCGCACGCACACTGTCCGCGATCGCTGATACGCCCAGCGCGAAAAAACGGCGGCTGGTCATCAGCACGATCGACCGCCTTGCCTGGTCATCGATCACCACGCCGGCGGACGCGGCGCCGGCCAGCCGGCCATCACAATCGAGCCCGCCCCGCAGGGGCTGCCACCGCGACAGCAGGCGGGTCGCGGTGTTGTCGAGTTCGCCGAAGATGGCGAGGTCGATCGGGCCGGTGCGGTGCTGCTCGAGCATGTGCTGGGCGTCGCCAAGGTCCTGCCGAAGCCTGCCTAAGACGACCGACACATCGACGAGTGAGCTGCCCGGCGGCGGGGAGTCGCTCCGTATCGGCAGCGGCTCGGACTCGACGACGAAGGCCCGATCCTCGCTGATCCTTGCCAGCCCGGCGCGGACCATCTCGCCGGGCAGCGTGGGGTGTGACTCGAGCCAGGGCCGCAGCGCGCGGATCAGCCCGCCGGGCCCCGCGTTGGGGTCCAGGGGGATCGTGCTGACCTGCATCGTGGCGTGCCTGTCGAGGAACTCCTCGGACGAGCGCTGCGATGCCTTGGTCAGGCTTCCCTGGATGGCTCCCGCCACGCCGAGGCGGGTCGGGTCGAGGATCAGTACCTGTTGACAGCTTTCGGCATGCCGCTGGACCAGGTCGATATCGATCGGCGTCAAGAGTCCAAGCCGCAGGATCGGGATCCGCCCGACGATACTCAGCTCGGCCATCGCCTGCCTGACCCAGCCGAAGGACCGGCCGATGGCGATCAGGGCGAGCGGGAGGTCTTCGTCTTTGCCCGATGGGTTGACGGCAAGGTTGACACGCTGGTTGCGTGCCTCGGCGAGCGCGGTCGCGACGGGTTCGGTATTGTCGACGGCCCGCTCGCTGGGCTTGTCACTGCTATCGCTCGCGGGGTACCGGTTTGCGGCGCATGGGACAGTGGCGGCACCAAACATCAGACCGCGAGGCAAGGCAAGCGCGACAGGCTGGCCAGAGATCAGACTGATCCCGATCCCCGCTTTCGCAAAGCTCTTCACCTCGTCCTGCAAGGCCGGCTCAATGACCAACCAGCCCGCGCGACGCAGCAGCGCCCCGGCCGCTTCGCCCTCGGAGGTGTCGGCGCTGGCGTAGCACAACAGCGCCGCGCCGGGCTCGTTCGCCTGGTCTAATAGGCGGCGGGGGGAGAGCATCAAACCCGCCGCATCGACGACGCCTAACGCATCGACCACTGCCAGGGAAGACTGCCCGCTCCGGTAGGCGCTGACCAGCGAGGTGATCGCCTGCCGTGCGTCGGGCTGGATGATTGTTTGGAGGCCCTTGTCCGCCAAGAGTGCCGAGTGCTCGACGAGCAACTCGGTGTAGCGCATCGGCCCGTCGAGCTGGGCCCCCGCGAGCAGCCGGACCCCGCTCTCCAGCGCCGCTTTGATCAGCATCTCGATGCCGCTGAGCACCGCGAAGCCGTCGTTCTGGAGCAGGCGGGGTTGGACGGACATAGGCTTTATTGCGGCGTAAAAGAACCAAGGAACAGGCCAAGCGACCCGCGACGTCAGGGCCGCTATCATCGGCCGCCCCGCTTCCATGAGCAAACCACCACCCGCCCCAACCAGAGGCACGGCCGAGAACGCACGCGTCGTCATCGCGGGCTGGGGCTTGATGACGCCGCTGGGCATCAGCGCCTGGGCGACGTTTACGAGGCTGCTACAGGGCTGCACGCTCCGAGACCGAGCCGATGAGTTGCCTGCCGATACCACGCCGGTCGACCTGGCCAGAGCGCTGGGTTGTGTGGCCTCGGTCCAGCACACGCGCACGGACCCTGCGATCGAACTGGCCGAGCGCGCGGTACGCGAAGCGGTGACTATGGCCGGGCTTGATCCCAAGGGCCTGCCGCTGTGGCTCGGCACGAGCAAGGGCGCCATCTCAAACGTGTCGCAGTGTCTCGGGCTCGGTCGGCCGCTGGATGACGAGACCGCGCAGTGCCTGGCGATGGGTCCTCACGCGTGGATGTCGCACCAGCTCACGCGGCGGCTGCATACCCGAGCGATGGGGCACCACGTCGCGGCGTGCTCATCCGGTCTTGCGGCGTTGGATACGGCACGACGTGCGCTGCTGTTCAGCCAAGTCGAGCCACCGCCATATGCGCTGGTCGCATCCGCAGACGCGGCGATCACGCCGGCGCTGGTGTCAAGCTATCAACGGCTGGGCGTGCTTGGCACGGTGACAAGGGGTGCATATACCCAGTTGCCGCTGGACGAGGGGCGGCAAGGCTTCATGCTCAGCGAGCTAGGGGCGGCGGTACTGCTTAAACGCATCGAGCCGGGGGCCTCGCTGCCGGTGAACTGCATCGAGCTGATCGATACCGCGACGGCTTGCGAGCCATACGACATCATCCGCTCGCCTCGCGAAATGAAGAGCCTGTCGATGTTGTGGCGGCAGATCAGCCGTGATCGAACCGTCGACGTGGTCCACCCGCACGCCCCGGGCACCCGCGAGCACGACCCGGCCGAGCTCGGTGCCCTCCTCCAAACACCGAACTCAACGGGGCAGCGCCTGCCGGACCTCTACGCCGTCAAAGGCGCGGTCGGGCATAGCCTCGGCGCATCCGGCCTGGCTTCGCTTGTCGTCGCCGCGATGTCGTTGCGTAGCGGCCGACGCCCACCCATGCCTTGGCTGTCCCGACCCATGCAGTTGCCCGATGGATCACGGCTCACGATCGATCCGGGCCCGCGTCCATGCGACCGAGACGGGACCCACGCCGTCTTGGCCGCGGGTTTCGGCGGGCACCTCGCCGCGGCCGTCCTTCAGGGGCATGGCCACGGCGAGGCTCCACCGAGTTCCTCCCGTCCGCAGCGCTAGGGCTGCGCATCTCCTTCAAGCGGCGCCGCGTCATCCTCCTCCGCCTCGTGTTTGGCTTGCTCGAAGTCCTGCGCCGTATCGTCTGCACGACCCGCCACGGGGTAGAGCTGACTCAACTGAAGGTAGCCGAGCACCACGATCACAACCGCGATCAGCACGCCAAAGAATGTAAATCGGTCTTGCTGTACAGACATGAAAAACAGGCTCCGTTGCCGCCCCGCGTGGTCGAACGCTTGCGGGAGATACTGCGGCGAGCCGATGACCGGCTCCGAACCCACCCATCGAATACGTACAGTGTGTCGCAAGAGCGTACAGAGGTCAAGAAAAATCTACCAAAACACGTAAAAAGTTCGAGGCCTTGATGACGCACACTGCCCGATGGATCAGCGCTTACGCATCGCGATCGTCGCATCGTGCCCAAAGCGGAAATAGTCTTGACGCAAACACACCGATGGGGTTTGCTGCATCGCCCAGTCCAACAGCTTGAGCGCGGGTAATCGACGCGCGGGGGCGGTCTGGCTCGGCGCCTGACCCGATGCGCGGTCAGAGAGAAAGTTAAAGACCAAGGTCTCGCCTGCCGCTTGCCAGGCAGTTTCGAGCAGGCCGACCGCGGTGTCATCATCCATCGTGTTGAGCGTGCCGGAGACCGTGATCACTTGCGGCTGATCGATCGACAACAGCGACGCATCAGAGACAAAGTCCCCCGCGATAAAGGCGGCTCGCTCAAGCCCCCTGCTGTTCGCATAGTCGATGACAGGCTCGACCGCGTCCAAGCCCGTGTACGACCCGTACGCGATGTCCTTGCTCATCAGGTATGCCGCGAAGTCGCCCCGGCTGCAGCCCGCGTCCAACACACGCTTGCCGACCATAAAAACCATCTCGGTCATCACGCGGAAGCGCAGCTGCTGCGAACGCTCGTTTGCCCAGAGCGTGACCTTGAAGTCAGCGCCGTGGTCTTCGTGCGCCTCGCGGTACGGCTGGAGATAGTGGTCATCGTTACCCATCGGCAGAGGCATATCGTAGGCCGGTATCGACCGATGGACACGGCGGTTTGCGGTATGCTCTCCAGCCATGGCTGTCCCCGAGTTCGATCAAGCCCTTGCCAAACGCCTGCGCGGCAAGTTCCTGGTGTTCGATGGGCCCGATGGCAGCGGGAAGTCGACGCAGCTGAACCGGTTCATCGCCGCCGCCGAACAAGCCGGTGTCTATGTCTGCGAGGTCCGCGAGCCCGGCGGGACACACATCGGCGAAGAGATCCGCAAGGTCCTGCTCGACGCGAAGCACGAGAAGTCGCACCCGATGGACATCCACTGCGAGATGCTGCTGTTCATGGCCAGTCGGGCTCAGCTCATCGCCCAACGCGTCGCCCCGGCGATCGAGCGTGGCGAGTTGGTGATCGCCGACCGTTTTATCTCCTCGACGCTGGCGTACCAGGGCTCGGCCGGGGGCCTGCCGATCCCCGACATCCTCGCGGTCGGCCGGGTCGCGCTGGGGCGGTACTGGCCCGACCTGGTCGTCGTGTTTGATGTCGATGCGAAAACCGCCAAGGCGCGCATGAACCCGCTGCTGCGTGGCCAGGAGTTCGACACGTCCAAGGACCGGATGGAGTCCAAAGGCGACGCGTACCACCGCAGGGTCCGTAAGGGCTACCTTGATCAGGCGGCGCAGGACCCCAACCGCTACCTCGTGATCGACGCGACGCGCAAGCCGGACCCGATCTACGACGACCTGATTGAGGGGGTCGATCGGAAGATTAAGAAATAGCCTCGATGCGACGCATCGCCGGACCTGCGACGCGTCGCGTCGCGGCTGTTTTCATTGCGCTTCTTCAATCAGCCCAAGCACCTTCTTAACATATGCCCTGGTCTGTGGCCCGGCGTGCTTGTCGATCATGCCCTGTGATGGCAGGCCAGGATATTTGCGCTGGCCCTTCGCGACAGCGGTCGGCCCCATGTGGTACGCCGCCAGCGCCAGCGCAACGTCCCCTTCAAACCGCTCCATCAGGTAAGCCAGGTACAGCGTGCCGACGCGCAGGTTGTAGTCCACATCAAAGAGGTCGCCGTCACCGATGCCCTCGCGCTGCTTCACATCCTCTAGCGCAATCGGCATGACCTGCATCAGCCCCTTCGCACCAAGCGGCGACTCGGCCTGCCAGTCCCAGCTGCTCTCGGCCTGGATAACCGCGTGGACAAGCAGGCTGTCCAGCCCCTGCTCGTTGGCGTGGAAAGACGCCCGCTCGAACAGGTAGGCCTTATTCTTCTCTTGCCGGTCAAGCTGCAGGCTGCCCCAGTACAAACCCCCGCTAACCACCGCGAGCAGGGCCGCCCACCACAGCCAGCCAGGCTCGTAGCCGAAGACCCTCGGCCCCGATCGCATCCAAGCACGCTCACGCATCGCACCGATTTTACCGGGTCGTGCGCCGCCCCATCAGGGCCCGGGCTCAAACGGCGAGAACGCGACCCGGATCGTCGTGTCCTTCACATTTTGGAGCCGGATCGCGAGCTTGCGCACGGTGTTGCTGGGGTCCGCTTCACCGTAAGTCGGCAGCAAACCACGCTGGACAAAGTTAACACCCTCTGCGGTGTTGACCTTATCCGCGCCGTTGTTGGGGTTCTGCCCCTCAGGGTCGGGAGACGTCGGCAGCGGCTCCGCGTCCATTATCGAGAGCTTCGCGCCCTTGGGAGAGATCAGGCGTACGTGCATCGTCTTGCCCGCTTGCTCGAGCCTGGCAGACCGCCCGTCTTCCGACAAGGTGATCGCCGCGCGGCTGTGCGCGAACCACCAGAGCTCGCCCGGCTCGTCCAGCGCGATCGTGTCGGTGATCACCGTGTAGTCCTTGCTGCCCGGCACGTACTCGAACGCGCGCTGCACGTCCGCGCCATAAGCATCAGACAGATCCACGTTGATCGACCAGCCCTGCTGCGTGATCTCGGCCATGACGCCGTAGCGCTGCCCGCCCGCCTTGCCCGGGTTGATCACGATTGTGTTGTGGCCCTCCGCCCGGTTGCGGTAGTAGTGCCAGCGCTGGCCGCCCCTGGTTGCTTCGAAGTAGCCGGGCAGGTTGTAGTCGTCCGCGCCGAGGTCGATAACCCAACGCACGCCGTCGTGGTCGAGTACGAACGAGCCGAGGTCCATCTGCGAGTGGCCGACGCGGACGCGTCCACCCTTGGCGCCGATGAACGTCGCGCTGCTGCCCCACCCGGACCGCATCGACGCGACGCCCGCGGACCGGTAGAGGCTTTTCAGGTCGGGGGCGAACTGCACGTCCGTGAGGTCCGGGTCATACCAGAGCAGGGTCAGCGGCGAGGCCTTGACGCGGCCGAGCATATACCGTGCGCTCGTGACCGAAGTCGTGGGATACGCGTCAGGGTCCTCGAAGAACTGTTTCGCGAACCAGAAGAGCGCGGGCGAAGCGGAGACGCGTTCCTTGTTGTCGCCGAAGTTAAAGAACTTGCCGCTGGTCCCGATCATCTGCACGGGGAAGCCGGCGGTCTTGTTGAAGCCTGGGGCCTCGCCGAGTCCGAAGTCGGTGCCCAGCCCGGACTGGAGCGAGGCAATCGCGATCACGCTATAGATCGTGCCGTAGCCCCAGTAGCCCGGGCCCTCTTCGTACCCGCCGTCTGGCTTGTACTGCGACATCGGCGCGGCGAGCGCCTCAACCGCCAGGCCGAGCATCTGCTCGGCCAGTTCGGGCTCATGCCCCGCGATGGCAAGGGACGCAGCGATCAGCCCGCCGTGGCAGACCTGGTTCCAGTTGATCTCGGTGCGGGTCCACCAGGCCCCGCGCTCGTGCGCTGCCAGCGCGGGCTTGATCGCGTGGCGGACCATCGCGTCGCGCATAGTTTGGCGCTGGTCCTCGGCCCAGTGGTCGTAGAGCCAGTCGTAAGCGAGCGCGAAGGCGAACGCCATCTCCGCGACGTCTAAAAAGTGGTCCGGGTGCCAGTCATCAAAGCTCGCGGCGGCCTCAATGTCCGCCCAGATGCGCTGGGCGTAGCGCTCATCGGGCTCGACGCGGTGCAGCAGCCCGAGCGTCTTGACCCGGCCCAGCACCTCCCGGCTGACGTAAAGCAGACGGCGACCGTCGCGCAGCTCGCGGACCGCGACCGGCTCGTCCAGCATCTCTTGGGCACGCGACCTGAGTTGGTCGTACCACTGCTTGGCGAGCGGGTCTTTTTTGACAAGCTCTGCGATGCGTGCAAAGTCATCGGCATGGGCGAGGATGCGTGGGTGGTCGGGCTTAAGGGTGTCAAGCTTACCTGCATGGGTATCAAACGTGATCAGACCAAACACGAAGAGCAATAGCACTAAGAAACACCGTTTGTACATACCCACTCCGACGCCGCGCGCTAACGAGTATTTCATACCGTGCGTAGCGGGAGACGCGCAACATCCCACGCAAAAGACTTGAAGCACAGCCTGTGTAGGGAACCACCGGACCACGGGACGCTTCGCGTCACCCGCTACACCGTTCTAGATTCACCGTCGGCCATCGGTCGGGCCTTTGAAGTCATCGGTCCTGAACGGCGACGCGGGCAGGCCTTCTTCGTTGACCAGATTCGCCTCATCGGGGTTGTCCTCCCATGCGTAGCGCACCGCAACGGGGTCTTTGACTTGGTCGGACCAGACGACGAGTTCTGATAGTTGCTCGTTGTCGGTCGTCTGGACCATGATTTCAGCAGACGCTTTAACGAACCTGCCATTTTTACCCGCGATCGTAAAGCCTTGCAGTGCTTTGCCATCCCGTGCTTTCAATTCACCACCGAAGTTATGAAGCCAAAAAACGGCTTTGCCGTCTTTCGCGCCAAAACCACCCATGCGCGAACTGTAGATTGGGCCCGACTTGATCTCATCATCCAAGCCGCCGACTTGACCATACGTATCTGCTAAGGCCCACAGCGCCAATCGCTTACCGACATCCTGCTTGTTCTTGGGGTGGATGTTGTTGGCTTCGCCGATGTCGATGGTCACGGCCATACCGGTGTTCTTCACTTGCCGCAGTGTGTTGAGCTGCGCATCGCGCAGGTGGGCCCAGTCGGTATCGACGACCTTGTCCGTCGGCTGGCGGTAGTTCGCGAGTTGGACAAAGAGGAAGGGGAATTCGCCCTGTCCCCAGAGCTCACGCCAGTCGTTGATCATGCCCGGGAAAAGCCTGCCGTACTGCTCGGCGCGCGAGGCGTTGGACTCGCCCTGGTACCAGATAGCGCCCTGGATGGTGTAAGGGACAATAGGCGCGATCATGCCGTGGTACAGACCCGCCGGGGCGTGCGGGTGGTCGGGGCCGAAGAGCGCATCGGGTCGGCGGGTCGGCCGGGTGTTTGCATTCAGCTCGTGGGCAACGAGGTACTTCCAGTCGTCGGCGAGGGATAAGGGCTCGTCTTTGTTCTGATCACGGACGAGGTAGAGCTGCTCGGGCTTGCCCCAGATCCCGCCGGCGCCCGAGAGGTCCACCGCGCGGACGGCGATAACGAGCTTGCGGTCCTTCACGGCCTCCGCGGGGACCGCATAAGAGCGGTTGACCTGCCAGGCGCCGCGGTTCGACGCGTTGGTGTGCCCGACGCGGACGCCGTTGACGTACGTGGTCTCGCCGTCGTCCACCGGGCCAAGGTTGACCCTGAGCTTGTCAGTCGCCCAGCCCTCGGGCAGTTCGATGGTCTTGCGGAACCACACGACGCCGTCGAGGGTCGTCAGCCCGGCCTTCTCCCAGGTCTGTGGCAGCTTCATGGTCTTCCACTGGCTGTCGTCGAAGCCGGGCTTGGCGTAGCCGGCCTTTTCGCCGGTGTTCGGCGGGCCGTTGCGGGTTTCTTCCCAACGCTTGAATTCCCGGTCGTACTGCTTCTTCGCCTGGGGGTAGGCCTTGACCGCAGCGTCGTAGCGCTGCAGGATCGGCTTGGCCCAGTCGATCGAATCCAGCTTCTGCCGGCTGGTCCACGCTTCGACGGGCGTGCCGCCCCAGCTCGCGTGCAGGATGCCGACGGGGACGCCGAGCTCTTCCTGCAGCTCCCGGGCGTAGTAGTACGCCACCGCCGAGAAGCTCCCGGTCGTCTTCGGCGAGGCGACGGCCCAGCCGCCGTTCACATCGAACGCGGGCTCGGTCTTGACGGTCCGCCGCGCGGTCCACATCCGGATCTGATCGTTCGCGCTGTTGGCGATCTCTTCCTTAGCGTTGGCGGACTGGGCGACGGTCCAGGACATGTTCGATTGGCCGGAGGCGACCCAGACCTCGCCGAAGACAATGTCTTCAAAGTCGACCACGTTGGTGGTCTTCGAACCAGCAATCGTCATGATCCAAGGCTGGCCACTGGGAGTTGGGGGTAGAGTGACTTGCCAATCACCTTGTTGCGAAGCGGTAGCATCAGCCCTTCTTATTTGCGACAGGTCGGCCCCCGCGGGAGTCATCACCACAACAACCTCTTCCCCCGGCTCGGCCTTGCCCCAGATGCGCACTTCTTTGTCGCGCTGCAAGACCATGTGGTCACCGAAAACCGACGGCAGAGTCACCTCGGCGAGCGCAAGCGGGGCGCTCAGCATCAGGGCGAGCAGGGTTGCGATGAGTCGTTGCATAAGGCAGGCCTTTCCTTCAAGCGTGCCAGAAGCGTTGAACTCCGGGCCGCTCGAACGCCGATGATACACAAGCATCGGGCCGACCGGTCCGGCCGCCGCCTGGCAAGCCCCTAACGGAAGCATGACGATGGCAAAACGGGTTTTCTTACCGCTGTCCGTGATCGCGCTGGGGGCCGCCCTCACGGCGGGCTATCAATGGGCCAAGGCCGGCGTCGCCCAGGAGATCTACCGGGACCGCCTGACCGATCTACAGGCCGACTACCAGCGGCTCGCCGAACAGTACAACCAGGCGATCACCCCACGACCGGTCACGGAGCTGCTCGTGGAAGACGGCACGGTCTGCGTCATCGTCCGCAAAGGCGACGGCGAGCTCGTCCGCGTCCCGACCAGCTTCAATGCGTGGGAAGACGAGCTGTTCGTGGATTACGCGCTGGTCGATGGCCGGCTGCTGATCCGGCGGGTCTTCGATGAACACACCGCGGCCCGATCGGACGACGCCGTGGTCATCGACCCGGGCCTTGTCGAGGTGGACTGGGAGGACCCGACCATCCCGTTCGGCAAGGCGATCTACCGCAGCCGGATGGCGGACGGCCGGTGGGTCATCTCCGTGACGGGCGACGGGTCGCTGGGCCTAAAGCAGATCGACGAGGACACCACGATCACTCTGGCGGACCGGCCGGAGGTCAAGAAGTTTGACCCCGTGGACGAGCGCGCAGACGAAGCCGTCGAGCGCATCAGCGTCGGCGATGTGTGGAAGCACCTGACGGATTGAAAGCACTTTTAACTGACCGGGAGGGCGAGGCTCCTGCCGAGCCGCAAGTCACAGAAGGTTCTAGACTCGGCAGGAGCCTCGCCCTCCCAGAAACTCGTCAATCCCAGTAAAGATTTGCTATGACTCCGGCGTAGGGCCAGTCGCAAGCCTTCTCAACCAAGCCGTGACGCACAGCATTGTTCTTCACATCTTCCCATTTACTTTCATATTGTTGAGCATTTCTCATACGCGTAGCCCAATAGCCAGATTGCCACTTGAAGTCCGGATGGGCAATTGATTTGGCTGCCAACGATTTCCAATAACGCACCCACTGATCCAGATCAAAGCGCTCGTCCATCAAACCCGCAAACAAGTGGATGTGGTCAGGCATGATGACGTAGCGACCAATGCGCCAGGCGTCTGCTTGATTCCAAGCATGCAATAGAGCATCACGA
Source organism: Planctomycetota bacterium (assembly GCA_039024275.1). Classification (GTDB taxonomy): domain Bacteria; phylum Planctomycetota; class Phycisphaerae; order Phycisphaerales; family Phycisphaeraceae; genus JAHQVV01. Next base: position 3,056 of record JBCDKD010000077.1, on the reverse strand, counting down.
ACAGCATCCCTTGTCAACAACTTCCGACGATCCCTCGTGCACACGGTCACAAACACGATGGTCGGCTGATTCAGCCTCAGCACCCCATGCACGGGCTGCTTACGGATGGGTTTTTGATTTGACATGTTGGCCCCGAAAAGACCTATCACAGCACGCGGCTCGGCAGGAGCCTCGCCCTCCCGAAGAATGAATCAACTATTTAAGCCGTGCCGATGTCTTCTGCGTGTTCGTCGAACCATTGCTGCAGGCGCTCGTAGTCCGAGCGGTGCAGTTCCCAGAAGGTTTCATCGGACGGCGGGACGATAAACTGACGCCAGAAGCCTTCCCACTGGATCATCCAGGCGGTGGTGATGACGCGGGCCGTCTTGCCGCCGACGATCGTGTCGTACTGGTAGACAACCAGGGCCCATTCGCCCGAGGAGCGAACGATCAGGCCTTCGTTGGTGACGGGGTGCTTCTGGCGGGCCTTGATAAACGCGGCCAGCCGTGTGAGCACGTCGTCCTGGGCCTGCATGTCCAGCGGGTCAAGGACCATCTCGTAGGCTTGCGCGAGCTCGCCCTCGTCGATCGCGGTGAGGTATTCCGAAAACGCCAGGGAGGCGGAGGCCTCAAGTGCCGCTTCGTCTTCTTGGTTAACGGGAGTCAGGGCCGCGTTGAGGGCCGTGGGGCTGGTCGCAAGCAGCGTAAGGGCCAGCATCCAGGATGAAACGCGGTGGTGCACAAGGAGTTCCAAGTAACGCAGCCCCGCCAGCTTAACTTTGAAACAGGGAGGAAGCGAGGAAAAAATCAAAAATAGTCTTGACCGTTGTGGACTTCGCGTTTGAGCCGATAGTGGTTTCAACTTCTCGCGGGCCTTGGCTATTCCCCGGGGATGTAGCTGATGACGCCGTCCCAGGGGCTGGACGCGGTGGCGTAGAGCTTCTTGGGGATACGCCCGGCGAGGTAGCTGAGCCGGCCGGCCTTGCAGGCGTGGTTCATCGCGTGGGCCATGCGGACCGGGTCGCTGGCGTGGGCGATCGCGGTATTAAGCAGGACGCCGTCCGCGCCGAGTTCCATCGCGACCGAGACATCACTGGCCGCGCCGACACCGGCGTCGACGATGACGGGGTAGTCGGCGTCGCCTTCCTTTAAGAGCTCGAGGATGATGCGGATGTTGTTCTGGTTCAAGACGCCCTGGCCCGAGCCGATCGGCGAGCCGGCGGGCATGACGCTGGCGGCACCGGCCTCCTTGATCTTCGCGGCCATGACCGGGTCGTCGCTGGTGTAGCAGAGCACGTTGAACCCGTCCTTCACCAGCTCACGCGTCGCTTCGAGCGTCCCGACGGGATCAGGCAGCAGTGTCTTCTTGTCGTTGAGCACCTCGAGCTTGACCCAGTCCTTGCCGGGGTTGTCGATCTGGTCGAGCAGTTCACGGCCGAGGCGGGACACGCGCACCGCGTCCTCCGCGGTGAAGCACCCGGCGGTATTCGGCAGGATCGTGTAACGCTCGGTATCGATGTAGTCCAGCAGCGACTCGCCCCGCTCGTTGACCAGCCGCTCGCGGCGTACGGCGACGGTGATCACATCCGCGCCGCTGGCATCGAGACTCTGCTGCATCAGCTCGTAGGTCTGGTACTTGCCCGTGCCGACAATTAGCCGGGAGGCGAGCGATCGGCCGCCGACGTTGAGGGGGGTGTCGATTTTGTCCGTGAGGGTGGTGGTCATGCGGCAGAGTTCGGGCTTGGTTCGAGGCTGGCGACCTGGTGTAGACCGACGATGACGGGCGACTCAACGGTCAGTTCGTCGCCTTCAACAGGCTCAAAAATATAGAGCGTACCTGTACGTACAACCCTTAGATTCTCAGGGTGCTTGACTTCGTATCGGTCTCCAGCACTTGTAACAACTTTGAATGGCTCGAAGGGTTGGGTCTGCAGTTTTTTAACGATCTCTTTGACGTTCATCTGAGGTCTCCCTGGAATAAGATGCTAGCACTGGGTTTATAATTATATGCCTCACCCCCCGCCGACGAGGGTCACCAGTTCGACCTTGTCGCCGTCGTTGAGGCTGGCTTCGACGTGCTGTTTCTTGGGGACGACGGCCTGGTTGACCTCGACGGCGACGGCCTGGCCGGCCAGACCCAGCTCGTCGAGCAGGTCGGCGACGGTCGCCGCATCCGTTTTTTTCGGTTCGCCGTTGACCTCCAGGGCTTTCATGGGGACAGTGTAGCATCGCGCTTGAGACAAAGACCAAACCACGGGAGCCGCTATGCCTAAGCCCATATCAATCCTCGTTTGCCTGCTTTCTGCCGCACTGCTGCAGCCGGGGTGCGATGAGGAAGAGGCCGTCGAAACCGATCCCGAGCCAACAATGGAGATCACGGTGCTCGATGCGGAGGGCATCACCAAGCTGCGTGAGCAGGTTGTGGCGGACGGCAAGGTCCTGGTGATCGACTGCTGGGCGACGTGGTGCGGCTCGTGCGTGGAGATGTTCCCGCACCTGCATAAGGCGATCAAAGAACGCGGCGCGGGTGTGGTGCTCGCCTCGCTGAGCTACGACGAGGGCGAGGCCTCGGTCGTCAAAGCCGGCGCGTTCCTGACCGAGCAGGGCGCGTGGGACAACGCGTACATCGCGACCGAGGGCTCGGACGCCAGGGACGCGATCGCCAAAGCGCTGAGCCCGAACTGGGACGGCGGCGCGCTGCCCGCGGTGTTTGTCTATGCCCCCGATGGCTCGGTCGCGCTTGAGTTTACGGAGACGCGCGGCGACGTGCAGGACTGGGTCAAAAAGATCACCTCGGCGGTCGATGCCTCGTTAAGTGAGTAGACTACATGGCTAGTGGGGCGGACAATACTGCCGGCCCGCGGCCGAATGCCCAAACAAAAACCCAATAAGGCGTAGCCGGATGGCACACAGGAAATTACGCCCCCCTGGCGTCGTTTTTTATGTTTCTGAGTCTAGTGAGTTCTATAGGTAGGTCTATAGTCTTTCAGTTGAAGATGATCTTGAGATCTTTGAAATCCGTCAGGGCATTCCAAAACTCGGAGTCGAGCTGCTCTGGATGAAAATGATCTGTTAAT
>JBCDKD010000076.1:0-21912 GCA_039024275.1 Planctomycetota bacterium | reverse complement strand
GGGGGGCGGCGGGGGGCCCCCCGTCGCCCCGGCTCCGTGTGGTCTCCGGGGCCCCCCCCCGCGCCCCCGCTACGCCGTTCTCAGGCAGTCACCTTCAACAGCACGATCGTGATGTCGTCGTTGGCGGGGTGGTCACCGCGGTGGTCCTGGATGCGTTTCACCACCGCCTCAACCGCTTGATCGGCGGGCAGGTCAGCAATCTCTCGAAAGGTGTACTCGAGCTTCTCCCGGCTGAAGCGGTCGTTGTGCTCGTTCATCGCGTCGGTCACGCCGTCGGAGTAGAGCAACACACAATCGCCTCCTTCCAGTTCGACCACGCCTTTCTCGTACTCGGCCTCTTCCATTACGCCGGTCACCATCCCACCGACGTCCAGCTGTGTGACCGCGCCATCGCGTAGCAGCAGGGCGGGCTCGTGGCCGGCGTTGCAGTAGGTCAGGCGCTTGGTCTGGTGGTCGATCGTGCCGTACCACAGCGTGGCGAACTCGTTGTCGAGTGTATCGCGGTCCAGCGCCTGGTTGACACGCTTGATGATCACGTCCAGGTCGTAGAGGTCGTGCGCGTAGGCGCGCAGCGACGAGCGGACCGACGCCATGAGTAGCGACGCCGCGACCCCCTTGCCCACCGCGTCTCCGACGGCAAAGCCCGTCGCGTTGTCGAGGGTGATGAAGTCGTAGAAGTCGCCGCCTAAGCCTTGTGAGGGGACGTAGGTCGCGGCGACCTCGACGCCGGGGATCTCGGGCGAGTGCCTGGGGAGCATGCGTTGCTGCACGCCTTGGGCCAGCTCGACCTGCCGGGTCAGGGCTTTGCTCTGCTGTCGCGCGGTTTCGAGCTGTGCGTTGCGCACCGAGGTCGCGAGAAGCTGCGCGATCGCCCGGACCAGGTTCTCCTCGAACATCGTGAAGCGCCTCGGCTGCTCGGTGAAGAGCTGGATCGTGCCGATGCCGCGGTCCTGTACGACGAGCCCGGTAGAAAGCATCGATTTGATGCTTGCGCGCTTCGAGTCTTCGGGGTAGTAGCTGCGCGGGTCGGTGGTCATATCCTCAATGTAGACCATCTCGCCGTTGAGGGCCTTGCGCGTCAGCTCGGACTTGTTGACCAGCGTCTTGCCTTTGTCGGCGGTGTCCAGGTCCATGCCGAAGATCGCCCGGGCGACCAGCTCCGGCTTATCGTCCTCGCCCTTGGCCAGCAGGCGGATGACCACCGCCTTGACCGCCATGACGCGCGCGATCGCGTTCGCGGCGGTGTCCAGGGTTTCTTGCGGGTTGGCCTGGGCCGAGAGCAGGGTTGAGAGCTCATAGAGCACACGCAGTTCGCGGATCCGCTGGCGGTTCTGGTGCTGCTCGTAGCACAAGGACGCGATCGAGTTGGCGATCTGGTGGATAAAACCCAGCGACGCACCGGTCGTCGCGGTGTAGGCGAACTCGGCGGCGGTCAGCAGCTCTTCCCGGTTCGCCCCACCGATCCCGATCTTGTCGCAGAGGGCGATCAGACGCTGGCGGTGCTGCTCCGTGATGCCGTGGTCCGGCTCGATCTGGTGCGGCGTGACCAGGATCGAGCCGAGCGTGTGCCCGCCGATGGAGATCGGGGCACGCAGCGACCCGTCCGGCTCGCGCTCCGTGAACGTGAGCTGTTCGAAGGCCTGGTCGGCCCGCGCCCGCTTGGGCAGGTCCGTCGGCTGCGTGACGGGCTCGTCCTGCGCGTCGAGCACGCGCATGGACAGCCGGGCGAACGTGGTGAAGGAGTCCTGGAGTTCCTGCAGCGTGTCGGGGTCGATGAAGTCGGTCAGCGAGAGCCGGTCCGACGAGCCGTAATGGAGCGCGGGGGTGTTCAAGGGGTTCCCGAAAAAGTATCGGCCCCGCGACGGGCGGGGCCGGAGAAAGCGAGAGGAAATTGTAATACAGCGGGGGTGATCGCGGCGTGCTTGAACCTCTAAAACCGGGTTCAGGCGTGGGTTTTTATTCCGTTTTCTCTATAGCGTCGAGTTCTTCAAGAGCCGTTTTGATCTTGAAGTCAAGTTCGAGTTCGGCGTTCTGCATATAGGGCCACATCGAGACTTCTTCATATATTGTTTCCCAAGCCAGGATCTCTTTCCTTTCGGCGTCCGTGAGTTGGGATAGATCGCCCATCATCCCTGCACTAAACCCCGCGTCCTTTGCAGCGTCGATGATTGAGCCGGATAGTTTGATTCTGACGTACAACTGCCCCGGCTCTCTCTTACTTTTTGCAAACCCATTCCGGAATCCAGCGAAATAGGCCTGAGAAGCCACGTCGCTCTCGAGAAACGGCTTGCGCGGGTAGGGTTGTTGGGTAAGCGAGCTATATTCTTCTCTGGATAATGGACCCGGGTCGCGCAAGGCGAGTAGTTCTTTTAGCCGTTGCTGTAGTTCTTCTTTGCTCCTTGGACTGTTGTCAGCGCTGTCCTGAGCAGAACGGCAACCCCCTTTGTCAACAAATCGTTTTTCGATTTGGATATTTGAAACATCCAATGAATCTAAATATGACGATTTAAGGTTGTCGAATAATTTGAGATTGCCCAATGGCGAAGGTTCTACGTTGACCTTCGCGTAGCGAACTGGTCTCGCTTCATCATGAGGCATTAGAGCAATAAGTTCATGCGAAAGGGATTCAACGATAGAGTCATTCGTAAGGTCGAACCAAATGCCACGCTCATCGGGATTGGGATAAGGTGCCGTGCCCTCGTGTCGCAGGAAATAAGTGCCATCAGTGTAGAGCGACAGGTACAGCGGACGCTTCCCGACCCCGTCGTTGTAGTGGCGCGGTTTTGCCGCGCAGCCGACAAGTGTGATGACGAGCAAACAACTAAGCAGATACCTCATGATAGTCCCCGTTGATTCGATGTTAGTCAGCGGGCTTGTCCCGCTTTTCAAACTCAACTTGCCTAATCAATCTTACCGGGGTCTTTGCGGCGAAGCGAGGTAAAAATCAATCAACAAAGAACGCATCAGGGGGCATCCCGACCCACGGGAAGTTGTCCGGCGCGTAGAGCAGTGCGGATGTGATCTGTTCTGTATAGATGATTTGTTCTACTACAGCAGGATCGTTCCACATCCAGATCGCGTTGTAGCGATCCGTAAGGCTGATTGGAGCGAGCACGCTTTGATCCGTATCCTCAGATTGCTGATTCCAACCGCGGAACACCAAGCGACGCCATTCGCCGGTTGGGTCTATGGCAGCCACATCTCCATATCCGGGGCCAAGCTTGAGTCGCTTGACGGTTTCATCTATCAGGTTGAGTTCGAAGTCGGAGATGAACCAGTCTTCAGCCTGCTGAGCCTCTAGCTCTACGATGCGGGCTTCAAGCGTCTCGATACGGTTCTGCAACGGTTTTTGATGGGTACAACCCGCCATTGTGACGAGTAACAGGGCCGACACTGCGAGGCTGCGATACATCGGGCTCTGCGGAATCAGGATTGGTGTGCAAGGGGTGCTGTGCAGATTACTTGTCCGCGTCCTCGGCTTCCGCGTCTTTGCCCTCGAGCCAGATCCTGCGGAGCACGGGCATCAGCGGGTCGCGGGGGGCTTCGGACTCGGCGACGTTCAGGCCGTACTCGATGAGCGGCTTGGCTTCGAGTTGGTAGCCGAGGTAGGCGAGGACCAGGCCCGGGGGCGAGCCGTGGATCTCTTCGCCGATCATTTTTTGTAGCCGGTTCTGAAGCCAGCGGAGGCGTTCGGTCTGCGGCATCAGGTTGTCGTCGTACTTGAGCGCGATCAGCTCGGGGTGGTCGGCGAAGAGGCCGCGGAGGTTCAGCGCGGCCGAGCGGATCATGCCCGCGCCCATCTGGCTGTGGACCAGCCCGGCCTTGGCCAGCGGGTCGTCGCCCTTCTCACGCAGCACCTGGCGGTAGATGTTCTCGGCGACCATATAACGCTCGGCTTCGAGTTCCTGCTCGCCACGCGTCAGCAGCCTGTTGATCCGGTTGGGGTCCTCGCCCGCCAGCGTTTCGACACGCGGCAGGTCGTAGGTCAGGTCGCTCAGCAGTTTGCCCAGCTCGCTGTCCTCATCGATCGAGGGCAGCGGGGTCTCGTAGTCGATGTTGCCCTCCTCGTCGACCATGCCCAGTGAGATCCGCAGCGCGGCCTCGCGGGCCCGCTCCTTGGCGTCGGCGACCGCCTGCTCCGGCTGCTCGAAGATCTGCTGCCAACGCGGCTTTTCACCCTCGGCGGGTTCCTCGGCGTTCTCAGCGGGCTGGACCTCCTGCCCCTTCGCATTCGCGAGGATGTCCGCGATCAGCTTGTCGTATGGGTTCTCCGGCGCCTTGGGCGGCTCGTTCGGGTCGGTCTGGGCCTGCTTGCCGAAGACGCGCTCGCGCAGCGACATGGCCTGGCTGTTGGTTGCGGCCTCGGCTCCTTCTTCGCCGGCCAGCTTCAGCGCCATCTGCGACTGCAGCTGCGTGCCCAGCGTGATCGCCAGCGGGTCTTGACGCAGTTGAAGCTCTGCCAGGGCCTCTGGGGTCAGGTCCGGTTGGAACGTCCCGTCGATCCGCAGGTCCTGACGCAGCGATAGTGGCTCGGAGGTATCGTCCAAACCATCGCTCGGCTCGTTGCCTGGAGCGGTGGGGGGGGCGTCTTCCAGATCCGGTTCTGTTTCAGGCTCTGGAAAAGGCAGCCGCGCATCGAGCGGGTTGTAACGGACGCCGGTGAGCGGTGAAGCGTCGATGCTGATGGGGCCGCTGGGGGTCTGGACCAGGCCGAGCGAGGTGCCGCTGTTGCGCAGGCCTTGGGTGCTGGTAAAGCCCGAGACCGCGACCAGCCCGCCGCCGCTCTGCCTGAAGGTAACGACGCCTGACCGGGGGTCGAAGCTTGTCCGGGTATTGAGCCCGCTGCCGTTGTTCACGCGGAAGCCGGGGATGCTGTCGGTCGCGCGGGTGACGATGACGCGGTCGCCGACCTGCTGGGCGCGGTAGCCGAAGCCGCCGGCGTTGGGCGCGGAGAAGACGCTGTCTCGGCGGAAGTTGAAGAGCGTATCGCTGCCTAATTCGCCGGTAAAGGCGCCGTCGGCGGTATAGCCCACGTCCCCGCGGAACGCCCGCCCGCCGCCGACGTTTCCAGTGATGAGCAGGTTGCGGGCCCGGTAGTCGACCCGCTGTGCAGCTTGGTTGAACCCGCCCGAGCCGACCTGCTGGTTCGCATCCAGCGCGTTGCCGTCCTGGACCTGGACCTGGCCCTGCGCGGGGCTGACCCCCAGGGCGGCGGTCAGCAGGGCGGCGGTAGAAACGGTCTGTCTCAGGCGGGTCGGCGTCATCACGGCACTCCGGGAAGCTTCAAGGGGTGTTTACCCCAAAAGTATAGATCACAAAGCCAAGGGTACGAAGCCGATATCGGCGAATTACGCCCGCTCGTTGCGGTTTCATTGGCGGCGGCCTGCCCGGTATTAAACGCGCCGCCTCGGGCGATTGTTCCGAAACGCCTGGATCGCGACACCAACCCGCCCGGCTCGCTGAAGGCTATTTCTGCAACGTCTCCGACTCGGGCCGTTCCGGGTCCTTCGCCTTCTTCAAGTCGACCGATTCGTGGCGGAAGACGATGCGGTCGATGCCGAACCGCTGGCTCCTGCCGGAAATGCCCAGCGCGTAGGTCTGACCGGCCTTGAAGACGTACTTGGGGTTGCGGAACTGGTGGTTGCCTAGGTCGAGTCGCTCGGCCCACCCCCAGCCCTCCGCCGACCCACCAAAGAGCTTGGTATCTTTAGTGAGCACCGCCTTCGTTGCATCAGCGTTCTTCTTGTCAGCGGCGTCTTTCGTCGCGCGGTAGTCCCCCTCAACACGGACGTAGGCGTCGTTGCACTTGTCCGGCTCCTCGCCCTCGAGCCGCTTGTGGGCCCGCAGGTGCAGGGTATAAATCCCAGCCTTCTCGATCTTGAAGAAGTAGACCAGCGTCGTGCCCGGTGGCCCGCCCGCCGGCTTGTTGCCGGCGTACTCAATGTAGCCTTTACCGGTGAACCCCTCAAGATCGGTCTTGCCTTTCCAATTGCCGGGCTCGGACTTGCTGTTCTCCGCCTCGATCACGACCACCCCCTCGGACTCGAGGAAGACCTGGCGTGCATAGGCGGGACAGACAACAAGCAAACCAACGCAAAGGGCGGTGGCGGCGAATATGGATTTCAATCGCATGACGGTCTCCAGGCGGGGTGCCACGGCACGATCGTATCGGAGACCGGCTATTCGTTCGAGCTTTTTCCCTGGAAACGCCAGCCCCGCAGCGGCCCCTCGATCTCGGACAGCTTGCTTAGTGCTTGTTCAAACGCCGCCTGATCGAGGATGCAGCCCACGGTTGCGGCGGCATCGGTTGCGAACGCGCTCGGCCCTTTCACGCAGCAGTACCGGCTGCCGGTGACCCCCAGGCCGGTGCGTGGGTCGATGACATGCGAGTAGCGGGCACCGCCGATTTCGATAAAGCGGAACGCGTCGCCCGAGACCGAGACCCCGCCGTTGGCGTGCCAGAACGCCAGGCCCTGCTCGCCGCCGGCCTTGGGGAAGTCCGCGACATTGATGGGCCAGCCCTCGAGCCCCGGCGGGGCATCGCCCAGCGCCATGTCGCCCCCGGCCTGCACCTGCGCGATCGTCAGGCCCCGCCCTTGCAGCACCTCCAGCGCCCGGTCCGCGATGTAGCCCTTCGCGATCCCGCCCAGGTCCAGCCAAGCGCCCTGCTTCGCCAGCCGCGCGGTCTGCTTGTCTTCGTCGAGCACCAGGTGGTCCATCCCAACAAACGGCCGCATCCGATCGATCGCCGCTTCAGGCGGCAGTTCGCGGCGCTCCCGGCTGGTCCGCCACATGTTCGTGAATGGCTTGGCGGTGATATCAAACGCGCCGCCGGTCGCGCCGTGCACCTCGGCCGAACGCGTGAGCACCGACCAGAGATCGTCCGAGACCGGCAGGGCGTCTTCCGGGTCCGCGCTGGCGTGCTGGGCCAGCTTCAACAACTCGCTCTCGGGGTGGTACTGGATGTAGTCGCTCATGACCGACACCAAACGGTCCATCTCATCGAACGCGGCGTTCGCCGAGGCCCGGGCTTCCTTCTCGTTGTCGGCAAAGACGGTGATGACACAGCCCGTGCCCATGAGCTTGCGCTCGAAGGTGAACCGCTCGACCTCGACCTGAACCGCGATGGTGTCGGCGTACGCCAGAGCCGCCTCGGGCTCAGCGGGGGAGGGCGTCGCTTGATTTTGTGCACGCAAGCCCGGCGATACAGCGACCAGTAGCAACAACAGGCCCAGTAATTTGATTGTGTGTCCGGTCATCGTGTAGCAACCATCCCGTCTGTACGTCTTTCATCATCATATGAATCAACAGAAAGAGGGGCTAAGGACGCGGGGACCGGCGATGCGATACACACCAGCAGAGAAGAATAACCTGGTTGTGATGTTGCTAGCACCTGTACTCGTGAGTGCCGTGATGCTTGGCTGTGATCAGCAGAATAGAAAACCAGAGCTGACAGATGCCTCAAAGCCGAACGAAAGCGCCGAGGTGTCACCCAACAAGGATGACCAAAGCCCGGCAATTACGCCGAGAGCTTTCCCGAATACGCAAGCAGAATCTCCAGGGCTCAAGCAATTCAGTGATTCGATCCACTTTGTTTACGATGCCGAACGCGATTGGCAGAAGCTTGCAGAAGAAAAAATCCTGCTTGAAGCATCGCCTGGCACGAATGTTCGGCCGGACCTGGTTGCGTTTGAAATGACACTTGTCCCGGGTGAAGCGGGTAAGGACATTTCGCCGTTCTATCTCTCAACGCACGAAGTCACTGCCGAGATGTTTTACCCGTGGGCGACCGGCATCGGGCTTGGATCAGACGACTGGCTGCAATGGGCAAAGCTCGATCTACGCCCGTCGCAGATGGATTGGAACACATTTAGTTATGGCCCACCGGACCGACCGGCGATGGGCATGAGCAGGACAGTCGCCGAGCACTATTGCGTTTGGCTAAACCGTCACACCGGCCGCAAGTACCGCCTGCCGACCGAAGCAGAGTGGGACCATGCGCTGCGGTATGGCGGCGGTGTACCGGCTGAAGAGGAAGTCCTATTGGTTCAAGCGACCTTGTATGAGAACCATCAACAAATGCTTGAGGTTCCATTCCTTGAACTGCCCACCCCGGTCGGTCAGCGCAAGCCCAACGCATTAGGCCTCCACGACATGCTTGGTAATGCGGCGGAGTGGGTGACCGACACCGGTGAGGAGCGTGTGGTTCGTGGCGGGCACTACTTTTTGAAAGCCAAGGAACTCACCACGGACTGGCGTGCTAAGGAGGATATCGAGGTCTGGAACGCAAGCTACCCCCAATGGCCCCCCGGCGTGCACTGGTACCGCGACTTCCATTTCACCGGCATCCGGCTGGCCTGTGACGCCGACCAAGCACCCCAAACGCCAGCGGAAGATGGGTCCGAAGCCCCGTAACAGCAGTTTTGATTTCACGTCCTCCCGGCGGTGGTCTATACTACTTCGCTTGGCCATCCCGGTTCGGACCGGGTTGTTTTTTAAGGAAGTACCCCCGGGATGGACCCCGCCCCCCAACCCCTTGTGGGACCTCTGACATGAAAAAGTTTCTCGTCGGTGCTGTGATTGTGATCGCCCTCCTGGCCGGTGTCGGTGGGCTCGCGCTCGGCGGCCTCGCCCTGAAGACAACGTTCGAGAACCAGGCCGTCAGCCAAGTCACCGCGGAGGTTGATTCGGACCTCAGCAGCGTGGCGGGCTACGAGCCGGTGGAGACCGACACCGTCGCCGAGCTTAAGAGCGAGCTGGCCGGCGGCAACACCCAGCTGGTCTGGGAGACCGGCAAGGTCCAGGCCGGCTCACGCAAAGACTTCGATGGCACGTGGACCAGCCTCGGCGGGGCGGTCGTCTTCGATGCCGAGGCGCAGGCGCTCAAGGCGCTCGAGGTCGTCATCCTCATCGAGAGCTTCAACGGCTACGGCACGACCGAGCGCGCCCCCGGCGGGCTGATCAATACTGTGCTGGGTAAGGGCGTCGCGCCGCCCGGCGGGTACGACCCCTGGTTCGACTGGGTGGACCACCCCGAGGCGATCTTCGCCGCGACCGAGTTTGTCGCCCGTGAAGAAGATACCGAGGCCGGCCACCCGAACGCGCCCGAGGGCTGGACGCACCTGATCAAGGGCAGCTTCAGCCTCAACGGCTTCGACGAGGAACTCGCGATCCCCGCGGTTATCAAGTTCGAGGGGGATGCGGTCTCGATCGATACCGCCTTCGCGATCAGCCGGGGGACCTACAGCGTCGTTCCGAAGAAACCGCTACCGCTGACCGAGGTCGATGACGCGGTGCTGCTGACCGCGTCGCTCACCGCCAAGCCCGACGCCGGCCTTGTCATCGACGGCCTCGCTCAGAAGATCGGCGAACTCGAGACCCTTCTCGGCGCTCAGCAGGCGTCCATGGCCAAGCTCAAGACGCAGAACAGCCTGCTGGCCGAAACCATCGGCAAGCTCGAGCGTGAGATCGCCAAGGGTATCGGCCCGGCCGCGCCGGCTGTGGATGTTGCCAGCCTGCCCAAGGCCTACACCGACTCCATCAGCTACCCCGGGAAAGACCCGATCGCGTTCGACATGGTGCTCGTGCCCGGCGGCGACGGCATCGCGCCGTTTTACATGGGCAAGCACGAGGTCACCTGGGAGATGTTCTACAACTGGGCCTACGGCTCGGACATCGACGCGAACACCTACGCCCAGCTGCAGACCAAGAACGCGCGGCCGAGCCCGCTCTACGAAGACTGCAACCAGCTCAAGCTCGGGCTGGGCAAGCGGCCCGCGCTGAGCATGAGCCGAACCACCGCCGAGGCGTTTGCCAAGTGGGTCAGCGAACAGACGGGCAAGACCTACCGCGTCCCGACCGACGCGGAGTGGCAACACGCCCTAAAGCTTGGCGGCGGTGTGCCGACGTCTGAGGAAGAGCTCAAGGCGCAGGCCGTCTTCATCAACAACGCTGAGATCCAGTTCGACCCGCCGTTCCTTGAACTCACCGACGAGGTCGGCACCAAGCAGGCCAACGCGCTTGGTATCCACGACCTGCTCGGCAACGCGGCGGAGTGGGTCGTCGACACCGGCGACGAGAAGATCGTCCGCGGCGGTCATTTCATGATGAATTACAACGGCCCGGACGATACCCCCGGCACCGATGATGACTTCAGCGCCGACTGGAAGGGCATCGAAAACCAGGAGGTCTGGAACGAGACCTACCCGCAGCTGCCCGTGAGCGAGTTCTGGTACCGGGATCACTACTACCAGGGGATCCGCCTGATCGCGGATGTGCAGTAGCGTTTAGCGTCTAGCGTGTAGGGTCTGGCTTGATACAACGCCTATACGAAACGCCCCGCCAATGCCGGGGCGTTTTTTCATGATTTCGATTTGTCACGTAGGGGCTCGACGCTAAACGCTAGGCCCTAAAAGCTACACGCTATAGGATTTCTAAGACCTCAAAGTGCTTCGTCCCGCGTGGCAGGTCGGCTTTCACGGTCTCGCCGACGCGGGACTTCATCAGCGCTTCACCCAGCGGGCTGCTCGCGGTGACCTCGATTTCGTCGGCGTCGAAGTTGCCCGAGGCTTCGCCAACGAGTTTATAGAGGTCTTCGGTGTCGTCGTCGGTGTCACGCAGCTTGACGACCGAGCCGAGGAAGACCATGTCGTCGGGCTTCTCGACGTCGTCGGCGACCTGCGCGCTGGCGAGGCGCTCCTCCAGTCGGCGGATCTCGGCCTCTTCCAGGCCCTGATCGTCGCGCGCGGCGTGGTAGTCGGCGTTTTCCTTCAGGTCGCCCTGGTCGCGGGCCTCCTTGATGCGCTGTGCGATGACGGGGCGGTTGGCGATCAGCGCTTCGAGCTTGGCTTGCAGCGCGTCTTTGTCTTCCTGGGTGATGAATTCCATAGCGGTCTCCCTGTCTGTGTCACGGCCCCTCGCGTCGGTGCAGGCCTAAACGAATCACGCCACGCGGGGCGTGGCGAGGGGGCGTGACTTGCTCGGTATGCCGTGTCACTTCGACGGGGAATTAGTGTAGCAGAATCAAGCAGCAGGCTTTGTTTTTGCAGCGTGTCTTAGCGCGACCCGTTCGCCGACCCACCACAGCCCGAGCGCCATCCATCCCGTGATAGCGATGATCGCGATCATCAGCGTGCGCTGGTCCCAAGGCGAGATCGTGCTCTGGTTCGGCGGCTGGGTCAGTTCCCACAGCGCCTGGATCGGGCTGACCACCATCGGCCAGGGCTCGCCCCCGCCGGTGACGACCACCCAGATCGCGACCGGCTCGGCGAAGACGAGCGCGATGCACAGGCCCATGCCGACGAGCCGGGCGAAGCTGTGCGGCCAGCGCCGTGCCGCCGCAACGATCAGCGCGGTGAGCAGCGACCACGCCATGACCGCCGCGTCGAGCCAGATCCCGCGGACCATCGGCCAGGCCGCGAGCAGGTGCAGCGACCAGATGACCGCCTGGTACACGCCGACCATCGCCAGCCAGTCGAGCAGGACCTGCAGCGAGCCGTGGCCCGGCTTGTCGGGATCGGCCTGCTCGCTCAGGCGGAACGCCGGCCAGACCAGCATCAGCCCGAAGCTGCCGGCGAACATCATCCAGCGCACCCTCGGCACGGAGGTATCGCTCAGCCACGCCGCGCCCCACGCCCCGAGCAGCCAGAAGCACCAGACCACAATGACGACCCGCAGCATGCCGGGGTCCGAGGGCTGGTAGCGCCGCCTGGCCTCCGCGTCTTCTTGCTCGACCGCCGCCACCGCTTCCGCCGCCGCGAGTTCTTCAGCGGCCACCGAGTCGTCGGCCGTCGGGTCGATCGCGTTGGGCTCGGGTTGTGCGTCGGGTGTGTCAGGCATCGGTGACATGCTAAGCGTCATGAAGCAGCACGGCTCCGCCGGGCGAACTCTCACACCGCGGCGTAGGTCGGCTCGCGCCCCTCTAATACCGCGGCGACATCCCGTACCACCCAGCTCATGTTCCGCAGCGCGGTGTCGGTTCGGCTGGCTAAGTGAGGCAACAGGACCGCGTTGCTCTGGCTGTAGAGCGGGTGGTCTGCAGCGGGCGGCTCGGGGTCGTGCACATCGAGCACCGCGGCAGCCCACGGGTGCGCTTCGAGCCAGGCCCCCAGCGCGGTGTGGTCGACGAGCATCCCCCGCGCGGCGTTGATCAGCAGGGCATCCTCTTTGAGATGGGCCAGGGCCTCGGCGTTGATCAGGTGCTTGTTCTCCGGCCGGCCATCGACGTGGACCGTCACGATGTGGCTCTGTTCGTACAGCCGTTCATGGCCGACGAACTCGAACGGGACATGGTGGATCGGCTTTCGGATCTCGGCTTCATCGAGCAGGTCGCAGCCCAGCACGTTTATGCCCATCGCGTGGGCGACGGTCGCGACGCGCTTACCGATCCGGCCCATGCCGAGGATGCCGAGCGTCAGGTCGGCCAACTCGAGCCCGACCTCGGTCTTCCGTAAGGCATGGAAAGCCTGCGCATCGGTGCCGGGCTGCAGCGTGGTGCGCGGCCGGTAGCGGTCGAGGATGAGCCCGAAGACGTACTCGACGACGGCCTGCGTGTTCGCATCCGGCGTGTAGACCACACGGACGCCGCGCCGTTTGCATGCTTCCAGATCGAAGTTGTCCAGCCCGACGCCTGCCCGGCCAATGACCTTGACGTTCGGCGCCTGGTCCAGGAGCGCATCGTTGACCTCGGTGTACGTCCGCACGACGAGCGCATCCGCATCGATGAGCTGCGCTGCCAGTCCCGGCTGATCGTGCTGGTGCCAGACGACGTCGCAGTGTGTGCTGAGCCAGTCGGCGCACGCCTGGTCCAGTGTCTCGGTGATGACAGCCTTGGGCATGGCAACGATGCTACCCCAAGCCGGGCCAGAGCGCAGTCCCGGCTCGGGTCGCAAACGAAAGCAAAGAGGTCACAGCCGCAACGCTACACGTTGCCGGAAAGCCAGAGTCACCTACAAAACCTATGTGCCGCATTCCCAAATATCTGCTGCGCCACTTGCCAGCAACGCGTAGTGTTGCGGCTATTGGAGTCAACGCACCCGCATTAGCGTGATGTACCGCTTGCGGTCGTTGTTTCGCTCGGCTTGCTCGACCGCTTTTTCGATGGCAATCACGTCTGCCAGCGCGACATCGATCTGCCGATTGAGTTTGCGCATCTCCAACCGAGACGCATCGGTCGACGGCAGGCCACGCCGCAGCGTTTGCAGATCGGTGAGTGCTTTCTGTAGCGCGGCTACCTCTGCTTTGCGTTCGTCCACCAACGCACGGAGGTAGGCCTCTTCCTGCAGGCCAGCCGCCTCTGCCTGTTGATCGAACAGTTGCTTGAGCCTTTCGAAGCGACCATCAATCACCCTTTGCAGATCGATATCGGCGTTCACTTCCGGATCTCTCGTAAATACAACACGCAGTTGTCCTGCGCGCTCGTAGGATTCGTCGATGCTGAACATATAGCCCGCGTCGCGCCCGGGTTCCTCTGCAAGCACCATCCATCGGACATCGTCGATCGTGTTGACTTCTGAACCATCGTGCCAGTAGGTCGGCTCACTGGTCTCGACAATCATCGCCAGCGTTTCGACCCGAGGCGTTTCGTCAACATCGCTCGGCCCGCTTGGCGTATGCACCTCGGCTTCCCCGCCACACCCAACCAACATCCAGAGGGCAAGCAACCCGATCAAGTTTTTAAGATCATTTACCATGGCACACGGCCCGTGATTTAGCGCGATTCTACCGCGCCCGTTACAATCCCCGAAATGCCCACGAGGACCGCCACCACACCTACGAAGAAAGTCGCCGCGAAGGTCGCCCCCGACATCGACCGCAACACCATCGCGGGTGGCGACTGCATCAAGACCATGCGGGCCTGGCCCCGGCAGTCGGTCGACCTGGTTTTTGCCGACCCGCCTTACAACATCGGGTTCTCGTACGACCAGTACAAGGACACGCTGCCGGACGAGAAATACATCGCGTGGACCTGCGACTGGATCGACGCGGCGGCGGGCCTCTTGAAGCCGACCGGCTCGATGTACATCCTGATCGGCGACGAGTACGCCGCGGAGACGCGGATCCACCTCAAACAGCTGCAGAAGCAGGGCAGGCTCCTCTTCCGCAACTGGATCGTCTGGCACTACACCTTCGGCCAGCGCTGCAAGATCAAGTTCAACCGCAGCCACGCGCACCTGTTCTACTGCGTCGGCAGCGCGGCCTTGAACAAGAAGACCGGCAAGCCCCTGAGCAACCTCACCAAGAGCCCGCCGTTCACGTTCAACTACGACGCCGTGGCCGTGCCCAGCGCCCGGATGACGACGTACAAAGATGCCCGGCAGAACCCCAAGGGCAAGCTGCCCGACGACACGTGGTATCAACGCTTCCCTAATTCAAAAGACTGGTACCAACGCCCGCAGGACGCGATCGATGAGTCAAAGAAGCTCGTCGATGCCAAGACCGACCCGGACGCGGATGAGTTGGGCGGGTACTTCGACCCCGACGGTGACACGTGGTACCTCTCGCGTCTGTGCGGGACGTTCAAGGAGCGTGAGCAGTGGCACCCGTGCCAGCTGCCCGAGGCGCTGCTCGAGCGCATTATCCTGACGAGTTCGAACCCCGGCGATCTCGTCTTCGACCCCTTTGCGGGCAGCGGCACGACGCTCGCCGTGGCCAATCGTTTAGAGCGTGACTGGCTGGGCACCGAGCTCAGCGCGGACTACCGCAAGAAGGCGCTCAAGCGCATCAAGGCGGCCGGGCAGTCTTAGCGCAAATCAAGCCCCACCCACGCGCAGCGCGGGTGGGGGTACAAGCTCTCTCGCGCTCGATCCCCGCCCGCGCTGCGCGTGGGCAGGGCTTCTTAAAAATTAATCGAGTTTGGAATAGCTCTAAGAAAGCCGTGGTTGTCCCTGCGTGCCCGGCGTGTGCCGGGGCAGACGTCACCACCTGAGACAGGAGTTTTCTTATGCCACGAATCGCACCCCTTACTGATGACCAAGCCGAGGGGCAGGCCGCCGAGTTGTTCGGAGCCATCACCCAGAAGATCGGCAAGGTCCCCAACCTCTACCGGACCCTAGGCCAGGCGCCCTCGGTCCTCGCCGGCCTGCTGCAGCTGGGTGAGGCACTGGACGGCGGCTCGCTCTCGGCCCCGGTCAAGGAACAGATCGCCCTCCGCGTTGCCGAGCGCAACGGCTGCGGCTACTGCGCCTCAGCCCACACCGCGATCGGCCAGATGGTGGGCCTGAGTGAGGACCAGACCGTCGAAGCCAGGCAGGGCAACGCAGATGATCCGAAGGCACAGGCCGTGCTCGCGCTGGTCGACGCCATCCTCGAACGCGAAGGCTTCGTCAGCGATGACCAACTCGCCGCGGCTCGTCACTCGGGCGTCACCGATGCGGAAGTCCTCGAGGTCACCGGGCAGGTCATCAAGAACTTCTTCACGAATTTCGTCAACCACATCGCGGAAACGCAAGTCGATTTCCCCGCGATCAAGGAATTACAAGAAGCGTAGCTTTCTTTCGCTGTCCTGAACCAAACAAGCCCGCGTTCGTCTGAGCGCGGGCTTGTTTGGTTTCGTCTGGTGGGCGTTGCTTACTCCGCCGGCGCCTTGTGGAACGTGAACCATGCCTCGGGTGACCACATCGTTTCGCCGCTATCGGAGACCGGGTCGGTGCGGACGTGGTAGACGTAGTTTGGTTTACGGCCCGGGACGGTGAGTTCAACGGAAAGACGGTCGGCCGACGCGGTCGCCTTTGTCGGGTCGGCGCGCTGCAGGTCTTTTTTGGGCCCGCCGTAGGTCGCGACAGGCTCGTAGGTCCACGCGTCGATCGCCCACATCTCCAGGTCTTCGAGCTGGTCCTTTGGCACAGGCCTGGTGAAGCTGACGCGGAAGCCTTCGCGGGTCGCCTCGATCGTATCGAACTCGAACGCCGTCTTACCCGTCGGCACCATGCGTTGCAGGCCAAAGCGTGTGCCGCGCCAACCCCAGTTCCCGCCGCCACCCATGCCGCCGACGTATAGCGCGCCGTCTGGGCCCCAGGCCAGCCGATTCAAACCCGCCTCGAAGCCCTGGCTGTGCCTGAGCGCGGCGCCCTGCCAGACGCCATCGACTTCCTGCAGCGCGATGCGCCGCAGCCCACCGAGGGTGATCTCGGCCATCAGCATCTGCCCGGCAAAGGGCTGGCCCTCGGGGATCATGCTCATCTGGGCGGGGGAGTTGCTCGCTTCGTTCTGGGGCAGGTAGACCGCCGGGGGCGTAACGGGCTGGTCTGAGAAGTCTGCGGGCACGCCGCCGTCCGGGTAGAAGTCGCTGACGGCTTTTGTGTTGTTCTCGTGGCCGAAGTACGCGCCCTGTGCCCCTGCAAAGATACAGCTCGCCGGCCGGTAGGCGCCCTGGTTGTCCGGGATGAGCACGACGCCCTTGGGGCCGATCGACACGCCGTTGGGTGTGCGTAGCCCGCCGGCGACGACGGACCAGTCGCCGGTCTTTGCATCGATCTTCAACAGGCTGCCGCGGTGCGCGGGGTTAGGCCCGTTGAGCCCGATGACCTCGCCTTCGATGTTCTCTTCCTTGATCATCTTATTGAAGGTGATGTTGGTCGAGAGCGAGAGGTAGAAGTGCCCGTCGTGGTAGGGCAGGCCGAAGGTGAAGTGGTGGTAGTTGTCGCTGACCCAGCCGGAGGCGAAGGTCTCGCGGTGATCGGGGTAGCCATTGCCGTTCTTGTCGGTCCAGCGCGAGACCTCGTTGCGGTCGGCGATGTAGAGCGCCCCATCGTGCCAGCACATGCCCAACGGGTCGTGAAGATCCTGGGTGATCATGCTGGCGACGATCTTGTCGGGGTCTTTCTCGGTCGGGTTCTCGATGATCCAGAGCTCACCGTTGAACGCGTCACGGAATACGCCGTTGTTCTTGGGCGGGAACGTCGTGATCGCGAGCTTGCCGTCGGGCAGGAAGGCCATCGCCCCGACACTGAACTGAAAGTTGTCACGCCTCGCCTGCTCGATAGTGAACGAGGGGTGGGCCTTGTCGAGTGGCTGGCCTGCGCCGGGGCGTGGTTCGCGGACACCGCGCATCACGACGGTTTTATTGCCGCCCTCGGTCTTCACCTCTCCAGTGGTGTTGAAGAGCGCCTCCTGTGATACGAGGCTGAAGCGTTCAGAGCGAGGCGTTTTCCATTCGAGTTTGAGCCCGGACTCCTGGATCGCCTGGAACATCTCGATCCTGAGGGCGTGGTCGCCCTTGTCGAGTTGGATCTTGCCGTCCTTGGGCTCGTTGGTGACCAGCCCGTCGTTGTCGATAACGAGTTGGTCGCCGATGACGAGCCGGCTGCCGTCGTCGCTTGTCAGGCGGAACGTGTATTGGCCGGCCTGTTTGATACGGAGTACCCCGCCGACCTCGGCGTAGAAGTAGCGTTGCCGGTTGCCGAACGCGCGTCGGCCGGGGAAGTCGATGGTCGCGCGGATGTCGTGGAAGTTAGGGTGCTGACCCGGCGCGAGCGTGGGGATGCGCTCGTAGGGCTTGGCGAGGTGGTAGACCTTCAGGCTCACGCCCGGTTTGAGGCTGTCCGCGAGGGTTGTGCAGTGGAACAATAGAAGAGTGATCGCGGCGAGAAACAGGGTGGGTCGTTGCATGGCCTTGTTTGGTTGGCGGGTGAAGGGAGTTAAGATCATAGCCGATGGCCTACGGACGCCGGACGAGAGATCAGGGTTGCTGTCTACGCGTCCGGCGTCCGTAGGCCGCCTGCGATTTGTTCGTGAGCATCGCGGGCCTTGCTGGTTACTCGGTCGGTGCCTTGTGGAAGGTGTACCAGACCTCGTTGGACCACATGGTGTCACCGGCCTTGGACCTCACGTCGCTGCGGATGTGGTAGACATGGTTGGGCTTGCGGTCGTCGTCCAGGAGGATCTCCACGGCCAGGCCGTCGTCGCTGGCCGTGATGCTCGCGATCTCGACAATCTGTTCGTTAGGCTGTGATTTGTCTTTGGGTTCCTGTGGGATCTTCGGCCCGCCGTAGCGAGCGGTCTTTTTGTAAGTCCAGGCATTCACCGCCCACTTGCCCTTGTCTTCGAGCTGTGCCTTGTCGACTGGCTCGGTGAAAGACACCTCGAAGCCGTCCTTGGTCACGTTGACCGAGGCGAACTCGAAGGCGGTCTCGCCGGTCGGGGCGAGGCGTTGAAGGCCGGTCTGCGTGCCCTTCCACGACCAGTTACCGCGGGCGCCCATGCAGCCGACGTACAGGCAGCCGTCGGGCCCCCACGCGAGGCGGTTGGTGCCGGCCTCGAAGCCGTGGCTGTGGCGGTAGATCGCGCCCTGCCAGGTGTCGCCGATCTTCTCGAAGTCGACCCGGCGGATCCCGCCGCGGGTGATCTCGGCCATAAGGTACTGCCCGGCGTGGGGGTTGCCCTCGGGGATCTCGACCATGTTGCCGGGCGAGTTCGCGCACTCGTTCTGCGGGATCCAGACCGCGGGCATCGTGATCGCCTGGTCGGAGAACGCCGAAGGCGCGCCGCCGTCGGGGTAGAAGTCGCTGGTGGCTTCGGTGTTGTTGTAGTGGCCGGTGAACGAGCCGGGGTAGTCGAAGTAGATACCGGATGCGGGCTTCCACGCGCCCTGATTGTCGGGCATGATGATGGTGCCCTCGGGGCCGAGCGAGACGCCGTTGGGCGTGCGCAGCCCGCCGACGATCGGCTCGAACTCGCCGGTCTTGCCGTCGATCTTCAGGAGCGTGCCGCGGAGCTCCGGGTTCGGCCCGTTGAGCGACTCGATCTTCCCTTTGATGTTCTCTTCCTCGATCATCTTCTTGAAGGTGATGTTGGTCGAGAGGGTGATATAGAAGTTCTCGCCGTCGTAGGGCAGGCCGAAGGTGAAGTGGTGGTAGTTGTCGCTGACCCACCCGGAGCTGAAGGTCTCGCGCTTGTCGGGGTAGCCGTCGTTGTCGGTATCGGTCCACTTGGACACCTCGTTGCGGTCGGCGATGTAGAGGGCGCCATCGACGTAGGCCATGCCCAGCGGGTCGTGCAGCTCGTCGCTGATCTGGGTGACCTTGATCTTGCCGGGGTCTTTCTCGGTCGGGTTGTCGATGATGTAGAGGATGCCGTTGTAGTTGTCGCGGAACACGCCGTTGTTCTGCGGCGGGAAGGCGGTGACGGCGAGCTTGCCGTTGGGCAGGAAGCAGATCGCGCCGGTCTGCGGTTTGAAGTCGTCGGGGCGGGCCTGTTCGATCTTGTAGGCCGGGTGAGGGGCCTCGAGCGATTGGCCCGAGCCCGGGCGTTTCTCGAACTGTGCGGAAGAGGGTCCGGCCAGCGTGAGCATGGCGACCAGGCCGGTCAGGAGGGTTGCTTTACGATGCATGGGGTTCGGTTCCTTCTCTGGGATGTAAAAACGGGCCCAGGCAGGCCCGTTTGTTCAACCGGATGACGTATAACCGCCGGGTATCTTACAACCAGGCGTCACTGCGGGGCGTTGTGGAACGTCACCCAGCTCTCGGGCGACCACATCTTCTCGCCCTTCGCGGAGGTCGCATCGATGCGGATGTGGTAGACGTAGTTGGGGCGTCGGCCGTCGACGATCAGCTCGGCCGACTTGTTGTCGTCGGCGACCTTGACCGCGGTCACGTTGGGCTTGTGCTGCTCGCGCTTCGGCCCGCCGTAGAACGGCGTCGCGACGTAGGTCCAGGCGTTGACCTGCCAGTTCTCGAGGTTGTCGAGCGTGCCCGCCTTGACCGGCTCGGTGAAGGTCACGCGGAAGCCGCCTTGGGTCGTCTCGATCTTCTCGTACTCGAAAGCGGTCTTGCCGGTCGGCCGCAGGCGCTCCATGCCGTAGAGCGTCTTGCCCCAGCCCCAGCCGCCGCCGCCGCCGTTGCCGATCCCTCCGACGTACAGGCAGCCGTCCGGCCCCCACTTGATGTCTTGCGGCCCGCACTCGAGGCCCATCGTATGGCGGAACACCGCGCCCTGCCACGTGCCACCGATCTCTTCCATAAACACACGGTGGATCGCGCCCTGCGTGAGGTCGGCGCTGAGGACCTGCCCGGCGAAGGGCTTGCCCTCGGGGATCAGCAGCGTTGCGCTGGGTGAGTTGCCGATCTCGTTCTGTGGGAGCCAGATGGCAGGCGGCGTCGGTTCTTTGTCCGAGTACATCGAGGGCACGCCGCCCTCGGGCAGGTTGACGTGGCTGAAGGTGGCGTTGTACTTGCCGAAGAACTCGCCGTCCTTCGCGACGTAGATGCCGTTACTCGGCTTGAAGTCCCCCTGGTTGTCGGGGGCGAGGACGATCCCGCCGGGCCCGGTGCCGACGCCGTTGGGCGTGCGTAGGCCGCCGGCGATCCACTCGATCTCGCCGGTCTCGACGCTGATCTTCATCACGCAGCCGCGGAACTCGTGGTTGGGCGCGTTGCCGCCGCGGGTCTTGCCCTTGGAGTTGCTGATCTGCCCGGCGATGGGGTCGTCGGGGTTGGCCTCGGCGGTCTCGCGTTCTTCCTGGTTCAGGTGCAGGCTGGTGGACAGCGCGCCGTAGAGGTACCCCTCGTGGTAGCCTAGGCCGAAGGAGAAGTCGTGGAAGTTCACGCTGATCCAGCCGGAGGCGTGGGTGTCTTTGGTTTCGGGGATGCCGTCGCCGTCCTGGTCGGTCCACTTGGAGAGCTCGTGCCGTTCGAGCACGAAGAGGCCCTCTTCGAGCCAGTACGCGCCGAGCGGGAGGATGAGCTCTTCGCTGACGGTGGTCCGTTTGTGCTTGGTGACGTCTTTGTTCGTCGCGTTCTCGATGATGTGGAGCTGGCCGTTGTAGTCGCCTGACGCGCCGGTTCGGCCGGGGTTAAAGGTCATGACTGCGAGGTACTTGCCGTCCGGGCTCCATGCGAGCGCACCGACGCGTGGCTCCCAGCCGGCAGGGCGGGCGGGCTCAACGGCCCACGAAGGGTGCGCCTTGGCCAGCGGCTGACCATCCCCGGGCCGGCCGTCATCCCCGTCCTGGGCGATCGCGATCGCCGCGGGGCTGGTCATGAGCAGGAGGATGAACAGGGCGTTGAGCAGTTGTTTCATGGGTGCGGTCCGCGGGTAAGAAGCGCGATGAGCTCTGTTGGGGCGAGGGTCATGAAATAGGTTCAATCCTGATATTGTAGACAACATCTATGATCGGTGTCTTACAGTTCAGGACGATTCACAGCTAGGCCGCACGCTATGAACGAGTGACGCGAAAGCGACAAGTTCTGCACGCGGCGGGGCCCACTTATTCAGCGGGAGCGGGTAGCTATACTTGGCCCTCACGCCGTCTCCACCCGATTACCCGCGCCCGAGGCCGCCACGGATGGCACAACCCGCCGACGCCACAACCCCACAACCCACTGCCCTCAAGGGCGGGTTCGTCCACCTGCACCTGCACAGCCAGTACTCGCTGCTGGACGGTGGCAACCGGCTGGACCGGCTGGTCAAGCACGTCAAAGCGCTCGGCATGGATGCGGTCGCGGTCACCGACCACGGCAACCTGCACGGGGCCGTCGAGTTCTACAACCTCGCCAAGAAGCAGGGCGTCAAGCCGATCCTCGGCATCGAGGCCTACGTCGCGCCCGACATCAACGGCAAGACCAGCGACCGGACCAACCGCGAGTTCACCGGCGTCAGTGACGGCGGGTTCCACCTCGTCCTTCTTGCCGAGAACAACGCCGGCTGGCAGAACCTCCTGAAACTCAGCTCGGACGCGTTCGTCAACGGCTTCTACTTCAAGCCCAGGATGGACAAGTCGACCCTTAAGCAGTGGGGGGAAGGACTCATCGCGATCAACGGCCACCTCGGCTCGTCCATCGCCTACCACCTGGTCAAGTACCACCAGTCCAAGGACCCGACGCACTACAAAAACGCCAGGGCCGAGGCGCAGTGGCACAAGGACCTGTTCGGCACGAACGGAAACGGCGAGCCGTGCTTCTATCTGGAGATGCAGCG
>JBCDKD010000075.1:0-22015 GCA_039024275.1 Planctomycetota bacterium | reverse complement strand
TCCTGCTGAGCCGCTGACTGTCAGGGCACGAAGCGTCAGCAAGTGGCATCAAATCTTCTACAGTTTGTGGCCACTCGCTTACGCTTCGTGCTCTGTTTAATCGCGGCTAGGCAGGCGCCTCGCCCTCCCGGAAGACTGCATCACCCAACAACCGTGAAACACCTCACCGACCTCTACTTGAAACTCGACGCGACGACCAAGACCAACGACAAGGTCGCGGGGATGCGGGACTACTTCGAGAACGCCCCGCCCGAGGACGCCTGCTGGGCCGTCGTGCTGCTGTCCGGCAAACGGCTCACACGCACGGTGAAGAGCGCGCTGCTTCGGCAGTGGGCCGCGGAGGCATCCGGCTACGAGCCCTGGCTGATCGAGAGGTGCTACCAGATCGTCGGCGACCTTAGCGAGACGCTCGCACTCATCGTGCCGCCTCCTGCCAATTCAGCTCGCGGACAAGCGGACGAGCCCCTGCACATCGTTGTCCGCGATCGGCTTGAGCCCTTGGCCATGCTGGATGAGGCCGGGCAGAAAAAGATCGTGCTCGATACATGGTCGCGCTTCAACGAGTACGAGCGCTTCCTGTTCCACAAGCTGCTGCGCGGCGGGCTGCGGGTCGGCGTGTCACGAGCGCTGCTGGTCCGTGCGCTCGCCGAGGTCGCGGGGCTTGAGCCGGCGGTCGTAGACCACCGGTTGACGGGGACCTGGCAGCCGAGCGCGGATGCTTACACCGCGCTGGTGGGGGAGGAAGACGCCGCGGGGCTCGCTAGCAAGCCCTACCCCTTCATGCTCGCACCACCTTTAGAGATCGAGCCGAACGAACTCGGCGCGGTCGACGGCTGGCAGATCGAGCCGAAGTGGGACGGTATCCGCGGCCAGCTCATCCGGCGCGATGGCGAGGTCTACCTCTGGTCGCGTGGCGAAGAGCAAGTCGCGGACACGTTCCCCGAAGTTGTCGCCGCCGCGCGGGCGCTGCAGGACGACGCCGTGCTCGACGGCGAGCTGCTCGCGTGGGAGGGTGGCCGCGCGTTGCCGTTTGCTCAGCTGCAGAAACGGCTTGGCCGGAAGCACGTCGAGCTGTCGCTGTTCCCCGAGGTGCCGGTCGTGTTCATGGCGTACGACGCGCTGGAGGTGGCGGGCAGAGACCTGCGCGAACAGACAATGCACGAAAGACGGGTAGAGCTTGAAGCGGTACTCACAAACCAAAGTGATCTCAAATTATCGCCGATCGTGGAAGCAGATCACTGGCAAGCCGTTGTGGACTACGTTGCGAAAGCACGCGAGCTCGGCGTCGAGGGCGTGATGCTAAAAAAAAGGAACAGCTCCTATTCCGCCGGCCGTACGCGCGGGCCGTGGTGGAAGTGGAAGGCCGACCCGTACACGATCGACGCGGTGCTGGTGCAGGGGCAGACCGGCAGCGGCCGACGTGCCGGGCTCTACACGAGCTACACCTTCGCGGTCTGGGACGGCGGCGAGCTGGTCCCGGTCACCAAGGCTTATTCCGGCCTGAGCAACGACGAGATCGAACAGGTCGACCGCTTTATCCGCAGCAACACCACCGCCCGCCACGGCCCGGTCCGGGTGGTCAAGCCCGAACTCGTCTTCGAGATCGCGTTCGAGGGCCTGCAGGAATCCACCCGCCACAAGTCCGGCGTCGCCTTCCGCTTCCCGAGGATGAGCCGGTGGCGTGAGGACAAACAAGCGAAGGACGCGGACACGCTGGATGCGGTGCGTGACCTGCTGCGTGCTCATGTCGGCGGGTGATTACAATCCGATGATGGCCGGGTGGTTCTGGCAATACGGCATCTGGCTCACGGGCCTCGGCGGGTGCCTGCTCATCGCGCTCGTGCTGTCGGCCTGGGGCCTGTTGGGCGACCGGTGCAAGGGCCGGCTGCGGTGCCCGCGCTGCTGGTACGACATGCGCGGACGCGAGGGCGAATCAAAATTCACCTGCCCCGAGTGCGGCAAGACCGCACGCAGCGAACGGCAGCTGCAGCGGCACCACAGACGCTACTGGGCCATCGTGCTCGGCGCGCTGCTGATGCTTCCGCCGGGCTACGCGGGCTGGGTCTACCACGGCTGGGCGCGCGAGGATGCCGCTGCCACCGAGATCAACCGGGCGTACCACGATCTCACCAGCCAGCCAGGCCGGATCCGCAGCATGTACATCCAGACCCAGGCGGTTTCGATGGCGTATCAGGGCCCCGAATGGCAGTGGTGGAAAGACCGCCTGCCCGACCACATCCTGGATTTCTACTACCGTGCCGATACGCTCAGCCTCAGTATCGACCTCGGCGATGCGAACAAGCGCCTTGCAGACCTGCACAACCTGCGCGAGGTGTACCTGTCCGACGCGGAGTCCAGCATCTTCAGGGGCCTGGGCCCGAGCACACGTGGCAGTGAAACGTATTGGGCGTCGGATGCCCTGCAATCACTGAAGATCGATCGCGTTGAGGTGATCGATCTCCGCCTCTCGCAGATCAATCAGAACGATATCCACCAGATCGCAGAAGCGAAGCGGCTGAATCGAGTCGAGCTGTGGGTTCCCCAGTTCCGCTACATCGAGCGCGATGGGGACATGCAGGTTGAGGAGATCGACGACGCGCTGGGTTATGACGGCAGCGCGTTTACAGGCTGGGCCGAGCTCAACGAGCTTAAGACCGTTGGGCTGCGAAATACCTGCGTTGACGATGAGGTCTTGGAGCACCTGGCCGGCATACCAAATCTGGGCACGCTGGAACTGTCCAGGGCCAACATCACCCGCCAAGGCTTCGTCACGATCGGGCAGATGGACGGGCTGTCCTACCTGCGGATCGATCGCACCGAGATGCGTGATGAAGACCTTGTCCACGTCGGCGGGCTCACCGGGCTGGAATACCTCTACCTCAACCAGGCCCCGATCACCGATGCGGGGCTTGCCCATCTCGCAACACTGACCAATCTGAAGATGCTCTGGCTCAACGACATCCCGACCACTGAAGAGGGCCTGCAACACCTCGCGGGCATGACAAAAATGCAACGCCTCGCGATCCCTAACGCACAGATTGATGGCCACGCCTTGCGCCACCTCGCGGGCATGACACGGCTCAAGGAAATCAAGCTGTCTGACTCGCCGGTCGACGACACGGCGGGGCCGCACTTCCGCAACTGGCCGATGATGCAGACCCTGCACCTGGAGAAGGCCGAGAACCTGACCGACGCGATGGTCCCGCACCTGCTCGCGCTGCCCCACCTCAAGCAGATCTATGTCCAGTCAGCCGGCATCTCGGAAGGAGGCAAGCAGAAGCTCCGCGCGGCGTTCCCCAGTGCCACGATCCCCTGAACGCCCGCTAAACTGCCCGCCTGTGAATCCAGAGCACCCCGACAACCCGATCGGCCGAATCGTCGCCAGCAAGCTGTTCCAGAACGGGATCCTCCTGCTGATCTTGTTTGCCGCCGTGCTCGTCGGCGTCGAGACCTACCCCTCGGTCATGGCGGTGCACGGCGACCTCCTGCACCTGCTCGACAAGATCGTGCTCTGGCTGTTTGTCCTTGAAGCGGCGCTCAAGGTTGCCCAGCACGGCAAGCACTGGTACCGCTACTTCCAGGACCCGTGGAACATCTTCGATTTCACGATCGTGGTCGTCTGCTTCTTACCCGTCAACGCGCAGTACGCCGCGGTGCTGCGCCTCGCGCGGATCCTCCGGGCGCTGCGCCTGGTCAGTGTCGTGCCGCAGCTGCAGCTGATCGTCGGCTCGCTGATCAAGTCGCTCCCATCCATGCTGTACGTGAGCATCCTGCTGATGCTGATGTTCTACGTCTACGCGGTGATGGGCGTGTTCCTCTGGTCGGAGAACGACCCGGTGCACTTCCGCAACCTGCAGACGTCGATGCTCTCGCTGTTCCGCGTGGTGACCCTTGAGGACTGGACCGACATCATGTACATCCAGATGTGGGGCAGCGACCAGTACCCCTTCAGCCCCGGCGACCGCGCCGCTTACGAGGGCCAGTTCAACAGCCAGGCCAGCCCGGTGGTCGGCGCGGTCTACTTCGTCAGCTTCGTCCTGATGGGCACGATGATCATGCTCAACCTGTTCATCGGCGTGATCATCCAGTCGATGGAAGAGGCCCAGGACGAGCAGGCCGCCGACGACCGCGAGAAGCACCTGGCCGAGACCGGCGAGATCTCGGTGGCCGACGAACTCGTGCTGCTTGAGAAGGAACTCGAAGCGCTGCAGCGCCGGGTGCGGACACTGAAGGACCGGGCGTAGGCCAGACGTCTGGGATCAGTCTTTCTTCAGGCTGTTGAAATAGAGGTCTCGCACATCCTTGCCGCCGTCTTGTAGTTTCTTGACCGCCATCAGCGCCGCGGCGCTGTAAGGTGAATCTGGGTATTCGTCTGCGAACTTGCGGAGGGCCTGAAAGTCTTGGTCGCGCTGTGCCTTCTCGGCCCGGGCAACAAGCCGGTCGTACAGCCGGCCGATATTGATCTCGGCACGCTGCTCTTTGTCCTGCATCAGCGCGGTCGACATCGCCGACAGACGGTCGTCCATCTTGCCAACGCCGCGGAAGATACGGCGGGCGTCCTTTAGTTCTTCGACGACGCGGACCACATCCCCGACCGCAAGGTCTGCCTTGATGCTCTTCAGCGTGGACTCGGCCAGCGACTCGATATGCTCCTGCATCAGCGCGGCCTGGGCCTTGTCTTCGCCGGTCGATGCCGGGTCGTTCTCGATCCGTTCGACCAGGCTTAGGGCACGCACGTAGTTCTGCTTCTCGACCAGGGTGTAGAGCGGCTTAGTCTTCGCGGTCAGCGATGCAAGATTCAGCCCGTCGATCTTGAGTACGGGCTTTGCATCCGCCTGCGCCGCCCCGCCACCACCGATCGACGCGGGGCTCTTGACATGCACGAGGTAGAGCGTGGTCTTGCTGTCGTTGCTGGTCCACTCATCGGCGAGGCCGGCCCAGACGACGTCGCCGTTCGACAGCGTGATAGGGTCGCTGTTCCATGTCAGCGGAGCGTTGACCTTGATATCGGTTTGCAGGATCTTGCCCTTGACATCGACAACGGCCATGGTCGTGCCTAGCGTGCCAAACACCTCGCCCTTCATGTTGCCCGGGCCACTGCCCCAGGCAATCAACGCTGAGTCCTTGCCGAAGCGTGCCCCAGCGACGACGATATCCGGTATCAGGTCGGTGGTCAGGTAAGTCGAGCGCGCGGTGTTGCCGCTGTGGTCGAAACGCAGAAGGATCGGGTAGCCGGACTTCTCCGCCTGCTCGGCTTCAATGCGTCGCTTGACCGTTTCCTCATCGAACTGCTTGAGGACCGAGAGGTCTTTCGGCACGCCAGAGCTGATGGCCATACCAAACCCGCCGGACATATTGAACATCGCGCCCATCCGCGTGCTGGGTAGTGTGTTAGGCCAGGCGCGGGCCGGCCAGATCAGCGACTGCTTGGCTGTTGGTTGGGAATAGTTGCCCATGCGAATCCCAAAAAACGGGAACGGGTCGGTGTAGGTGACGCCGAAGAAGTCGCCGTTGCGCCCCACCGCAGACGACATCCAGAAGCTGTGGCTGGCATTCCATGTGTGCCGGTAGCACCGACTGTCGATCGAGCCATCGGCGTTCACCATCATGAACTCATCGCCGGTGTGGCATTCCTTGGACTCGAACTTCTGCATCACAACATAGAACAGCCCGTACTGCTTGCCGTTGAACGCGATGCGGACGGCCGGGCCCTGGTAGTCCGGGTGGTGCCAAAGCCCGATGGGCCGCTCTTCGTAGGGCAGGTTCGCGCCCTCGTCGCCACGGACCTTGGTGTTCCAGATGGTTTCGCCCTCGCCGGTGATCTTTTTCAGGAAGAGGTTGACGCCGTGGACGTCGGTCATGTGGCTCTCGCGCCAGGTCAAGGCGAGGGAACCGTCGCGGTGGCCATAAAGCCCCATCACGCGATGGCCTTTGAGCGTGATGGTTGGGCGGTCCGCCTTGAAGGCGTTATCGAAGTGCTGCAGTACGGCGTCCTCACCTATGTGCCAAACGACCCACAGCCCGCCGGCCGGGTCCTCTTCAACCAGTGTGAGAACCAGCTGGTTCTGCATCGCGGGCTGAGGCAGCTCAACCGTCTTGACCGTGACCATGTCGCGCGTGATCAGGGTCTGCGGTTCCTCGGGTTGTACGGCGGTCCCGGCTGCGAGCACATCGACTGCAATCGATAAAACGGCTATCACAATCAGCACACAAACAGGCCAGCAGCATCGCACACAAGGCCGGGTCGGCACTAGGGCAATAGCGTCAGAGCAGTCACGATTAAAAAAACAAAGCGGCGTCACAAATGTGTGTCCTCTTAGGGATGCCTACCTTCTTCCAAAATTAAATCTACTTTAACCATGATGAGTCGTAAAGTATATTTTACTGGTCTGTATGAACAAATCGCCCGCTTGATTGTCGTGGCACCTCCTGCCTTGTCGCATGGCCAGTGCTTTAGGGGTTCGATGTTACGTTTTCTGATTGATCGTGCCCGGCGAAGCGTTCACTTGCTTTCGACCGATGGCTCGTCGCTGAGCTGACGGACCCTGACATTGCGGTACCAGGCGTTATCGCCGTGGTCCTGAAACATGATCGGCCCGGCAACGCGCCCGAAGTTGGGGTGATTCAGTTCGGCGTATTTGCTCTTGCGGTAACTCGCTTCCCAGTCTCCGCCGGTCAGGTCGAGTTCAACCACCTTCACCCCGTTGAGCCAGTGCTCCATACGATCACCGACCGCGATGATCCTGCCGGTGTTCCACTGGCCGGCGGGTTTGTACGGCTTGTTATCGATCGGGGCCTTGAGGTTATAGAGCGCGCCGCTCTGGTTGATCGGCCCGCCCTTTGCGGCGCGGTGCCGCTCGTCGTCGAGGACCTGGTACTCCAGGCCCCGGCCGCGCTGGGCGCGGTAGATCACCCCGCTGTTGCCTCCCACCGATACCTTCCACTCGAAAACGAGTTCGAAGTCCTTGTAGGGCTTGGTCGTGATCAAGGTGCCCGCGCCGTCCTGCTCGCGGCCAAAGCCAGTTTCTGTAAACACCCAGCCCTTTGCTTTGCTTGAGGACAGCCGCCAGGCAGAGGTATCACCCGGCGGGAACAACGGTTCGAACGGCGGCCCGGTATCAAGCGCGGGGGCGCCCGTACACGCAGCGAGCCCCGCCGTAAGGCAGATCAAACACAAGGTCGTCGCGGCATGTTGAAACATTAAAATAACTTCAAGGCAAGTGTTTTCAATTACAGCTTGTAGTACTGCTCCCAGCCCTTGCGTGGCAGCGGGTCCAGCAGCGCGTTGGCCTGGTCGTGGTTGATGATCTGACCGGTCTTATCGTCAAACTCAAGCGTCCCACCGAAACGCTGACAGAGCATGCCGAGGCAGAGGGCCTGGGTCAGCGGGCCGGCCACGCGGATCGGGGCGTTCGCTTCGGCCTCGCCCTTGCAGGCAAGCAGGAAGTTCTGCCAGTGGTTTGGAACGTCCTCCTCGTAGCCCGGCAGTTGGGTCTCGTCCGCTGCATCAGAGACGAGGTTCAGCGTGCTGCTGTGCGAGTAGCCGTGGAAGACGCGGTCCTTGCCGTAGATGATCTTGCCGGGCCGGGTCAGGTCGATCGCGTCTTCGCGAAGCCCGGGCCCGATCACCGGGTTGTTGCCCCGGCCGTCGAACCAGCGCACCGCGCAGGCGGGCATGCCTCGGCGCTCGGGGAAATCGAAGCGCAGCGTCGAGGCCTGCGGGTAGACCAGCTTGTTGGCCCCCTCCCACTTCTCGGCCGTGACCGCGGTCGGCAAGCCGAGGTCGAGGAAGCGGTGGCAGGTGTCGAGGATGTGCGGCCCCCAGTCACCCATCGCGCCGCAGCCGTAGTCGAACCAGCAGCGCCAGTTCGCCGGGTGCAGCTTCTTGCTGAACGGGTGCATCGCGGCGGGGCCGGTCCAGGTCTCCCAGTCCAGCCCGCCGGGCATCGGCTCGCTCGGGTACTCGGTGACGGCCTCGCCCCAGCCGTGCCAGCGCCGGCCCCTGGTCATGTAGGCATCAATGCGGGTGACATCCTTGATCACGCCCGCCTCGGTCCAGGCCTTGAACTGCGTAAGGTTCGCCGACGAGTGGCCCTGGTTGCCGACCTGCGTGACGACGCCGCTGCGCTTGGCCATCTCCATCAGGCGTTGGCACTCGCCGAAGGTGCGTGCGAGCGGCTTCTCGACCCAGATGTGCTTGCCCAGCGCCATCGACGCCATCGCGATCGGGAAGTGGGTGTGGTCGGGCGTCGAGATCACGACCGCGTCGATCTGGCCGGCCATCTGGTCGAACATCACCCGGAAGTCTTTAAACACCGGCGCCTTGGGCCGGATGAGGACATGCTTGCTCGGGTCCTCACCGGCGTCAGGCTCGAGGTCACCATTGGCGATGCGTGCGCCCCGGGTGCGGTCGCTGACCAGGTCGACATCGCAGAGGGCAACGACGTTGCACATCCCGGTGCGCTGGAGCATCTGCCGGTTGTTCACGCCCTTGCCACCGATCCCAACGATCGCAACGTTCACACGCTCGCTCGCGGGCAGCCTTGGCCTGCGCTGTGTTGATGCGGCCGCGGTTGTGCCCGGCCAAGCGGCACCGGCTGCAACCAGAGCGCCTGTTTTCAGAAAATCACGCCGTCGCTGGCTGGCGGGTCTCTTTTTCATATCGCTACTCCGTAAGCCGTGTGTTTGATCTGACGGCCTCGAGAGGGTAAGCCTTACCGGCAAACGCTGTCAACAAGGCTTGGCACAAGCAACCCATTCCGAAGCAAGCGTCCCGATTCATGATCAGAATCCGCATCGGTCGATCGAAGGGGGCACACGCCAGATCGCAAAAAGCGGGTCGGTTAAGCGGGGCATCAAAACACAACGCGTCGGCGCGATAGGCGACAACAAGCAGCCCGATTCAAACAACCTCGGAGCGGATCATACGTACAGCAGAGATGCGCGTTCATGATTCAGTGGCGCAAAGAAGCCATGCTGGACCGATAGAAGAACATGCCAATTGTTTCGGCCTGCCTGCTGCTTTGTGCTGCGCTGCTGATCGGCTGCGACCCGCCCGAGAGCGTATCCGCCGCAGAAGAAACCGGCTACTACGCCGGGGTCTCTCTCGATTCGACCGGCAGTGCGCTCAAAGCACAACTCCACGATCTGATCGATGACCACGAACCACTCAACTACCGCGAGTTGTGGGACGCGCTGGCCTTCACCGATGAAGACCCGGACAACCCCGGGCACGTCGTGCTGATCTACACCGGCTGGTCCCTGCCCGCCGACGCGCACGGCAACGACCCCAGCGGGTGGAACCGCGAGCACGTCTGGTCCAAATCCCGCGGCGACTTCGGCACCAGACAGGGCGCGGGCACCGACCTGCACGCGATCCGCCCCGCCGAGGTCACCGTCAACACCGCCCGCGCGAACAAGGCCTTCGACGAGGGCGGCGAGCCCTACATCGACCGCGACGGCCCGACCGGCTGCCGCCGCGACCGCGACTCGTGGGAGCCCAGGCCCGAGGTGCGTGGCGACGTCGCGCGGATGCTCTTCTACATGGCGGTGCGCTACGAGGACGCGGAGTTGGATCTGGAACTAACCGAGCACACACCGGGTCAGAGCGACAAGGCCCCGGCCCACGGCGTGCTGTCCACGCTCCTGCGCTGGCACGTGCAGGACCCGCCGGACGATGCCGAGCGCGAGCGCAACGACCGTATCCAGACGGTCCAGGGCAACCGAAACCCCTTCATCGATCGGCCCGAGTTCGTCGAGCGCTTGTGGTGACAACATTCTCTAAAACGAACCGCTCGATTCACGGGCGTTGACGCCAATAAGCGAAGAAAAACACTGGCGACGGCTTTAATACCCGTGCTATATTACATTGGCTCTGCTCGTATCACGCCATTGGTTTATTTCATGACAAATCAAGATTCTGAGGGTCCCGCTGAGGATTTTCTCTTTGAGAAAAAGGAGAAAATGCCTTGGCTTGGAAAGCGCCGCTGGGCGAACTACAAAGCTCTGCTTGAAGTAGCGAAAAAAAAAGTCACCGATCGTGAAAACTGGAAACCAGCGAACGGAGAGGCGGACTACAAAAGATGGGGCGATGATCTTTTAACCGTCGCGGAACACGAGATGCTGTTCGCCACAGCGACAGGTCTCTATCTTCCAGCGAAATACGAGGAAAAAGATCGCGATCAAAAAACCCCGCCCATTCCTACCGACCGTATCGATGTCACGCGGTACAAACTACCCGATCCAAACAGACACAACGCCGAGCGATGGATCGGTGCCGACCTGCTTCGATGGCTGATCACAGATCAATCGCTGTCCAAGCTGCGGGACCCGCTGGGTGTTTTCTTTATTAAATCTGTCGTTGTCGGCGAACTCAATCTCGACCACGTTGTCGAGCCTCGCCTCCGCGTCGCCGGGCTGACGAGCACCTTCGTCGGTACTGTGACTGCGCGACACGCTCACCTGCATGCATTGGCCTTGTGCGGAAGCACCATCATCCCGTCCGCGCAAACGATCGCACAAAGCGATGAGTACCCAGAGAAACCGTTCCTCACAAAACTGACGCTACACGAAGAGCCGACCATAAAAAACATTCCGGATACAAGCACGAAAGAGGGCTACAGAACACCTGAAATACACCGCTTTAGTGCGATGTCTCTTGCAGCAGATAGCCTCACACTAGAAGCGGACTGTAATCTCACACGTGGCTTCACCGCCAAAGGCCCGGTCGATCTTGATCGTTGCCGGGTAGCCGGATCAATGAATCTTCTCGACTCACGATTCGAAACCGACTCGCTCGGCAGCGACTATATCCCCGCGCTCTCGATGGAAGCCGCGCGCATCAAACAAGACCTCGTCATGATGCGTGCAAAAGTATTCGGTGTGACGCACCTCTATAAAATCAATGTCGATGGGCACATCGGTCTTCAAGGAGCTTTTTTACACTACGTAGATCAAACAAACCATGCGTATAAGCAAAAACAAAAGAGAGAATGGGGTGCTAAACGCGTTTCCTCGTATCGTGCGGCACTCAATATCGCCGAAGCACATGTAAGTGGAAATATTAATTTGTCATCCGCGATGCGGACGGGCATCTGCTACGAATACGCCGCGGCCGAACCGCCTAATTCTCAAAATATCCTACGAACCATTATCCGGGGCGGTATGCGACTGCGCCTCGCACAGATCGGCGGAGATTTGAAACTGCATTCATCGAAAATATACGCAGCGAAATTTCGATCCGCGGTCGATGCTACCAGTGCCCGGGTTAAGGGCAGCGTCATGGCCCAACGTGCTCATAACCATGCGATGGGGCAACAATCATTCGAAGCGTATGGCAACATTCGGTTTCGTGCTGCGCGCATCGGCGGACAATTAGATTTCACCGCTGCGAAGCTACGCAAAAGGCTTGTAGACAAATTAGCCGAAAGCGGGATCGGTAAAACTAAACCTCGAGATTACATGCCCACACACACTTGGTCGCTGGACTTACGCAACGCACGTGTCGGTGCCCAAGTCAAGTTGGACGAAGACTTCGTAGCTGAGCGTGGCGTTTGCTTGCGCGGAGCACGCGTTACCGATCGCGTGACCATCGAAGGAAAGAAAGGGAGAAGGGGCTGCCGAATCACAGCACCCGATCCCAACAAACACCCGCGCAGTTTGGGACGAGCCATCGACGCCTATCGCATTCAAATCGGTGGAGCCTTTTATCTCGATGGACCAGACGCAAAAGTCACTGGAAAAATGGACTTCTCGCTAGCACGTATCCGCGGCCGGTTCGGTATCGGGCGACGCATTCCTTACAGGGGCAAGAAGACGATTGGATACACACTCGACAAGGATAGGTACGGACTTAGAGTCAGCGACGGCGTCAAGTTCGACGATGTAAACATTATCGACTCAACCAAGCAAGGCCGCTGGGTACATATCAAGCCGTTCGATACGGTGGAAGACGAGGATCCGACTTCAACGCTCGCCGAGATCGGCCTGATCTCGTTGCAGCACGCGCGCATCGGATTTGAACTCGCCATTGGCCCTCCGACGATGCGCGAGAAGTCTAAGATGCAGACGCTGCTCGTCAATAACCCTGTGCTGATCGACGGCCGCATCGACGCGGTGCATGCGGTCATCGATTATCAAGTCTGCCTAGGCCGAGCGACGTTTAATTACACCAAGGACGCTGAGAAGAGACCCACCCCGAAACAAAACACTTCAAATCCTTCGAAAGATGACGGGTTGCCCGGTACCAGCGAGCGCGTCCCCGGACTCACGCAATACAACGCGGCGATCGATTTCACCGGCGCAACAGTCGGCACAGACTTCTACGTCGACGGGGCGATCATCCTCGGCGGACTGTGCCTCGATTCCATCGACATCGCGCAAGACCTCGTTTTACGTAGAGGCTTGGCCTACTCCGAAAGCGCGGCGCTGGCGCTTTGGCCGGACTGTGATAAGGATAACAAAGTCATCTTCGACGATCGCGGCGTTTGCGGCGAGAAATTGCGCAACAAACGGCACGACAGCCGGAGTTGGTCGCTTTCGATGCGGCACGGAACGGTTCAGCGCACGGCCAGCATTCGCCCCGCCTTTGCCGCCTTCGGCGCCCTCACCATTCTGCGATCGAATGTGAACGGATACTTTGAACTGTGTCCTACTAATGAAGAGATATTAGATCTCGAGTGGAACGCCAAATCGAACCACGAACCCATCGTCAACCAGTACAGTCGGATATGTGCAGAGAAAAATCTTAGTAACTGGGACTGGTACGTCACCTGGCTGATTAATCTCAGCGGCACCCAAGTTGGTGTGCTTTGGTGGTCGCTCGAAAGGTCGGGTCATATCGACAAGGATGATATCGATAGCCCCTCCGCAAAGGGGTCGCTGGCCGACCTTCTCTTTATCAACGACTTTGCATATGATAATTTTTGGTTTTTTAAAGATAACCCGAATAAGAAAAATCCGGTTTCGTCACAACTCGGACCCGCCGATGAGCGATTGATCCACGCCGTCGATAGTGCACACGGAGACACAGAGGCATGCCGAAGATTTTTAGAACTCCAAACCCTTCCTACGACTACAATCAAATCTCGCCAGGAGCGTCTCGCCATCGGCGATGAAGTCAAACGTGGCACTAGGATTGTGCATAAGCAAAAACTCGCGAATCGACTGCGCAAATTCAATCCGCAGCCTTACGAACACATGGCCTCGGTCAGCAAAACGCATGGCCGGTCCGACCTGTTTGCTTGGTGCCACGAGGAAAAATGGAAACGCCTAACAAACCAGCATCGTCCACAAAACCTGTTGAAGAAAACCGCGCAATGGGCCGCGTTTATCCTCGGGCTTTTCGCTGTGTATACCCCTCTGTTGATGATCGAAGGCATTCGAGAATGGGCTAATACGTTTTGGGGCTGCATCCTATTGCTCGGCTTTGTTCTCGTTTCTTATTCGATCTATTTTCTGAAATATGATCCCTATCTGCAAAAAATACGCGATATTAAACTCGTAGAACCTTCAGATCCCGAGCGCAAAACACTGTTATGGATAGCGCTCAGGCTTTTCGGCTCCTTTGCCGGTTACGGGTATCGGCCCCGCCTTCTCGTACGGCGGGCGAGCTATTTGTTTTTACTTGGAGCGTTTATATCTTCCTTAGGCTATCACTTGGACATCATTCGGCCTTCATCGAGCATTGGCGATCGCGTGCTGCTTGCTAATACGGACGATCACTCGATAAACAAAGACCGTCTAGATGATCTGGCCGACGACAACGCCTATGCCTCCGATTACCCAGCGTTTAATTCGTTCTGGTACGCAGCGGACCTGTTGATACCAGTCATCGGACTCGAGCAAGCCGAGTATTGGCAGCCGTTTCCTTTCTCGCAAGACTCCAAGCACTATGAAGCCTACGCGCAACAAAAGCAGATGCCCGCTTTAGAGATGTATCGTACAAACAGCGATAGCACCGGCCACGATTGGCTCGATCAAACGCTAGGCTTCTTGACGTACCCCGTGTATCAACCCGTCCGTTTCTGCCTCGAAGTGTTTAACGATCATCGCTCAAAGGAATACGGTGGTTGGATCGCGTTTTTTGCGATATTGATCTACATGACAGAGTCGCTGTACACCATTCTGGGCTGGGTGTTTGTCACGCTAGGGATCGCGAGTGCGACGCGACTGATCCGACACGAGTGATATCGTGGAACACGCGAACCGAAAGGTGTTGCAGAGTTACAGACGCGCCGCCTTGGAGACAACGGCTAACACTATCGCGTTGTGCGAATACGTCACGGCTGGGTTTGAGTGATCGTATATGCCGTGCAAGATAACATGGGCGTGCGCAAATAGGCGGGTCGGCGCTTGCTATTAGGCGCTATGGAAGTGGAGACTGGGTTGCGGATTGCGCGCGGGATTGTGAAGTGGGGTATTGATGAAGGGAGTTGAGAGAGAGTTGGGGGTGGGCAAGCCGGGGCAGAGTAGAGCGCCGACTTGGGGGATGGGTTTTGAGGTTTACGCAGGGCCGGTACACGGGTTGTGCGCGAGGGTGGAAACGCGCGCACTTGAAATGCTGTGCAACCTAAACGTTTTGGGGGATGTCGCAAAGAAAGACTGGGGGACTGGCTTAGTCGAGGTTTTGGCTCAGAGCGGCGTCGGCCTGCTCTTTGCGGTAGGCGTGGAGCTTCTCTCGGAGTTCGGGGCGGTTGTTGTTGGCGAGGATGCTGATCGCCAGGAGTGCCGCGTTCTTGGCGCCGCTGTCGCCGATCGCGAGGGTGCCGACGGGCACGCCGGCGGGCATCTGGACGATGGAGAGCAGCGAGTCCTGGCCGGACAGGGCGCGGGACTGGATGGGCACGCCCAGGACGGGGAGGGTGGTCTGGGCGGCGACCATGCCGGGCAGGTGTGCCGCCCCGCCGGCGCCGGCGATGATGACTTCCAGGCCCGCGTCCTCCGCATCTTTCGCGAACAGGTTCATGAGGTCCGGCGTGCGGTGGGCGGAGACGACCCGGCTCTCATGGGCCACGCCGAAGCGCCCGAGCACCTCGGCGGCGTGCTTCATGGTCGGCCAATCCGAGGCAGAGCCCATGATGACCGCGACGAGAAGGGGAGGAACTGTGGCATCAGGCATGCGTTTAGCGTAGCGGATTGCGCGGGTTGCGGGGCTTGGAGGCACTGCGAGGCAGAGACAAGATTAGTTTTTTTAATTTAAGGCTGGTAATTTGTACGATGTTCCGTTACGCTTAGGAGTGACTGCGATGGGCATGTATATGTCCGTCATCCCGGTCGTGCGTGCCCCCCTGCTACTTGGTCAGCCCGGCCAAACCCCAACCCCATGGCATCCTAATGGAAAAACGAGCCATAAAATTTGAAAAAACCCCCCTTCAAATTGGCCGAAAACAAGGTGTCCATTTGTTTGGGGTTCAAAAAAGGCGTTTTTCACGACAAAACCGTGGTTTCTCACTCATCGAGATTTTGGTTGTCGTATCGGTGATCGCGTTGATTTTGGCGATTGGTACCGCCGTCGCCTTGAGGGCAACCGCGGAGCAGCGTCGTGATCAGACCCGGCAGATGATGGAGGCGCTGCTTGCTGCGAATGATCAGTACAAGGCCGTTCGAAAAAGCTCTGCCATCAGCCACACCGGCCCCACTGCCGGCTTGTCTAGTGCCGAACAATTTGTGGCTGCCTGCCTGGAGATCCAGACCTGTGAAAAGATCATGCTAGCGGCCCTGAATTCATCGACCAGCACCGCGCTGGAGAGGATCTACAAAGACAACAGCATCTTCGATCGCTGGGGCACGGAACTCGAGTACCGGCAATCGAACGACCCAAACAGCGCGACACCTGCACCGCCGGCGAATCAAGCCGGTGTCACGGTTGCAAACAACCAGCTACCCCGGTCGCGTGACCCGTTCTTCGCCTCGGCCGGGCCGGACAAAGAATGGGGAACGGATGACGACATCACGACCCTCCAGCAGTAAACCCCACGGGCGTGACCGCGCCACAGACGCATCGCGACACAGACACAGGCAGCCACCCATGCGGCAGACGACTCCAACCCACCGACGCGGCGCACAGGGCTTCTCGATCATCGAGTTGATGGTCTCGGTCTCGATCGTGGTGCTGCTGATCGGGATCTCCTACCCGTTCCTGAACGCGCTCAACCGTGGCAGCCGGGTGGAGGCGGGGCTGAATATCGTCGGGATGTCCGCGGACGTGGCGCGTCAGTGGGTGCAGTTCCGGTCGTGGGCCAACGACGGGAGCACCGATGGCAACATCTCTGCACTCAATGAAGCGTACAGCGGGACCGCCGCGATCTACTGCCCGACCGGCGAGGTCCGCCTGGTTTTCAACTTCCGCAACGCCCGAAACGGCGGGGCCTTCCTCGAAGACAACACAACCATCTATAACCTCAACGGCTACCAGGACATGCCCGGCGTGGACTACATCCGCATCCCGGACGGCGTCGGGATCGTCGGGATCAAGCGCACCGGCACCGCGGGCAACGCCGTCGACTTTATCGCCCCGCCGTTCGCGATCGCGTTCAACGAATTAGGCCAGCTCAGCTTTGGTGATGGCAACGGTGAGATCCACTACGACGGGG
Source organism: Planctomycetota bacterium (assembly GCA_039024275.1). Classification (GTDB taxonomy): domain Bacteria; phylum Planctomycetota; class Phycisphaerae; order Phycisphaerales; family Phycisphaeraceae; genus JAHQVV01. The sequence goes on along the minus strand of JBCDKD010000075.1, from coordinate 5,423 downwards.
ATGGGGATGGCGACTATGAGATCGCTGCGGACCGCAACTCGCTGGCCAACTACGACCCTGCCGACTGGACCTCAGACAACGCCCCGGTGTCCCCGGACGGGCTCACACTTGAACTGCCGTTTGAAGCGATCGAGTGCGTGCCCGGCGTCGTCGTGTTCAACCTCGACGACTACACGGAGGCCGGCTTCGACTTTGCCGGCGGCGGCGACGTCACCCTGAACAGCGACGAAGGCCAATGGCTCCGAGATAACGGCCGGACGGTCTTCTTCAGCCCGCTGACCGGCGCGGCGCTCCGAGATGAAGATGTGGACTAAGCCATGACGATGCGAACAAGACACAACACGAACCCTATGGCACGCGCCTCGGCCGGCTTCTCGCTGGTGGAGATCCTTCTGTCGCTTGGCATCTTCGCGATCGGGATGACCGCGATCGTCTCGCTGTTCCCCGCGGCCGCGATCCTGCAGCGCGAGACCGCGCAGGACGTGATCGGGCAGATGGCCGCGGAGAGTGCCCGGTCGATTATCAATGCGCAGGCGCTGGAGTACACGCCGGGCTCGCCGGGCTCGGGTGAATTGGCCCCTTACTACACCGCGCTGTCGGGTGTGAACAACACCGACGCCGTGCCGCTGTATGCGATCGCACCAGCGTTGATCAATAACCGCTACTCGCCCGCCGACCGCAGCTACCCGACCGGGCTTGTGAATGGCACCGATACCAGCGGCGCGGATCTTCACTGGGTCCCCTTTATCCAGGACATCAACGGCGACCCGAACAGCCCCAACTGGGTGGTCCGCCTGTTCATTGTCGAGTCGGACTCCCGCGCGACCTACACCGGTGCCGTGGGCGACGCCAACCGCGAGGACCCGACCAACGTCCCGAAGGTCCGCAGCATCAATGTCAACACAACGGTTGCCGGCAACGGCGTCAACGGCAGTGTCTTCACCCTCACGGGGCTGGGTGACCTCGAAGCGGGCGACATCATCATGGACACCAACGGCAACGACCACACGATTGTTGACATCGATAACACGAACAACCAGGTTACCGTGCTCAACGCGATCGCCCAGAGCCCACGCAAGCCGGTCAATATCTGGTACGCCCCCCGCGGCACGGGCGGTATCAACAGCCCCACCCAACGCGTGATTACGGTTGAAGTGAATGTCGTGAGCCCGTAGTCATCCGACCCCGCCCTTGCGGGCGGGCGCTAAAGCAAAGATACGCGAGAAATACGCCGTTATGCCAAGCCGATCAAAACAACATGGTTTCACGATCGTCGAACTGATCGTCACGCTGGGGGTCCTCGGGCTGATGCTCTTCCTGGTCAACCAGATCTTCCAGGAGACGTCGGTCGCGGTGACGACCAGCGTGCAGGTGAGCAAGACGGTCGCGCAGAGCCGGTCGATCAACGAGCAGATCACCGACGACGCGGACGCGATGCTTGGGCCCGGCGTGGACGAGGACGGCGGGTTCATCGTGATCGTTCAGCACGCGATCCAGGACGTCAAGCTGCTGGACCCGCAGACGCTCAACGAGATCACGATCCCCGAGCTGCGCTCGGACCAGCTGCTGTTTGTCCGCGACGCGGAAGGGCTTAGGAGCATGACGCCTAAGGACGCGGGGTCCTACGGCACGAACCTGATTGGCCAGCCGGGCGACCGCGCGAAGGTGTGGTACGGCCACGCGCTGCGTACCCCGCCGGACGGCACGAGCCCGGCTCACCTGCTCGGGGCCGACGACGCGGGGCTGGACAGCATCGGCAGCAACTTTATTTTCGCCCGCCAGGCGATGCTGTTTAACCCGACCAACGCGGCGACAAACTTGCCGTTGAGTGACCCTTCAACGACCGGCTATACCTACGCCCTAAAAGCCTACGCAGCCTCGAATGTCGTCGGTGCCACCGGCTACACGGGCCCGAACCAGGCCTACATGGGCCTGACGGATGTAACGATCCAGGACTATGGCCCGGCGACGACCGCGGGCACGATGCTCTACGAGCTCACCGACACCTCGCTCAGCGTAGCGGACAAGAGCAACAACTACTCGCTCACGTCGTACCGCGTCGACCCCAATCGGCTGCGTGTGAACCCCGCGCCGAGCGCTGCCGACACGAACTACGCGTCGTGGGCGATCGCTCAGGGCCACCCCATCCTCGCGCAGAGCTGCAGCGAGGTCATCATCGATTTCGCCGCAGACATGAATGGCGACGGCCAGATCGATACCGCCTTTCGGAGCCAGGGCGCCAACGACGCACCGATCTTCTGGTACGACACGCTGAGTCGGAATCCGGCGAGGGCAACGACCAGCTTCGTGTGGCAGAACCCGGGGCTAAGCGTGTCGCCAATTGTCAACAACTTCACGAACAAGAATGTCTTTGCCTTCCGCGTGAATGACGACACGCCCTACACCACGACAGGCAGCCCGGTCTCGAGCTGGCCCTACCTCATCCGCATCCGGTACCGGCTGCACGACACGCGTGGCCGGCTGACCAGCAACTACCGCGCGTTCCTCACGGATGGGGTCGACAACGATGGCGACGGTAACGCGGATGCCGCCGACAACGAGAACGACGAAGACAAGATCTCGGGCCAGTGGTTCGAGCGGATTATTGTGGTGCCCCGGCCTTAACGGCCCGGGGCAACCGACCACTGCATACCAACCGCGCGCAGCGCAGGCTTGATCAGACACCCACGGACACGCCGGGACAACACCGGGCAAGACGGAGCGTAGCCACCATGAACCATCTGACCCCACACCAGACCCATCGGCGATGCGCCGGCGGCCGACGGGACGACCGCGGCTCGGCGATCGTGCTCGTACTCGTCTCGATGGTGCTCATGGCGATCCTCGCGGGCTCGCTGCTGCAGCTCACACGCTTCGAGCGCATCCCGCAGTCCGAATCCAACATCGAGGTCGTGATCGAGTCGGTCGTTGCGGAGATCCTCAACGCGGCGACGGAGGACGTGCTGGACGACAACGGCAACTTCCTGAACACGGGCGACGTCGCGACGGGCGGCGGCGACGAGCCATGGGACTTCCCGTGGACCAACCCGGACACCACGCTCGGCCGGACCGTGGAATACGACAACGGCACCACCATCAACCCCAACTTCCCCGTGTACGGCGGGGAAATGGACGACTCCTGGCTGGCCGACGGCGCGCCCGACTTCCGCGGCGCGCACCTCGCCAACACGCTCTACAACGGCGCCTTCACCAACACGACGGACGGTCACTGGCGGAAGATCTCCAACCTGACCGGGCTGTACCTCGGTGGAACCGGGGGCGTCGCGGACCTCTCGACGCAGGCCACACCGATCGAGTACCCCGTCAATAACAACGCCAGCGTGCTCAACCGCGACCGGGATATCGGCAACCTCGCGGGGTACCTGGTCGATGCCGATGGGGACGGCATCGGTGACAGCCGGTGGACCTGGGCGCCGCTGCGGCAGGTCGGCGCAACGAAGTATGTCACGGCCGTGCGTATCATCGACCTCTCGGCCCGCGCGAACTTCAACGTGATCCTCGGCCCGACCGCCGCTTCTGGCGGGTCGGTCGACCCCGCGAGCTACCAGCCCACCTCGGCCAACCCCAATGCCGAGCCCCGTGGTGACGCGCCGACCGAATTGGACGGGCCCGCTTTTGTTGAGCTGATCACGCTCGGTGACAGCACGACCCCCGTCAATGTGACCGCACAGCACCTGGAGTGGCGTCAGGCGCTGGGCTACCGCTTTAACGACAACCTGACCTCGACCGCGCCGGCTTCGATCGCCTACGACGGGGATGCCGTGACCCCGACCGCCGGCAGCCGGACAGACTACTGGAACCGTGGCGCATCGCGTGTGTCCAATCGCTTCGACTACAACGGCATTGCCGGTTCGGCAACCTTTGGTTTTGTCGATGCTTTCGAGTTACTGCAGGGCAACGGCCTGAACAGTACGAACAGCACAACGATCGAAGGCCTGATGCCCACCTTCCTACGCGACGGTGGCGATGAAAACGGCTACGCCACCGGCGCAGGCACCAACAAGCCAAACAACTGGTCCGAGCGCCAGTTCTGGGAGCTGGACCCACGCAAGTACATCACGCTGTTCTCCGGCTCGTCCAGCGCGGCCAAGCCCGGCGCGACCGCCTCGGCCCGGCTGCTCAAAGTCGACGTCAACCGCGCGACCGAGCAGAACAGGGTCGGCCAGATCTCGACCGCGATCAACCGGATCGCGGACGGCAACCTCGCGGCGTTATACGACCACCTCGCAGACGACCAGGACCTCTCCGACCAGCTCGCCGCTAACATCGCCGACTACATCGACGACGACAACGAGGTCCGCACGGTCAACGGCAAGACGGGCTTCGAGGCGCTGCCCTTTATCACCGAGATATACACCCAGCGTGTCTACGACGGCGCCGTCACGGTCAACAACGCCGACCGGGCCAACAGCACGATCACCTGGTCTGCGCCGGCCGACCACGCCATCGGCTACGTGATCGAGATCGGTAATCCGTTTGGGCGTGACACTGCTGACAGCAACGACTGGCGCGGCCGGCCGGTCGATTTGCGCAACGTGTTCCTCGGTATCAATGGCACGGTGATGACAACTCATCTCGCAGACCTGACGGGGCAGAACTTCCTGCAGCCGGGCGAAGTCGTGCACCTCTACCGCAACTCCACCGGCAACACGGCAGCGAATGGGACGACCGAAGATGACCTCAGCGATTTCACAACAAGCTACACCAACAACACCGCAGCCAACCTGACCCGCGTCAACCTGGATGCAGGTCAGACGGGGTCGATGCCCGCGATGCCAACAGGCACACCCACCTTCAGCGTCACGCTGCACGCCGCGGCGCAAGACACCACGGCCCCGATTACCGGCTGGGCCTACAGCGCCTGCGAGGTCACGGTTGCCGAAGCCGCCCCGGCCGCACTGGACAGCATGCCGTTTGACGCGACCGACCACGACGACGTCGCGAACACGGTCTACCAGAGCTACCTGCAGACCAGCCACCGCGGGGTGGGCGAAGGGCTGCAGATGATGACCGTTGCCGCCTTGCAGACCGGCGTCAACAGCTACCACGAAGACCTCACGACCTTCGCCGACCCCGAGGCACGGACCGTCCTGCCAGCCAACCCGGCGCCGGGGAATGTCGGCGAAGCCTCCCGGACACTCCAGACCTCGATGCTCAATGAGAGCAAGCCAGACGCGCCGACCGGGTTTGGCAACCTCGACGGCCAGCAGATCGTCTGGCAGGACAGCAAACGCGCGAACGGCACCGCCCTGGGCCGGATGCACTGGATCGGTGACGTCCTGCAGATCCCGATCATCGGACCGAATGACACGGATGCGGCCGACAAGTCGATGGCCAACGCGTTCCTGCGGGCGGGCAACGGCGCGGCCACCCTCTCCAATGCGACGACCGGCAACGGTGTG
>JBCDKD010000074.1:0-22024 GCA_039024275.1 Planctomycetota bacterium | reverse complement strand
GCGACGACGGGGGCGATGTTGACGAAGGGGACGTAGGGGCTGGCGGGCTTGCCGATCCATAGCGCGACGTTGTTGACGCCGGACATGCGCGACGAGCCGACGCCCATGGTGCCTTTCTCGGCGATCAGCATGACGCGTTTGTCGGGGTGTTCTTTTTGCAGCGCGACAATTTCGTCCTGCGCTTCGGGGCTGATCATGCACTTGCCGTGGAGTTCACGGTCGGAGCGGGAGTGGGCCTCGGCCCCGGGCGAGAGCAGGTCGGTGGAGATGTCGCCGACGCCGGCGATGTAGGTGACGACATCGATGGTATCGGGCACGTCGGGGAGCTTGGTGAAGAACTCGGCCTGGGCGTAGCTCTCGAGGATGTCCTTGGCGATGTCGCTGCCGGATTTGTACGCGGTCTCAAGCCGTTCGGTGTCGGCTTCGTAAAGGAAGACCTGCGTCTTGAGTACGTCTGCGGCTTGCGTCGCGATTGCTTCGTCTTCGCCGAGAGCGAGGTCCAGCAATACGCGGATGGACGGACCACCCTTCATGTGAGAGAGCTGCTCAAATGCAAAGTCGGGTGTAATTTCTTCAACGGCGGCTTGGCCGAGGATGATTTCCTTGAGGGATGCGGCCTTGACTGCTGCTGCGGCGGTGGTGCCGGGCAGGGTGTTGTAGGTGAAGAACTTGAGGCAGTCGTCGCGGTGCGTGCTGGCGGGGTCCTTGATGTGCTCGATAACTTTAGAAAGCAGCTCGGCCCCGTCGATCGGCTTGGGGTGCAGACCGGCCTTTTCGCGGGCTTCGATTTCTTGCAGGTAAGTTTCGTAGGCGGTCATATCACTCTCAATCGGCTGTAAAGAGCGTTTTCTTAGGTCCTTCGAGCCGCATATCGTATCAGACGGCGGTCGCTATTTGGCCGTTTGGGGCCTTACAATCGCGATATGGCGCAATTGAAGCCCGTTCTCATCTTAGGCCCGACTGCGGGCAGCAAGAGCGATTTGGCGGTCGATTTAGCCCAACGCTTAGCGACTGGCGGTGAGGTTGTCGGCGCGGACGCGTTCCAGGTCTACCGCCACCTCGATGCGGGGACCGCCAAGCCGGACCGAACGCTGCGCAGTCGGGTGCCGCACCACCTGATCGATATCGTCGAACCGACCGAGCGGTTCACCGTGCACCAGTGGCTCGAACGGGCGCACCAGGCGATCAAGGACATCCAATCCCGTGGGCGTCGGCCGATCATCGTCGGCGGGACGAATCTTTACATGAAAGCGCTGCTCGACGGCATGTTCGACGGCCCGGGGCAGGACCCGGTGTTCCGCGCTTCGCTCGATCCGATCCAGACACCGGCATTGCATCTTCGGCTACGCGGGGTGGACCGCGACTCTGCAGAACGGCTTAAGCCAGCAGACCGCAAGCGGATTGTCCGCGCGTTAGAAGTTTTTGAGCTGACCGGGACGCCTATCAGTGCGTTGCAGACGCAGTGGGAAGGCGAGGCATCCCAGGGGATCGATGCCGACCTGATCGGACTGCGTTGGGAGTCCGAGACGATCAACGCACGGATCAACCTCCGTGTCAAGGCGATGTTCTACCCTGACAAGGTGGATCCCGACATCGCTCAGGCGGTGTGCATCAATGGCGAGTCTCTGATCGACGAGGTAGCCCGACTGAAGGCAGAGGGCTTGTTTCAACCGGTTCACGTGGACGGCGAGCAAGGTGAAGCGCCCGGCACAAGCCCCAACCAGGCCCGCGAAGCGCTGGGCTACAAGCAGATACTCGCCTGGATGGACGGCACGGACGAGAGGCTCGTTTCGATCGAACAGGTGTTCGAGCGGACCAAGGTGCTGACGCGGCGTTTTGCCAAGCAGCAGCGCACCTGGCTGAAACGCTTCACCGGCACGCGGTGGATTGATGGCGGGCGTTATACGGCGTCGCGCGATGAAACCCTTGAAGAGCTCGTAGAAGCGTTTAGCGACGCGTGATCTGAACGCCTGCCATTATTTCTTGATCTGGTATGTCGCCACCGGACGGCCGTACCACAGCACCTCGAACGACTCGATGCTGTTGGGTGGGGAGAAGAAGAAGGTCTCGGGTTCGGTTGATTTCTTGCCGACCTCTGAGTTGTGCCCGATGTTGCGGTTGATACTGTTGGCGAAGAAGCCGCCGTGTGTGGGGTAGACCTGGCCGCCCTTGTCGCGGATGGCGAGCCCTCGGCCGCTCCAGTTCAGCCTTTCACCAATCCCGTCGTTGTAGTCTTGCGCATGTACCAGCAAAGAGACCGCCAGGATCCGTCGGCCCGGCACGGTGAACTTGGTCTTGATCTGCTCGTTGCCGACCCGGATGGTCTCACCGGGCACGGAATCGCCCCACGCGACCGACTTGACCTCGACATCGACCATGTCGGCAGGGTGCGGCGGGTCGACCGCTTTCTTCGGCACTTCGATCCGCAGGGTTTTCAGATCGTCGATGACCAGTGCGTACGGCCCTTTCGCATCGGCGGGGACGGCGTAGACGAGGTCGAGAATCTCGTTGCGGCGGGTGTCTCGCACGTTTAACCAGAAGCCTCTTGCCCAATCGGAGAAGACCCTGTTGTCATCGAACGAGCCCACGGCGGGGTGGGTCTTCCCGCCGTCCTGGACGAGGCTGATATTGCGTGAGTTGATATTGAGGTCTTCTGAGCCCTCCGGGAGCTTGTAATTGACGACCAGACGGATGTGCAGAAAGCGGAACTTGTCGCTCTTCACCTCGCTGCCCGCTCCGGAGAGTTCTTCCTCGTCCATGAGGAAGAGTTTGTCGTAGAGGGCGACCTTCGGTTTTGAGAACTTCACCGCGTCATCGGGCAGCGGCGCTCCCCCCTCTGCACCCCGGGCGTAGACCGGGGCGGCAGCAATCAACAACGCGATCGTGAGGATTTGGATCAGACGCATAATGCCCTCTGGAATCGATGTAGGGATGAACGGGTGCTCATGGGAGTTTAGATGCTGTGATGCTGGATTTCACGGTTTGCAAGCCGGCGTGGAAGCGGGGATTTTCGTCAGGATCGCTAAGTGCTTGATAATCAATGGATTGCGAGCCCTGCTTGACAGATGCGGGTGATCCGGTTCAAGTGTCGCACCCTCGGCGGGCGATAGACGCCAATAATGCCCCCATAAAGAACCCGGGCTGGACCCGACGCGTAGACGATTGCCATGGCCAAGAAGTCCACCAAGAAGAAGACGACGACGAAGACCACCAAGCGGTCGAGCACTCGTTCGGGCGGCAAGCGTGGAATCGATCCTAAACAAGCCGAGGGCAAGCACTTAGTGATCGTGGAATCGCCGACCAAGGCCAAGACGATCAACAAATACCTCGGCAAGGACTACATCGTGATGGCCAGCGTTGGCCACATCCGCGACCTGCCGCCTCGGAATCCTAAGGGTGTGAAGGCCCCGGTCCCCGGCGTCGATCTCGATAAGGACTTCGAGCCCACCTACCAGGTGATGGACGACTCGAAGAAGACGGTCACCGACCTGAAGAAGGCGGCCAAGCTGGCAGAAGACGTCTGGTTCGCGACCGACCTCGACCGCGAGGGGGAGGCGATCGCCTGGCACGTGGCCCACGCGCTGGACTACCCGGTCAAGGAGGCCAAGCGCGTCGTCTTCAACGCGATCACCAAGGCGGAGATCGAGGCCGCGTTCAGCAAGCCCCGGCCGATCGAGACCAACCGTGTGGACGCCCAGCAGGCCCGGCGGATCCTGGACCGGATCGTCGGCTACCAGGTGTCGCCGCTGCTCTGGAAGAAGGTGGCCGGCGGCTTGAGCGCTGGCCGGGTGCAGTCGGTGGCGACCCGGCTGGTCGTCGAGCGGGAGCGGGAGATCGAGGCGTTCGTGCCCGACGAGTACTGGCGGGTCGGGGCGGTGTTTGCGACCGATGCCTCGCAGGCAGTCGGACTTGGTCAGCAGTGGCACGACTTCTTCTATGTTGGCGAAGAAGAAAACCCACGCACGGTCAAAGAGCAGAACGCCTGGCTCAGCGAGCGGCAGTGCCTGCGGGCGGAACTGGTCGAGGTCGGCGGTAAGCCCTTCAAGCCCAACAACCGCGATGATGCGCTCAAGGCCGCGGTCGCGCTTGGCTTTGATCTGGCGGGCACGGAAGAGAAGCACGACGAGGACGCCAAGGGCCCGCAGCAGAACCAGGTCACCTTCGCGGGAACGATCGGTCAGGCGCCCGATTATGCGATCAAATCGATCGAGACCAAACGCACGACCTCCAGGCCCAGCCCGCCTTTCATTACCTCCACGATGCAGCAGCAGGCCTCGACGCGCCTGGGCTTCCAGCTCAAGCGCACCATGCGGGTTGCCCAGCAGCTCTACGAAGGCATCGACCTCAAGGGCGCGCGCGGGCAGACCGGCCTCATCACCTACATGCGGACCGACTCGACACACCTCTCAAAAGAAGCGCTCGCGTCCGTACGGTCACACATCGAATCAAGCTGCGGCCCGAACTACCTGCCCGAGAAGCCGAACTTCTTCAAGTCCTCCAACAAGGATGCGCAGGAGGCCCACGAGGCGATCCGCCCGACCGACGTCTCGATTACGCCCGGCTCGATCCGCGACAAGCTCAACGACGAGCAGTTCAAGCTTTACGACCTGATCTGGAAGCGTTTCGTCGCCTGTCAGATGGTCCCCGCGCAGTGGGACTCGACCGCGATCACGATCCAAGCCAACGATGCGCTGTTCCGCGCGACCGGCCGAACGCTCGTCTTCGACGGCTTCTTGAAAGTGATGGGCCTGCCCACCAGCGACGACGTGATCCTCCCGCCGCTGGAAGAGAACCAGCACGTCGGCCCACTGGACCTGACGCCGACGCAGCACTTCACCAGCCCGCCGGCGCGGTTTAACGAAGCGTCGCTGCAGAAGAAGCTGGAAGAAGAAGGTATTGGCCGGCCGTCCACCTACGCCGCGATCATCGGCACGATCCAGGACCGCAAGTACGTCGAGACCGTCACGCCCCGCGACCGCCGACTACGTGCGACCGACATGGGCAAGGTCGTCACCGACATGCTTGTCAACGCCTTCCCGAAGATCCTGGATGTAGGCTACACCCGCGAGATGGAGGCCCACCTCGACGAGATCGAGTCGGAGAACAAGGATTGGCGATTGACGCTGCACGAGTTCTACGACCCGTTCAAGGATGCGCTTGAGCACGCACACGAGAACCTCAAGCATGCTAAGGCCGAGACCCAGCCCGCGCCCGACGATCTGAAGTGCCCGACCTGCGGCGCCGCGTGCGAGTACAAGTTCGGCCGCAACGGTCGCTTCCTTTCCTGCACCGCGTTCAACGTCCCGCCGATCAAGGTCGATGTCGAGGGGCACCCCGGCACGTGGTACCTGCACAAGGCCAAGGGCAAGGCGCGTCCGAAGGTCATGAGCGAGGACCAGTCGGAGAAGGTCAACTGGACCAAGCTGGCCAAGGACGACCAGAAGACGTTCCAGGCGCTGAGCAACGAGATGCCCGAGCCATGCAAGTACGCGGCGCCGATCGACGCGAAGGGCCGGCCGATGGAGCCGGAGCAAACCGACATCCTCTGCCCCGAGCCGCCGGTGGGCGACGGCAAGCCGATGATCAAGCGGACCGGCCGCTTCGGCCCGTTCCTCGCTGCGGCGAGTTACCCGGACGTGCAGTACATCGTTAAGCTCAACGCGAAGACCGGCGCGGTCGAGCTGCCTAAGCCACCACCCATGGAGTGCGATGTCGCCTGCGACAAGTGTGATGCGAACTACTACGTCCGCGACAGCAAGCGCGGGCTCTGGCTGAGCTGTTCGACCTTCCCTAAGTGCCGCGGCCGGGCCGCGTTCAACAAGCTGCCGGATGAGAAGCAGCAGGAGATCGACAAAGCCTGGGCGGTGCATCTGAAGGAGAACCCGCTGCCTGACATCCGCACGACGAGCGGCCGGGTGCTCCAGGAGGGCGACGACTACGTGCCCGTGATCGCGGGCGAGGGGCAGCCCGCAGATGTCGAGACGGCCGACGCGGCTTAGCAGCTCCGCTTCTTGCTGAAATCTCAGGCAGAACAGACCCGATTGAACCGGCCGCTTGCTTTTGCGGCAAGCCCTGCCTGCCTCGCATGGCGTACGTGTCGTGTCGATTGATTGGCACTGGTTTTGTAATACATCGATGCGGCAGTGCAATGCTGCTTGATGTACCCCAGCCCACCTCAATCAGGAAGCCAGCCATGACCCACTCAATCAACGATCAGCAAGCGATACACACCGATCAGCCGCCGCGTGAACCGGAGCCCGCAGCACCCGAACCCGGCAGCGCCTCCAGCAACTTTGCGCAATCTGGTCGGGACGATCAGGCAGAACAGGCTGCCCCGGAGCCGGATGCCTTCGACAACAACGGCGAAGTCTTGCTCTCGCCGATCTGGTGATCTTTTACACCGTAGCGTGGGTGATGAGCACGGCGTCGCAGCATGATGCCGTAGCTTGCTTTACACTTGCGGCCATGAATGCCCGCGAAATCCGTAAACATATCACCGCCGACGATATTTATGAGTGGACCGCATATGGCAAGGGGAGCTGCTGGGACTGGCTCGGCTCGCTACACAATGATGGCTACGCCGCCTGGAACGTGGCCGGCAGGCAGATCAAGGTGCACCGTGCGTCGTATCTTCTCTTCGTTGGGCCGATCCCCAAGAAGCGGTTTGTCGTGCATACCTGCCATGATCGGGCTTGCGTCAACCCCGACTGCTTGAAGCTTGTCACGCACAAGGGCCTGTACCAGCACAACCTGGAGCGGGGAGATGTCGCACGCGGCGAACGCAACGGCTTCTCGAAGCTGACCGCGAAGAACGTCCGCCGGATCCGCAGGCTCGCCGAGTCGGGCAAGTACACGCACCGGCAGATCGGGGACATGTACGGCTGCCATCAGTGCAACATCACACGCATCGTTAACCGCAACTACTGGGCACACATCGAGTAGTAAGGAATGCCATGCCAGAGACCAACCCGACCGATCGTGCTCGCCGACGCGAGCTACTCGATGCCCTTGGTAAAACCTCGGAGATGCATTACCACGAACTGCTGGTCATCGCCGTGCTGCTCGGCGCGCAGGGCATCGCCGCGGCAAACAAGCTGAATAACGGGCTCATTATCTTGTCGATGGTTTTTACGGTGATTGCGCTCGGGGCGCAGCTCTGGTTCTATCACGGCCAGGTCGCTTCGGTCCGGCTCCGCCTCAGACCCCTGCTCGAGGGGGACGACCCGGCACCCGACGTCAAGACCCGTCAGGAACTCGACTGGCTCACGCAGCAGGACCCCTGGCTGGACCGCGTCAGCGTGTGGGGGCTGTGGCTGGGCGCGGCGATCTTCGTCGGTGGCTGCGCGGTTTAGCTCGATGTTATTGCGACGAAGCCCCGCCGACCGGGAACAGCTCCGGGTCCTCCGGCGCGCTGGGCGAACTGCTGGGGTCCATCAGGCGTGGTGCTGAATCGCGCGACTGCATCGGGAAGAGCATCCGCTTCCATGCGGTACGCGTCGCTTCGGGCGCTTCTTTGAGCTTTGCTTTCCGGTTGGCGTTGCGGACCTGCTCGACGATGGGTCGCAGCGCGTTGAGGTCCCAGCCGGCCTTGGACGCCTCGGCTTCGATGGTGCTCAGGGACTGGTGGATCCGCTTCTGCTGGTCGTCGGTCAACGCGGTGGTCTTGAGGGTCTGGTCCACGATGCTGGCGTGGAAGCCGATGAGGTAGCAGGCCTGGACCGCCTCGCCGTGCTGCTTGATAATCTGGTCGCGTGCGTTGTTAACCAGCGGCTGGATCGCCACGGTGAACCCGACATCGTCGCCTGGCGTGATCCCGGACGCGGGGTTAGGCAGGATGCGCAGCTTTTCAAACGCCTTGACCAGTTCGCCCTTCGCCGAACTGTCTACGCCATCCCCACGCGCCGCGGAAAGCATCAGCCCCGAGGCGCGGAAGCCCGCATCGAACGCGTAGAACTTCCTGAAGCGTGCCAACTCCACGGCCTGTTTCGCGTCATTCAACGCGTCGAGCGCATTGCTGTATGACTGCTCCGCCGCGGCGTACTGCTGCCCGTTCAGCTGGCTATCCCCCTCGGCACGCAGGCGCAGCATCTCATCGATTTGATCATTGGCAAACTGACGCAGCCTTTGTTCGGACCCGCTGTTCTGCACCGCGTTGTTCAGCGCGTTGCGTGCCTTGCCCGCGAGTTGACCGGCCTGGGCTTTGTTCTCGGCGGTAAGGTAGGCCGACTCGGCCTCGTTGAGTTTCTCGATCGCCTCGACGAACTGCCTACTGGTGATCAGCGCGTCGACCTGGCCCCACGCTGTTTGGCCCTCTAGCCATTCTTTACCGGCCCAGCGTTCCGCCTCGGCGTCCTGCGCCCGCTGACGCAGCGTCGAGACACGCTCACGTAATTCGTTGGTCTCGGCCTTGGCCAGCTCGTCCGCCTGCCACTGGGCGATCTCGGTTTCAAGCGGCCCGACGAGTTCGCCCAATTCCTTGTATGCGTCGTAGGCTTCGTTGTATCGCTCGGCCTCTTTATCCGCCTCGGCCTGCTGCTTCAGCCGAAGGATCGCCGCGTACTGCTCTTCGAATGCCGCGGGGATCTCGTCGGGCACGAGGCGTTCGAACGCCGTGATGGCCGGCACACTGATGCGCGAGACCGCCAGGGTGTCGCGTTGGACAACCGGTGTTTGGGCCTGCTCTTGCTCGGGCTCTTCGTCCTTCTTGCCGCCGGTCAGAAGGATCAGCAGCCCCAATGCGACCACACACAGCAGGACGACCCCCATCCCCAACGCGAGCGGGTCTGGGCCGTTCTGCTTCTTCCGCCGCCGCGTAGATGAAGCCGGCCCGGCATGCCATACGTCCTCAGCCAACTCGCTGGTGAGTTCGTTACCGTCGTCATACGCCTCCGCTTCGTCGTACGCCTCGGTTTCTTGCCGCGGCGTTTCGGGTCCGACGGGTGCCTCGGGCTTGGCCTCGACACGCTGCATTTGTCCTGGTTCAGCGGTACCTGAGCCTTTCAAAGACGGCCGTTCAACCGGCTTGGGTGCCGGTTTCGGCGCTGGCCTGGCACGGCCGTCGGCGATCTCCTGCTGCGCCTGGGCCCGCGCCTCTTGGGTCGTGTACTTCAGCCCGAGCGAATCGACATCGCTGGGCAGCGACATGTCGGCTTTGCAGAAATAGCAGGTCGTGTCCGTCGGCTCGACCTCCTGGTGGCAGGCGTGGCAGGTGCCCATCAGCCGCGATATGCCCGGCACATCCCCCGCGCTCATCCAGAACTGATTCGTCGTCGGCCCGCGCAGGATCGTGTTCGCGTTGATCCGGCCCGCGCTGACCTGCTGGCGCAGGATCTCCTCGCTGAAGCCCGGCATGAACGGCCGGTCCTCATCACGGATGTACCAAGGCCCCATCGCGAGCTGGGTCGCGATCTGGCTCAGCGGCTCGAACAGGCCGTTGCAGGTGGTGCACCGGCCCTCTTCGATGGAATCTTGCAGTTGGCCGCAGTAAGGGCAGGGGGTTTGGGGCACGTCGCTCTCCAACAAGGGCGGTCACAGAGGCTCACATAAAAGTTTTTTCAAGCGGGTCTGTGAACGGCCGGCCGAAGCCGATAGTATAAGTCGAAGTCGCGGTAAACCGCGTCCACTCTTTGTATTACGGAGCTTGTTTATGTCTATCGGCACAATCACCCGCTGGCTTGTCGCACTCGGTCTGATGGCAGGCCTATCGCTTGCGAGCCTTTCGACCTCGGCCCAGGACCAGCGCGAAGTCACGCTGATCGCGCAGCTGGCGTTTGAGCAGATCGCCCAGCGCGAGGCCGAGGAGGCCGCACGTATCGAGGCCGAGCACCAGGCCCGGCTCGAAGAGCAGTCCCGCCTCAAGCAGGTCTACCAGACCTACCTCGGCGCCGCGCGACGCACCGCCCAGACGATCATCACCGAGAAGCGACGCAACGCAACGCAGGACCAGGTCGATACCCTCCGACGCAAGGCCCGCATCGTGATCGACGAGGTGCAGGACCCGACCAAGCAGCGTGTCCCGCAGGAACTGGACCCGGTCTTCGAAGAGCTCGAAAAGCTGATCTCGGTTTCGCCTGAGGAATTGCTCCGTGCCAACGCGCAGCTCGGCAAGATGCGGATCGAACTGGGACGTGGTAACGACCTGACCTGGGTCGATCAGACGGCGATCCTCTACGCGCTCGCCGAGTCCAAAGAGCACTCGGCAGTCATCGCAGGCAACGTGCAGTTCCGTGAGCAGTTGTCCGACGACGAGGCCCGGGCGATCGACGAGTGCAACCGCCGACGGATGGTGCTCGGGCTCAACCCGCTGTCGATCGATATGAAGCTGGTCGCCTGCTGCCGGGACCACAGCACCGACATGGTCGAGCACAACTTCTTCTCCCACACCTCGCCGATCGAGGGCAAGTCCTCGCCCTGGGACCGCGCGAAGAACTTCGGCACCAGCGCGTCGGGCGAGAACATCGCCGCGGGCTACGGCGACGGGATCAAGGTCACCATGGGCTGGTGGTACAGCCCGGGCCACCTTAAGAACATGATGGGCAAGGGCCACAAACGCATCGCCGTGGGCCAGGAGCAGAAGCACTACACGCAGATGTTCGGGCGGTGATTTTTGTCTGACGGTAAACCCGCAGGCATGCTGTGTAAGCAATGTGCGTACGACCTTAGCGGATGCTCAAGCGAAACGCTTCGCTGTCCTGAATGCGGTTTCAGGTTCGAGCCTGGAAACGATGCGTCTTACGCGCAGTCCTATCGCCAAACTTATCCTCACTATCAAAAGACCAAGAAGAGATTCCTAAACGCCTTATTTCTGTGCATACCAGTTGGTGCCGCCATCATGGTATTTGGGAGAGTCTCCTTTGCCTTGAGCATGCTGTTGATGGCGGCAGTGATTGGCTTAATCTGTGTTTTTGTTCGCTTTATTGATCAGAAAAACCATCGCTTATTTCATAGATTTGAGATGGGCGACTAGTGGTAATCAGCCCCGTAACTCCGCCCCTACCTGCTCGCCCAGCGCCTTGACCACGGCCTCGACCTGTGGGTCGACCTGTTCGTGGCGGAGTGTTGTGCTCGGGTCGCGGAACTGCATGCGTAAAGTGACGGACTTCTTGCCCTTGCCGACCTGTTTGCCGCGGTAGGTGCCGACGAAGCGGGTCGATTCGAGCAGGTCGGGGTCGGCGGTCACGACTGTGTCAGCGATCGCCTGCCAGGGCGTAGCTTCATCTACCACGACGGACAGGTCGCGCTCGATCGCGGGGTACTTGGGCAGCTCGCCCGCGGCGTGCTCCGGTGGGTAGACCGAGGTGATGGTCTCCATATGGATTATCGCAGAGGCAATCCGGGTTTGCAGGCCGAAGTGGTCGGTCAGGGGCTGGTTGAGCAGGCCGAAGCTGCCGGCGGGCGTGTCGCCTAGCCTGATCATCGCGGCGACTTCGTACCACGGATCGTCGGCCGTCTCAAAGGCAAGACTATCGGAGGCCGGGGCCCCACCCAGCGCGTGGACCAACTCGGCGATCGTCCCCTTGAGTTCGGACACGGCCTGCTGCGGGTCGATCGCGTCACGGATCACCGCGAGTTGTCGGCCTTCCTCGATCGTTCCATCGCGCTTGACCCAGCCCGAGGCGATCTCGAAGAGCTTCACCTCCGAGTTGCCGACATCCTGGTTCAGCTTCCGGCAGGCCAGCAGGCTGGGCAGCACGGCGGGGCGGAGGGTGTTGTCCTGCCGACGCGAGTCCGAGGTGAGCGACGCGGGCTCGGCGTTCACGGCGAATTGCTCGGCGTCTTTGAGCGGGATCAGCGAGGGCGTGATCGTCTCGTGGTAGCCGTGCGCGACAAGGGTTTCGACGATCGTGCGCTTGGCTTCGACGTTGTCCTGCGGGCGGTGCGCGACGATATTGATCTTGGACCGGGTTGGGATGTTGGCCAGCCCGTGCTGCCGGGCGATCTCCTCGATGAGGTCGATCTCGCGTGTCAGGTCAAGGCGGTAGCTGGGGATAATGGCGGTCAGCGTGTCGCCCTCGACGGTGGCCAGGATGCCCAGCGCGTCGAGCAGCCCGGCCTGCTGCCGATCGGTCAGGTCGATGCCCAAGAGGTCGCGGGTGCGCTGCGTGCGGAGCTTCAACACGTTTGGCACCGGGTCGTCCTGGCCGACACGGATCACGCCTTTGGCCAGCGTGCCGCCCGCGAGTTCGAGGATCAGCTCGCAGCAGCGCCGGCTGGCCTTCTCGACGCCCAGCGGGTCGACGCCACGCTCGAAGCGGAACGACGACTCGCTGAACAGCTTGAGCTTCCGGCTCGCGCGTCGCACGGCCAACTCGTCGAACATCGCCGACTCGATGAGCAGGTCGGTCGTGGCGTCGTTGACTTCGGAGTGCGCCCCGCCCATGACGCCGGCCAGCGCGACGGGCTTCTCGCTGTCCGCGATGACGAGCATGTCGCCCTGGAGCTTGTGATTGCTGTGATCGATGGCCTCGAAGGGCTCGTCCTTCGTCGCCTTGCGGACGACGATCTTGTTGCCGGCGAGCAGGTTCAGGTCGAACGCGTGCAGCGGCTGGCCGAGTTCCAGCAGCACGAAGTTGGTGATATCGACGACGTTGTTGACGCTGCGCTGGCCGACGGCCTCGAGGGCCCGCACCAGCCAGTCCGGGCTAGGGCCGATCTTGACGCCGGTGATCACACGCGCGGTATAGAGCGGGCAGAGGTCTTCCGCCTCGTTCACAACCGACGCCAACGATTCCACGGCGGGCCCCGCTTCTGCGGGCAGTTCACAGGCCGGGGCATCCAGCGTCCGTTCGCTGCGTGCTGCGATCTCGCGCGCGACGCCGACGTGGCTGAGCACATCCGGGCGGTTGGAGGTGACCTCGACATCGATCATCGTGTCGTCGCCGACCGGCTCGGCCTCCTCGACGGGGAAGCCGCCCGCGGTGAGCAGTTGTTCGGCCTCGTCGACGTCGATCGCCGGGGTCAGCAAGCGGTTGAGCCAGTGCAGACTTACTTTCATGCCGAACAGGGTATCGATGTGCGCCTGGGTGTGCAGGTGCTGGCGCGTATCGAGGCAGGTTTTTGAGGGCCCTCAGTCGCCATCGCCGGGGATCGCGACCAGCTTCTTGTTGCCTTGTTCGTCCTTCTCGATCGCGACCGCGTCGTAGCGTTTACCCGTCGCGGTGTAGGCTCGGTATTCCAGCCGCCCGTCCTTGACATCGATCACCTGGAAGAACTGGGTATTCCCGGCGGTCTTCGCCGTGACCAGCCCATCCAGTTCCTGGAACTTGGCCAGGCCCTCTTGATCGATCTTGTACATCTTTGGCCCGCTGACCGAGGTGACGTACACCGCACCCAGTCCGTCTGTTTGACCGCCATCAGCCGAGCGTCTCGGCGTGTGGCCACGCGCGTAGGTGTGGTCGTGGCCCTGCAGCACCAGGTCCGCGCCCATCTCCTCGAGGACCTCTTTCCAGGCATCGCGCGTGCTGCTCTTTTTCAGGCCGCGGCTCGGGGCAAACACGGGGTGGTGGAACGTGACGACCCGCCAGCGGTAGTCGCCCTGCCCGAGTTTTGATTCGAGGTAAGCGGTCTGCTGCTCGAGGTTGTTCGCCGAGTCGAGCACGATCACCTGCACGCCCTGGTAGGCGATGGTGTAAACGGTTTCGTGCAGGTGTTCGGGCAGGCTTTCTTCTACCGGCAGCGTGAATTGTGGGCGCCAGTGGATCGCGAGTTGCCTGCCCTTGTTGACGCCTTCACGCGTCAGGTCCTGGTACTCGTGGTTGCCCACGACGGGTACGCCGGTGGTCTCGGCATGGAGGTACCCGCCTGCTTTCATCCATTCGGCCCACTCGTGGTCGGCGTGTGCTTTGTCAACCAGGTCGCCCGCGTGGATGGCGAAAGCCGCGTCCGGCGCCGTGCGGTGGGCCATGCGGATGACGCGCGACCACTTGCTGTGCACCTCGTTCTGCGCGTCGCCGAAGTATAAGAAGCGGAACGGCTCGGGCTTATCTGATGCGGTGCGGAACTGGATCCACTCAGACCAGCGCTTGCCGCTGCCGACGCGGTAGGCGTAGAGCGTGTTGGGCCGCAGATCCTCAAAAACGACCGAGTGGAAGTGGGTCGTCTGATTCACGGGCTTGCTGTTGTCGTCGAGCGTTAGCGGCTCGGTGGCCGCTTCATATCGCTTTGCGGTGTTGGCAAACGCCGGGCCCGGCGTGGCGATGGCGATCTCGGCGTAGGCCTGAGTAACACTCGTATCGGTGCGCCAGGTCACGGCCCGCGACGTCGCGGCGTCGCCGATGAACGTCAAAAAGATCCGGTCCGGGTCCGGGCTGGCGATCTCCCAGTGGTGGGCGTCGCCGGTATTGTGCGCCGCTGCCGTGAGCGGCAGGCAGGCCAGGGCCAGGCAGGCGATGATGGCGTGGCAGTGGGGATTCATGTGTTTCCTCTGAGCACGATGGTACAGCGATAGCAAATGGTGCGGGTTTCGCAGCATGCTCACAGCGATGACTCGATCTTTTAGTGTTTACGAACCAGCCATCTCGCGGAAGGCGGCCTTCATACCTTCCATCGTAACCTGTGGCTGTTTAGTCGCTGGCTCGGTTGGCTGGGCGGGGGCATGCGATTGGTAGGCTTGGAGGTCGCGGGTTTTAACCATGCGGAAGACCCGGCCGTCGGCGGCGCGGAAGGTGTGCAGCGGGACCTTGCCGGTCTTCACCGCGCGGAGCACCTGCATGGAGGACAGCCCGGAGAGTTTGGGTGCTTCTTCGAGCGCGACGGCTTCGCCCAGCCTCCGCCGCCACTGTCCCATTGTCATCCTTGCCATCGCCTTGCTCCGTGCGCAATCCTTCGCCACCCCTCTATTCGGCGTAGGCAATCGATGAACCGTATTCCAACGAATCGGATTATCGGGCCTTGCGGTTCAGGACGCCTCTGTGCCCGCGAGCCAGGCCAGGGCCTCATCCAGCGAGCACACGGAGAGCCCGCGACGCCGGCCGGCCTGGTCCAAGTCGCTCAGCAGCAGCAGGTCTTCGAAGTCGGTCAGTTGCTCCAGACGCCGACGGGCCCGCGCTCCGAGCGTCCCTGCACGGTAGCCGTGCGCTTCCATGTGGTGCGCGACCAAGATCAGCACGCGCTCGCTGACCAGGCCGGCGAGCGCTCCGAGCCCCGCCACGACGTGGTCCGCCGGGTCGATCGCCTTGCCGACGTCGTGCACCAGTGCCGCGAGGCAGAGCTCGATATCCCATTCACGTTCTGCCCGGGCGAGTTCGAAGACCTGCAGGCTGTGGTACAGCGCATCGCCCTCGGGGTGGAAAGCCGGGTTCTGCTTGACCGATTCCAGCGGCGCGAGCAGCAGCCGGAGCATCGCGACATCCAGCGGAGGCTCATCCGCGCCGAGGTCCAGTGCCTCGGTGTCCAGCTCCGGGTACCACCGTTTCATCAACGACTCGAGCTCGACGAGGTTCGCCCGTTCGATCGGCTTGCCGGTGATCGAGCTGCGGAAGACCGTGCGGTGCTGGGCCCGGGTGTAGACCGTCAGCTCGATCGGGTGCTTCGCTCCGAGATGGACGTGCGTGTACACGTTGGACTGGCCGTGCTTGGTGATGTGCTTCTGCTCGATGGTGTAGGCAAGGCCTTGCTGGTCGAGCACATCCGTCAGCGCGGGCAGCGTGTCGGTGAAGACGTGCAGGTCGATATCCGAGCCCTTGCGGGTATGCCCGGTCAGGGTCGAGCCGATGAGGCGTGGGCGGAACGGCTCGAGCAGCCGCATCATCTGGTAGGCCAAGACACGCATCTCGCGCAGGTCCTCGCCTCGCCGATCACCCTCGAGCATGCTGGCCAGCAGCAGCACCTGCTCGCGGATCTCCGCGTTTGATGGCAGGTCCTTAGGCGCGTGCTTCCAGTCGATGCGGAGCTGACCGGCTGCTTTGCGTTTCGCGGTGAAGTACTCCGACTCTTCACGCGCGTACATGAGCGCCGCGGCACGCACGGCGATCTCCCGGCGGATTCTGGGGTCTGGCATAGGGGTATGACGCCGATTTGAAGCCCATCGATGCGGCGCCCGGGCGATGGGAGATTCTATCGTCATGAATCAAATCGGCAACTCCATGCTTTGATCGCATCGCCACTCATTCGAGGCCCTATGATCATCGCCCCGATGCTTGCCAGTACGACCAACACCTACGCCACCTGGGGGCTGATCGCCGCGACGACGGCCGCGATGTTCTGGGCGGTGTCGGTCGTGCTGTACCGCCGGGTCGGGCGCGTGATGCCGCCGGTGATGCTGAACATGACCAAGGGGCTCATCGCGGTCGTGATCCTTTCGGCCGTGCTGGCGGTGGACTGGCTGGCGTTTGGCAATCAACCCTGGTCGACGACGTGGGGCACGCTCGGGATCATGGCGCTAAGCGGGGTCATCGGCATCGGGCTGGGCGACACGCTCTTCTTTTCCGGGCTTAACCGCATGGGGGCGCGTCGGCTGCTGCTGCTCTTCACCATCAACCCGGTGATCACGGTCCTGATCGCCTGGGCGCTGATGAACGAGCCCTTGGCCTGGCCGCAGGTCGTCGGGATCGCGCTGACTTGCGGCGGGGTGACCTGGGTCATCGCCGAACGCAGCACGAAGCAGTCGGACGGCCACGTCGACCTGCTCGGCGTGCTCTACGGCATCGGCGCCGCGACCTGCCAGGCGTCGGGCTACCTGATGTCCCGGCACATCCTCAAGCCGCCGGACGGCTCGGAGGCCGAGATGACCACCGCCGCGAGCGCCTGGCTCCGCCTGCTCGCCGGGTCGCTGTTCTTGATCGCGTTCCTGCCGATGGACCGCTGGCTCAGGGACCCCGGCGGCGAGGACCACCACCACCCGGACAAGCCCTCGAAGACGCGGGCCCGTGTCATGTTCTTCGCCGCGCTGCTGCTCGGCACCGTGCTGGGCATCTGGCTCATGCAGGTCTCGGCGAAGTACGCCGACAAAGCCGGCGTCGCCGCGACGTTGCTCTCGACGAGCCCGCTGTTCGTGCTCCCGATCGTGGCGCTGCTCGGCGAGCACCTCTCCAAGCGTGCCGTGCTTGGGGCGACGGTTACGATCGCGGGTGTCGCGCTGCTGTTCGCGTTCTCGAGCTAGAACCCGGTTGACGAAACGCTTCAACACCATCGAAGGTGCTCTAGCGGCGTTGTTCGTTCAGGTGGTCCACGACGCGGCCGCGTGCGTTCCGGTTGCGGTAGCCGGCAACGAGCGTGCTCAGGCCGACCAGTAGCGCGAGGCCCGCTTTGATATAAACAAAAATAGGCGGGTAGTGGGTCGTCGGCATGACCTGGCCGTCCGCGAAACTGACAGCTAAATCACCGGGGAGATAGACGACTTCAACATAGCGGTCGCTTTCATTGTCGAACCGCTTTTTGAGATCGAGCCACGCCTCCTCCTCCATACGGACATCCTCGACCGGGCCATATGCATCACCGATCACAAGCTGGTAGGAGAGCCGCGGGACGTCTTCCTCGCCGAAACGGTACAGCTCGACGATCTCCGCCCAGCCGTACTCGCCGTGCTTGTTGAGCCGGGGTAACTCGTTGGGCATGATCCATCCAAGGACGAGCAGCACACAACCCAGGGCGGTCAATACACCGCCGAACCAAAGCTGTTTCCGGCCATACGCCTTGATGCCAAGACCCAGTGCATCGGCGACCTCATCGACGGGCCTTTCTTGAAACCGCGCTTGAACGATCTTGCAGAGCGCTTCGAAACGCTCGATCGTCTTTGGCACCCGCTCAACGACCTTCATGTCCCGGTCATAGAACAGGAGGTACTCGCCGGCGGCGCTCTGCTGGTACTCGGCCCAGCCCAGGTCAGGCCACTTGATCTCAACCGTGTTGTTGCCACGCTCGATGATCACCCCCGCCTCATCAACCGTGACATGCCCGATCGATCTGGCGTGCCCGGCCTTGGACAGCAGCACGATCGCGATGAAGATCGGCACAACAATGATGTAATGCCACGGCATCTCGATCTCGATCGAGAACAGCGGCAGGGCGAAGAAGGTCCCGATGGTCACGGCAAGCAGCGTGATGCCTGCTGCTTTGTACAGCGCGGCATTAGCCTTGTTGACCGCGTGCTCAAAACGCTGAGGCAGTTCGACTTGTTGTTCGTCATCTCCCGGCATCCCGCACAGTGTATCGCGTCAGCCCGATGCGCCATAGAGCAGGAACACCCCGACGCCGATGTAGAAGCAGAAGAGCCCGTACATCGCGTGCTCGATGGTGGCGAGCAGCAGGGAGCGGGACTTGAGGTAGGTGCGCGTGAAGATGATCCCGCCGATAAAGGTGAGCAGGAGCACGATCCAGTTGTTGAACATGACGTGGCCGAAGGCGAACGCCGCGGCGCTGACAAGGATCAGCCCCCAACCCCCGCCGAGGATCGGCCTGTACCGGTGACAGAAGAACGCGCGGTAGATCACGTTCTGCGGGTAGACCGAGACCCAGGGGTAGAACAGCGTGATCAGCAGCGGCAGGAACCACGGCAGGCCCTCGCGGTAAAAGAGCGAGAAAAGACCGGTCGGCACCTCGAGTGTTAACCCGGGTAGCTCACGTCCGGCGACCAGCCCGAATGCCGCGGTGATGATGATGCAGAAGACCAGCCACCGTCCGACAATCCAGCCCATCGCGGGCAGGACCTCCTTGGCGTTCCAGAGCTGCCGGCGATCAAACCTCCGATCAAAGATCAGCCAGGCTGCGCTGATCAGAACTGCGGTGCATAGGGAGCTAAGCAACCGCTTCCACAGTCCAATGCGCTCGTGAACTGGCAGCTTGCTTTTTGCTGCGACGCGCTTCTCCCAGACATCTCTATGATTGAGCCGACGGTCGATTACCAGCATAACGGTACACCCCAACGCCATTAGCCAGAGGAAGCCAAACAGCCTTGGCCCGCCAAGCAGCTTTGGGAACTGCCAGAGCAAGACCGGCGTACCGACGAACAGCGCGAGCATCTCGAACCCGCGCGCGATTTTTTGCGGCGTCGTCATCGCCGAAAGTGTAGCTTGATGGGATAGCCGCGATGCGACGCATCGCAGGTGAGAAGCATGCGTTTGTCACGGTTTGCCTGCGATGCGTCGTATCGCGGCTGTTGCTTACATGTCTGCTAGCTTGATGTGGACGGCGCGGAGGGTTGTCTCGCTGACGACTTTCGCGGTGTGCCCGTGACAATCGGGGTCGAAGTCCTGGCCTTCTGGCACCTTGTCTGCGGCGATGAAGGCTTCGCCCTCATTAAAGTCGCGGGTCTCCCCGTCACGCAGGCCGATCCGCAGCGTCCCGCGCTGCACGACGATCAGCACGGGCTCGCCTGCGACGTGCCAGTCCGCGAAGTAGCCCGGCTTGCTCTGCCGGAGGCGGAGCGAGGCGCAGTCGATCCGCGGGCTGAGGACCATCCCGCCCCGCGTTTCGGTTGGGAATTCTCTGGTAAGCCATCTTGAGCGCCCGTTCAGGGTTTCTAAGACGGGCACGCGGTACTTGCTCTCGGCGTATTCCATGGCGGCATGCTAGTGGTTTGTCGCTCGGCTTGAGAAGGCGGACGCGTCCGTTTATGGTGCGGGCATATCAATACTCTGACAAGAAACGGATTGATGTCAGAAAACACGACCAACCGCATCATCAACGTCTCCAACCGCCTGCCCGTGCGCGTCGCGGGTGATCAACTCGTCAAGTCCTCCGGCGGGCTCGTCTCCGCGCTCGAGGGCATCACGCGGTCTGGTGGCGGCGACTTCGACCTGCAGTGGATCGGCTGGCCCGGCGGGGCGGCGGAAGAGAACGAGCGATCCAACCTCGCCGACCGGCTCAAGTCCGAGTTTGGCTACCACCCGATCTTCCTTTCCGAAGAAGAGATCGCCGACTTCTACCACGGCTTCTCCAACTCCTCGCTCTGGCCGCTCTTGCACTACAACCAGACCTACTTCAACTACCAGCACAAGTGGTGGGTCACCTACGAGCGGATCAACGCCTGTTTCGCGGATGCGGTCTGCGACGCGGCACAAGAGGGCGACCTCGTCTGGGTCCACGACTACCACCTGATGCTGCTGCCGAGGATGCTCCGCGAGCGTCGGCCCGACCTGCGCATCGGCTTCTTCATGCACACGCCGTTCCCCTCCTACGAGATCTTCCGCTGCCACCCCAAGCGGCAGGAACTCCTCGAAGGCCTGCTCGGCGCCGACCTCGTCGGGTTCCACACCTTCGGCTACCTGCGCCACTTCCGCTCGGCCGTCCTCCGCCTGACCGGCAGCGAGTCGGACGTCTACACCATCAAGCACGACGACGAAGAGACCCACATCGGCGTCTACCCCATCGGCATGAACTGGTCCGGCTTCGAACAGGAGCTCGGCTCAGAGCGGTTCCACGAATGCAAGCAACGCCTCCTTGGCGACTACCAGGACAAACGCATCGTGCTCAACGTCGAACGGCTCGACTACTCCAAGGGCATCCCGCAGAAGCTCGAAGCGATTGAAAAATACCTGGAGTCCAATGAAGACCGCCGGGACAATGTCGTCTTCATCCTGATCGCGGTGCCTTCGCGCGAGGATGTTGGCGAGTACGCGGCGCTGAAGGAGAGCATCGAGCTTGCGGTCAGCCGGATCAATGGCAAGTTCGCGACGATCAGCAACATCCCCGTCCACTTCATCAATCGCGGTGTCGCGTTCGAGGAACTCTGCGCGTTGTACGCGATCTCGGATGTCGCCATGGTCACCCCGCTGGTCGACGGTATGAACCTGGTCGCCAAGGAGTACATCGCCTGCCAGGAAGACCACGGCGGGGTGCTGATCCTCAGCGAGTTCGCGGGCGCGGCGCAAGAGCTCTTCAACGCCGTGATGGTCAACCCCTACGACATCGATGGCATGGCTTGGGCGGTCGGCGAAGCGCTGGACATGGACGACCAGCACAAGCGCGAGCTGATGGAGCCGATGCGCCGCCTGGTGATCGAGAACGACAGCAAGTGGTGGGCCAAGCGGTTTATCGATGCGTTGGTCGGTTCGACTGGTCGGGCCATGCGTGACGAGGTCCGCCGGCTCGATGACGACGCGATCAAGCCGTTTGCGGCTTCACAGACGAAGAAGGCGCTCTTCCTCGATTACGACGGGACGCTGCGCGGCTTCACGCTCGACCCTGCGAAGGCGACGCCCCAGCCGCGCCTGGTCGAGATCTTCGAACGGCTCAGCCAACGCGGCGACCTGGACGTCTTCATCGTCAGTGGGCGCAGGGCCGATTTCCTGCAAAAACACCTGGGCCGGTTCGGTTTTACGCTTGTCGGTGAGCATGGCTACACGTTCACAAGGCCCGGCCAGGACCCGGAGCTACTCAACGGCGACGCCGACCTGGATTGGATGCCTACGGTCCGCGAGGTGTTCGACCTCTACGCCGCCTCGACGCCGGGTACGCACGTGGAGCAGAAGCGGAGCGCCCTGGTCTGGCACTACCGCGCCGCCGACCCCGAGTTCGGCCAGTGGAAGGCGATCGAGCTGATCGGTCACCTCAAGGAAGCGATCGCCAACGTCCCCGCCGCGATCGCGCACGGCAAGAAGATCGTCGAGGTCTCCAGCCAGCAGATCAACAAGGGCATGGCGGTCGAACGCTTCATCCACGAGACCGACTACGACGCGGTGCTCTGCGTCGGCGACGACCAGACCGACGAAACGATGCACCGCCACCGCAAGATGGGCGCGGTCACGATCAAGGTCGGCCCGGGCACGACCGACGCCGAGTACCGCCTGCCCGGCCCGGACCACGTGCACAGCATGCTCGCGGCCATCGCGGGGATGTAGCGGCGCATCGATCCAGCACCGTAGGTCAGGCTTGAGCCCGGCAGCGACCCGCAGCCTAGACTGCCGGCTGAGGCCGGCTTCCGAGAGACACGGCATGACAGCGGTCTATGCGTTGGTGTGTGCCAGGTTCATTGCGTGCAAGGCAGCCAAGGGTTTGGCGTCCTTGACCCGTGGGGCGGTGTTGAACGGTCGTTGTGTCACCCCGATGCATTACAAAAGCGGTTGAAACGCCGGCTTGGTGCGCACAT
>JBCDKD010000073.1:0-22959 GCA_039024275.1 Planctomycetota bacterium | reverse complement strand
GGGTTGGGTGCTTCGCTTTGGGTTAACCCTTTCAATATTTTTCCTCCTGGGGGGGGGCGGGGGGGGGTCGTCTGTTCTGGGGGGGGTTGTGGCCCCGTTTTTCTCGGGGGGGCCCCCCCCCCCTCGACCCGACGCCAACGGACTCACGCCCCGAGGTCGTGGTCCAAGCGATGGATCAGATGGCCCGCCGGCTTGTTGACGAAGCGGGTCGCGATTGGGGCCAGGTGCGCGGGATCGGCATCGGCGTGCCTGGGCTGATCGACAGCCGCACCGGCATCGTGCGGGCCTGTGTGAATCTCAAGGGGTGGAAGGATGTTCAACTCCGCCAGCTTGCCAGCAGAGCATTCGGCAAGCCCGTGGAGGTCGACAACGATGCCAACGCCGCGGCGTTCGGCGAATACTCGATCGCACTAAAAAAAGATACCGGACTGCTTCACCTGGCACTGATCACCCTCGGTACGGGCGTCGGCTCGGGCATTGTCCTCAACCGCCGGGTCTTCCATGGCGGCGGCGGGCTGGCGGGCGAAGTCGGGCACATGATCGTCGTCCCCAACGGCCACCTCTGCGGATGCGGGCAGTACGGCTGCCTCGAGCAGTACGCTTCCGCCACCGCGATCGTCCGACAAGCCACCGAACTCATCGCCGCCGGCAAGGACTCGTCGCTCAAGCCGCTCGTTGAGGACGGAACGCTGACGACCCAGTCGGTGTTCACCGCCGCCGCTCAGGGCGATATCGTGGCCGAGCGTCTGGTCGATGATTTGGCAAGCTACCTCGCGATCGCGTGTATCAACCTCTGCCGAATCATCGACCTCCAGGCGATCGTTATTGGCGGCGGCGTTGCCGGCGCGGGCGACGGCCTGCTCATCCCGCTGCGTAAATCGTTTAGCCGACAGAACTGGGGCGTCGCCGGTGGGATCCTGCCGACGCTCAGCGTGACGCAGCTGGGCAACGATGCGGGTTTTGTCGGCGCGGCGGCGCTCTCGATGGGGCACGATGGCGAAAGGTAGCCCCGCTGTTGTGTATCCTGTACGTGCTTGACGCGACGACACCACCCCCGGAGCGATCGATGAAGCCCGCCAGTGAATCCCTTGCCTTCTGTTCCTGGTCCACCCAGCCCAACTGTCCCAACTGCCTCATCGGCAGCGCGAACGAGGCCGGCATCAGCCGGGTGCAACTCCACCTCAACCCGATCTTTGAGAGCCCCG
Source organism: Planctomycetota bacterium (assembly GCA_039024275.1). Taxonomy (GTDB): domain Bacteria; phylum Planctomycetota; class Phycisphaerae; order Phycisphaerales; family Phycisphaeraceae; genus JAHQVV01. Next base: position 21,754 of record JBCDKD010000073.1, on the reverse strand, counting down.
ACGACTGGGCCGACGCGGGTCAGAAACTCGCCGACGCCGGTGTCATGATCGTCTCAGGCATGTTCACGCCGAAGGCCGAGGACTACTCGACACCGGCCACGATCCAGGAGACCGGTGGCGTGGTCCCGGACGAGCACTGGGACGCCAACCTCGACGCCTTCCGCAACACCGCTGAGGCCGCAAAGGCCCTCGGGCTGACGCAGGTCTCGTTCCACGCCGGCTTCATCCCAGAGGACGATGCAGCGCTGCACGACAAACTAGTAGGCCGGCTGCGCGAGCTCGGCGACATGCTCAAAGATACCGCCGGCGCGGACCTGCTCCTGGAGACCGGGCAAGAGACCGCAGACGCGCTGGACCGCTTCCTTGCCGAAGTCGACCGCGAGAACGTCGCAGTCAACTTCGACCCGGCCAACATGATCCTCTACGGCATGGGCGACCCGATCGCAGCCGTACAAAAGCTCGCGCCCCGCATCCGCCAGGCCCACGTCAAGGACGCGACCCCGCCGCCCGCGCCCGGTGAGTGGGGGGCCGAAGTCGTGGTCGGCACGGGCGAAGTGAACTGGGAGGCGTTCTTCAAGGCGTTGCACGCGGGCGGCTTCGATGGCAACCTCGTGATCGAACGCGAGGCCGGCGACGACCGTATCGGCGACATCAAGCAGGCCGCGGCCTACGTGCCGCAGTTTGTGGGATAGCACTTCTTCAGAGCACCAAGCGTCAGCGAGTGGCACCGAGTTGTCTCCGGCGTGGGCCATGCGCTGGCGCTCCGTGCGCGGGCCATCCAAACCAGCCCAATAAGAACCCCGTGAACCGGCCGGGTTTTTCATTATCGCATCGGGCGGGGCGTTCCTTGTTGATCGCTGAACCGGCAGGCTCGGTGACGCCTGAGACGACGCCCCGCCCAAGGGCGCCAAGCCAAGCGTGGCACACTTGAACCCGTGCGCAAAAGGCGTGTATCGTACGCACCAACCCGGTGTTTTAAAGGGTTTTGTCGTACACCCGGGTGACCGGGCGGCCGTCAAAGGACGCCCGACCGCCCAAGGCCGCCAGGCGCTTGGCCGCCTTGGACGCACCCCCCAAACCAGAAACCGGGCCGGGCCTGAACCCGCAGCGCCCCTCCGCAGAGCCTGGCTGAAGCCCGGCCTACCGGCTGCCGCCTTGTCAGAACACAACGCGTCAGCGAGTGGCACCGAGTCGCAGAAGATTTGCTGCCACCCGATTGCGCACCGTGCTCGGGCAATCCAACTACGAAATAGAAACCCCCGCCAAGCGACGGGGGTCCCGTTACACGATTCAATCGGCGATCACTTGAAGATCGCGGGGTCGGCCGGCTCGGACGAACCGGCTCCGACGCCGCCGCCACCGCCCGTCGCGGCTTCACCGGCCGGCGCCGGTGCGGGAGCCGGGGCATCGCTTGCTTTGACGAGGAAGATCTCGACGCGGCGGTTGGCCTGGCTCCGGCCACGGGCGTCGTTTTGTTCGATCGGCTCGGTCGCCCCGCGGCCGCCGGACATGACCCGGCCCGCGTCCACGCCGCTGGCAATCAGCACACGGGCCACCGAGTCGCCACGGTTGCTGGAGAGGCCGCGGTTGTCCTTGTAAAGCTGCTTGCCGCGGGCCGACTTAACGGGCACCGCATCGGTATGGCCGACGACCTGGATGTCGAAGCCGCCCGCAGCGCCGCCGTTGAGCACGCCGGCCAGCCGGGCGAGCGCGGTCTTGGCCGAGTCGCTGACGACATCGGAGCCGAGCCCGAAGGTCAGGTCGCTGCGGAGGCGGATCATCCCGCGGTCCGCGTCGTACACCATCAGGTCCGGGTTGGCGTTCGCCAAATCACGCAGGGCGTTGCTGACCTCGGGGGGCAGGCCCTCGACCACGACGATCTTGTCCTGGCCCGAGCCGAGCTTGGCGATCTCGGCCTTGAGCCGGGCGATCTCCTGGTTCTTGAGCGAGATGGTTTCCTGGTCCTCGGCGAAGCGGGCTTCGAGCGCCGCCAAGCGGGCGATACGTGCTTCCAGAGTGGCGATCGCGCTGTTGGCCTGCCGGTTGGCGAGGCGGAGGCTCTCGAGTTCCTGCTCGAGCACGGTGTTCCGCTCTTCGAGTTGGCGGTTGATGGACAGCAGGTCGTCGTGGCTGTCTTGCGAGACGCAGCCGGTCGAGAGGACAGCCAGGGCCAACAGGGCGGCGGGTAGGGCGTGTAGGCGGGGGAGGGTCATGGTCGCGGTCCTTGCGGTTTTGTTGTGCTAACGTGTACTGATCGTTGCTGAAAGTTTAGCGTTTGCCCGGCGTAGGTGGTAATTGTCGGCTTTTGCGGCGGGCCCGAGTCAAGTCCCCAAAGGCCGTGCAGACGCCAAAGAAGCCGGTTTTATTATCGGAACATGCACCAGCCAGCCATGAAACACGCCCGCCCAACCGTTCTATACGCCGCCGCGGTGCGGGACGCGGTGGGCATCAATGCATCGCCCGGGGCCGTGCTGGTGCAGCAGGGCCGGGTCGTCGCGGCGGGGGAGCCGGGGCGTTTGCCTGAAGGATTGGTCGAGCAGGCGGAGGTCATCGAGCGGCCCAAGCACCTTTTGCTACCCGCGATGATCAATGCGCACACACACCTGGGGCTGACGTCTATCGGGCCGCAGCCCTTTGACCCAACGGGTGGGTTTGTTGGCTGGGTTAAGACGGTGCGTCATCATCAACGCGAATCGGATGCATCGCGGTACGGGGCGGGTCTTGCTTCGGTCAAGCTTGGTAAAGAGCACTTGGAACAATCAGGGATCCAGGCGGTCGGAGACATCGCTCACCACCCCGGCTTTGCCTTGCTCCGTGGCAGCCAGTTGATGGGGGTAACATTTGTCGAACTGTTTGGGTTAGGGGCACCACACGCCCCACAAGACCTGGAAACGACCGTTGCGAAAGCCCAAGGCCTCCAGCCGCACGCCCCATACTCGGCCGGCCCCGCGGTGTATGAAGCCGCTGCGCGATCGGGCCTGCCCGTCTCCACACATCTCGCTGAAACGGTGGATGAGTGCGTTTTCGTTGCTGAATGTGATGGGCCCCAGCTGTCGTATCTCCGTGAAATTGGCAAGTGGGATCAATCGTTCAGCGAACACTACGGCCAAGGGCTCACGCCGGTGCAGTGGATGCGGCCATACCTTGAAACCGTCGCTGACGTTGGCGGCTGGCTCGTTGCCCACTGCAACTACGTCGGCGATGATGACATCACGATCCTTGCCGACACCAATACTTCGGTCGCCTACTGCCCGCTCGCCAGCGAATACTTCGGCCACAAGGACCACCGCTACCGCGACATGCTCGATGTAGGCATCAACGTCTGCCTCGGCACCGACTCGATCGTCGGCACGGATCCGAAGGACCCGCAACCCCTCGGGCTGCTCAGCGCGATGCGTCGGCTGTACCAACGCGACCAGACCGACCCGGGCACCCTGCTCGCGATGGCAACAACCCACGGGGCCAAGGCGTTAAGGCTGGATGACAGCCTCGCCACACTCCAACCCGGTGCCCCGGCAAGGTTCGCGTGCATCCCTATCGATCCCGAAAGTAGCGTAGACCCCTTTGTCCAGGTGTTAACAGGACAAAACGCGATCGAGGCGATATCGTTTGACCTGCCTGCCTGAACCCGGATGTTTGTAGGGACCATTGAAAGACAACTCAACCCAACTCGGCTACATCGGCCTGGGCATCATGGGGCTGCCGATGGCACGCAACCTGATGGACGCGGGCTACCCGATGGCCGTCTGGAACCGCACCCCCAGTAAGGCCCGGCCGCTTGTTGAACGCGGCGCGGTGCTCGCCGACAGCCCCGCCGACCTCGCCGAACGTGGTCCTGCCGTGATCTTTCTTAACGTCACCGACACACCGGATGTCGAGGAAGTCCTTTTCGGGGATCTTGGCCTTGCGAAGACTGCCAAGCCGGGGGCCATCGTGGTGGATCACTCGACGATCAGCCCCGATGCAACACGCGGCTTCGCCACGCGACTCGCTGACGAGGGCATCGGGTTCCTTGATGCGCCGGTGTCAGGCGGGGACATCGGCGCTCAGAACGGCACACTCAGCATCATGGTTGGTGGACCCGAAGCGGCATTCCAAACCGTCTTGCCGATGTTTGAGATCGTCGGCCGGTCTGTTGTCCGCCTTGGTGGGGCCGGGCTTGGGCAGGCATGCAAGGCGTGTAACCAGGTCGCGGGCATGGTCACGCTGCTGGGCGTTTGTGAAGCGATGGCCTTGGCCAAGAAGAGCGGCCTTGACCTGGACAAGATGATCGAGGTGGTCGGCGGCGGGGCGGCGGGCTCTTGGATGCTCTCCAACCTCGGGCCCAAGATCGCGGTCGGGGATCACGCGCCCGGTTTTATGATTGACCTGGTGAACAAAGACCTCAAGATGGCGCTCGATACCGCGGATCACGCGGATCTGCCTCTCGAAGCGACCCGGCTCGCTGCCGGTGCGTTTATGCGCGTTGCAGAGCAGGGCGGTGGTCGGCTGGGGATGCACGCGCTGGCCAAGGCGATCGAGGCCGCGGGGGGCTTTTCGTTCCATGAGTGATCCTACCCAACAGCCCGAACCCGTCACGGCCAGCGTCGATGTCAGATCCGAACAGGGTAAGCCTACTGTGATGGGTCTGCTTACGCGGCGCATGCGCTACCCCAATACGTATGCATGGCTGCTCCTGCTCTCGTGCATGGACATCATGCTGACCTGGGTGATCCTGCTGTTCGGCGGTTCCGAGGTCAACCCCATCGCACGCGGCGTAATCGACCTCTACGGCCTGCCGGGCATGATCGTCTATAAGTTCGCGCTGATCGTCTTCTTCATCTCGATATGCGAAGTCGTCGGCACCCTGCGCGACTCGACCGGCTGGCTGCTCTCTAAGTTCAGCGTCATCATCGCCTGCGTCCCCGTGGTCTGGGCGATGTACCTGTTGGCACGCCACAACATCGGGTAAAACGTTTTTAGGCTGTGACAGCTTCTCGCGGGTTGCCGCTCTCGTCGTAGGGCAGGAATGGTTTTGGGAACGTCTTTTTAAGCAGCGGCTCGGTCTCCGGCAACGAGCGCAGGTGTTCGACGATCGCGTCCTGACCGATGCGGCGGTGGAACGTCCCCATGTCCTCGCCATACAGCTTGTTTTCGTTGTAGTGGTCAAACAGCGCGGCAGTCACCTTCACCGCGTCGACCTTGCTCACCCGGCGCAGCAGCCACTGCTCGCCTTTTGCGGGCTTGGCTGGGTCGATACCCGTGATCCATTGGCCCTGGTACCTGCCGTCTTCCGAACCGCCGAGTTTGAGCGCGTATTGGTCCGGGCCCTGGCCGACCCAGCCGATCGTCTTCAGCCCGGGGCGGAAGCACTGGCGTTCGCAGCCGGTGATGCCGATGGACTCGGTCATGCCGCCGTAGCCGAGGTCGTCGAGTTGATCGAGCAGTTCCGGCTCCCACTGCTCCGAGTCCGTGTACGCCAGCCGGCACGTAGGCAGGCCAACACAAGCGCCCGACAGCACACGCAGGGCCGAGTAGGCCTTGCCCTTCCGCTTGCCGTAGCCGTGCTCGGCGAGCGTGGCTTCGAAGTCTTCTTTGGCGTCGGGCTCGATATTGGTGAACAGCAGGTCCTGGTTCGCGGTGATCAACAACTCCGCGCCGAACTTCTCCAGCAGCGGCGTGACCATCGACTTCTGATGCCCGTTGCCTTTGGCGGGGTCGACGTCGATCAGCCGGCCGTTCTCGATGTATGCACCGTAAGCCAGCTTGCCATTCGACTCCTGCGCCTGCCAACCGTGGTGCATCATGCGGGCACCAAGGTCGAAGTCGGGGTCGGGCTCTTCGAAGTTGACGCCAAGCGCTTTGACTTCGTTCTGGAACCACGGGATGCCTTGTTTCTGGACGACGTACTTCATCCGTGCCCAGACGCGGTTCTTGCGGTCGCCCCATGCTTTGTGCACATCAACGATCGCCTTCATCGCGGGGAAGAGGTCCTCCGGTGCGACGCGGGCGAACGGCAGGGCGATCCCCGCGAAGGTTGGCTTGCCGTTCTTCTCGCCCTGGCCCCCGCCGATGAAGATCTCGTAAGCGATGACCTTCTCATTCTCAACGACCGGTGCAACACCGATCTCGCATGCACGTGCCTCGACGCAGTTGTCGCCGACGACATGGCCATCCTGGTCCCGCGCGACCGAGCTGAACGCGATCTTGAACTTGCGGTTGAGCAGCTGCTTCCCGTAGCTGTACTGCTTGTCGGGGTCGTCGATATAGGCGGGATCGACCGCGAAGACCTGGATGTGGGGGGCGGCGGGCAGGCGGAAGTAGGTCCCGTACTCGTGCGCGAGCTGGTTGGCGTCGCAGATCGTGGAGTACTTCGACAGCGGGCAGCCCATGACGTTGCGGACGTTGTCGCCGCAGCCGTTGAGCGTGTAGTACCCGGTCGACGCCACGTCCTGGACGAGGTTGACCAGGTCGGGCTTCTTGAGCCAGTGGTACTGGATGTTCTGCCGGGTGGTGAGGCGGAGCGACGACCCGCCGCCTGGGTTGTGGTCGCAGTACTTGTCCGCGATCGCGTCGAAGACCCGCCACTGCTCCGCGGTGAAGGACCCGCCGCCGGGCACGGTGACGCGGACCATGTAGAGCCAGTCTTTCTCCCGGCCGGTCTGCGCTCGGTTGTACTCGAGGTAGATGCCGTGGCTCTTGGCGAGTTGCTCGGAATCCTCCCCGATGTTACCGGCGGTCTGGTCGCGGACGTGTTCCGGCAGGGCGCCGACGACGCCGTTGGAGCCGAGCTTGTAGTGCTCGACCGCGTTGAGCTGGTCGTCAGGGGTCTGAAATACAGGTTCTGGAACCTTCTCGCGGGCCATCAAGGCCTCCTTGCGTGGGATGCTTCTGGCAATGTGGAACGCGGTATTCTAGGCGAATCCCGTGTCAGAACAAGCCAGAAAGCCGCTTGAATTGCACCAGTGGGCTTTATCCGCCTGCTGGTCCTGCCGAAGATACCCTAAACTCTGCGCACGCCAGACGGCGTCCGTATAACCCGCAGACGATCAGGGAGCACACACGATGCGCATCACGATGGTAGGGACCGGCTATGTCGGCCTTGTGACAGGCACCTGCTTTGCCAACGTTGGTAACGACGTGACCTGTCTGGATATCGACCAGAACAAGATCGACAAGCTCAACAACGGCATCTCGCCGATCTACGAGCCCGGCCTGGACGAGATGATCCAGCGCAACACCAAGGCCGGCCGGTTGCACTTCACCACGGACGCGGCCAGCGCTTACCAGTCCGCGGAAGTCGTCTTCATCTGTGTTGGCACACCGAGCGATGAGCAGGGCCACGCCGACCTGAAGTATGTCCTCGCGGCATCGGCCGATATCGGCAAAGCCATCGAGTCGGGCCCGGGCGCGACCGGCGGCGGCGAAGAAGAACGCCGCGCGAAGATCATCGTCGTCAAGTCAACCGTCCCCGTCGGTACCAACAAGAAGGTCCAGGACGAGATCGCCAAGCACACCGCAAAACCCTACAAGATGGGCTCGAACCCCGAGTTCCTCAAGGAAGGCGCCGCGATCAACGACTTCAATAAGCCCGACCGCGTCGTCATCGGTGCCGAAGACGAGGGCACCGGCGACCGGCTACGCAAGCTCTACGACCCGTTCACCCGCAACGGCCACCCCATCTTCGTCATGGACATCCCCTCGGCCGAGATGGTCAAGTACGCCTCTAACGCGATGCTCGCAACCAAGATCAGCTTCATCAACGAGATCGCCTCGCTCTGCGAGCACTACGGCTCGAACGTGGATGAAGTCTGGCGCGGCATGACCAGCGACAAGCGTATCGGCAACCAGTTCCTATACCCGGGCCTTGGCTACGGCGGGTCCTGCTTCCCGAAGGATGTGCTCGCGTGCATCTCCATGGGCCAGCTCTGCGGCCAGCCCACGCCCCTGCTCGAGTCCGTCCACGACGTCAACCAGGCGCAGCGACCCCGCTTCATCGAGAAGCTCGACAACCACTTCGGCCGGGGCGGCCTGAGCGGCAAGAAAGTCGCGGTCTGGGGCATCGCCTTCAAGCCCGGGACCGACGACATCCGCGAGGCCCCCTCGCTCACGCTGATGAACGCGATCCTGGAGCGCGGCGCCTCGGTCGTCGCGCACGACCCGGTCGCGCACGAGACCTGCCAGGACCACGGCATGCAGGACCGCATCGGCTACAGCGACGATGTGTACGGTATGCTTGAGGGCGCCGATGCACTAGTCATCTGCACCGATTGGCCGGAGTTCAAGCAGCCCGACTTCGAGAAGATGCGCAAGCTCATGGCACAGCCCGTGATCTTTGACGGCCGGAACCTCTACCAGCCCGAGACGATGCACGGCGAAGGCTTTACTTACTACTCCGTCGGCCGAGAGCCGGTCACGCAGCAGGTGCAGGCCAACGCGTAGCCACGGCGCGGCCACGCAGCTCAATCAAAACCAGGTATCACGGCAGGCCTGAGGAGGCGTCGGGTCGCTGTGGCTTTGGCGTCCTGCTCTTTACCATCCTGCACCAGCTGATCAGGCCGCCCACCGCGAGGCACACAAACGCCGCGGTGATCGCCAGCGCACCCCACTGCAGCTGTGTGCGTGGCAGCCATCGCAAGACGCTGTCGAACAGCCAGACGGCGTGCCCGATCATCGCCGAGACCGTGTGCCCCATCGCGGCAAATGCTAGTGGCAGCAGTGTAAGCGCCGCGCCGAGCACCCCGCGCCCGGTGATCCACCAGCCCCAGGCCAAGACGGCCGGCGCCAGGATGAGCACCCCACGCAGCGGCGAGAACGTCAGCCAGCTATAGGCAACAGACTCGTAGGTCAGTTCCTGCGCGGGGAGCAGGCAGGGCACGACCGCGCACGCGACCATGATGGTTGCCGCCTTCGCGCTCGCGGCGGGCCCACCGAGCCGGTCTTGCTGCCTCAAGATCACCGCCGCCAGGCCGAGCAGGATGGGCGAGAACATGCTGAGTTCAAACGCGTTCTCGTAGACCCAAAGCAACGCGCTCGCGTGCCCGACCATCGAGACCAGCGGCAGGATGATCAAGCCGCCCGCTACCAACCGCTGCAGTTGCAAGTGGTCGCGGTGGATGCTGTCTCGAAACGAGACCCATCGAGCCGGGACGGCGTACGCCGCAACAACCGCGCCGAGCAGACACCACACCAGCATCGCCATGGGCTGGCTCAGGAAGCCATCGTGCGCCATCAGCCGGACCAGGACCGGCAGGAGGTACATCACGGCCAGGCCGATGGAGATCACCGTGGCCGCTGCCCGCGTCGGCCGGATACCCAGCGAGCGGGTGATCCACCAGGCCTTGATCAAGGACAGAACCGAGGCGACCGCCGCGATCGCCACGCCGATCTCCGGCTTGAAGATGCTGGTCTCGTTATAAACAAACGCGGCATCCACGAGCAGTAAGAGCGCCAGACCCAGCAGGTGCCGCGTGTCCCGCACCAGACTCCGGCTCCGCGACAGCACGATACCAAGCCAGATCACCACGAACTCATAGACATTCAAGACCACGAGCAGCGCGATCAGGAGCGTCAACACAACGCCCTCACCGACTTCGGCGGGGTCGTAAGCATGGATCGCGCCACTCACCAGGAAGCAGCCACCAAGCATGAACACGCCGCTGAGCAGGAACAGCGGGTTGCGGTCGACAACCCAGGCCCACCGGCTCGGTCTTGGCTCAAACGGGGCATCGAGATCGACTGTCTCACGCTGCGACATCGGTACCGCCGGCGGAGCAGCATCCCGCGTATCGTCCCCGGGGTTGTTGTGGGGCTGGATCGGGTCTTGCATAACACGCTCCTTGTGCTTCGCGTCTGGGTGCACCGACCGCGTAGCCAGCGCGCCAAACGCACGTGGGTCTAGAAAAACCCTGGCGGTCATGGTCGGCAGCCACGCACGCGCTGGCCCCGTCAACGACTTTGGCGCATGCATCGCCTGGCCTGGTATGCATCACGCCCCATTGGCGTGCCCGGCGCTGCCTCTAGGGAGATGGCACAGCCGATGCGACGCCGTCGCTGGCGAAGCCCCGCCGGCATGAACCGCCAGGGCAAAACACGAGTTGTCAGTGGGGACTACCGAGGAGGGAATGATGCGGTAAGAAGATGACGGTTAATTGGTTTTCCTCGATTGCCACTCATCCAAGTTGTCTATTTCAATCTTATTCAAACATCGCCAAAATCAAAGCGTTTTCTGTATCAAATCAAAGAAAATCTTACGTGTGCTATATCGTGACACTGACGGGATGTTTGTAGGCTGTAGTTTAATTCTCACTCATAGGCACCACGGCGCAAAGTATTATTTTGAAACCACAGATGCACACGGATGAACACAGATAGGAGCGAAAGCCCATCCGTGTGAATCTGTGGTTTCTTCTTTACCTTATCTTTGCGCCTTTGCGTGAGAGTAAGCCGAATCAGCATAGGCTCAGATCCCCGCGCCGATATCAAGGTGTGAACCGAACGTTTCAAGCCGCGCATCAATATGGCTGCGATCGATTTCAGACAGACGCTGCGTCGAGAACTTCTCGATCGTATAGCTTGCGACGACCGTGCCGTACGCCATCGCACGCTTGATCGAATCAACCGACACGTCATCGACGGACGAGAGGTAGCCCATCATGCCGCTGGCAAAAGAATCGCCCGCGCCGGTCGGGTCGACGACTTCGTCGGCTGGGTAGGCCGGCAACACACCCGTGCCGTCCTTGTGGCGGAGGATCGCGCCGTGCTCGCCTTTCTTGACAACCACAAACGTCGGGCCCATCGCCAGCACCGCGTCGGCGGCCTTGACCACGTTGCTCTCGCCGGTGAGTTGCTTGGCTTCGGAGTCGTTAAGGACAAAGCCATCCACCTTCTTGAGCACTTCTTTCAGCAGGTCTGGCTCAGTCTCGATCCACAGGTCCATCGTGTCCGCGACCACGAGTTTGCTCTGCGGGAACTGGGCGCGGAGCGCGAGCTGCCCGGCCGGGTGCGTGTTCGCCAGGAAGACATACTGCGAATCCTTGTAGTGTTCCGGCACCGGCGGCAGCGCCTCGCCCAGCACATTGAGTTCGACCGATAGCGTGTCGCGGTCGTTCATGTTCTCGTGGTACCGGCCGTGCCAGCGGAAGGTCTTGCTGCCCACACGCTCTTCGAGCCCATCCGTGCAGACATTGAACCGTTCGAACTGCTCGTGGAAGTGCTCTGGGAAATCGTCTCCTACCGCTGCAACCAGCCGCACTTGGGTAAAGAATGATGCCCCGGCGGCGAAGTAGATCGACGAGCCGCCGAGCACGCTCTCGGCCTTCTGGCCGTCGGGGGTTTCTACGGTGTCGATGCCGACGCTGCCGGTGACGATCAAACTCATATTGATTCCTCTGTTCTCTTGATTTTTGAAACCACAGATACACACGGATAGAAGCAAATCTGTGTTCATCCGTGTGCATCTGTGGTTTCATTTTGCCTTGTAATGAATCTTTTTTGTCCGTTTAAACACCTGCCATCTTGCAGATCGTCTTCCACTCCGCCGCTTTGACCGGCTGGACACTCAGGCGCGAGTTGTTGACCAGCACCATGTCCTTCAGCGAGGCCTGGGCCTTGATGTCCGCGAGAGTGACGGGGTTTTTCACCGCGGTCACCGCCTTGACCGTCGGATAACCCCACGGTTCGTCGGGCGTATTCGGATCGGGCTCCCACGGCTTGACGACCTCCACGATGCCCACGATGGTTTTTTCTTTAACCGAGTGGTAGAAGAAGCAGCGGTCGCCTTTCTTCATCGCCTTGAGGTTGGCGTTGGCCTGGTGGTTCTTGACGCCGTCCCACTCGGTGGACTTTTTGGGGGAGTTCACCTGGTCGTCCCACGACCACGCGCCGGGTTCGGATTTGATCAGCCAGTACTTCATGTTGGGGTCTTGCTCCAATTCGAAGCCCACGGTCTGTGACCGTGGGCACCCAGCCTCGTCGAGGCTGGGCTTCTTTGCGTTTAAGTTTTTGTTAGACGCTCTTTCGCCGCAGCAAGACAGCGGTCGATCCGTTCAAGCGTTGCAGACTTCCCCAGAAGATCCAGCGTGACGTCCAGCGGCGGCGTTACCGTCCCGCCCGATACCGCGATGCGGACCGGCTGGGCGTACTTGCCCATGTTGATCCCGGCTGCCTCGGCGAGCTCGTTGATCTTCTCGTGTGCCGCGTGACCAAACCCGTCCTCAGACAGGCCATCAAACGCGTCCCGCAGCTCCTCGAGCAGCTTGATCCCTGCGCCGTCGCTGTTGATCATCGCCTTACGCATCGGCTTGGGGGCGAAGTCGTATTCGACCCCGTCATCATCCGCGATCAGGTAGCCGTTCGCATCCAGCGGCTGCGGCAGCGTCTCGGCCCGCTCCTGCACAGCTGTGCAGAAGGCTTGCCAGTCGTCGCCATTGAAGATGCCGTGGTCTCCCCAATCGGGGCGGTATGCCTTCACATAGTCCGCGAGTTCGCAGGCGAAATCCTCGGCAGACATCGCACGGATGGCGTCGCCATTAAAGGACTTGAGCTTGTCGCGGTCGAATGTTGAGTTGGCCTTGCCGACCCGGTCGAAGTCGAAATGCTTGCAGAGGAAGCCGAGGTCGAATTTTTCCTGGTCGTTCCCCGGGTTCCAGCCGAGCAGGGCGGTGTAGTTCAGGCAGACGCCGGGGAGGTAGCCGGAGTTTCGAAAATCATCGACTTCAATTTCGGGCAAGCTCAGGCCTTTCGCCTGTGCGATAATGCTAGCGATACGAGCTTCATCATTCTTCTTATCGATGAAGCTGGCAAGCATGTCGTCATCAATCTCATCAATGAGCGCAAATTGGCCTCGCTGATAAAGCACGCCTTTCATCTGCTTCAGCGTGGAAAGCAGCTCACCAGGTGACTTGTCGGGGTTGTTATCGATAAAACTTGCTCTTGCCGCCTTCGCCTTATCCCGCTTGCTCATCTTCGAGCCGCCGGGGTTCATGATGCTGGGGGTATGAGCCCAGGTAGGGCGTGCCCATGCGAAATCATCCTCCGTCAGCTTCGCCAGCGCGTCGTAGAGCGCCGCGTGCTTGGTGGTGTTGCTGAGGTGTTCCTGCCCGCGGATGACGTGGGTCACGCCCATCAGCGCATCGTCGACGACGACCGCGAAGTGGAACGTTGGCAGCTTGCCGCCGTCCTCGCCCTTGCGGATGACGAAGTCTTCGAGGTCATCGGCCTTGACCTCGATGTCGCCGTAGACCGCGTCGGTAAACGCGATATCCCCGCGGTGGCTGCCCATCTTCAGGCGGACGGCTCCGTCCTCTTCGTAGGCCTCGCCCGCGTCCAGCAGCAGCTTGATGTAGTGGTCGTAGATGCCTTGCTCGGCCCGCTGGCTCTGGAAGTAGGGGCCGTTGTTGCCTAGTTGTTCCGTGTAGGGGTCGGCCGCGTGCGGGCTCGGGCCTTCGTCCCAGTTCAGGCCAAGCCACTTCATGTCGCGGATGATGCCGTGTGTCGACTCCGGGCTGGAGCGCTTCAGGTCGGTATCTTCGATCCGCAGGGTGAACTTACCCTGTCGGCCACGGGCATACGCCCAGGCGAACAGCGCGGTCCGCGCGCCGCCGATGTGCAGCGCGCCGGTCGGGCTGGGCGCGAAGCGGGTGACAACGGGTTTGTTGGCGGGGTCGGACATACGGGGGAGGATTGTAGCGATTTCCCCATTCGGTTTTGGAACCACAGATGCACACGGATGAACACAGATTGGTTTTGGAGGATCGGTCCATCCGTGTTGATCTGGGTGCATCTGTGGTTTCACAGGATTCAGTAGAATGCCTTACGCATGAGTGATGAACCCACCACAACCGAGCCGGCCGAGGAGAACTTTCTGCGAAAAATCGTGGCCGATGATCAGGCCAGCGGCAAGCACCCCGTGCCCGTGACGCGGTTCCCCCCCGAGCCGAACGGCTTCCTGCACATCGGCCACGCCACGACCGTCTGCCTGAACTTCGGCATCGCCCGCGACTTCGGCGGGCGCTGCCACCTCCGCTTCGATGACACGAACCCGGCCAAGGAAGAGCAGCGCTACATCGACGCGATCAAGCAGGATATCCGCTGGCTGGGCTTTGACTGGGGCGAGCACGAATACCACGCCTCCGACTACTTCGACCAGCTCTACGACTGGGCCTGCCTGCTGATCAAGAACGATCTGGCCTACGTGGATGATCAGTCGCAGGAAGAGATGCGGGCCAACCGCGGGACGGTCACCGAGCCGGGCACGGCTTCACCATTCCGTAACCGCGCCCCCGAAGAGTCTTTGGACTTGTTTGCACGGATGAAAGCGGGCGATTTCCCCGATGGCTCGCGTGTCCTCCGGGCGAAGATCGACATGGCCAGCCCAAACATGCTGCTCCGCGACCCGGTGATGTACCGGATCCTCCATGCCGAACACCCGCGAACCGGAAGCGACTGGTGCATCTACCCGATGTATGACTTCGCGCACGGCGAGTCGGACTGGATCGAGGGCGTCACGCACTCGCTGTGCTCGCTGGAGTTCGAGGCCCACCGCCCGCTGTACGAGTGGTTCGTCCAGGCCATCGACAAACTCGGCGGCGCCCCGGAAGGCAGCACGCACCACCCGCGGCAGATCGAGTTCGGCCGGTTCAATCTGTCCGGCACGATGATGAGCAAGCGCAACCTGCTCGCGCTGGTCGAAGAAGGCAGGGTCGCCGGCTGGGACGACCCGCGGATGCCCACGCTCGCCGCGATGCGTCGGCGGGGCGTAACGCCCGCTTCCCTGCGTAACTTTGTCAGCACCGTCGGTATGTCGCGTCGGCACAAGACGATCGAGATCGCGCTCTTCGAAAACGCGGTCCGCGAAGACCTCAACAAGGTCGCGCAGCGACGCGCGGTCGTGCTCGACCCGATGAAGGTCGTCATCACGAACTACCCCGATGATCAGGTCGAGATGATGACGGCCACAAACAACCCGGAGAACGAGGCCGACGGCACGCGCGAGGTGCCGTTCAGTAAAGAACTCTACATCCAGCGGGATGACTTCATGGAGGACGCCCCGCGGAAGTTCTTCCGCCTATCGGTCGGGCGCGAGGTCCGGCTGCGCTACGGCTACTGGATCAAGTGCGAGGAAGTCATCAAGGACGACGCCGGTGAGATCGTCGAGCTGCGCTGCACCTACGACCCGCAGACGCGCGGTGGCGAGAGCCCGCCGCCAGACGTGGAGGGCAAGGTCCGCAAGGTCAAAGGCACGATCCACTGGGTCAGCGCGGCCCATGCGCTGCCGGTTGAGCTGCGTCTGTACGATCGCCTGTTCATGACCGACGACCCGACCGAGGGGGCGAAGGAAGACCGCGACTGGCGCGAGAACCTGAACCCGGATTCGTTGGTGACGACGACCGCGATGGCCGAGCCCGTAGTAGCGGAGGCTGAGGTCGGTGCGGCCTTGCAGTTCGAGCGCGTGGGCTATTTCACAATGGACCCGGACAGCGACAAGGCGTCAAACGAACTCGTCTTCAACCGCACGGTGACGCTGAAGGATTCCTGGGCGAAGCAGAAGAAGAAGTGATGGATTGGGGAGAGGATGAGGCCAGCCGGCGGGTTTAATGAGGTCGGCTATTCAGCGAGGCTAACGCCTGCATCGCGGCGTCACGTTGCCGCTCTGCTGCTCGTAGGTTTGCAGTCAGGGAATCGTATTTTTGTTTATGCTCGATGAAAAGCCGGCGCTTGTCTGTCCATATTGAGATCGCTTCTTTTAATCTCAGTATTTCTTCATCCAGAATCTGAAGACCCATTCCCGCCTGTGCGATTTGGCTATCCAGCAGCAACTGAACCTTCTGCTTGTAGACCTTCTCTCGCTGGGCTTGTCTGGTGGCGAGAAGTTCTTTGACTTTAGCCGTGGTATTTGCGAGGCGTTCTTCATCGCGATTGACCAAAGCTTCGAGTTGGACGCGCAAGCGACCGATAGAGCCGTCTAGTTCAACGATCTCATCTGAAGACTCGATGGCTACTTTGTCAGTATCGCTGGGCTTGTAGTCGCCTTCTTCTTTGTGCTTGATGAGTTGCTTGTGTTTTAAAGCTAACGCGTCACGTGATTCAGTTATCTGTTCAAGCTCCAAAGCAGATGTACGCCGCCGCAATTCAATCTCCGGCCCCTCTAGATCCCACCAATCAAAAATATGATCGTTCTCGACAAGAAACTGCTTGATCGTTTCTTTGGCGTTATTAACTTGTGTTTCAGCGACTTTGACGCGCTCTGATGCGTCTGCCTTCGCGGTAGCCTGCTCATTCTGATCGGCAGTGCAGCCCGGAAGGCCGATGCAGATTGCTATCCATGCGATGAACAATATTGCTCTACGAGGCATGATGCTCATGGCGAAGTCCCTCGGGTCTCAAGGGTGATACGAAGCACGCAGATAGCAGTTCGATTGCCTGGAACATATGCTGTTCTGGCTCGGCGTCAAGCCACGACGTTGATCGTCTGCCCCGGCCCGAGCGGGCGCGCTTGGCCGGTGCTCGCCTGCTGCTGCCCGGTCTGTTGGACTTCGGCGGCGGACTGCAGCAGCGCAATAGCGGCGTCGCCCTGGGCCCTGGCGGCGGCGAGGGACTTGCGAGCCACGGCGAAGGCCACTTCATTCTGGACCTGGGTCTGTGAGATCGCGCTGAATGAAGCAACATCGGACATATCAAATTGATCGGCTGGTTCTAGCCGATGATCGAGGTGGTATTGTGTTATCGGTCGCTGCCCGGCGACAGGCCCGGTGTTTTGAGATGGGGAGGCTTCATGCCCAAGGCAAATGCGGTCCTGATCAAACTCGTGGTCGTGTTGCTGCTCGTCAGCGTGGCGTATTGGCTGTTTTTCTATGAAGACCGCGTGGTGCTGCCGCCGGGTGTTAAGGCGCCCGACGAGCCGGTGCAGGTCCATATCGACCCGCTGGTGGTGTATCAGGACGATGAGAACCGGGTGACTGCGCTCGCGGAGTTCAGCATGCGGGCGAAGGTGCTCGGGCGCGAGCGCTACCGCAACGACACGCCGGCCGAGTTGTCACCGATCGACCTCGCGTTGGGATGGCAGCGGATGTCCGACCAGCGGGTGGTGGACCAGATCTCGATCTCGTAGCGCGGCCGGTGGTACCAGTGGCGGACGCGCAACGCGCCGATCCCGCTGCGTGAGATCGAGCGGTGCAGCGCGAACGTCCATATGCTGCCCGCGAACGAGACCGTCCGCGATCCGCTGCTCGCCGTCCGCACCGGCGAGATCATCGCGATCACCGGTTATCTCGTCGACGCCCAGATCGGCGACGACTGGCGATGGGAGACTTCTATGACCCGCGACGACACGGGCGACGGGGCCTGTGAGATCGTGTGGGTCGAGACGTTTGAGGTGGTGGAGACGGAGTGAGGCGATCGGCCTAGGCTCAGTGCGTACCTAGACGCTACAGCGTAGACTTCAGTTCAGCCTGCTTTGCCGCACTCGCGGTTGGCGGCTATAGGGAAATTCATTATTTGAGTTGTCGCTCACGTGCTTTCTGCGCGGGATACTCCACACGGACGCGGTAGCCCAGGCCGTTCGCTCCGGCCTCGGTCTTCATGATCAATTTACTGATGTGCTGGGTTGCGTGTCGCCTTTCTTCCTCTGCAAAGCTCATTTCACTAAGCAGGCTGTTGTATTCCTGAAGCGCTTGAAACCGTTCCTGCTGCCGGACCCGCCACTCCGCGAGCTGTTCGTTGGTGCTTGCGATCTGGTTGCTTAGTATTTCAGCCTCCAGGGTGGATCGCTCGATCGCGGCGTTGAAACGCATACGGAATTCACGATCGGATGCTGCCTGCCGTTGCTGTTCCAGTCTTTGGATGTGCGCCGCGGTTTGTTTGATCGCCTCTTCATCCGGTTCGGTCTTGGATGCCAGCGTGGCTTCTTCAAGCTGTAGCTCGAGCAGCCGATGACTGATTGCGTGCACTGTCGCTGACTGGCTGATTTCGATTTGCTCAGACGCGCTGGGTTCGAAAGCACCCTCTTGCTGGCGCTTGAGTTGCTGTTCACGTTCATCGATGACCGACCGATAGCGACGCTCTAAATCGATGAGTGATTTGGATAACATACGAATCTGCATCGCTTCTTCACTCTGCTGCTCATCCGTTGTACCGATGGGCTGGACTTGAAGGAAGCGTTTCACCTGAATCTGAAGCGAAGCGAGCCGCTCTTCGGCGCTGTTTCGGCTTTTCTGCGCGGCCCGCAGCCGTTGCGAGGTGTCTGCTTCGACATCCAGGTCTTTGATCCGCATGTACTCATCCCCGATTGCTGCGAGGATGGCCTGCGCGTCACTGCGATCTGCTATAACGAGCGAGACTCGGATCAGGGATGTGTTGGGGATGGGGTAGACAGCGAGCCCATCCAGGAGCCCGGCGTAAGCGTCGTCCAAATTACCATTGAATGATTTAAACCACCTGGTCTGCTGGACCCTTGGCTTGTTAAGCACCTGGCGGAGCAGGGGTTCCTGTTTCAGCCGGTGCGCCTCACGCATGACAACGGGCTTGAGTTCATCCGTCGTTGCGTGGCGGGGCAGCCCGGTCGCGGGGTCGAGCAGTTCAATATTGAACGCCATCCCTGATTCGTAGACCGTCTCGCCGAGAGCCGTGTTGACAAGCGTGAGTTCCGATGGGCTTGCCGGTGCCTTCTGCTGGCAGCCTGCAGATAACAAGAGGAAGGCAATGAGAAGCGGGTAGAAACAGCGGCGTGTCGTACTTTTCATGATGTGCTCCAGAATGCATAGGCGTTTCAGAGTGTCGTCTTTCGGTACGCAAACATACCGTATTTTCAATATTTTTTATGTCTTGATACGGTATAATGTTTGGTTATTGTTTGTGTATGCGATCTAACGAATATGACCAACCACCGCGTGACGAGCAGGACTACGAACACCGCGATGCGATCCCGGGGTTGCCGCAGGGCACGGCCCACAAGCGCGGGGCGGGGCTGAACCCGGGCAACCGGTTCGAGAGCAACCGTGTGCACGTGCTCGGCGATGAGCGCGACCGGCAGCAACTCGAACGGGAGTGGGAGGGCGAGGATGGCAAGCCGATCCAGGTGCCGTTGACGGTGTACCCAGACAAGACCCAGCGGCTGATCAACAAGGTCGCGCCGACGTCGGACGTGCCGTTTGATTGGACGGTGAACCCGTACCGCGGCTGCGAACACGGCTGTATCTACTGTTTTGCCCGGCCGTACCACGAGTACCTCGGCTTCTCGCTTGGGCTCGACTTCGAGACGAAGCTGGTTGCAAAGTTCGATGCCCCGGAACTGCTACTCAAGGAGCTCAGCAGCAAGTCGTGGAAGGGCGAGCCGATCGTGATGTCCGCGATCACGGATATCTACCAGCCGATCGAGAAGGAGCACCGGATCGCTCGGCGGTGCCTGGAGCAGATGGTGCCCTGCGGCCAGCCCGTGACGACGATGACCAAGAACACGCTGGTGCTGCGGGATACTGAGCTTTGGGCCGAGGCGTCTGCGATGAATACTGGCCGCGTGACGGTGACGCTGGTGACGCTCGACGATGTGCTGGCATGCAAGCTCGAGCCGAGGGCGACGGCGCCGAGCGGCCGGCTGCGTGTGATCAGGGAACTGGTCCGTGCCGGGGTCAACGTGTCGGTGAACATCGCGCCGGTGATCCCAGGCCTGACGGACAAGGAGGTGCCTGCCATCCTCAACGCGGTCGCGGACCTGGGCGTGAGGCGGGTGTCGTGGGTGATGCTCCGGCTGCCGTACCAGCTCAAAGACCTCTTCCTCGACTGGCTCCGGCGGCATGTCCCGCTCAGGGCCGGGCACGTCGAGTCGCTCATGCGGCAGGTGCACAGCGGCAAGCTCTACAACGCCAAGCAGGGCCACCGTGGCCGGGGCAGCGGGGCGATCGCGGCGCAGATCCGGCAGGTCTTCGATGTGTACTGCCGGCGATACGGGATCAACCGTGATACCCGGCCGCTGCAGACGGACCGGTTCCGCCGGCCGAGCACGCACGGCCAGATGGAGCTGTTTTAGCGACTCACTCATCCCCGCCAAAATGGCTGAACGGTGGTGGTTATCAGCCGGGTGTGGCACTCACACCACTCACAGAGCCGTGCGGATACGGAACATATCGCCTTTGACCGTGGTTTAGCCGATAGAAATCGGGTACGTGTCTTGCGTGGGGTGAGGAAAGAAGAGCGGTGGAGATTCGCCGCCTGACGAATTCAATCGTCCGCCCTAGAATGAGCTTGAGCCTAACACCCACCAACGGATTGCACGATGTTTGAACGCTTCACCGACAGAGCCCGAAAAGTCATGGCGCTGGCCAACCAGGAGGCTCAGCGCTTTAACCACGAGTACATCGGCACCGAGCACATCCTGCTCGGGCTGGTCAAAGAGGGCTCGGGCGTCGGCGCCAACGTCCTCAAGAACCTGAACGTCGATCTCCGGAAGGTCCGCCTCGAGGTTGAAAAACTCGTGAAGTCCGGCCCGGACATGGTCACCATGGGCAAACTGCCCCAGACCCCACGTGCCAAAAAGGTGATCGAGTTCGCGATCGAAGAGGCCCGCAACCTCAACCATAATTATGTCGGCACCGAACACCTGCTGCTCGGGCTCCTGCGTGAGCACGAGGGTGTCGCGGCACAGGTCCTGATGAACCTCGGGCTCAAGCTCGAAGAGGTCCGCGAAGAGGTGCTCGAACTGCTGGGCGCGGGTGTTGATCCGGAAGAGGCCACCGGCGGCGAAGAGAAATCCTCCGGCGGCGAGCGTTCCTCCGGTAAGGGCGGCAAGTCCAAGACCCCGGCCCTCGACAGCTTTGGTCGCGACCTGACCGAATTGGCCCGCGAGGGCTCGCTCGACCCCGTCATTGGCCGAGCGAAAGAGATCGAACGACTGGTGCAGATCCTCTGCCGACGCAGCAAGAACAACCCCGTGCTGCTCGGTGAAGCGGGGGTGGGCAAGACCGCGATCGTTGAGGGCCTGGCCCAGCAGATCATCTCCCAGGACGTGCCTGAGATCCTGCTTGATCAGCGTATCGTCGTGCTCGACCTTGCGATGATGGTCGCAGGCACGAAGTACCGCGGTCAGTTTGAGGAGCGTATCAAGGCGGTCATGAATGAGGTGCGGCGTGCTAAGAACGTGCTGCTGTTCATCGACGAGTTGCACACGCTTGTCGGGGCCGGCGGTGCGGAGGGCGCAATCGACGCGAGCAACGTGCTCAAGCCCGCGCTGAGCCGTGGCGAGATCCAGTGCATCGGCGCGACGACTTTCGACGAGTACCGCAAGTACATCGAGAAGGACAACGCGTTGGCCCGCCGGTTCCAGCCGATCACGGTCAACCCGCCAAGCGTGGAAGACACGATCGAGATCCTCAAGGGGCTGCGTGAGCGTTACGAGCAGCACCACCGTGTGAAGATCACCGATGAGGCGGTCGCCGCGGCGGTTGAGATGTCTGAACGTTACATCACCGCGCGTGTCCAGCCGGACAAGTCGATCGATGTGATCGATGAGGCCGGTGCCCGCATCCGTCTGAAGTCGATGAGTAAGCCCCCGGACCTCGCGGATATCGAAGAGCAGATCGAGCGGCTATCGATCGAAAAAGATGAGGCTGTAAAGGCCGCGGACTACGAGAAGGCCGCCGAGCTGCGTGACGAGGCCGAGGCACTGCGCCGTAATAAAGAGCAGATCCAGCGTGACTGGCGTGCCAAGTCGCGTGAGATCGATGGCGTTGTGGATGAAGAGGTCGTGGCCGAGGTCGTCAGCAAGATGACCGGCGTGCCGTTG
>JBCDKD010000072.1:0-23284 GCA_039024275.1 Planctomycetota bacterium | reverse complement strand
GTAATTTTCTATAAACCCAGTGCCCTACCTTAACACTGATTGCCTTGGTAATTTTATGCTTCCCTGCAAGTTTCTTGCCCAAAAATGGATAAAGACCTTTACCCGTAGGTGCACGGTAGGCGAAAAAGTGCCAAGCATTAAGTAATGTCACTAATTTTGATGCTCCACTTAGAGGCACCGACAAAACCCATTCTACAAATACTTCACGCTCTTCTAAAGGTAAAGAATTTTCTATCTCTTGAATCATTGCTTCAATATCTTCTTCAGTCAAACCTAGGATAAAGCATCTCCAAAAACATGACTTAAGTGTAGAAATGAGTGCATCATAAATGGCTTCATCGATAGGAGCTGGTACTCTAATAGTAAACATATTCCGAACCGTTCCATATACTTTTTTAGCTTGGCTACCGACATGTCGTGCAGGTGGACCGAATATATATTCAACCACCCAGGCTAGAGGATCACCATATACATATAGACCATTTGGGTCTACCCCTCCCCACATCACATGATAGGCGGCGTAGCGGTTCATCCCGTCGGGGTATCCGGATGGGTCGCGTTGAATAAACCGCCCGGTCAACGCATCCAAGATCCGCTCGCGGTTGTCATACAACCCCGTCTGATCCAGCCGCAGGCCTTGGAACAGCTGCTCCCAGTCCTTCGTGTTCGTGCTGGATGCGTACGCGCTGGTCAGGAACTTGACCTCCCCGTACGGTGTGTAGCTCATCCGCTGCACCACGCTCTGGCTGGTGTCCGTGAGGGCGACGATGTTGAACTGCCGGTCGCTGACCGCGTACAGCGTCTCGTCCAGCGTGCCGTTGCCCGTCGTGTCCCTTTGACGCTGGATCAGGTCGTCCACGTATCGCAACCCCCACACGTACTGCACGCTGAGTTGGGCCGTGGGCGTTGGCGTTATGGTGAGATCGACCACACGCTCCTCGATGCACTGCCAGCCGCTCGTGTAGTAGTAGTGCGTCCGCCAGTCCGCCGCCGTCCCGACGCCGCTGTAGCGCTGGTTTGTCACACGGAACCCACGCGCGTCGTATTCGTAGAACGCCAGCGTGTTCGGGTCGAAACCCGACGTGCTGCTGTCCGTCACCTTCACCACACGGTTCCAGGCGTCGTACGCCAGCTGACGGTCCTTCGAGGCGGCCGTCGGGGCCTCCACGCTCGGCGTCTTCGTCGTGTTCCCCACCAGGTCGTACGTCGGCGTGCCCCACGCCCCGCCCACGCTGTTCGTGATCCCCGTGATCTCGTTGGCCTTGTTGTTGGTGCGCGTCTGGACGAGGTTGTCCGTGCCGTCGCCGGTGTTGTCCTGGTTGAACGAGGACCAGTTGCCCACCTCGTCCAGCGCCTGGTCCTGCGAGAAGCTCAAGGTCGATATCGCGTCGTTCGTCCCGTTGAGCTGGCCGCGCTGGTAGTCGTTCAGACGACGCAGGCCGTCCCGGCCGAACAACGCGTCCTGACCCGCGCTCAACGCGTGCGCCACCGTGTCCCTGCAGTACGCCGGCATGCTGTCACGGTCATAACCGTACTCGAGCTGCGCCAGCGTGTTCGGCGTGCCCGCATCGTCCTGCCAGTGCATGTCCGTCACCCGGTCGAAACGGTCCAGACCGGTGTAGCTTCCGGCCGTCCCGCCCCACAGGTCCATCGTCGGGGCGTTGCTTGAGCTGTCGCTTTGTTTCACGACCGTGCCCAATCCCAGGTAGTCGTAGTTGATCGTGCCATTAACAGAGGCGTTTGTGATCTCCAGCGTTGTCACACGGTTCATGTCCTCGCTGATCGCGTCGTTGTCATACTCCATCACCACGCTCCGGCTGCTCGGATAGACCACCTCGATCGGTCGGACCTGGTTGGAGTCGTTTGCGCCGTTCTCGTACCCGTACTGCACCCTCAGCGACCCCGCCGTATCGACGTGCCCCGCGTGCTCCTGATAATCATCGGTCAGCTGCCCGAACCCGTTGTACGACAGCAGCACCTGGTTGCACACCCCCCCGCCCGTCGCGGACCCGTTCGGCTCCGCCGTCATGCACGACGACAGCCTGCTCGGCATCCCACGCACCTCGTACTCCGTCGTCAGGCGCCTCACCCCCTCGTGGATCCCCGCCCCGAACGCCGTCACCACGTCGTGACGCAGACGCCCGAGCAGGTCGTACCGGTACGCATGCGTCGTGCCGGCCTGGTCGATCCGCTGGGTCAGCTCCGCCTGCCGGTTGTACGACAGCCGCACCGAGTCCGACCCCGCCGCCCCGTCCGGGTAGACCACCTCGAACAGCAGGTTGTTCGTGGCCAGGTCCGACGCCTGGCCCCCGGCACCGCCGGAGATCGTCGTGCCGTACACGTACGTCGTCACCTGGTTGTCCGCCGGGTTCGCCATCACCGCCGTCAGGGTCGCCACCTGCGAATCCGGGGTGTACGTGGTCTCGGTCGTGCGGTTGAGGTCCGGGCCGGAGCCGGAGGCTTGATAATTCTCGATCACCGAGGTGGTCCGGCCCATGTCGTCGTAGGCGGTGCGGGTCTCGACGCCCTGCGGGTCGGTGGCGGCGGACATCTCGCCGCGGTCGTTGTATTCGGTGGTGGTGACGAGCTCGGTGTCGGAGCGCGCAGGCGGGGCGCCGGGCCGGGTGGGGGCCGTGGACAGGGCGCCGTAGTCGGCGGAGGCGACGGACCGGCCGATGCCGTCGTACCAGGCGAAGCCGTAGCTGGTGCGGTAGGTCTGGGCGGTGATGCCCGCGCCGGCGTCGAGCTGGTTGGTGGTCACGGCGGTGGTGAGGCCGGCGGCGTTGTAGGTCGGGGCGGCCGACTCGACGACGACCCGGCCGTTGGTCGCGGACGCGTCGTCGTACCCGGTCTCGGTGAGGGTGGCCCGGCCGAGGTTGTCGTAGGTGGTGTAGGTGGTGACGATGCCCTGGCCGGGGGCGACGGCCTCGAGGAGGTTGGAGGCGGGGTCGTAGGTGTTGCTGCCGGTGAGCGCGACGCCGACCGTGCCGGTGGCGGGGTCGACGCTGTAGGTCTTGGTCTGGTAGACGCGGGAGCGGTTGTCGTAGGCGGTCTCGGACCGGCCGATGAGGTTGCCCGAGGCGGTGGTGTCGTGGCGGTCGGTGCGGGTCTGGCGGTCGAGGTTGTCGTAGGCCATGGCCGTGTAGTGGGTCAGCTCGCCGTCCTCGACGGTCCGGCGGTTTCGGAAGTCGTAGGCGTAGTCGGTGACGCGGCAGGTGGTGTCGTCGACGTACTGGATGGTCTGGGTGAGGTTGGAGTTGCCGCCGGCCAGGCCGCCGTCGTAGGCCAGGGCGGAGACCTGCTTGAGGTTGGTGCCCGTGCTGGCGGGGGTCCAGGTCTCCCAGCCGATCTGCCGGGTGCGTGCGTCGTAGAGCTCCTGGACCTGGGCGGTAGAGAGGAGCGTGGGCCAGATGGCGACGTCGGCGATATTGCCGTCGAAGTACTGTGAGTTATTGAACGTCTTGCTGGCTCCGATCAACATCCCGCCGGCCGTGCAGGCTTCCATCGTTGGTTGGGAGCTGGCCGCTGGCTGGCCATCGATAAAGAGGCGCAGCGTGGTGCCGTCAAAGGACAGCGCCAGGTGGTGCCAGGTTTCCAGCGAGAGCGTGGTAGCCGTGGTCAGGATCAGGTTGCCCAGCTGCGTCTCGAGCTGGCCGGATGGCGTAACCCGGAGCCAGCTCCGCCCCGTGCCACCGCCATCGCTTTGCTGCAGGACAGACTTGTTTTGTGTCGCCCCAAACGACCGCGCCCGCACCCAGCAGGACGCAGAGAAGCTGCCGACAGCGGGGTCAAGGATGTGCGGCGCAGAGAGATGGTTGTCTATGCCATCAAAACCCAGGGCCGCGTTTGGGTCACCCGAGGGCCCGCTCTTGAAGCCGACGGTGAGGAACCCGTTAAGCGTGGCGGTGTTGCCGTTGCCGCTCGTATCGGCCGCGCCGGACGCGGAGGTCGTCGTGTCGGTCAGCGGCCACTGGGCGTCGGGCAGGGGCAGGGGGTCGGGGTCGTCGTTGGTGCCGACCCAGGTGCTGCTGACGCGGTCGACCTTGTCGTAGACGGTGCGCCGGATCGTGCCGTCGGGCGTCTTGGTGCGGACGCGGAGGTTGGTGTCGGGGTCGTAGCCGTGGAAGGTCTCGTAGAAGTTGGTGCCGGCGACGCCGGGGTCGTCGTTGACGCCGGCCAGCCCGTTGTCGGGGGTTTGGGGCGGGATGTCGTGGTAGTCGCGCTGGTAGTCGAGCAGGCCCTTGGCGGTGTAGTGCATCATGGACCAGCGGGACCAGTCGGCGCGGTCAAAGGTGTCCGACGCCTGCAGCCGGCCCGAGCCGGTGGTGCGCTTGGCGACGACGCGGTCCAGCACCCGGCCGAGCTTGTCTGAGAAGGTGATGGTGACGGGGTCGACCAGGGCGTAGGTGTAGCTGCCGGCCGAGCCGGTGGCGTAGCCCTGCGCCGAGCGGGCCTGGTCGCCGACGGGCGGCTCGCCCAGGGGCTGGGACGAGACCATCGAGTCGATGTGCAGGGTGTAGCTGGCGGTGCGGAGCGTGGTCGCGGTGCCGCCGACGTCGGCCTCGTGCTCCGGGCCGAGGGTGAGTGTCGGCCGGCCGATGAGGTCGTACGCGTAGTCGGTGGTGTAGTCGAAGTGGCTGCCTGCGGTGGGGGTCCAGCCCGGGGCGCCGGCGCCGGAGACCGTGCCGACGTCCTCGACCATCTGGGTGATCTGGTCGCGGAGGCCGCTGTAGACCATCTTGTTGATGATGCCGCGCTCGTCCATGGTCCAGGTGAGGTTGCCGTCCGTGTCGAAGTACTCGCGGGTAGTCGCGGGCGTGCCGTCGCCGTTCTGCGACGCGGGGATGACCGGCAGCGTGGTGACGCGCTCCTGGAGCATCACGGCCTTGTCGCCCGCGGGGGCGTGCCAGGTGTAGCTGTAGCTCGTGGTGAACTTGGTGGCGTCCTGGCTCGTGTCGTCGGGGTACTGGGTGGATTCGGCGACGACGTAGGTCGCCTCGCCGCTGGTGTTGTCCGAGGCGAAGTAGGTGTAGAGCCCGGTCTTGATCTCGGCGCCCTGCGTGCCCTCTTTAATGGACATCGACTCTTCGTAGCCCTCGGCCCCGCCGGCGGTCGACGACGTCGCGGTGGTCGTGCCGTACCACGTGGTGAGGTGGATCATCCCCGCGTTGGAGCGGAGGTAGGTGTAGTTGCCGCCGCTCTGCTTGCCGACCAGGTCCGGGAGGGACTCGTCGTAGCCCGTGACGGCGGAGGGGTCGGCGCGGAGGACCTCCCGGCCGTTGTCGTCGTACTCGTAGTAGGTGCACCACTCGCGGGCCGCCCCGCCGGTGTCCAGCTCCTTCTTGACCTTCAGGACGACGCGGTTGACGCGGTTGGTGTAGACGATGATCTCGTGGCCGTCGTGGTTTCGGCTGACGGTCTTGGTCTTCCAGAAGTTGTAGCGGTAGTCCGAGCTGGTCGCGGAGGGGTAGTCCGGGTTCACGGCACGCGCGAACGTCTCGCCGCTGGAGCTGGTCCCGCCGGTCGAGCCGCAGCTGGAGCAGCCCCTGGCGACTTCTTTGGTCACACGCCGCGAGCCGTCGTACTCAAAATAGTGGTCCGCGTAGCCGGGCACGAGGTCCGAGCCGGTCGGCACGCCCGCGAGCGGGTCCTGGCCCGCCTCGACGATCTCGGCGTAAGAGGCCGGGCCGACGGCGTACGCCAAGCCGTGCTGGTAGCCCGTGCCGCTGTCGTCTTTGTAGTAGCGGTAGTACTGGACATCGATGTCTTCCCAGCTGCTGCCCGCCGTGTCGTATTTCTGGGTGATCGCGGCTTCCAGGTCGTTTGCCGAGCCGTAGGCGTTGCTGCCGTCGTAGTAGGTGTAGCGTGTCCTGCGGATCGGGGTCGTGGTGGTCGGGCTGGGGTACTGGTCCAGCTCGTTGAGGGTGACGTGCTCGATCTTGCCGAGGTGCGCGCCGCTGGTGTGGTAGCTGTAGGCCAGCTCGAAGGCCTCGCTGCCCCGCGTCGTGACCAGGCCGTTGATGTTGCCCGCCGCGGTGTACGACGTGACTTCGGTGGCGTGGCCGTCCTGATCGATACGCTTCTTGAGCAGCCCGGCCGGGTTCGTGGTCTGATCAAAATCCTGGAACTGGATCGTATCGACACCCCGGCCTGTTCGGCGGGTCAGGACGAACTGATCATTGGCGCTGTCGTGCGTGAGTTGGTAGACGCCCAGCTTCGAGTGCCGGGGGACATAATCGCTCCCGACCTTGTCAAAGCGGATCTGCAGGCTGCCGACGCGCACGTTGATCGTGACCTTGCTGCCGTAGTTCCGCCTGACGAGGTACGGCCACTCCTCGATGTCCCAGTTGTAGCCGCTGGGCCCGTCGTAGTCCTGCCGGTTGACGATCGCGTTTCGCCAGATCCGCCGGTGCTGGAAGCCGGGGATGTTGGCGGTCGTATCGGTCTCGGTCAGGTAGATCGTCCCGGTCGAGTACTGGACGGGTGCGTCCGAGGTGTTCTGGTCATGACACCCGCACTCATCGTTGCAGGTGTCGTTCTCATTCGGATCGCAGACACGGCCCCCGGAGTTGTCATACGTTGGATCCGCCATATCGATGAGCCCTTACTGATGAAGCTTGAGTAACGCGAGAACGAATGCGCTGCCGCCTTAACGCCTTAAGGCGGCCCTTCGATACGCGGCCACTTGCGCAGCCTGCAGGTGCCGGTTAACAGTGATTCGGCCGGGCAGCCACAGGACCGGCAGCGGACAAACAGCGCGCCGAGGCCACGGTTCTGATCGCATGTCTCACATGCCGCCGACCGTGACCGCACCACCCCGGCTTCAAACACCGACAGATACGACAGCAGGTCGCTATCAGATGGGTTCCCAGAATGGCCCTGTTCGCCCGAAAAAATACCCAACCTCCCGAATCGCTAGGGTACCACGTTACCGTCCTCACTCTACCGGTTCTTGTTCAAGCGAACAAGAAGTTATCGCGCAAAAACAAAGGTGCGTGGCGCAGCTCAAGCACGAATATCGCGCCCGGGGCAGCCGCCGCATCCACGGCGGTAGGCGTCGAGGATCCTGCGGAGGGTCGCCTCCGGGGTTTTACCAGCGAGCAGACTGCTCTTGTACGCGGCGACACGCTGGTGATCTTCCTCGGTTGGTTTGTACCTCGCGTACCTGGTTTTTAAGGCCAGATAACACGCGCCACCCTGATCAAAGGTCATGCCGTTTTCGGTCTGTGAAACAGCGCAACGCGTCAACTCGTTGAGGTACGACGCGGGCCGTGGCATCGACAGCAGTTGATCGATCGTAAAGGTCACCGTGTTCATGGCGGGCCCCCGCCCTGTGACGAGACCGCCCGGTGTCCGCTGCCACTCTTGAGCGCCAGCCAGAACAGCGCGGGCACCATCAAACACCCGAACCACGCCCAGGTGGCTTCATAGATCAGCCACCACACGCTTCCAAGCAGCAGGCCGGCCCAGAACCCAAAGCAGATGTAGCAGTCCAGCACCGACTCGAACTTGTCAGGAACCATGACGCGGAGAACACGATCCCGCACCCAGGCCCCCGGGCCGGTCGAAGGCCAGACCACGACAATCGTCAAGCCCATCGCGGACAACAGGTAGGCAAACAACAGGGTCATCGGCACAAGCGTACCACCAAGCACGCCATTGAAAGAGAGATGCGACCCACACAAAAAAGAAAAAACCGAGCAGATTGCTCGGTTTAATCTTTAAAACTTGAGCCGGCACGTCAAACATCGCCGACTAGCACTTTAATTCTAACAAGCCATCTCCTAAATACAACTGATAAGCATCCCATTTCATTCTCGGGTAGTGGGTCAGCCTTAAAGGTGGGGTGGGCATCTTGCCCGCCGTCACAGCGAAGCCGTGAATCCATCGCGTTTCTCAGGCCTACGGCCTGACGGCGGGCTGGAAGCCCACCCCACCAGATGATCTAATTCAAACTGACCCACTACCCATTCTCGGGCGTCGTGTTCTAATGCAGCCCCCGCGTCATACGCGGGAGGACGACCAACAGGGCTCATCCGCCGGGGCGTGGCCCGGCGGCTACCCACCAATTGATGCCTCAATATGTTGTGGGATGCGTATGATTAAACAAATAGAGTCAGTGCATAGCCTAGACACGACGAGTAAGCAGCCAGGACGCAAATAAGCCGGCGAACAGAAAGAGCCAACCCTTAAGCCAGATGATCTTCTTGTTCTTGAGGCCGGTGATCGGTTGCTCCCTATAAAAGCCTGCACGCATCCGCGACCGCTTGCCGGATGGCTTTGACATCTCCCCGGCCCAGCAGTTGTTGGCTCACCATCCAGCTCCCGCCGCAAGCGACGACATTGGGCAATGACAGGTAGTCGTGCAGATTGCTTGGCGAGAGGCCGCCGGTGGGGATGAAGCGGAGGTCGGGGAACGGGCCGGCGATCGCGCGCAGGGCTTGTGGGCCGCCCATGGCCTCGGCGGGGAAGAACTTGAGCAGGCTGAGGCCTAAACGCCTGGCGAGCAGCACGTCGCTCGGCGTCGCGACGCCGGGGATCATCACCGCGTCTTGACCGTGGCACCACTCGATCACCACCGGGTCGGTGCCGGGAGAGAGCAGGCAGCGTGCGCCGGCGTCGAGCGCGCGCCGCGCCTGCCCGGTGTCGAGCACGGTGCCCGCGGCGACGAAGAGGTCGCCACGTTTTGCCAGGATACGGATCGCCTCCTCGGCGGCGGGTGTGCGGAACGTGATCTCCACGCAGGGCAGCCCCGCCTCGACCAGCACATCACCCAGAGGCTCGGCGAGCGCCGCGTCGGGCAGGCCGACCACCGGGATCAGCCGGTGCAGGGCGAGTTGTTCTTCCACCGTTTCGTATTCGGCCATGCCTATCGGCCCTCCCTGATCCACTGCGGCTCGACCCGTCGCACCGAGCCGACCTCGATCGGTTGTCCCCCCGCCTCGGCCGAGGCGATCGCGGCGAACGCGATCTCCAAAGAGTGCAGGTTGTGCCCGGCGCTGTTGGTGGGCTCGCGGTCTTCTTCGATCGCGCAGAGCAGCCCGCCCATCGTGCCGGCAAAGCCGTCGGGGAACCACCGCCCCTCGAGGTTGGCGTGCAGCACTTCATCACCGCGGTAGAGCGTGAGTTGCTGCTCGTTGAGGTCGGGGCCGATGCTGTGGACCGAGGCGCCGGTGCCAACGACAAGGGTTCGGTCCATCGGGCCGGCGGTCGTGTTGCCGTTGAAGCTGAGGGTCGCGACCGCGTCGTCGGCGTGCAGGATCGCGTGGCCGCCGAGCGCGGGTCGGGCCTGTTGGCCGGCGAGGCGTTGGGTATGGGCACAGACGGTGTTGACCCGGCGGTCGCCGAGGTAGCAGCGCACCATATCGAACCAGTGGATGCCGAAGTCGTAGAGCAGCAGGTGCGGGATGTCGTTAAAGGGCGTGTCGGCGACCCAG
This sequence comes from Planctomycetota bacterium, assembly GCA_039024275.1. GTDB lineage: Bacteria > Planctomycetota > Phycisphaerae > Phycisphaerales > Phycisphaeraceae > JAHQVV01. Next base: position 13,847 of record JBCDKD010000072.1, on the reverse strand, counting down.
TTGTGGTCCCAGTGGACGGCCAGGTCGATCGAGCCGACGCTGCCGAGAAGGCCCTGGTCGATCGCCGCGCGGGTGTAGGCGACGTGCGGGGCGAACCGGCCGTTCTGGTTCACCGCGAGCTTGACGCCGCGCTCGTCGGCGAGTTTAACGAGACGCTCGGCCGTCTCAAGGTCGGTCGCGAAAGGCTTCTGGCTCAGCACGTGCTTACCGGCGTTGAGCGCGGCCTCGATCATCGGAGCACGCGGCTCGGGGTGCAGGGTGATGTCAACAACCCCGATGTCGTCCCGCGACAACACCGCGTCGAGGTCGGTGTACACCGCGCTGCTGGGGTAGAACGCGTCGCGTTTTTCCCCGGCGGCTTCGATGCGGCGGGCAACGATCGCGGCGACGTCCCAGCCCGCGTTGCGGTAGGCGGTCAGGTGCTGCTCGCTGATCCCGCCGCAGCCGACGAGCGCGATGCGCGGCCGGTAGGCGCGCGGCATCGGCGGGCGGTACGGCAGGTCGGGCGCGCTGCCGGTCTTCTCAGCGGCCTTGCCTTTTAGCGCATCGTCGTCGGGGGTGGGGTCTGGCATAACGGCCTCAATCTCTAGTCCAGCTTAACCGCCCCGCCCTCTTCCACACTCCGCGCCGCGGCGTCGACGATCTCCTGGCCAATACGCGAGATGGTTGGCGATAAAGGACCCTCGATCGGCGCATCGCGGTCGATGCAATCGAGGAAGTACGTGATGCCGTCGGTCTGCGGCGCGGCAAGCGCATCGACGGGGATCTCTTGTCCTTCGGGCTTGTCGTTCGTTTGTACCTGCAGGGTCGGCGCGAAGTCGTAGCTGGCGATCGTGCCCGCATCGCCGCAGAGCACAAAGCCGCAGCGTGGCAGGGGCTGCACCGTCCAGGGGTCGGTAAACGTGCCCCACCGCGTTTCGAACTTGGACAGGCCGACGTCGTAACGCGCGATCGTGACGCTGTGCTCGTCGACGTCGAGGCCGGTGGGCCGATCGGCCATGCAGGTGACTTCGGTCGGGCGCTTGCCGTGGTGGTACCAGGTGGCGAGCGTCGTGCCGTAGCCGAGGTAGTCCTGCAGGGATCCGCCGGCGTGCTCGGGCTTGTAGAACCAAGAGCTCTGCTTCTCACGCATCAATTCGTCGGGGTCGTTCACCTCGATCTTGTCCATCTTGTGCATCGCCGGCCCGCGGTTGCCGTCGTAGTAATGGACGTTGAGGAGGTGACCGATCCTGCCCTCGTCGAGCAGCCGCTTGGCGGTGCGGTGCGCGGGGTACCAGGCGAGCGGCCAGTTGATCGCGAGGCGGCGGCCCTTGCCCTCGACCGCTTCGGCCATCGCGTCGGCGTCGGCGAGGTTTGCGGCGAAGGGCTTCTCGACGAGGATGTCCAGGCCGTACTCGGCGACGCGGCAGACCCACTCGCGGTGCCCGCCGGTCGAGGGGCAGAGCACCGCCGCGGTCGGCTTGGTCTGTTCGATACACCGACGCCAGTCGTTGAAAAGCAGGGACTGCGGCAGGCCCAATCGCCCCAGCACCTCGGTGGGCTTGGTGGGCTCCTCGTGCCAGACGCCGACGACCTCCGCGTCGGGGTGGTCCATGACGAGGCGGAGCAGGTCGCCCATGTGCATGTGGTCGAAGTGGATGCCGACGATACGGTGCTTGGCCATGATGGGGTCCATCTAACAGGCTTGTGGTGGGGCAGGCATCCTGCCTGCCATGGCGTACTTGGTGTTTCACGGTGTGATCCAAGGCTTCGCCTTGACGACAGGCTGCAAGCCTATCCCACCAGCATATCGACGCGCTCGGCGAGCCTGGGCACACGGTACGGCTGGCCGAGCGCTTCGCAAGTCTCTACGAACAGCTCTGGTGTTGCGGTGTTGAACTCGAAGAGGTCGTAGTGGCAGGGCAGGACAAGGCCCGCGCCGATGTCCTTGGCGAGCTGCGCGGCCTCGTCGCCGAACAGGTTGCCCGCGACACGGCGCTCGGGCTTGTTGCCGTTGATCGGCAGGAGCGCGAGATCGATGGGCCACTGTTTAATCGTCTCGGCCATGCCTTTGTACCGCAGCGTGTCGCCGCTGTGGTAGACGAAGCACCGTTTGCCGCCCGTGTCGAACTCGGCGACGTAGCCCAGGTACTTGTGCCGGCCCCGCCCGTCGGTGTCTAGCTGGTTGTGCGCGGCGGGTACGGCGTGCAGCGTGAATACGCCGTGCACCGCCGACTGCCCCGCGTCGAGTACGGCCAGTGCGTCTTCCTGCATACCGAGACGATCGGCCGCGAAAGCCCGGTTCGCCTCGGGCACAACAATCGTTAAGCCATCGTTCGCCTCACGCAGCGGGTTGAGCGTAGACGCATCGAGGTGGTCCGTGTGGTTGTGGCTCGACGTCACGACATCGACGCGGTCCAGCAGGCCCGGCTCGACCACCCGCTCGCTTAGCCGGACGTGCGGCTTGCTCGTCTTGGCATACTTCTCGGTCAACGAATCCGACAGGTATGGGTCGAACAAGAGCACGCCGCCGGGCGCTTTGATGAGGAACCCGCTCTGCCCGAGCCACCACACGGCGAAGCCCTGGCCGACATCGGCGTGCTCGATGTCGTCGATCAGTGCCGCCCCACGCTGTACGGGTTGGATGAGCGCGCTACTCAAGGCCAAGCTCCTTGCGGACGATGCGGCAGCCCTCGACGAGGCTCGCGAGCTTCTTGCGGGACGCCCAGCGCGCGGTCTGGCTCAGGCCGCAATCGGGCGCAAACACCAGCCTATCCGCCGGGGCGTATTTGAGCGCCTCACGCACCCGCGCCGCGACATCGTCGGGCGACTCGATGTAGTAGCTCTTCACATCGATGACGCCGACCGCCGCGTCGATCCCCGCGTCGACGATCTGCTTGATCAGCGGCAGCGCGGTGAAGTTCAGGATAGCCATTTCGATGTGCATCTCGTCGACTTTCAGGTTCATAAAGTCGGGGAACATCATCTCGGGCGTGCGCTTGCCGACCGAACGCGCCTTGTAGTTCCCGAAGCACATGTGCATGTCGATCCGCGTCTTGCCAACGATCGGCTCGATCGTGCGGTTGAAGATATCGACGAAACGCTCGGTCTCGCCCTTCCACGCGTAGCAGCTCATGCTCGGCTCGTCGACGCAGACCTCCGGGCAGCCGGCGGCGACAAGGCCCTCGAGCTCCCTGCGGACGATCGGCAGGAGCGCCTCGGTAATCGCCCAGCGGTCGGGGTACTGGTCGTTGGGGAGCATCCGGCCGCTGAGCGTGTAGGGCCCGGGGATCGAGGCCTTCAAAGCAGGTGGGCTGTCGAGCCCGAGCGAGTCGACAACCCTGACCAGGCGCCCGTACTCTTCGACGACGCCAAGGCCGTTGGGCGCGGTCAGCGTACCGGTGAGCGCGTGCTTGCCGCGTTGGTCGTGCGCGGGCGGGCCGAAGCGGCGCGGCGGCGCGGACTCGAGGTCGATCCCGCGCAGGTAGCCGTAGAACGACAGGTTGAAGTCGAGGCGCGAGACCTCGCCGTCGGTGATGACGTCCAGGCCGGACGCGATCTGGTCTCGGACGGCGGCAACGACGGCGTCCTCCTGGGTCTCGGTGACATCATCAACGCCAAACTGGTCGAGGTGCTGCGCGGCGAACTCGAGCCAGCCGGGGAACGGGTAGCTGCCGATGACACTGGTGCGGAGGGGGCGGTCTTTCATAGCGATGTCCCGTTTGCAGGCGCAGGCAGGGTTGACGTGTTATGAGGTGACGCGTGAGGCAGGAAGCTGAATGCACTGATCGCGTTAGCGATCAGCATACGGTCGATCTGTTCACCGCTAAGCCCGGCCCGCGTCAGCCCAGCGGGCAACCCGGTCAGCAGCCAGGCCAGGCCGGGCTCACCACCGCGCTCGGCCCAGTACGTGCGCCGGGCCAGGTCCATCCCCAGCAGTATCGAGCCGGGGGACGTCTCGCAGGCCCAAGCAATCAGTTCGAACGGGCCGGGCTTGGTCGTGTCGCCATTCCGGAGCCGGCGGAAGTGCTGGTCATACTCAAGCCGAACACCCGACTGAAGCACATCCCGGTGCAGCGACAGCTCCGGGTTCTTGTCCAGGTGCGACAACACAACCTTGCCGGGCGTAGCGCCGTGGTCGATCAGCGTCTTGACCTGGTCCCAGACGCCAGCAGCATCGGCCTCGGTGTGCGTCAGGACCGGGCAGCCGGTCGCCTTCTGCGCGTGCGCCGCGGCGATGAACGCCTCTCGTTCAGCGTCGCTGAGTTTATTGGCGCTGCCGGCGACCTTGATCACCCCGCAGCGCAAGCCATCTACTCCCTGCTCGATCTCCCGGACCATCAGCTCACAGAGCGCATCACGGCCCAGCGCGAGGTGCGGGTCATCTTGGGGGTAGTACTGCGCGAGGTGCCGACCCGTCGACATGACGATGGGCACACCCGAGCGCTGGGATACATCCGCCAGATCGCCCGGCTTGCGCGAGCAGCAGGTAGGCATCGCGTCGACGACCCAGCCGCCCCCGGATTCTTTGAATATTTTTAGCTCACGGACCGCGGCGTCGGTATCGCCGAGATCGAACCCGGGGTGTTCTTTCGCGATAAACGGCCCGGCCAACACGACGTGTTCGTGCGCATCACACCGGCCAAGCGCTTTGTTGGCGGGGGTATCACCGAGGATACAGCGGACAAATCGGCTCACGCCAGAGCCCCCCTCTTTCGGTTGTCGTGCCACGCATCCGCCGCGGTCACAGCGACTTCTCTGGGTGTCTCCAGCACCGCGCCGATGGCAAGCAGGCGGTCACGCAAGTCGGCGGTGCCCAACTCATACGCCCCGGTGTTCTTGTCCAGGGACATCGCCGCCGCGATGCCCGCCGCCTGGCCCATGCTCATGGTCTGCCCCATGCTCCGGCAACTCGCGTGCGCATCGTGGGTCGCGCTGAAGCATCGGCCAACGACCCAGACCTCGTCGCGGCCCTTGGGCACAAGCGTCCCGTAGGGCACGCCATACGCCCGGCCCTGCTCGACGTACGCCCACGCGGTCTCGTCTTCACCAGCCGCGTTCTGCCGGTGGTCCTCGATCGGTGCGCCGCATAAGAGGACTTGATCATCAAATTGCGTACCCGACAGGCACTCGCCGCGCGTCAGCCGGTGCTCGCCGTAGACCCGCCGCGTCTCGCGCACGCCGATATGGTGCGACAGGCCGATGATCTTGGCACGCCTGTAGCCGGGCACCATATCGCGTAGAAAATCTTCGTAGACAAACGCCTGCCGACGGCCCTCGATCTCCGCCTCGGTCATGGCCTGCGGGTCGGTCGCGTCCCTGTAGCCCACCCGCACCGCGACGGTGGCGATGCAGCCCTCGTGCACCATCGCGTGGGCGCTGCCGTTCTTGCGCGGCAGCGCGTGTCGGCCCGCCGCCACCGCCTCGGCCATCTTCGCCATGAGCATCTTCTTCCCGCCGGCTTGCTCGTACTTCAACAAATCCACATTCGACATGCAGAATGTCGTCGTCAGCGTCTGGGCCGGGTCGAACTCGCCCGCACGCTCGTACCCGATGCCCGCCAGGTGGCACAGGTCCGCATCGCCGCTCGCATCGATAAACCGCTTGGCCTTGATCCGCCCAAAGCCCCGCTTTGTATGCACAATGACCGCGGCGAGCCGGCCCGCGTCATCGTGATCGACCCCGCAGAGCGTGGCGTGCAGCAGCACCTCCACGCCTGCCCGTATCAGCAACGTGTCCCACACGTGCTTGAGCCGCTGAGGGTTGTAGGTCACGCCGGTCCCCGCGCCGTAGGTGTTGGGACGCAGGAAGATGTCGCCGGTGTTATCCAGCGCATCAACGACCCGGTCGGGGATGCCGCCGACGACCTTTCGGGGCTGGTCGCCGGGTGTGAAGAAGCCGTAGAACGTATCGAGGATCTGCGTGCTGGTCCCGCCTGGGAAGCCGTAACGCTCGATCAGGACGACCGACCGGCCGGCCTTTGCCGCGGCGATCGCTGCGCAGCACCCCGCGCTGCCTGCGCCGACAACGACGACATCGGCCTGTGCAAGCGTTTCAACACTCGGCTGCCAGAGTACGGACGTCATGACGGCTTACCCACCTCCGCGAAAAGCTTGGCCAAACGGTGCGCGTGCTCGTCATAGGCGGCCTCAAACACCTGCGCAGCGCGCTTGCTGCCGAGCACCGCGCCCGCCGCGAGGGCCTTGGGCGGCTGCCCCGCGTCGATAAGGCGCTTGGCGACCTCGGCCTTGATGCAGTTCACGACCAGGCAGCCGCCGACCGTGCTGCCGGGGGCGACCGGCTGGTCGAGCCCCTCGAGCTTGACCATCGCATCACCGACCGGTGCGCCGGTGTCGAGCACGGTGTCCGCGAAGTCCTGCAGCTTCTTCCCGTCGCCCCGCTTGCTCGTGCTCGCATCGCTATGCGCCTGACTGATCAACGCGACGACCTTGATGCCGCGCTTCTGGAAGCCCTCGGCGATCTCGATCGGCACGATGTTGCAGCCGCTGGAACTGACGACCAGCGCGGAGTCGTCGGTCGAGAAGTCGTAGTTGCGCAGGATGCGCTCGGCGAAGCCCTCGACGTTCTCGAGGTACATCGCCTGCCGCTGCCCGTTGCTGCCGACGACCGGGTGGTGGAAGCTCAGCGACAGCTCGACCATCGGGTGGAAGCCGGGGAACGAGCCGTAACGCGGCCACATCTCCTCGACCATGATCCGGCTGTGCCCGCTGCCGAAGACGTGGACCATCCGGCCGGCGAGGATCGTGTTGGCGAACAGGTCGGCGGCCTGTTCGATCGGCTCGATCTGCTCGGCGACGCGGCCGTAGAGGTGCTGGGCGTGCTGCAGGTAGGCCGCCGCCGGGCCGGTGGTACGCGTCGTCGCGGTCATGGTCGTAACTCCGGATGGGAAGCAAAAAGTGCGGCACCCGACGCGCCGGCCTGCACCCCAAGGGCCGCTGGCAGGATCGGTACTGCTTTGCCCAGCGGGCGCCACTCGATACGGTCCATCGCCTGGGCGAGCGGCTCAAAGAGCAAGGGCCCCGCCGCCGCGACCCCGCCACCGATAACGACGGCCTGCGGATCGAACGCGTTGACAAGCGAGGCGACGGTTACGGCCAGACAATCGACCGAGGACTGCCAGATTAATGCGGCGGCTTCGTCGCCCGCGGCGACCGCGTCGATCAGTCCGTGTACGCTGTTGAAGCGGCCGTTGCTGCGCTGCTCGATGTTGTGGTTGCCGATTGCGTCTTCGATCGAGCCGGGCATGTTGCAGATGTCGGGGTCGCCCGCGGCGTTGATGGTGGTGTGCCCGAAGTGGCCGGCCCGGCCGTTCGCGCCCGTGTAGAGCCGGCCGTCGATCATCACGCCCCCGCCGACGCCCGTGCCCAGGGTCAGCATGACCACGTGCCGCCGCCCCGCCGCGGCGCCGAAGACCGATTCGCCGATGGTCGCGGCGTGCGCGTCGTTAAGGACAAAGGTTTCTCGATCGATCGCGGAACCGAAGTCCAGGCCTTGCAGCCCCGCCATGCGGCCGGGCATACACGCGATTGCGCGGTGATCGCGCCGGGCCAGGCCCGGGCAGGAGATACCGACGGGCAGGCCCTGCTCTGTGCCAAGCGTTTCAATCACCGACAAGACGAGGGCAATCAGGGCGTCGACCCCTTCTACACTGTCGCGCTCATCCTGTTGGAGCACCTGACCGGCCGGATCGATCAGGACCGACTTTACCCGCGTCCCGCCGATATCGATACCAACCGCGCTAGGGGATGCCTCGGCCATGCTATGCCCCGCCCCCGTCGGCGGATCGCCCCTCGCTGACCGACCACCCGCCGTCGACCGCGAGGACCTGGCCGGTCACAAAACGCGACTGGTCGGAGAGCAGGTAGACCACCGCGGCATCCAGGTCCTCGGGCCTGCCGATGCGGCCACCATCAAGGGGCTGCTTGGCCTTGATGTATGCCTGGATCTCATTGTTTTGTGCCGCGCGCTGTGCCATCGGCGTTTCGACCAGCGCCGGCGCGATCACATTGAACCGCAGGCCTTGCTCGGCGTAGTACGCGGCGCAGCTCTTGGTAAAACCAATGACCGCGCTCTTGGCCGCGGCGTAGACGTGCGTCGAGAAGTATTTGGGCGAGGGCGCGTAGCCGAGCACGCTGCCCATGTTCAGCACGACGCCGCGCCCGCTCGCGCCGGCCCGCCCTTCAAGCCAGGCCGACACGGCGGCGCGGTTGCTCTTGATCATCGAAGACAGGTTCAGCGACAGCGTCGCGTCGATGCCCTCGTCCGTCACCTCGTGCAGCGCCCCATCGCCCATCCGCCGGCCGCTGCCCCCGGCGACGTGGTAGAGCCCATCGAACCGGCCGAACCGCTCGACGCAAAACGCGATCGCCTCCCGGGTGCTCGCCGCGTCCTGCGCGTCGCCACGCACCGCCGCCGCAGACCCGATCGACCCGAGTTGTTCTTGTGCCGAGGCGACCGAGCCTTCCGACCGGCCGGTCACCACAACCGATCCCCCCGCCCTGAGGATGGCCCGGGCGCCGGAGAGGCCAAGGCCCGTGGTCCCGCCGGCCACCACAAAGGCCCGATTCACCACCGCGTTTGAGGGTTCCACCATGGCTCAAGCCTACCAGTTATCACATCAAACTAGTCATATCAAGGGATAAACTGGTATGTTTTAAGGATGCCTTTCCGCACCCAACGCGTTCAGAACGTTGTTTCCGACCTGCAGGACCGGCTGGCGAACCGCCTCTACCGGCCGGGCGACCGGTTCATGACCGCGCGGCAGGTCGCTGACCAATACGGGGTGAGCTACCAGACCGCCCACCGGGTGCTGGCGGGCCTCGCGGAGCGCGGGCTGATCGAGCGGCGGGCCCGCAGCGGCAGCTTCATCGCTGGGGCGAGCCCGACGCTCACCCACGTCCAGCTCGCGCTGCACGAACGGGCGGGCAACCCGCAGGGCTTCGGCGGCAAGCTGCGCCGGTTCCTGTGTGAAGCGCTCGACGAGGCGGGCATCCCCTACGCCACACCGGCGGGCGATGCGCTGGACCCCAGCGCGCTGCCGGTGGTCTGGGAATGCCCCACGGTGGTGCGTGCCTGCGTGACCCACCAGCGCCCGGGCATCCTGGTGAACGAAAGACCACAGCCGGGCTGGGGCAGCTCGCTGCTCGACAGCATCGGCACGGATGACTTCGCGGGCGGCGCACTGGCGGCGGATACCCTGCTGCAAGCGGCGGCGACGGGGCGCTTCTGCGTGCTGGCTGGGCCGGTCGGTGATCGGCGGAGCGAAGACCGCGTCGCGGGGTTCCTGTCACGCACGAATACGTCCGCCGTAATCCACGCGAACAACTGGCACCGCGATGCGGGGCGACGCGCCGCGAAGCAGCTCATCGGGCAGGAACACACCGGCGTCTTCGCTGCCAACGACCGCCTCGCGCAAGGGACCGTCCTCGCCTTCCGCGATGCCAGCCAACCCCTGCCACTGATCGTGGGCTACGACGACGCGCCGATCGCGGGGCGGCTCGGCCTGAGCACCATCGCCCTGCCCTGGCAGGCGATCGCCAAGGCCGTCGTCCAGCGTGCACAGCTCCGGATCAGAGGCGACCTCAGCCCGGCGTGCACGATGCTGTTCCAGCCCGCGGTGGTGTTCCACGAGCCGGGTACCCGGTGAACAGCGAGCCCGCCTCATCGGTTGATTAGAGCATCTTTCAGAACCGTGTGGCGTCGGGTTCGTTATTCTCGCGTCCGGCGTCCGGTAGGCCGCCGGCTATTGATCCGCCACGATCAAATGAAAGATGCCCTAAGAAACGAACGCGGGGTGCAGCCGTTCTGCAACGCCCCAACAGACAAGCCATCGCAAGGCTCTCCGAACGCGTACGAGAAGCACCCTAGGCGGGATAGGCGTCCCGCCCGTCGTCACGAAGGCGTCGTGAATCAAATGGATCCGCGCTCCGCTCAAACGGCGGGCGAGACGCGCACCCTGCCTGCTCGCACACGTCCTCAAAACACGCACCAGCAAAACAAACGATGAACCCATGACGATCTGTCCGTCGCGACGCAACGGCTTCATTGAATGGACGCCATGGGCGTAAAAACAGCCCCGCGCACTGGCACGGGGCTGCTGTCTTGGTCAACCCAGTAGCAATCGCTTACTGCGTGTTGCTGCTGCCCTTGAAAAGCCCGACCATCGCTTCGCCCAGGCCAAGGCCGAAGTTCATGTAGGTCTTGGCATTGCCTCCGTAGTGGGCGTTGGAACTGGAGCCCATGCTCAGCGGGTGGGTGTAGACGACGGCGGCCTTGCCCTTGTTCTGCGGGTCGGCGCCGAAGGCGAACTTGCCATCCATGATCAGCTTCTCGTTGCCGCTGGCCTTGTCCTTGGCCGTCTGGCCGAGCGTGCCGCAGACGAACTTCGCGTCGGGTGCGTTGAAGTCTTTGCGCAGGGCGTTGAAGAGGGTCTGGAGGTTCTTGCCGTAATGCCTGGCGTGTCCCGCGTTGTAGCGGTCTTTGTCGCCCTGGAACCAGATGAAGCCGGCGACCTCGTAGCCGACCGCGCCGGGGTAGTACTTGTCGAGGTCTTCAAGCACCTTCTTCGCGTTGGCGACGTCGTCGTCGTACTGCTTGCCGGCGTACCAGTTGTGGTCGGGCGGTGCGGGGACGTTGCCCTTCTCCCACCGCCCGTGTCGCACCTCGTCTTTGTACCCCGGGTAGACGTAAGTCACATCGCGGTTCTGCTTCTTGTCAAACTCGGTGTGCTCGAAGCGCTCGGCGCCGGGCGGGAGGATGTCCCAGCCGAGGCTGCGGTTGCCGATTGAGCTGCGCAGGACCATGACCGGCTCATTGAAATGGTTGCCGAGGTGGTGGCCGATGGCGAGGTCGATGCCGATCTTCTTGCCCTTGACGGTGAGGAAATCGTTTCGGCCGACGCTCATGTTGCCGCGGCGCTGCATCACGTGGACCTGCCGGACGTCCTGCCTCGTGGTCCAACTGCCAGCGTCATCGACAAGGAAGGGGTACATGCCTTCACCGATCGCGGTGCGCAGCGTGCCGGGCTTATCGCCCTCGACCTGGCCGAACTCGAGCGTGTTGGACTGGCCCATGACGATGAAGACCTTGACAGGCTTGGTCATGTCGGCGGGCTTGCCATCCGGGTCGGGCAGCTTGTCGTTGATCGGTGCTTGGGCTAACGCGGGCGAGGCGATCAGGCACAGGCCGAGCAGAGCGGCAGACAGTTCCGTTCGTTTGAACATGGGGTTCCTTCCGTTGCGATTCGATTGGGGTCCTTCAGGCCGAACGCTCGGCCCTCCTTCAATGCCGTATCCGTTGAAGGACGCGGCTCTCTCAACACTATAACACTTTGGGTGCAAAATCATACCGGGCTGTTTTTCGCAGCAAATTAAGGCAAAAGTTGCCCCGTTGCGGGCGTCTGCGGGTAGCGCGGCCGTGGCAGCCCCGTCAGGCGCATAGCCCGGACTTCACTGGTACATGGCCGTGCCTCAGCCTCGGACTGATGATATGACAAACACCTTCCTGCGCCGCCTTCTCCTGCTCTTGCCCCTCCTGCTGGCCGCGCCGGCTTGGGCGGGCACGTACTATGTCGCCCCGGACGGGGATGATGCGAACCCGGGCACCGCCGCCGAGCCGTTTGCAACGCTCGAGCGGGCGCGGGACGCGGTCCGGGCCTCGGGGCAGGCCGGCAAAGAGGCCGTGACCATAAAGATCAAGGGCGGGGTCTATCGACGGGGCGAGGCGTTCAAGCTTGAAGCCGCGGACTCGGGCAGCGCGGCACACCCGGTCGTCTACGAAGGCATCGGTGATGCGCCCGCCCGCTTGACCAGCGCGACCGTAGTGGAAACGAAGGATTTCACCCCGGTCAAGGACCCGCTCCATCTCGGCCGGATCCCCGAAACCGCGCGACCACATGTCCGCGTGCTGGACCTTGCTGCGCTCGGTATCGGCTACGCGGACGCGTACCCCGGCGTCTTTACCGACAACGGCGGGATCTTCGAGCTGTTCTTCAACAACAAACGCATGCCCATCTCCATCTACCCCAACGAGCAGGGCAAGATGACGATGAAACGCGTGCTGGAGAACGGCAACCCCAAGAACGTCAACGGCGTCTTCGAGTACCGCGAGGAACACGACGCGATGCACAAGAAGATGGCGGCGGTGGTGGACCGCGGCGTCTGGATCAAGGGCTACTGGCGCGTCGTCTGGCAGAACGAGGCGGTGCGCGTCGGCTCGATCGATACCGAAGCGCGCACCGTCACGCTCGGCGGGCACGTCACGCACGGCATCGGCAGCAAGTACAAACGCCCGCAAGGCTCGGGCGAAGAAGTCTACTGGGTCATGAACCTGCTCGAGGCGGTCGACCAACCGGGCGAGTGGGCTGTCGACTTCAAGGACAGGAAGCTGTTCTTCTACCCGCCGGGTGATCTGGGCAGAGCCGACATCCTGATCACGGATACGAAGACGCCGGTCATCGAAGCGGACAATGCGAGCCATATCGAGCTGCGCGGCCTGGTCTTCGAGGGGACGCTCGGGCACGGCGTCCACATCCGGGGCGGGGAGAACGTCCGCATCGTCGGCTGCACGGTCCGCAACGTCGCCAACTACGGCATCGCGGTCAAGGGCGGCAAGAAACACGCCGTGCGCAGCAGCGACCTGTATGCGTTGGGCGCGGGCGGGATCGCGCTGACCGGGGGCGACGCGGAGGCGACGCCGCGCGTTCCGGCGGGCCACCTCGTCGAGAACTGTGACATCCACCACTTTGGCGAGATCCAGAAGGTCTACGCCCCGGGGATCAACGTCGGGTTTGATGGGGGCGGCGGCGGCAGCCGGGTCGTCGACGCGGTGGGCATGGTCGTCCGGCACAACGCGATCCACCACGGCCCGCACGCCGGCGTCCTGTTCAACAGCTACGACAACCTCTTCGAGTACAACGAGGTCTTCCACTTCGCCCTGCTCTCCAACGACATGGGCGCGTTCTACAGCTACGCCAAGCCCGGCGGTATCGGCAACAACACCTTCCGATACAACTTCATGCACAGCTCCCCGCAGGGCGACGGCGTGTACTACGACAACCTCGCCAACCAACCGAAGATCTACGGCAACATCTCGTACCGGCTCGGGCCGACCGAGGTCGTCAAGAGCGGCAAGCGCGGCTGCGGGTTCCTGATGAAGAACTTCAACAATTCGCCTGTCGAGATCTACAACAACATCGCCATCAACTGCCGGATCGGCTACTGGATCAACGCGGGCGAGGGGTCGACCTTCCGCGACAACCTCGCCGTGAACTGCGGGGACAACATCGGCACAGACGGCCTCGGTCTCACCCGCTACGACCAGGACCCCGGCTTCGTCGACCTCGCCAAGCTCGACTTTCGCCTGCGGGATGACGCGAGGGTCTACTCTGATCTGCCCGGCTTCAAGCCGATCCTGTTCGAGAAGATCGGCCTGTACAAGGACGACTACCGGGCAAGCCTGCCGCCGTACCGCGAGGTAGCCACACGGTGGGTCCCGGGCGAGCCGCCGATCGCTTACGAGATCCTTGATCGGTGAGTCGAAGTAGATGTAGCCGCCGCGTAACACGCGGGGGTCGAGTGGTTGCAAGCTCATCACACTGAGCAACTTCCAAGCCGTGATGAATCAAAAACCATCCGACCCCCGGGCGTTGCCCGGCGGCTATGCCCGCCCACAACAAGACAGAAGACTGATCGCAATTGCTCTAGCAGGCTGCTGAAAAGGTCTTTCGGGAGGGGGGGGGGACCGCCCGGCCGCGGGTGGCCGGGTGGTTGGGGGGCGGGGGGGGCCGCCCCCCCCCCGGGATACCCAGGCGCGGTGCCCGAGCCCCCACATGCAGTAGGCGAATTCTT
>JBCDKD010000071.1:0-23294 GCA_039024275.1 Planctomycetota bacterium | reverse complement strand
GCTTCGAACGCGCTTTTTGTCGCGGGGAGTGACCGAGCGGTTCGTTGTTGGTGGCGGTGGCTTTAGGGCTGGCGGATCACTCGGCCTGCCACCAGCGGCTTCCGCATCCTGACGCGGTGGTAGGCCGCGGCGGCGAGGCCCAGCTGCTGTTTGATCCTCCAACGCCCGACGTGTCTTGCTCTTGCCGGGCCCGTGATCGTCTTGCATCAGCCGATGGCTTGTTCAGCCTTCTTCCGAGCACGCTGGCTCATCGTCGTTTTGCTCTTTAGGCGTGAAGCTTTTGATCGATGCGTAGCTCTGGATCAAGGTGCCATCGACGCTGAAGTGCTCCTCGCTGCACAGCAAGAAGTGGAGGGTGTTTTATGGGTGGCGGTGTAGCCACGCGCCGGTGGGTTGGCCCTCCATTCGCTACGCTCACTCCGGCCCAACCCACCGACCATCCCTCGGAGATCGCTTCAACCAAAGTGCGCAACTTGACGGACACTACCCCCGCTGCGTGAGCGACTGAAGAAGCGTGGGATCGAATTGATCGGCCCGCACCGACGCAACGGGGGGAGCCCAAGACGCAGGACGACCGGAAGCTGCGGCGGTACCCACGCGATGAAAATCGAACGAACGTTTGACTGGCTGGGCAATCTCCGCCGGCTGGTCGTGCGTTATGACCATCAGATCAAGGCGTACCGCGCGTTATTCCATCTGGCGTGCATGCTGATCACGTTGAGGCAGTTATGAAACCGCTTCTAGGCAGTCATCTCGACGGTGCCTGGGTTGTCGTGTCCGGCAATCCCATGAAATCTCGCAGGCGGGGCAACTGACCTGGCTCGGTCAAGATAGGCTTGGCATTTTCGGCAAAACCCGCGGGGCGAGTGTCCCCGGCAAGGCGCGCGGAGTGTCCTGCAAGCAGTTCCAGAAGTTCAGAAACAGTGTCAGGGTGATCGGCCGCGAGGTTTTGCCGTTCACCCAGATCGGTCTCGAGGTTGTATAGTTCTGTGACCAGCCCCCTGCCCCTCACGTCGTATTGCAACAACTTCCAGTCTCCACGGCGGACCCCCTCAGTTTCGTAATAAAGAACCTCGTGGGGAGACTCGGCATTGGGCTTAGCCAGCAGAACATCCAGCACGTCCACCCCATCAATCGTGCGGTCGGCTGGAACGGTTGCACCGGTCAGCTTGGCGAACGTAGGCAAGAGGTCGGCCGTCGTGGCGATCGCTTGCGTGTTGACGCCAGCCGGGATCGTTCCGGGCCACCACGTCAGGGTCGGGACACGCATGTGGCCTTCGTATTTCGGCCCGCCTTTCCTTCCGCGTAGCGGGCCGAGCTCCCTGCCGCCGTTGTCGGATGTAAAGATAACCAGCGTTTTCTCGGCAAGATCAAGTTCCCGCAGCGTCTCGAGGATACGCCCGACACTGTCATCGACTTCCTCGATGTTTGCGCGTAGAGCATTGCCCTCAGCCCGATTCATGATCTCGGGTCGTGCGTAACACGGGTAATGGATGTACGAGTGCGGGACGTAGCAGAAAAACGGTTCATCACGATGGTGCTTGATGAACTTGATCGCTTCGTCCGTCACGACTTCGCACAACAGTGACTGGTCGGCGCCATCGCTGACATAGGCTACAGGCTCGTTGCCACGGATGACCGGCAGGGGCTCGTAGGGGCCACGATTGGTCACCGGATTGCCGCGTTTATTGCCCGGCCACATGTCGTTCGAGTACGGGATCCCGAAGTACTCGTCAAAGCCCTGGGCCAGAGGCATGAAAGGCAGTTGGTCTCCGAGGTGCCACTTGCCAAAGCAGCCGGTGACATATCCCCGTTCCTTCAGCATTTCTGCGATGGTGATCTCGTTCGGGTTCAGCCCCCGACTCTCGCCGGGGAACACCACGCTCTCGTCCATCCCGATCCGTTGCGCATACGTGCCGGTCATCAGCGCGGAGCGCGAGGGCGTGCAAGCTGTATTTGAGACGTAGAACTGCCGCAGCACATTGCCTTCCCGCGCCATGCGGTCGAGGTGCGGTGTCTGGTTGACGGTATTGCCAAACGGCCCGATATCGGCGTAGCCCATGTCGTCGATGAAGATAAGCACGATATTCGGCTTCTCAATGGCTTCTGCTGAATCCACCAGGACCCAGCATGTCAGAATGATGAGAAGGCCCGCAAAGAATCGCGGTCTTCTTAAAGCCCAATGAATGTTTACTGTTTTTTGCATGTTGGGTCGGGAGTACTTGTGCGGGAGACTTAATCAGTCGGTCGTATACTCAATACTGAAGCATGCATGCAGCGCATTGTACGAGCAAAAAGATCGACTGGAGGATGACCGAAGATCAAGCCATCGTGGAAACAACCGCACGACTATTCCCAGATTGATTTAAGGCGATAGATCTTTAACGATTGGATATCCCCGCCCATCACGCGCGTTTCTGTGGAGTCAATATTTTCGGGTGTCCGATGGCGCGCTTGGTAGAAGAGTCCGTCGCCGGAGAAGACCTCGTTAAACGTGCGGTCGGTGAAGATGCGTGCGGACTTTCCTTCGAATGAGGCGTCGATGCCATTGATGATGAGTTCGTGCCAGCCGTGCTCCTCAAACTCGATGATGACTTCGGTCAGTTCGCCCCGGCAGTCTTGCAGAGATTCCAGTTCCTCAACACGTAGTGCCTCCAACTCCTTGATGGGGACCGACGCGAGCCTGAGCCCCTCGCTGGTCTCCCTGAGTTGCAACTCATGGGGGAGCGAAAGGGCCTGGCTGGTCATCTGCCCGGGATACCGGGCGGTGTAATCCTTCTGGATTTTCAGCCAGCCGACACGGATCACCCGCCCGTCGGGTGTATGGCTGAAGTTCTGAGCGGCATAGAAGTGCCCGTGCTGGGTGTTCCAGAAGTTGGCTTGCCCGCCGAACGGGCCGGATTCTTTGTGGAACGTCTTCCCGTCGAAGTGCCCGATGAAGTACTTGGTCTGCGCGCCGTAGAGGACCCATTTGGTTTCGCCCCCGATTTCCAACTCGAAGATATCGGGGCACTCATACACGGCATCACGGTCGGGGTCCGTAAACACCCCGACCTGCGTCCAGTTTCGCAGGTCCTTCGATTCGTGGAACGTGAAGCTGTAATGCTGCTTCTTCCCGGGCGGCCCGTTGCGGGTTTCCGGGGACGGCTCCTCGCTGTAAACAACCATCACCCATTTCTGCTCGGGCTCATACCAGAAGATTTTTGGGTCGCGCCCCTTGTGCTCGACGACGGGGTTCTCCGGCAGCTCACTGAAGGTCATCCCGCCGTCCTGGCTGTAGGCGAGGCACTCGCCGCGGCCCGTGCTGGTGAAGGCGATGAAAATCGTGTCCTTTCCTAGGCCGGCAGAGTTATTGAAATCGACAAATCCTCCGCCGGAAAAAGCCATGTCGCCGGTTGTGTTTTGGAACAGCGCAATAGGGTGATGCTCCCAATGCACGAGGTCGGTGCTACTGGCATGGCCCCAGTGCATGTTGCCCCATTTGATGCCAAAGGGGTTGTGCTGGTAGTAAAGGTGGTATTTGCCATCGTGATACAGCATCCCGTTCGGGTCGTTGAGCCATCCTTTTCGAGCGGCCAAGTGAAACTGGTTGCGATAGGGCTGATCGAAGCCGGCGTCCTGGTGGGCATCGCTCTCTGTGCCGACTCGGATCAGATCAAAGGCGTCGGCGTATGACGCCGGCAAGCGTCTGGGCTCAATCGGCGCAACCCGGATCGTCTTCCCGGAGAGATTAAAGTGCTCAAGCGGGTAGGCGGCCAACCAGTCAGGAGCTTTGCCTTGTGGCAGCGCGACCTTGAAGTTCTGTACGAGCCGGTCTCCGTCGTAGATTCCCAGCAGTTGCGTCCTGCCCTGGTTCGAGACGGGCACGATGAGATGGGTCTGGTCGACCTTAAGGGTCGATTCGAGTTCCAGCAGGCTTACGGGTTGGACGGCCGGAGCATGTGACTGGACGATATGGTCCACGTTGATGTGGCCCCAGCCTCCCCGGTGGCGGTCAACAATCTGGATCCTGGCCCGTTTCCCGGCGAATTCCCGGACATCCCAGGTCGCGGGTTCCAGCCGCTCCGACCGGTTTCCCCCGGGGTTGGTGCCGGTAGCCGAGCGAACCACTTCGCCATCGATCAGGAGGTTGATGCAGGTCTCGTTTTCCCAACGCCCGCCGCCGATCAGGAAGTTGATATAGGGCCGCTCGACGTTGAATACCGGCGAGGTCAGGGTCCCCGTGCTCTGATCCCTGCCGACAAACGAACTGACCAGGCCCTCGCCCTTGAAACCGGACAAGGGCATCTGGCCCGGCAAGCCTCCCCTGACCGGCGTTCTCCCGAAGGCCTCGCCGGTCGTCCTCCAGTTGGCGTAGTCCTGCCCTTCAAAGTCAGCGATCAGAATGTCATCCGGACGGGCTCGACGTTCTGCTCCCTGTCCGCCGGCTTGGGGAGCTTGGCCCTTAGCCCTGCGATTGGACGTCGGGGTCAGCCGCGCTTCGGCCGGGTGATCCAGGCGTCGGACGTAGACATACATCGCACTGCAGATCGACCTGTCCCGCGCATTGAGAAGGAAGGTCGCAAGCTGGGTTTTACCTTCTTGCAATCTGACGCGGAAGGTGGCATGCGTGTCATCGGGGCTTGTGTCGAGCGTGTAGTTGCCGCCCGCGATGGTCAAATTCGCGGCGACAATCGGCTTGGCGCTTCGGGCAGTCCCGCCCGGACCTCGAGCCCAGCCTTCGGTCAGGGTCTTGTTGGATTCCTTTGGCCAGCGGCGCAGTTCAATCTCGTAAACACCTTCACGATCGACATCCACATCCCAGTACCCGTGCGCGGTTCCGGCAGCGAGCCCGCCCGGGTTGTCGCAGTAGTCGCCAACCCAGTCCTGGGCATACAGGGTCAGTGGGTTTTCCTGTTCGCTGCCGATGATGATCCAGCGTTTGAGGTCGAAGAGGGGTTTTGCCTCGGCATACCACTCTTCGTAGTGCGTCCTCATGGCGTCCAGGATTTCGGGATGATCGGCAGCGACGTTCCTTGTTTGGCCCGGGTCGCGCCCGACGTGATAGAGCTCAAGCGGCGTATGCGGCCGCTGTGGCTGAAGACCCTGCCGGGGCTTGAGAAGCCGCCACTTGCCCCACAGGACAACGGCCGGGTCCCACGGCTGACCCGATGCACGGTACTGCACGACCAGCTTCCGGTCGGGCAATTCTGTTTCAGACCCGCGGAGCAATCCGGCCAGACTTATGCCATCAAATGCCAACGGAGACTCGATCGGGCTTAAATCACATAGTTCGATCAGGGTCGGCAAAACATCCTGGACCTGGGTCAACTCATCCACATCATTGCCATGGATCAGGTTGCCGCTGGGCCAACGGATGAAAAACGGAACCCGGTGCCCACCTTCATAGACGCTGGTCTTCTTCTCGCGCATACCCGAGTTGAAGATCTCTTTGGCCCTCGTGCTCTGGGTGCCGTTGTCGGCCATGTAGATGACGATCGTGTTGTCATCGAGATCATGCTCAGCAAGAAACGCCTCAAGCCTGCCGAGGTTGTCATCCAGGTTCGCGATCATCCCGTAAAAATTCGCCGGGATCGGTTTGCCATCTTCATGGGTGCCGCGGTAAGGCCTGGAATACTTATCCGGACAGATGTCGGGCACGTGCGGGGTGTTGGTCGGCAGATAGACAAAGAAGGGTTTGCCCTCCTCGTTCTGCCGCTCGATCCATTTCATGGCCTGGTCGAAGAAGATGTCGGTGCAATAGCCGGTGAATTGGATGTCAATACCATTCTGAGACAAGATGGGATCAAAGTAGGCGTTTGTGTGATTATCCCAGTGGTCGGCTAGCGAGGTGAGCCCCCAGGCGCGGTGGTGGATGGTTTGTTGGAAGCCCCGGTCCTGCGGCCGATGCGGGTAGCTGTCGCCGAGGTGCCACTTGCCGAAATGCCCGGTGGCGTAGCCCGATTTGGCGAAGAATTCGGCCATGGTCGGTAGCTCGGCCCGCATCATCGAGCGTCCTTGGCAGACCGCGGTGCAGCCGTTGCGCATGGCATCGATCCCCGTCAGCAGTTGCCCTCGGGTGGGGGAGCACATCGGCGCGACGTGGAAGTCCGTCAAGCGCACCGCGGTCTCGCGGAAGGCGTCGAGCATCGGGGTTTTGAGCAGGGGATTGCCATGCGCCGAAACATCGCCGTAGCCCTGGTCATCGGTGATGATCAGGATGACATTGGGGGCGTCCTGCTTGGCCGAAGAGACTCGAGGTGTGCTGACAGCGTCGGCGTTGCTTGTCTCGCGGCCTTTCGCTTCGATGTCGGCCATGAGCTTGGCGAGTGCGTTGACGATCTCGGGGTGCTTCTCGGCGAGGTTGTCTTGCTCACCCAAGTCGCTTTCAAGGTCGTAGAGTTCTGCGGCGATGGGGCGGTCGTCTTCAACGGCATAGCCGAAGAAGTGAGCGTCGGGCTTCAGGTACTTCCATTTGCCTTGGCGGACGCCGGCGTTATCGAAGTAGAAGTAATCGCGTCCTTCTTCGGATTGGCCAAGCAGCAGATCGGTCTGATCGATCCCGTCGATGACTCGGTCCGTGGGCACCTCAAAGCCGGCGAGGTTGGCAAAGGTGGGTAGAAAATCGATCGAGGCAAAGATGGCGTCAGACGTGCGCCCAGCCGGCACCTGACCCGGCCACCGCACGAGGCACGGGACGCGATAGCCACCCTCGTAGCAAGACCCCTTGCCGTTCCTTAGCGGACCGGCATCGCCCCAGAAGATCGTGTCCTCTTCCTGATACCAGGCTTCGGGGCGGCTTGTATTGCCGGTTTTCCCCATCTTTTCGAGGTAATACTTTGGCTGATTCCACGGGCCGTTGTCGCTGGTGTAGATCACGAGTGTGTTGTCGCGGAGGCCCAACTCGTCGAGCGTGTCGAGCAGGCGGCCGGTCTCGTAGTCGAATTCTTCAACCACATCTCCGTACAGGCCGCCCGCAGATTGGCCACGGAAGCGTTCGGATGCATCGATGACCGTGTGCATCATGGTGTGGGAGAGATAAAGCACAAAGGGCTGATCTGGATCACGCTGATTCCTGAGCCAATCGATTGACTGATCGGTGTAGAGCCGGGTGAGGCTGCTCATATCGGTGGTGCTGCCCGCGGCTTGGTTGTTCTTATGGAACCGGACAATGCCCCAGTCATTGGCGCCGAGGGCTCCGTGGAAGTAGTCAAACCCCTGGGCATTCGGCATGCGCTCGACTATGGGCTTTCGATTCGAAACATCCCATTTCCCAATACAGACGGTCTGGTACCCGGCGTCACGCATGAGTTCGGCCCAGGTGATCTCATCACCGGGCATATGCCAGCCCATACTCCGCAAGGGCTGGCGCCCCGTAAGCAGCGCCGAGCGAGAAGGGCCACAGACCGCTTGGGCGTAGAACGAAGTGAAAAGCGTCCCCTCGGCCGCGAGCTGATCCAGGCGCGGCGTCTTGTTGTTCTCATTGCCGTAGCAGCCAAGGTCGGCATAGCCCTGGTCGTCCGTGAAGATGATCAGGATATTGGGGCGTTGCTCGGCGACGCTCCGGAATGGTGTTGCGAACAGAATTACTGCGAGCAAAAGAACTAGGGGTGTGGCTAAGTGTTTCATCAAAATAAGTCCACTTGCGGCTAACGTTTGGATTGAGTCTTTTAGGTATCGAGGTCGTGCTCGATATTTTCTAGCGGGCGGCCTTTTGTTTCCGGAACCATGGCTTTCACCCAGATCAGTTGCAGGATCATCATGAAGCAGAAGAAGCCGAAGACGATCGAGGGTGCAAAGGCGGTCACCATGGAGGGGAAGAATAGCGTAAGCAGTGCGGCAAAGATCCAGTGCGTGAAGCTGCCTAGGGACTGCCCCTGGGCACGGTGACGGTTCGGGAAGATCTCAGAAATAAAGACCCAGATCACGGCTCCCTGCCCAACCGCGTGAGCGGCGATGAATGCGAAGATGCACGCGGGGACGATCGCAAAGTTTTCGGAGTGAAACGCCCAAGCGCAAAGCCCGAGGGATGCGATATACCCGAACGACCCGATGTATAGAAGTGTCCGTCTCCCCAGGCGGTCAATCAGCCACAGGCCGAGGAAGGTGAAGATCAGATTGGTTACACCAATCCCAACGGACTGCAGCAAAGCGGCTTTCTCTTCGAGGCCGGTCAATTCGAAGATGCGTGGTGCAAAATAGAGTATCGCATTGATGCCAGAGAGCTGGTTGAAGAAGGCGATGAGAAACGCCAGAAAGATCGGTGTTTTCAGCTTGGCGCTCCAGAACCCGCCCGTGCTAGCCGGCTCTTTTGAGACGCTTTCGATTTCGTCTGCCTTTGATTGAATTTCACTGTCGGAGGCTTCCGGCTGAATCAGCTTGAGCACCGACAGAGCCGAGGCCCGATCACCTTTGCGCCCAATCAGCCAGCGTGGGCTTTCGGGCAACCCAAAGCAGAGGATGCTGAAGATCAGTGCGGGAACCGCTTCCACGCCGAGCATCCAGCGCCAGGCATGGTCCCCCATGCCGCCGAGAAGGGCGTTCGACCCGAACGCGACGAGGATACCAAAGACGATATTGAACTGGAACATCCCCGCCAGCCGTCCCCGCCGCTCGGGCGGGGCGATCTCGGAGATAAACAAGGGCGCAGCCACGGTTGAGATGCCAACCCCCAGGCCACCGATAAACCGGGCGATCATGAAGGACACGGGATCGGTGGCGAGGGCCGACCAGACGGCGGAAACGAGGTAGAGGATCCCGATCCAGAGCAGCGTCTTCTTCCGGCCGAACCGGTCCGTGGGCCAAGCGCCAAGCAAGGATCCCAAAACCGTGCCCCAAAGGGCCGCGCTCATGGCCAGGCCGTGGATGGCGGGGCTCAGTTCCCACAGCTCCTGGATCGTTTGCTCGGCGCCGGAGATGACCACGGTATCGAAGCCGAACAGGAACCCGGACAGGGCCGCGGTGATCGACCAGAGAAGTAGCTTGGGATTCGATTGGTTCATGTAGATATTCGTGTGTACGAGAAAGATGCGGATGAGTTCACTTCAATGGCCCGCACAAGTGCTCATCCCGCTCATTGTCAAGTGCGATATGAGTTGCGACCCTCAGCTTATTGGGTGAGGCCCGGTCGTTGGGCTGCCAACATCAACGTGGAGGCATGGCCTCATGAATTAGAACATGGACTAAAAAGCCCGAAGCTGATTTGGCGGCTTAAATCAGTTCCACAAGACGAAGGCAGGGCCTTCATTGCCATCGGCATCTAGATCATTGGGTGCGAAGATGTCGTCTTCAAGGGAGGTAGGCTTCTTGCCGTACCGGGTATTTTCGATGATACGGTCTGACTCGAAAGTCGTGCTGTTGTCATTGCGGACGACCGTGCCTTGCCAGCCGGCGTTAGCTTTGGTCCAGACACTCCCGTTGCTGAAGATACGATCGGCTATCAGGATGGCACTCGTGTTGAACGTCTCGCGCCACTCCGCCCGGCGGGCAATCTGCTCGTCTTGTGAGATGGTGGCATTGGAGATCTGCTCAAGCCCCGCGTAAGAGAAGTTCGGGTTTGTGCCCGTATTGACCTCCCCTTCGGGGTTGCCGTCTCCATCCTCATCGGTGGTCACGCCCGCCTGTGCGGGGGTCGCAATGTCGCCGGGGCTGATGAGGTAGTCCGGGGTGACTTGAGCGTCGTTGAGCATAATGGCCAATCGAACACTAAAGCTCTTTGCCGTTGCTCCTGCGCCTTCGAAATCGTCACCATTTGCCAGAGTCGGCACGGGCGTGCCGTCGGCACCCAATAACCCACTATCGGAATCCCGTCCGGGGAACCACCCGTTGTTGGACTGCGCAAAAATCACAAAACCCTGGTGGATACCCCGCAGTTGGGTGGAGTTTTGGAGTTTGCGGGCCGTTGTCCGTGCTGCCCCAAGTGCGGGCAGAAGGATAGCGATCAGCAGCGCAATGATCGAGATCACAACGAGAAGTTCGATGAGTGTGAATGCTTGGTGTTGTCGTTTCATGGCTGGCCTCCTGGTGCCACGATGGAGAAATTGTCGGAAGGTTCGAATAGGCATGTTCGAACACACTTATTTAAAAATTGGCATTTTGTAACTAAATTATTGCATGATTTGCCTAATTTGTCAACACCTTTCACCTTAAATGTAAAGCGCGGCTTAAAATTGCTATAGGATTATGCAGCTATTGGTTTTACGATTTGGTGGTAACTGTGCCAGCCGCTCTTTGCGGTTGATGAGTGGCTTGAGGCATCGAGCGGGAGAGTGTTTGCGGATTGACATTAACTTTTAGGTCGGCTTGGGCGAGCAGCTTTTCGGGCAGATCGGGTGTCGCGCCGGGCAAGCCCGCCACATATGCTCCTACGCGATTGGCCAAATCCCCAATCTGCTGATCAGCCAAGCCCAGCAGCAGCCCGGACACCAACGCCGCAGAACACGCATCGCCGGCACCAACGCTATCTGCATTCGGGCCAGGCTGAAGCTTGACCGGCGAGCCTTCTACCCGCTGGCCATCGCGATAAAGCACCGTACCCCGTGCACCACGCGTCAGCGCAAGCAGGTCAAGTCCGAACGACTGGATGATCGCCTGTGCTTGGTGGTCGTGCGCTTCGCCCGGGGGTGCGTCGAGCCCTAGCATCGCACAGACCAGAGGCAGCTCGTGCTCGTTCAGTTTGGCAACCGTCGCGCGATGGAGTGAATCCTTAATGATGGCGGCAGAGAAATAAGGCTCACGCAGGTTAACATCGAGAAAGCGGATCGCTTGCGGTGCCGCGTCCAGAAAGGCGTAAATCGCGGCACGCGTGACCGGGTGCCGCTGAGCCAGGGTGCCAAAGCAGACGGCGCCGCAGGCGGGCGCAAGCTCGGCTAACTCAGCATCGAATCTCAGGTGATCCCAGGCGGCGTTCTCGTGGATCTCATAATCCGCCTGGCCTGCACTATCCAGGTTTACATCAACCATACCGGTTGGATGCTCACGGTCGCGCTGGATGTAATCCCCGGACAAGCCCTTGCCTAAAAGCTGTTTCACCAGCAGGTCGCCGAGATCGTCTTCCCCCACGCGCGTTACGATGGTGCTTCTCCCGCCCACACGGTTCAGCAGGGCATTGGCATGTACCGCAAGGTTGACCGGTGCCCCGCCGAGGGTGCGCCGGTTGGAGAAGCAGTCAAACAGCGCTTCGCCCAAGCCAACCAGGAGGATGGGGTGTTGGGGGTTTGTATTGGGCGGCATTAGCGCGGCTTCGGGCTGGAGGTGGAGTCTCGTGCAACGAGCTTGCAGTCGAGCAGGATTTCGCGGGCGGGTGCATCGGGGCGCTCGATGCGGTCAAGCATCGCTCGGAATGCAGATTCACCGATCGCCTCGCAGTGCTGATGCATCGTGGTCAGGGGGACGCGGAGCAGCTCGGCGTATTTCACATCATCGACGCCGGTGACCCGCAGGTCATCGGGCACCCTAACGCCCAGGCTGTCGAGCGTCCGCATGAGTTGGGCTGCGGTCATGTCGTTGCCGCAGACCACGCCGTCAGGATTGACTTTCTTCACCAGCCTACCGACCTGTTCCAGGTTTTCGGGGTCGATGCGCTGAACCTGGTGGGTGTCGAAGGTGCCGGTGTGGTGGAGCACGGATTCGGCAAACCCCGCGGAGCGGGCATCGACCGTGCTGGCCGAATGGGGCCTAGCGCAAAAGACGACGTGCTGGCAGCCCCGGTCGAACAGGTGCTCGGTGACGGCAAAGCCGATGCGCCGATTGTCGATGCCAACCAGGTCGTGCCCGCTGCGGCGGGGGTACGGCAGGTAGTCACGGTCCAGCAGGATGACGGGCGTGCGGCTGTCGTCCAGCGCCTTGATGATCTGTTGGTTGACCTGGTCCTTGTCGCGGGTCAGTTCGAGCGGCGCGAAGAACACGCCATCGACCTTGCGCTTGATATATTGCTTACATAGTTGCAGTGCGGCGGAGCCCAGGTCGTTGGCAGCGCGGGACGGGGAGTTGCCCCAGAGCAGCGAGTGGTGGCTGGCGTGGGCCAGCCGGGCCATCTCGGCGCAGATGGGCTCGAAGATCTCGGTCTCACCCAGGCCGGGGATCAGCAGGCCGAACAGCTTTTCTCCCTCGACGGCATCGCCGGTCTCACGGATAAAGGTGCCCGACCCGGGGCGACGAACCACCAGGCCGCGTCGCTCAAGCTCTTGGAGCGCCTTAGCCACGGTGGGCCGTGAGACGTGAAATCGAGCGACAAACTCGGCATCAGCCGGCAGACGATCGCCGGGCTGGTAGAGTCCCGAGGTGAACTCTTCCTGGAGTTGTTCAAGAATCTTGCCGTGCTTGGTTGTGCTGGTTTTCACCGCCAGGCCTCTTCGGTTCATTGACAATATGTAGTCTACCTCGCGGATGGGTCGCCGTCTATAATTGTAAACACATTTTGCAAAATTTATCTGGAATTAGCCAAGAATGGTGTTGACAATCACGTCTTCTGAAGTAAAATTACTAGTCCAACTGTTTTGTTGGTTGCAGGCATTAGCCCTGCGTATTGCGAGGAGCGAATTCTCATATGCGTCAAATCACGACGCATTACATGAAGCGCCACACATCCTATCGCTTTTTATTGCCCTGGCACCCGTTGCCACAGATTTGAATTTCACATCAACCAGGAGGTTTCCATGAAACGTTACGGACTTGCCATGCTGCTTGCCAGCGGACTCTTCGGAGCCACGTCCGCCCAAGGCGCGATCGTCGTCTATTCCGAAGACTTCGAGGACGACACCATTGGCAGCCTGCCCACGATCACCGGGTCGAACGTGGGTGCTGGCTATCAAGGTCTATTAAATGCGATGTCTGTTGAATCAAATCCAGAAGTTTTGGGCAATACGTCTAGCAAGGCGCTGCGAGGCGGTGGTGTGACCCCGAACGATAATCGTTTGCAAGCGTTGTTCGCCGGCGGCGCTCAGCCGATTGATGGTATGACTGTGTCGTGGGATTTCTACAACCAAGGCGGTGGGGTTTTGAATACCAATGACAGCGTCAGGGTCGCCTTCTTCGACGATGACGGCCTGGGCGCTAATCGCGATGTCTTCATGCGTAACGACCGGGATACCTTGATCAAACTTGACGGCAATGACCAGGGTAATGGAGCGGGCACCGGACTCAATAACTTCGGCGAGGGCGTTTGGCAGAACTTCGTCGCCGTGTTTACAGATGATGGGTCGACATATACGCTCGATTGGACTCTGACTAACCTCGAGACCAATGCTCAGATTTCTGGCTCGGAAGACAATATCACCATTAATAACCTACAGGACGGTACTGCCCTTGGGCTTCACTTTGAGATTTTTGATCTCGATAACAGTGCTAATTTTCTCGGCTACATCGACAATGTCACGGTTGAAGTGGTGCCCGAGCCCGCCTCGCTGGCGCTGCTGGCCATGGGTGGACTGCTGATGGCCGGCCGCCGCCGCCGCTAATCCGCGTCAAGTCAAGGCGCATTGCTTGAATCGCCCGACTCGGGCATAAATCTAGGAGGTTTACAACGATGAAAATCGACATGTATCGCATGCGCAAGATGACCACCCTGAGCCTGCTGGCAGCGATAGCGCTGGCTGGAACAGAAGCCATGGGCCAAAATTCAAATTGGCTTTCAACTGCTCCAGATTTATTGTGGGATAACGCGGCTAACTGGAGCACCCCCAGCAAACCCGGTGCGAACAATCTGGCCTTCATTGGCCTGGCCAGCGGCACCGTCCAACTCTCTACTAACGAGACTGTTGAAGCCTTTCGTACGGCCAATGGGCGCGACGTCAACCACACCGCTGGAACCCTGACTGTGGCGGGCAATGGCAACCAAGACTCGTTCCTCGGCGAGTTCAACAACGTTAACTGGGATGGTACAGACTCCATCTACACCATGTCCGGCAGTGCGATATACAACCAAACCGACGGAAAATTATTCATCTTAGCCCGTGGTGGTGATGGACAACTTTTAATGTCCGACAATGCCCAGATGACCTCCAATGGCGAGATCTGGTTCGGCATGGATAACGATTTTATTGGCGTGATCTCCGACAACGCCGCGGTCTCGGCCGTGACCATCCAGATGACCCGCTTTGCCTCGGACGATTCAATTCTGACGCTCCAGGACAACGCCTCGCTCTCCACCAGCGGCTTCTTCGTGATGTCCGATCACCCGACGCTGTCTGGCGACTCCACACTTAAACTCGAAGGTAGCGGCCTGACCATCAACTTCGGTGGTTTGTTCGCCCGTGAAGGTGCAACACTGGACTTCCTTGCCGACGCTGGCGGCATCAGCACGATCAACCTCGACGGCCCGTCCGACCTGTTTGACAATAACAGCGGCTTGGACCCGCAACTGGTTGTTGATCTGACCAGCTTTGCAGGACTGGGTGAGATCACGCTCATCGACAAGACCGGCCTAGACACGGTGAGCGGTCAGTTCCGCGGTCTGGCCGAAGGCGCAGTGGTCGCAGGCACTAATGGCCGGACCATCTCCTACGTTGGTGGTGATGGCAACGACGTCGTGCTTAGCGCCGTTCCCGAGCCCGGCTCGATGGTACTCCTCGCACTGGGTGGCCTACTCGTCGCTCGCCGCCGTCGCGGATCGGATAACTAAACCCCCAAGATTGGGTGGGTCGGTGAAAGCCGGCCAACCCGTTTATCCCGGCCTCAATACAGACAAAAATCGATTTCGAACGCTCGCGTATTCGGATGTGTTACGCCCGTTTCGGTTACGATTGTTGATGATGATGATTTTTCACATCTTCACCAAGTCGATCGTAGGGCTTGTTGTCACGCTGGGGTTCTTCATCTTGTCGCCGGCTGCGTATGGCGACGACCGCCCCAACATCATCTTTATCATGGCCGACGACATGGGCTACGGCGATGTCGGTTGCTACAACGAGCAGTCACGCATCCCGACGCCCAACATGGATCGGCTTGCCGGTCAGGGCGTCCGCCTGACCGACGCGCACTCAGCCGATTCGGTGTGTACGCCCTCGCGCTACGGGCTGCTGACCGGGCGCTATTGCTGGCGCACCCCCCTCAAGCGGGCGGTGTTGTTCAACTATGAACCGCCGTTGATCGAGCCGGGCCGAATGACCCTCGCGTCCCTGTTGAAAAGCAAGGGCTACCGGACGGCGATCTCGGGCAAGTGGCACCTCGGGCTGGGTTTTACCGCCAAGCCGGGTCGAGACGTTGATTTCGATGCGCCGCTGCCGTGGTCGCCCGGGCCGCTGCCGGACCGAACGGTCAGCGAGAGCATCGATTTCTCTGTCCCTGTGTTCGGGGGTCCGGAGGAGTTAGGCTTCGACGAAACATTCTATAACGCGGGCTGCTCGACGGATCAGGAGCCGTTTTGCTTCATTGAAAACGGCCGGTTCCTGAACATGTCTGAAGCGACCTACCGCAGGCCAGAGGGGAGCTGGCGAAGCGGCATGGCGGCGCCGGATTGGGACAACGAAACCGTTGATGTCCAGGCCACGCAATGGGCGCTGGATTTCATCGAGAGCACGCACCGGGCCGGGCCCGAGCAGCCTTTCTTCCTCTACCTGTGCCTTTCATCACCGCACTCACCGCACGTGACGGCCGATTTCGCGATCGGTCAGTCGCAAGCCGGTGTGCGGGGCGACATGGTTTGGCTGGTGGATTGGTCGGTCGGGCAGATTATGGCCAAGCTCGATGCTTTGGGTATCGCGGGCAACACGCTGCTCATCGTGACCAGTGACAACGGTCCCCTGCCCGGGTCGCTTGAACCCGGGGCACCCGAAAGGACCGCGAGAGTCACCAATGGGCACCTCGCCGCCGGCCAACTACGCGGCAGCAAGGGGCATATCTGGGAAGGCGGCCACCGGGTCCCGTTTATCGCTCGCTGGCCCGGTAACATCCCGCGGGGTGAGGTCGTCCATGATGCGATCTGCTTTACCGATATGCTGGCAACCTTTGCCGCGCTGGTCGGCGAGGAGCTGCCCGAAACAAGCGGCGAAGACAGCTTCAACCGGCTGCCGGTATTGATGGGAGATACGGTCGATACAGAGCATTTGATGATCCACCACGCCAGCACCGTGTTTGCCCTTCGTCGCGGAAAGTGGAAAATTATTTTTGGCGTAGGTGAAAAACGCGTGCGCGCCGTCGAGGGCGAGGGTTACCTCTTCGACATGGAGGCGGATCCCTACGAGACCAACAACCTTTGGCACCAAGAGCCCGAGGTCGTCGCAGACCTGACCCGGCAGTTCGAGTCCATCCAAAGCAACGGTCGATCGCGATAATCATGAAACCTATTGCATTCATCTGTATCATGGCTTATCTGCTGACACCTTCTCTACATGCCGCAGAGAAACCCAACATCGTATTTGTCCTTGTAGACGACCACGCTTTGGAAGCGGTCTCGGCCTACGGGAGTCACCTGAAAGACTACGCCAAGACACCGGCGATCGATCGCCTCGCCACCGAAGGCATGCGTTTCGACAATTTCGTCTGTGCAAACTCCCTGTGCTCACCCAGCCGTGCCAGCTTCATCACCGGCCAATACAGCCACGTCAACGGGGTCAGGAACCTCAATGGACGGATCAACCCGGCATCACCCTGGCTGTCAGAAGAGCTGCAAACTGCGGGCTACGAGACCTTGCTGGTGGGTAAGTGGCACCTGAACGGGGAGATCCGAGGCTTCGATAAGCACATGACCGTCAAAGGGCAGGGGGCGTATTTTGACCCGACCTTCCATGGCAGCGAGGGGGTCTGGAATCGTCAAGGCTACTCAACAGATGTCTATACCGACATCGCGATCGATTGGCTGCGGGCACGCGAGAAGGATAAGCCGTTTTTCCTTTCCCTCCAGTTCAAGGCACCGCACCACGATTTCGGGCACGCTGCACGGTACGACGGCCTTCTTGCCGGTGTCGAGATCCCCGAGCCCGCAACACTGTACGAGGATACACACCGCAGCAACTCCGTCCTGAAGCGCCAGTTCGTGGAGCGGACCCGGTTTCATATGACGCGCGGCGTCCATCAGGGCAGTCCGGAAGGCTACTACGACCGGCATGTCGATGCCCCGGCCCCGAACCAGATGCCCGAGCATGACCCGCAAGACGATCGAGACAAAATCCGGGCCGCCTATCAGCAGATGATGCGCAAGTACATCCGCTGCGTTCAGGGCAACGACGACAACTTGAACCGTGTACTGGAGTTTCTCGACGAAGAAGGATTAACCGAGAATACGATCGTGATCTATACATCCGATCAGGGCTATTGGTTGGGACAGCACGGGATGTACGATAAGCGGCTGATCCTCGAGCCATCCATCCGCATGCCCTTCTTGATTCGTTACCCCCAAGCGATTAAGCCGGGGTCGGTGTGTTCCAGCCTGTGCATCAATGTCGACCTCGCCCCGACGCTGCTCGAGCTCGCGGGGCTGGAAGCTCCCGAGCGGATGCAGGGGCGCAGTTTTGTGCCCATGCTCAGAGGCCATGATGAGCCGGCAGGCTGGCGTGTGTCCACCCTGTACAGCTACTGGAGCATCGGACCCAGGCACTACGGCATTCGAACAAGCCGATACACCTACCTGAAAATCAATGAGCACGTTGAACTCTTTGACCGTTTGCGCGACCCCGAGCAGTTGAACAACGTGGCGGCGGATCCCGAATACAGGTCTGTCCTGGTGGAATGCGAGCAAGAGCTACAAAAGCAACTCCATGACACCTCGTTTGACCAAGCGGACCTTCCACGTAATTAAGAACGAGTTGCTATGCTCCACATCAAAGATCATTTAGTCGGCAGACGTATCTGCCTGACGATCCTGGCCGCGGCTCTGTTTTTATCGTTTATCCAGCCTTTAGCTGCGGACGACAAGCCCCCGAATATCCTGCTGATCATGGCGGATGACCTGGGAGCAGAGAACCTGCCTTGCTACGGCAATACGATGTACGCAACGCCGCATCTGGATCAGATGGCGGCCGAGGGCGCGCTCTTTGAAAACGCCTATGCTTCGCCGGTTTGCACACCGACACGGGCGATGATCCTCACGGGTCTGTACCCCAACCGGACCGGATTTCTCGAGCGATTAGACAGCCCCGATGATGTGGAGAAGAGCAATCGGCTGCCGGTTCATTTGAAGACGTTTGGCCACCTCTTTCAGGATGCCGGTTATGCCACCGCGATCGCCGGCAAATGGCACCTCGGTGACTTTCAGAGGTTTCCCGATCAGCCAACCTCTCACGGCTTCGACGAACATTGTCTCTGGGTACAGTACTGGGACGGCGTACGTCCTAGCCGATACTACGGCCCGCATGTCTGGGAAAACGGGGAATACATCGTTTACGAGAGGGAGGTGTTTGGACCAGACCACTACACCGATTTCCTCATTGATTTCATGCGGCGTAGTCATGAGCGTGAACAGCCGTTTCTCGCCTACTTCCCGATGAACCTGATCCACACGCCATTCGTCACGCCCCCGGGTGATCAGGCCGCGGCAGAGATGCACTATCCAGCCGACCTCGGTCGGGCCGAGCGGCTCAACGGGCGCATGGTTCACTACATGGATCAACTCGTTGGCAGGCTACTCAAAACCCTTGAGGACCTCGGCATCGATGACAATACACTGGTGATCTTCACGGGGGACAACGGAACAGTAGGAAACCTGGTGAACCAACTGGGAGACTTTCATCTCCGCGGCGGCAAACGCACGATGAACGAAGCCGGGACCCGGGTACCTTTCATCGCCTGGTGGCCCGGGCGAATCCCGGCCGGCAATCGTGAATCCATGATGAGCCTGATGGATATGCTTCCCACACTAGCCGCAGTTGCGGGTATCCCGGTTGAGCACGAGGTTGATGGGCTGGATTTATCTCACAACCTCTTCGATCAGCCGGGGAAAGACCGCGCATTTTTTGCTATGGCTTTCGAAGGTGGATGCTACTTTGTCCGGGATAAGCACTTCCGCCTGCATGAAGACGGCCGATTCTACCATATCCCCAACAACCACAACGAAACAAGGTACGGCATGACCGTTGTTGCGAATCCCGGGGAGTATCTCGAAAGTCGGGAACGCCTACAGTTCCTCTTGGAGGACTTTATGGCCATCCAGAAAACGGATATAACCTATCACGTCGTACCTTTCGGGACCGGGGGCGATCGATATAAAAATGCTCAGGATAGAGACAGGGGCAAGTGACTTGCGTAGCACCAAGGGACAGATCGATCTGGGCCCAGTCCAGACGGGCTTAGATCGATACCCAGGAGATGAGAACCTATGCTCAACATGTCGATTTAAGTCTTTTGCATCGATCTTGCCGAACCCGATTGAGTCCTAGAATTTAGACACGCCTCAATCCCAAGCCATTGGAATGATGAAACAAATCACACAACACATCGGCTGCACCCGGCGATACGCATGGCTGCTCACCTGCTTCCTGACACTGCTTGCGTGTACGGGCCCCGCGCTCGGGCAGCACCTCTGGCAGCAGCCCAAGGACCCGGTCCCGCGTGAAGTGCTAGAGCAAATCATCGGGCCCGTCGATACAGAACAACCCTCCAAACCACTGCACATCGTCTGGGTCTGGGGGTACGACAAGAGCCACAAGCCCGGGACACACGACTACCTCAGGGTGCGCGATGCGATGAGCAATCTGCTGGAGCAGGTGCCAGAGGTCACGGTTGAACCCGCCTACGAGTTCCCGTCGCGCGAGCAGTTCGACAAGGCCGACCTGGTCGTCATGTACCTGCATCTGCCACAACTCAGTGACGACCAATACGCGATGTTCAAGGCATACATTGAAGGCGGCGGCGGTGTGGTGGCCCTGCACGAGGCGGCGATCATGCGGCCGGCTTCGGAGGGAAGAAAGCTTTGCGGGTGCATCGGCATGGCCTGGGATCAAGGCCGGTCCCAGTGGGGCGCCGTTTTCGATGATATCTCGATCCGCAACGACCACGAGATCTTCAGCGGCTTCGCCCCCACACTCAGCATCGTTGACGAGTTTTACTGGCACCTTCAGCGCATGGACGAGATCGATGTGCTTGGCGAAGTCCGGACCGGGCCGCCGGGCAGGAGCGAACGCCGCGTGCCGGCTTCAATGCTTTCGGAGGACAAGTCGCCGGTC
Organism: Planctomycetota bacterium; assembly: GCA_039024275.1. GTDB lineage: Bacteria > Planctomycetota > Phycisphaerae > Phycisphaerales > Phycisphaeraceae > JAHQVV01. The sequence goes on along the minus strand of JBCDKD010000071.1, from coordinate 3,219 downwards.
TTCTGGACCTATGAGCCGGGGCAGGGGCGCGTCTTTGGAACAACCCTCGGCCACAACACGTTTACCTACTTTGATCCCGAGTTCCGGATCGTGCTTTTCCGGGCGATGGCCTGGGCGGTCCGCGAAAAACCCGACCCGTTCATGCCCCTGGTTTTCGAGGGCATTACCCGTGAAGACGGGACGGTCGGTACGACCGACGACATGAGAGACTGGGAGGGCAAGCTGCGTGGCCCCGAAGAGGCTAATCAATCCGGCCGGGCCGCGCCTCGCAATCCCAACCCATCCATACCCCCGAATGTCATCCTGATCCTCACCGACGATCAGGGCTACGGCGACCTGTCCTGCCACGGCAATCCCCACCTTCGGACACCTGCCCTAGACCAACTCCACGCCCAGAGTGTTCGGCTGACCGACTTCCACGTGGAGTCGTCATGCGCGCCAACCCGGGCGACGCTGATGACCGGCCGATTCGACACACGCGCGGGTGTGCTGGACACCGTGCGCGGCCGTTCGCTGCTGCGTCGCGGCCAACTGACATGGCCGAGTTTGTTCCGCCAGGCGGGCTACAAGACCGCGATCTTCGGCAAGTGGCATCTGGGCGACAACTACCCGTTTCGCCCACAGGACCACGGTTTCGACGAGGTGTTGATCCACGGCGGCGGCGGCGCGGGCAATACGTCCGACTATTGGGCGAATGATTATTTCGACGATACGTATTTTCACAACGGTGACCCGAAGAAGTTCGAGGGCTTTTGCACCAATATCTGGTTCGCGGAAGCAACACGTTTCATCGAGGCCCAGCGTGGCGAGCAGCCTTTTGTCTGCTACATCTCGACGAATGCGCCCCACCTACCATTCGTCGCAAGACAGCAAGACCTCGCGCGATATGCGGATCAGGCAGACGAAGGCGTGCGCGGTTTTTATGCGATGATCTCAAACATCGATGACAACATCGCGAAGCTGCGCCGACGGCTTAGCGAGCTTGGAATCGCCGACAACACGATCCTGATCTTTATGACGGACAACGGGTCGGCAAAAGGGTCACGGCTCTACAACGCGGGCATGCGCGGCGCCAAGGGATCGCCTTACGAAGGCGGCCACCGTGTCCCCTGCTTTATCCACTGGCCGGCCGGCGGCATGGACCAGGGGCGCGACATCGATGCGTTGACTGCGGGGATCGACCTGCTCCCAACGCTCGCCGAGTTTGCCGGCCTGGAGATCCCAACCGACGCCACGATCGATGGCACCAGCCTGGCGGGACTGATCCGGCGGGGCGAAGCGCTGGCGCCCCGCGTGCTGGTGACGGACTACCAGAACTACCTGACCCGGCCAGAGAAATGGCGACGCACGGTCGTCATGAAAGACAAGTGGCGGCTGATTGACCGCCAGGAGTTGTACAACATCGAACAAGACCCCGGGCAGCAGCGCAACCTCATCCAGGACTACCCCGACTTAGTCGCCGAACTCGAACGGGCCTACAACAAAATCTGGGCGGACATGGAGCCGGGTTTCGATGACCCCGTCGATATCGTCATTGGGTCCGACCAACAGAACCCAACCACCATCACGGCACACGACATCGTCGGCGACTGCGTCTGGAACCACGACCAAGTCCTCGCGGGTGCCAAAGCGACAGGGCACTGGGAAGTTGAAGTCGCACAGGCCGGTCGATACGCCTTTACGCTGCGTCGCTACCCCGAAGAGGCACAACTGCCAATCCTAGGCACGATCGACGTGCCTCAGGACCTAAGGACTTTCCGCTACTTCCAGAAGCGTTACGAGTTCGCCGTCAATAACGAGCAAAGCCGATCTCTCCCCATCACCGCCGCCGCGATTCAGATCGGCTCTTATCAAGCACAAAAAGCGATCCCCACCGACCCCGTGCAACCGAACGCCGACTACGAGACCGATGCCGAGGGCCTGGTCACGGGGGTACTTTTTGAGGCCGACCTCGAGCCGGGACGCACCAAGCTAAAGGCATGGTTCATCGATGCAGATGGCAAAGACTTGACCAGCGCTTATTACGTAGCGGTGCAGAGACTGCGATAGCATCCTCTCCCGAGAGTTCAGGACACGGTTCAAACTTTTTCTCTGTCAGATTGGCGAGAATCTGTCACTTTGAGCGCGTAACTGAAGTGCAAAATTGACTGCTTAATTCTGACCGGCGCTTGGGGTGTTCTTATTTGTTGGCGTCTTGCCAATACTGGGTTTATGAATATCGAGGGTTAGCGTTGAATCAGCGTTTTATGCTTTGTTGTGCCTCATTTTCAATCAGTTTCTACCCGTCGTGATGCCCAGGTCCGTTTCCTCAAGGAAGAGGGTAGTGTCCGTCAAGTTGCGCACTTTCATTCAGCGATCTCCGAGTGATGGTCGGTTGGTTGGCCCGCAGTGAGCGTAGCGAACGGAGGGCCAACCAATCGGCGCGTGGCTACACCGCCACGCTTAATGCCTCCTCCTGATCCTCTTCCTGCTGCCTGCGTTCGTGTTCCAGGTCGTAGAGACGTTGCATATCAAGGTACTTCCGCGTGCCCCACTTGGTCCCGGCAACATGCCTGAGCCTCGCCGCGCTGAGCATCAACGCCGAGTTGCCGTCCGGGAACGAGCCGGCCACCTTCGTCCGGCGTTTGATCTCTTTCATCACACGCTCCAACGGGTTGTTCGTCCGCAGCCGCTGCCAGTGCTCGCGTGGGTAGCTCATATACGCCAGCATTTGTTGCACGCTATCCCGCACGAACACCGCCGCCTTCTTGAGCTTCATGCCTTCGAGTTTGACCGCCACGTCCTCGGCCTTCTTCATCGCCGCCTCACGGTCCTCGCTCGCATGGATCGCCTTGAGCATCGCCGACAGCTCCTTGACCCGGCCCTTGGGCACGCAGCTCCACGCGTTGCGGTACCAATGCACGACACGCCGCTGCCATTGCGCCTCGGGGAACACCTCGCCCAGCGACTCGACCAGGCCCAGACACGCATCACTCACGAACAGCCGCGTCCCATCCAGCCCGCGCTCCTTGAGGTGCCGAAGCAAGCCCAGCCACGACGCCTTGTCCTCCTTCGCGCCATCTGCGATCCCCAGCACCTCGCGGTAGCCGCGTCCTCGGCCACGCCGATCGCCACCAGGATCGCGGCGTTCTTCACCTCGCCGCCCCAACTCCGCTTGAGGTACGTGCCGTTGAGATAAACATACGGATGCCTGCCCTCGATCGGCTTGTCCCGCCAGTC
>JBCDKD010000070.1:0-23876 GCA_039024275.1 Planctomycetota bacterium | reverse complement strand
GCTATCGTCCTGCTCTGGCTGCCCCGCAAGACCATCTACGGCGCCGGCCTCGCGCTGGGCGCGATGTTCGGCGCGGTCGTCACGCACCTCGCCTTTGTCGGCATCGCCGTCCCCACCCCCGACGGCACGGGCAACGACGGCGGCCTGCTCTTCGCCATGGCCCTGATCGTCATCGCCGCCGCGAGCGTTGTCGCCTACCGCCACCGCAGCGAGGTGCCCGTCCTTGGCCCCAAGCTCCAGCCCGTCGTCTGACAACACAAGCACAGCATTCACCCTGTCAAGGCTGCCAACGATTGTTTGGCAGCCTTGTCATTGCGCGCACAATACAGACAGCGTCTCCTGATAACAGTCCCATCGCCAACTGTGCACACTGCTCGATTTGATCCGCGGCACGCGTTTATGCATCCATGGATTCTGCCTTGCCCAGCTGCAACGCCTTAAACCCTCTGCCCCAGGTCTGCATCGCAACGAGGATCGGTTCGAGCGAACGGCCGTAGTCGGTCATCTCGTACTCGACGCGCGGCGGGACTTCTGCAAAGACTTCTCTTGAGATCACGCCATCCGATTCGAGCTCGCGCAGCTGCAGCGTGATCATCCGCTCGGTCGCGTTGGGCGTCAGCCGGCGGAGCTCGCCGAACCGCTTGCGCCCGCTCAGCAGGTGGCACAGCAGGATCGGCTTCCACCGCCCGCCGATCACGCTCAGCGTGGCCTCCACGTCACACCCCGTCTTCCAGTTGTACTTCCGAGCCATCGCGAAATCCTTAAGTGAGAATATTTCAATACTTACATTTTTGTGGGTACTTGTCAATAAGAAATTATGGAATAGGATGCTCTAAGTGGCCAGCAGGCCCCGTTCATCCGGTCCCAAACAACAAGGAACGCCCCATGACCAGCCCCTACACCACCTTCACCACCGAGCAGGACGGCGCCATCCTGACCGTCACCTTCGACTTTCCCCCGGTCAACGTACAGGGCCAGGAGATGCTCGCCGACCTCAACGGCCTGGCGATGCGGCTGGAGCGTGACCGCGAGACGAAGGTCGTGATCTTCCAGTCCGCGCACCCCGAGATCTGGGTGTGCCACTACGACACGAACCTCCTCAAGGACATGTCCACCGAGGCGGTCTCGCGCGACGAGGCGAAGCTGCTGGACCTGCAGTCCGTCTGCGAGCGGATCAGCAAGCTGCCCCAGGCCACGATCGCCAAGCTCGAGGGCTTCGCGCGCGGCGGCGGGCACGAGCTGGCCCTCGCCTTAGACATGCGCTTCGCCGTACGAGGCAAGTTCAAGTTCATGCAGATGGAGGTCGGCATGGGCATCTTGCCCTGCGGCGGCGGCGCGTCGCGCATGGCGCGCCAGACCGGGCTTGGCAAAGCGCTCGAGATCATTTTGAGCGCCCGCGACTTCGATGCGGACGAGGCCGAGGCCCTGGGCACGATCAACAAGGCCTTCGACGCCGACGAGATCGACGACTACGTCAACACCCTCGCCAAGCGGATCGCCTCCTTCCCCGCCGAGTCGATCAACGCCTGCAAGCAGATGGTCTACGAGTCGATCGACAAGCCCATCGACGAGGCGCTCAAGGCCGAGGCCTACTGGCTCTACCAGGCGGCCAGCAAGACCCCCGCGATCAAGCGCTTCACCATCGCGGATGAGAAGGGTATGGAGCACGACCTCGAGAACCAACGCAACTGGAACGACCTCGTCATGCAGGTCCAGGACATCAACTAAGCAAAAACAACAAACAACAACCAAGAAACGGAAGACACACAATGAAAGCCATGCTCCTCAACGCCTACGGCGAAGACGCCGCCTTCGAACCCACCGACCTTGCAACACCTGCAGCAAAACCCGGCGAGGTGCTCGTCAAGATTGCCGCGTCGAGCGTCAATACCGTCGACACGATGATCCGCACGATGGGCAAGGACCTGCCGCTGTCGCCGGACACGCCCGCGCTCTTGGGCATGGACTTCGCGGGCACAGTCGAGGCGGTTGGCGAAGGCGTCGAAGGTTATCAACAGGGCGACGAGGTCTACGGCTGCGCGGGCGGTTTGGCCGACCTGCCCGGCACGCTCGCCGAGTACATCGCCGCCGACGCCAAGCTCATTGCGCACAAGCCCAAGAACCTCTCGATGCGTGAGGCCGCGGCGATCCCGCTCGTCGGCATCACCGCGTACGAGGGCCTGCAGCGTGCCGGCATCACAGCCGGACAGAAGGTCCTGGTCCATGGCGGGTCCGGCGGCGTCGGGCACATCGCCCTGCAGCTCGCCAACCACTTCGGCGCAGATGTCTACTCCACCGGCGGCGGCGAGAAGCAGCTTGCGCTCATCCAACAGCTTGGCGCGACACCCATCCACTACAAAACCGAGACCGTCGAGGACTACGTCGCCAAGCACACCGGCGGGGCCGGCTTCGACGTCGTCTTCGACTCCGTCGGCGGGATGAACATGCTCAACTCCTTCAACGCCGCCGCGCTCAATGGCCAGGTCGCGTCGACCGTCTCCATGTGCGAGATCGACCTCTCCGTCGCCCACTTCAAGGGCCTGTCGCTGCACGTCGTCTTCATGCTGATCCCGATGCTGCACGATTATCAACGCGAAGACCACGCCGCGATCCTCAAGCACCTGGCAAAGATCGCGGAGGCCGGCGACCTTAAGCCCGTCCTGGACGGCAGCGCGTTCACCCTGGACCAGGCCGGCGACGCCCACGCCCGCCTCGAAACCGGCCAGGCCATGGGCAAGGTCGTGATCGAGCACTGAGCCCACACCCTACCCCAAGCGAATCGCATTATCCGAGCACAAAGCGTCGGCGAGTGGCCCGAGTCCTCTTGCGACTCGCTTTGGACAGGATTTACAGGATGGACAGGATGTAAGGCAACGATTGGCACGTAAACACAAACGATGGCTCGGGAGCTCAAGCGCCAGCAGCATCAAACAGCTTGATCGGAAGATGCTCCGCATAACGCACAAAGTCCGCGTCCGCTGTGAAGATCGCATCGCCCAATCGGCTGGCGACCGCGCAGATCAGAAAGTCCGTGTGGCTGCCCTGCACGCCCTTGGCCCGGCAGGTGTTGAACATCCGCGCCGCAGACTCATAGTCCCCCGTCACGATCGGCTCGTCCGGGAACGCCGCGAGCGTCACCTGCAACCGATCGAACTGCTCCGCATGCGCGATCCCCGAAAGCAGTTCCTGGCGGATCGGGCCGACCATGCGGACCTGGCCCTGCTCGATCATCCTGCGCAAAACATCAACCTGCCGATCGTCAGCAGCATCCCCACGCCGGCGTAGCGCCTGCGACCAGACCACCGTGTCGACCAGCACGCTCAAGGCCGAGCCTCACCGCCCGCGCGGTAGGCCTTGTAGTCGTAGCCCGGCTCGTAATCGACCTGGCCAAACAACTCGAGCACCTGCTGCTGCTTGCGGTGGCGGACAAACTCCTCGAGCGCGAGGTTGACGACCGCCTTCTTGGTCCGCTGCCCACTGACCTGCATCGCCTGCTCGATCAGCTCGGGATTGATATCGATGTTGGTGGTCATGCTTGCCGCCTTTCCTTGTACGTAGTATCGCACAAATAGCCGCACAAAATCGAGAAAAACCCCGAAATCAGATCAAAAAGCCGGTTTCAGACGCCTTTAGGCCCCCTCTCAGCAGTAGCCGGGCCGCGCCCGGGCGGACGGCTGACAACGGTCCGCCTCATCCGAGCACGAAGCGTCAGCGAGTGACCCGGGTCCTCTGCGACTCGTTTTCGACAGGATGACAGGATTAGCAGGATGGACAGGATGCAAGGCAACGCACCTAATCACAAACGATGCCTCGGGTACCACACCGTATCCCGAAGGGTGCTGTGCGCAAGTCGTCTATCAGCAATCAAGAACAGTTCGCACACAGCGCCCCGCGGGCCGCAGTGTGGTGCCTGGCTCAATTACTTTCGCGTTTTTCCAAATCGTCTTCAATTTGTTTAATCGCACGATCGTACATGTCACGAAATACTTCATCCCTACTTCTGGCTTCTCTCAAATCATCTAACGCGGGCTCTGCATCCGCGCCAAACGAGCCGAGGACCTGTGCGGCAAAAACTGCAACATCGACTTGGCTTGGATCATGAAGCATGCAAGCCCGAATATAATCTATAGCAACAAGGGCATCAGAACCTTGATCTTTCATAGCAAGTATTGCCGACCTGCGAATCACATGTTCTGAATCAAGCAGGTATCTCGATAGGATTTCCACTTCATCAAAATCTGGCGCTTTAATGCGTCCAATGACTCTCAGTGCATTGTTCTGAATATATCTGTTTGAGGAACCAGCCCGTTGCTCTAGCTCTGAAAGATCATCTCTTGTTGCGGTACCTTGCTCCACAGCTTGTTCGATCGAGTCAAGCCTTGCAAAGTCATCTTGGAGCAAAAATCTTTCGAGCGGATACTGCAAAAATAAAACAGCAAAAAGTGCTGATAGTACGCTCAGACAACCTATCGCAATTACAACTGATAGCTTACGTTTCTTCATAATGGATCAAGGCGTTTCAACATAACAAATAATAAGATAAAACCCGCCTGACGGCGGGTACCCGGGGTGCCACACTGCATCCCACAGGGCGCTGTGTGTGGAGGCTCTGGCGTTTGATTAAGCATGTGTACGAGGGGGCGTCGATAGCCGGCGGCCTACGGACGCCGGACACGAGGACAGGCGGGTTGTCGCGATCTACAAACAGCTTCCGCGTCCGGGGCCCGTAGGTCCCCGGCTGTGAAGCGTCCCTCTCGTACACCTCTAACACAACGCGCACATCGCGCCCTTCGGGTCGCGATTGTGGCACCCAGACCTGTCGCCTACTCTTTGCGCCACCGCGCCTTTGTGTGAGATCAATCCAGCTTCATTTAGAGCATCTTTCAGAACCGTGTAGCGTCGGGTTGGTTGTTCTCGCGTCCGGCGTCCGTAGGCCGCCGGCTATGGATCCGCCACGATCAAATGAAAGATGCTCTATGGCTTACGCCATGACGACAGGCAGCAACAGCCATCCCACCGTTACGGTGCGGCGGGTGGCGGGGCAGAACGCGGTGATGCCCCGGATCGCGCCGCCTGTTTGTGGTCAAGGCCGCCAAGGGTTTGGCGTCCTTGACGGTTTATAGGGGCGTTTGCGGGGTTGGTGTGATCTAGATGGATTATAAAAACCGGTGAATCACTGGGTTTATGCGCAGAAAGACGTGTTGATGCGCACGTACGCAAGTGTGCCACGCTTTCGTTGGCGTCCTTGGTTTGGCAGCCTTGGCGATGGCATTGCGCCTGGCGGCGGGTGGCTGGGGTGGAGGCTTGGCGAACCCCGGAACGTATTGTCTAAGTTGAATCAAGGTCCGTTTGTTCCGGGGGTTCGCTTCGCTCATCCCCGGGCACCCATCACCAATAGCGCATGAAATACCCCGCCTAACGGCGGGGCTTCGTGAGTCAGTTTCGTTGTCAGCCGTTGGCTTACTTGGTCTCTTTGATCCACACGTTGCGGTAGCGGACGTCTTGGCCGTGTTCCTGGAGTTTGAGGCCGCCGGGTTCGGGGGTGACTTTGATGCCGCCGTTGGCTTTCTTGATGGGGACGTCGTTGTGGACGATGACGCCGTTCCACCAGACGGTAGCGCGGGCGTCTGCGAGTTTCTTGCCGTCCTTGTCCCACTTGGCGGCGGTGAACTTGATGTGGTAGGACTGCCAGGTGCCGGGGTCGCGCCAGACGTTGTGGTCGGGGACGCGTTCCATGCAGAAGGCGGCGATGCCGTGCGGGCCGATCTTCCAGTTGTAGGGGTCCTTGGCGTTCTTGCCCTTGGGCGACTCGATCTGGATCTCGTAGCGGTTCTGCAGGTAGACGCCGGAGTTGGCGTAGCCCTCGGGGCTGTCGTCGCCGCGGGCGCCCATCATGCTGAACTCGACGTGGGCCTCGAAGTCTTGGTACTTCTTCTTGGTGACCAGGTCGTGGGTGCCCCACTTCTTGCCGCCGTCGGTCATGAGGACCTTGGTGTCGTCGGTGGGCGAGTTGACGAGCTTCCAGGTGACGGCCATGTCGGGCTTAGGCCACATCTGCCAGTTCTTGTCGATGGACTCTTGTGTGCCGTCGAAGAGGATGTCCGCGCCTTCGGGGGCGGGGGTGCCGAGGTCTTTGGACTTGTCGTAGGCGGGCTCGTCTTTGGTTTCAGCGGGCTTGTCAGCAGCGGCCGTGGTGGCCGGGACGGCTGCGATCGCGCCGATCAGGGCGAGGGCGAGAACGGCGGTGGTGAGAGGCTTGAGCATGGCGGGTGTCTCCTTCGTGGGCGTTGCGTGGGTATCGCGGTGTGATTCCGGGGGTGACTTCACGGGGTGTGGATAGATTGTACCCGGGTGGGTGCGGGGTTTAGAAGAAGCAGCGGTGGGTGGCATCCTGATTTCGGCGCTGCCTTGCCGTATTTTTGGGGTATGCTCTCGCCGCTATGACTCAGCCCAAGGAAGTCGTCGTCCTGGCCAACCCTTACTCGGGCAAGGGCAAGAATCGGGGTCGGGTCGAGGCGCTGGCGCACGCGTTAGCCGCCAGGGGGATGACCACGCGGCAGTGCTGGGACCTGGATGAGCGTGCGGAGCTGTTAGGCGACCCGTCGGTCGGGGAGAAGTACCGCTGCGTGGTCTCTGCCGGGGGGGACGGGTCGATGGCGGGCGTGGTCAACGACCTGGGCAAGGGCGGAGAGACGACGCGGGCCGCGGTCACGATGCTGCCGCTGGGCAATGAGAACCTGTTCGCGAAGGAGTTCGGCCTGGGCAAGAAGGGGGGCGTTGAGGGGCTGGCCGACGCGATCGGGCGGATGCAGACGCAGACCATCGATGTAGGCCGGGCCAACGGGGCGCTGTTTACGCTGATGGTCAGCGCGGGGTTTGACTCGGAGGTCGTGCAGCGGGTGGATGCCTGGCGGCGCTCGGCCGAGGGCGGCGGGCTCAAGCGTGTGAACCGGCTGAGCTACGCCAGGCCGATCCTGTCCGCCCTGACCAGCTACCGCTACCCGCGCGTGACCGTCACCGCGGACGGCCAGAGCGTCACCGGGGCGCACGCCTTCGTCTTCAACATCGGGAAGTACGGCGGGGGCCTGCCGATCGGGGCACACGCGGACGCGGGCGACGGGATGCTGGACTGGGTCGTGTTTCAGAAGCCGGGGCTGCTTCGGCTGGGCTTGTACGGCGCGGCGGCGTACCTGCGGCGGCACCTGAAACGTGGCGATATCCGGCACGGCCGGTCTGCCGAGGTCGCCTTGGAATCGGAAGGCACACCCGTCCCGGTGCAGGCGGATGGGGACCCTTGCGGGCAGACGCCTGCGGCGGTGAAAGTGATGCCCATGGCGATGCGCGTGGTGCGGGCCTAGCAAGGCCCCGGGCTAGAGTTCTTCGTGGACCGAGAGGATGTCGAAGACGTAATCGCCAACCTCTTTCGCCTCGTACGACGTGATCACGATGGTGTAAGTCACGCCCTCCTCGCCAGCCTCCAGCAGGATCGCCGCGGGGTCGTCCGCTCGAAAATGCCGGCCATCCGAACCATGCGCCGAGATGTACGCGTCGAACGCCGCAACCGTGATCGAAACCAACCGGCGTTCGCCGGCGGGGATCACCAGCTCGAAGCGGTCGGCGTATTCGCCGCCCTTCCAGCTCACTTCGTCTTCCGTGCTCAGGCTGCCCGCGGTCTTCTTGACCGGCTTGGTTGCGAACCGGTTCGCTTCCAGCCGGTAGCCACCCGCTTCGTCCGGGCTGGAACTCGTCGCAATGATCTCGTACGTGCCCGTGACCGACGCGACCAGCAAAACATGCGCATCGACCGACTCACCCTCGATGTCGTCGTTCTCGATCGAATCGCCTCTCGGCGGGATAACCATAAGGTAGGAGTCGATCTCGTCTGAGACCATCGACACCTCGAGCAGTTCGCCTGCTTCGAGCTCGATCTCGTAGACCTCGAACCATTCGCCGGTATCCGGTAGCTTCTCGTCGCCTGCCCCGAGGTTGCCATCGACTTGGAGGTCCTGCGACCACGCGCGCGGCCCTACAAAACAAACAACCAGCGTGAGAACGGCTAAAGCGCAGCGGTTCGAAGATGACATCATGTTGAAGATCCAGGGCAGGGTAGATATCGCAGACGGGCGCATGCATCCTACCCAATCCGGTGTGTAGCGGTTGGCAGCCATAAAAAAAACCCCGACATCAGCCGGGGCTTGTTGCTGCAGACAGGATCGTAATCGACACTACTCCGCTGGGTCGTTCTCGGATTCATCCGAACCGCTGGCAGGCTCGTCTTGCCGGGGTGTTGACGCCGGGATCGTTCCGTTGCCTAGGCTGGACATCACGGCAAGGCCGAGGACGCCGCCGAAGAGTGCTCCGCCGTAGGGCGTGCCGGTGATAGAGCACTGGCCGTCCGGGCAGAGGACCTGCGAGTAGCCGATCGCGGCCCCGGTTGCGGCGAAAAGAACGGTTCCTGCGATGGTCTTGATGAGCATGGCGGGCCCTTTCGGTTTAAGTGGAGTGATCGCCTGCTGGTGGCATAACACGGAACAGCGTGGGGTTATTCCGCGGAAGCACCGCCTTGTTCTTTGGCCTTCACGCCCTCGGGAACGGGCTGGGCCAGCGCCTCCTTCAGCGCCTGGAGCACTTCCTTCGCATTAGGCCTGGTGCGTGGCGAGAAGCGTGCGATCACCCTGCCATCCCGGCCGACCAGGAACTTCTCGAAGTTCCATCCGATCTTGCCAGCGAACTCGGGGTTGGTTTCTTCGCCGGTGAGGAACGTGTAGAGCGGGGCCTGGTCGTCGCCTGCGACAGAGACTTTGGCGAACATGTCGAACTCGACGCCGTAGTTCTTTTCGCAGAAGGTTGCGATCTCGTCGTTGGAGCCGGGCTCTTGCCTGCCGAAGTTGTTGGCCGGGAAGCCGAGGATCGACAGGCCCTCGTCCGCGTAGTCCTCGTGGAGCTGTTGCAGCTGCTTGTACTGCGGGGTCAGGCCGCACTTGGACGCGACGTTGACGATCAAGACGACATCGCCGTGGTACCGAGCAAGTTCGACCTCGTCGCCCTCAATGGATTCCATCTTGAAGTCTAGTACGGCGGGGACGTCGGTTTGCACATCTTTTTCCTTATTGTCTGAGGCGTTGGCCTGCTCGGATAATCGGTGCCCCGTGCCTAGGCAGACACTAACAGCCGCGATAAAGAGGAGGAGGTTGCCCGGGGTTGTTCGGCGGTAGCGCATCGTGGTTTCCTATGCGGGGTTGATCCGTCAGAGATAGATCATATGCACGCGGAAGCCGAAGGGTTGGGATGGGACGGGTTGTGCCTAGCGGGCAGCGGCGTAGAGCTCGGCACCGGCGTACTCGAGGTCGAGCAGTGTCTGCTTGGCTTGGAGACCGCCGGAGTAGCCGCCGAGCGTGCCGTCGGACGCGATCACACGGTGGCAGGGGATTAGGATCGGCAGCGGGTTGGCTCCGTTGGCCGTGCCGACCGAGCGGGCGCAGCCACGGCCAAGGGCCTGGGCGATCTGGTTATAGCTGACCATCTTGCCAAAGGGGATGCGGTGTAGCATCGACCAGACTTTGACCTGGAATGCGGTCCCCTGCAGCGCCACCGGCACATCGAATCGCGTGCGTTGACTGGCAAAATACTCGTCAAGCTGCTGGCAGGCCTGGTCCAAAACCTTTTGATCCTCGGGAGAGGCAAAAGGGGCTTGGAACTGCACTTCATGCTGGGCTCCAAATCGGAGACCGATAATCCGCCCCGCACGTGCGGAGAGTTCAAGGCCACCGATGGGGCTGTCGTGGGTCTGTGTTGTCAATTTCTCGATCCGTAGGTAGGCAAGGTCCATACGAGTTATCGCTAGCGTACAGATATTAACATTAAATAGGTATATGTGCCAGTATTTCTTTAAACTAAAATTTAGCAATAGCTTGCGCTCATAAAAATATTTAGGCATCAAGCTTTTGTATGCGAAATCAGTTCTGGAGGTGTCCGTTGTATGCCGACGCTGCTGTCTCGGATCAACCGGTAAAAACATAAGACAGGCAGCCTCTTCACAGAGGCAGCTTGGGTCTGAATCGAGTCCTGAGCGTAGCGGCTATCGCTCGAGAAGGGCTCCGGATTCACAGATCTCCATAAAGAACTCGAGCCGCTCTTCCGCGTCCGGGTCGTTTGGCAGCAACTGGTGGGGCATCACGTCACCGGTCGCGATCGCGGCGTGCAGGGCCTCGGCCAGGTGAAGCGCATCGTCTTCGGAGAGGGCGTGGCCCTCATCGGGCAGGTCAACAGGCTCCCAGCCGTGCTCGGTAGCGGCCTCCGTAAGGTTGCCCCAGTCGTCTTCTGACAGGGTCACCTCGCCGTGATCGTTATAGAGTTGCATGCTGGACATGGGTCGCGTTCCGCTGCGGAGTGAAGCAAGATAGGGGGCTATTGTGCCAAGCTATCGCAAGACCGCGTGCGGATCAATGCCGCGCTACCGATTCGCTGGCTCGGTGATGCCCAATCACCTGGAGGATGAGTTGCTGAGCCTGCGCGCCCAGTTGGTCGCCGGGCATCGAAGGCTCGGACCGCTCAGACCGCTCGACCTGTTGCCGCAACGATGGTACGTGAACAAAACCAACGGCGCACCCAACGCGCTTTGCTGCGTGAGCCAGGGAAAGATAGAGCGCCTGATTGCAAAGGTAAGCACCGGCGCTAAGCGACAGCTGAGTCTCGATACCGTGCTGAGCGAGCTTGTCGCGGACGGCACGCACCGGCAGCGTGACAAAGCGGGCGGCGGGCCCGCCCGGGTCGATCGGCTGGTCCACGATCTGCAGGCCAGCATTGTCGGGCGAATCAAAATCCAGCAGGTTGATTGCCAAGCGCTCAAGGGTTAGGTGGCGAGCCTTGGCTGATTCCCCAAAGTGCAAGACGATGTCGGGCTCGAACTGTTGCCAAAGCCGATCGATCTCGGGTGCGATCCGCTGGGTATCGACCGGCAGCAACGCGGTTTGCAGCGTGACATCCTGGAGGCTGATCGGCGCATTGATTAAGTGTTCGACGATCAACTTCGAAGGATTGAGCGTGCTGCCCCCGAAGGGCTCGAAGCCGGTGATCACAATCTGCCACTTGTTTGCCATCGCGAAGGATATCATACGAGGGAAAGATAAAATAGTCGAAATAAACGCTATTTCGGGAATAACGAATGACTGTAGATAAACGACTTATAGAGGCTTTTGAAGAAGACTTGCGCGAGGCATGGCATAAGACTCAAAAAGTGGAATCAATAAAGACTATCTATGCTTTCGGCCTTCTGACTTTAGATGATGGCGAACGATTAACACCTTTCGCCTGCGGAGAAAGGGGGCTTGCAAAAGTTGCTACAGAGTATGTAAAAAATAAGCATTACAAAACAAAAAAAGAAGCGATTGACGGCCTGCGTTGGTCCGTCGGCGATTCGCCCTACGAATACATTTCTACTCGCGAACGGGCCGAAGCCATCCTGAACGAACGTGACGATCCCTTCGACATGCCGGAGACAAAGTATGTTCGTGAGATTCGGCTCAGACTCAATGCCGGATGCCAAGCACTTAAGAACCTTGACAAGGAGGGTCTTTTCGGAAAAGGACTACAGCGTGAATCGATCATCCTAATGATTTACGATGGAGAGAACTCCGTAGATCTAACGCTCCATTGGACGAAGAAGCTCAACTCTCGCATTGCATACGATGCTTTTGCTTCACTTTTCGTAACGCCAATAGAAAGCACCATCACGCAATACGGCACAAAAAAGTGTTTAACTAGCCGGCTCTCCTGCAACGCCGATCGATCACTGCTTGCCGTCACAGGTGATTATTTCGCCTTCATATTTGACACTGCCACACCGATCCAAACGTTTGTCAGACAGCTTCCCAATAAAAACTCTCTCTCGACGCTTGATGCCGCCTGCCTGTCTGCAGATGGAAAGAAATTGGGTGTTGTCACCAGCCCTGACAGGGGTAAATCAACGCTCTCTATCTTGACCGGGCCAAAATGGAACAACGTAGAGCACCATGGTTTAATCGATAAAGAACCACTATATGTTGTCGCTTGTCCCAATGGTGATTGGTATGCCTTAGCTAACACACAAAATCATATTTCAATTTATAACGATAAGGGTGAGTTATTGGCGAAACTTGAAGGGCATCGAGACTGGACGCGGCGAATAGCCGTCAGCCCTGATGGCTTGAGGCTGGCCTCAGTCGATGAACGAGCCGGCCTTTACCTTTGGGATACCTCGTCATGGACAGTTGTATTACACGTGCCCAATATCCAAGCCAATGCAGTCACATTCAGTAACTGCGGTGACCGCCTAGCCATCCACACAATGTGGAAACAACACCCGCTCTTTATCGCAGAAGCCGTTACTGGAAAGATCACCAAGAGCCACGACCTACAGCGGGATATCCAAGTCGCAGTGTTCTCGCCAGACGACTCGCTACTCGCTGTTGGAATGCGCGGCTTAGAAACCTCCGAAACCATCAAACCAGATGAAGTCGCGCTCATTGACACCGATTCTGGCAATATTTTGGCTACTCAAACCGGCACACACGAGAGTATTGATGACCTCGAATTTATACCGAACCAAAACGCGATTGCACTTGCAGGGACACCAGAACACCAGTCACTAAAAGCACTCACTATGTGGGTACTTCCAGAGTCTTATTGATCCGAATCGATCATACCGATTTCACCAAGCCACTCGATGCAGCGTTTCGGCCAGGCATCGGTTTCATGGGTCTGCTCGGGGTCGTTGCGGCCCCGGCCCATGCCGTAGCCGTGGCCACCTGTTTCAAACACCATGAGCTCGCCCGGGACTTTGTGCTTGTTCAGCGCCGCGAGGAATTGCTCGCTGTTCTTGATAGGCACCGCCCTGTCGTCCTTGCTGTGCACCAGGAACGTCGGCGGCGTGTCTTGGTCGATCTGCTCTTCGTTGCTGAGCAGCGCGACGAGGTCATCCGTCGGATCAGGGCCAAGCAGGTTCCGCTTCGACCCGCCGTGCGTCCACCGACGCATGGTGACAACGGGGTAGATCAGCACGGCAAAGTCTGGCCGGCTGCTGACACGCTCGATCGGGTCCTTGCTGTCTGGTTTGGCGGGCTCGTGATGCACGGCCGCGGTCGAAGCGAGGTGGCCACCGGCACTGAAGCCCAGCACGCCGATCTTGCCGGGGTTCAACGCCCAGTCGTCGCTCTTCGCACGGACGGTCTGCAGGGCGCGGTGCACATCCATCATGGGCACGGGGTGTCGGTACGGGTACATGCGGTACCGCAGGATCACGCCGGTGATGCCGTGCTTGTTGAGCCAACGCGCGATCTCGACCCCTTCATGCCGGTAGGCCAGCGTCCCGTAGCCCCCGCCGGGGCAGATCACAACGGCGGCGCCGGTGCGGCCTTCCGCCTTTGCGTGGTAGACATCCAGCACCGGCTCGTGGACGAAGCGGTAGTTGCCCCGCTCGTTGACCGTCATCCCGGGGACCGGGGTGCCCTTATCCCACACGGGATCGCCGGGCGGGTCGCCTTCATACAGCCTGAGTTGTTGGTACGGGGCGAGTTCGCCGAGTTGCGGATCGACCGCGTGGACAGACAGATCGACGCACGCCATGACGACGATCAGCACGCTGAAGAATAGGAATGCGTGGGCGAACTTCATAGCTCAAAGCTACCTCGGCGATCTGGAAAAGCGAGCCGAATTGAACGCACGGCAGGAGCCTGGTTTCGCCAGACGGTATGATCGTCACCATCTCTACTTGTCTGCTGCTACAACGAGGGGGCGGCTATGGCCGATCACACGTTTAAACAACTGGTCCGATACCGTTTTGACTCGTTCATGGCCCGGGGCGGGTCGTCGATCTTCATCTCGCTGGTTGTTGTGTTTATCGGTCTCTTGGTGACGATCGCGGTCGTCCGGTTAGGCATCTACTTCGCACTGCCCGGCGAGGACCACCGCTCCGAACGCGATGTCGATATGTTCGGCCAGATCTACATCATCTGGCTGGCGATGACCGACCCGGGCAACATGAACCAGGACGTCGAGTCGCACGCGCTCTACAAGGTCCCCGCGATCATGGCGGGCCTGGCGGGCATCGTCATCCTCTCGATGCTGATCGCGTTCATCACCACCGCGCTGGACCAGAAGATCGGCCAACTTAAAAAGGGCCACTCCAAAGTCATCGAGCAGGACCACACCCTGATCCTGGGCTGGGGCGAACGCGTGACCGAGATCCTGCGAGAGCTTGTCATTGCCAACGAATCGGAGGAGGACCCGTGCGTGGTCATCCTTTCGGAAAAAGACAAGGAGGAGATGGATGACTACCTGTCGGTCCATATGCCGGATACGAAGAACACCAAGGTCGTCACACGCTCGGGCAAGATCAGCTCGCTGGTGAACCTGGACATCGTGTCGGTGAAGACCTGCAAGTCCGTGATCGTGTTGCCTTACTGCTCGGATGCGGAGTCGCACGAAGAGAAAGGCGCGAGCGACACCCGTGTGATCAAAACGATCCTTGGTGTGCTCGCCAGCAAGGATGAGGGGCAGGAGATGAACATCGTTGCGGAGCTCTTCAACGAGCGCAGCCGGACGGTCGCCGACGATATCTCCGACGAGGTTACAACGGTCGATGGGCTGGACGTGCTGGCGAAGATCCTCGTGCAGACGTCGCGGTCGATCGGCCTGAGCGTGGTGTACAACGAGATCATGTCGTTCGATGGCTGCGAGATGTACTTCCACGGCAGCGAAGAGGGGACCCAGTGGAACGACATCACGTTTGGTGAGGCGCTCTACCGCTTCCCGGATGGCGTGTGCATGGGGGTCCGTCGCGCGGACGGCACGCTGATGGTCAACCCCCCCGCCGAGACACCGATCCATAACGGCGACGATGTCTTGATCGTGGCTGACGACGACTCGACGATCGAGTTCCTCAACAGCCCGGTCGCGACGCCGGCAGAGCACGAACTGGCCGGGGGCCAGAACGAGCAGCGTTTCGAGCACGAGCTGCTGATCGGCTGGAACGCGAAGACACCGATCGTGATCAACGAGTACGCCGATTATGTGTTAGAAGGCTCGCGCATCGACATCATGCTGCCCAACCCGAGCCCGGAGGTGATCGACCAGGTCGAGCGGCTCAAGCAAGACCTGCCGTCGCTCGAACTCACCATCATCGCCGCCGACCCGCTGCGGCCCGAGTCGCTGATCCAGGCCCAGCCGTTCAAGTACGACAACATCATCATCTTCAGCCAGGGCGGCTCGACGGCGGACCCGGAGACCACCGACTCTGAGACGATCATCATCCTGCTTCAGCTGAGGCGGATCTTCGAGGCCTTCCCCGACGAAGCGGCGAACACCAAGCTGATCTCCGAGGTGATGGACTCGGACAACATGGAGCTTGTCGCGCGGGCGGGTGTCAACGACTTTATCGTCTCCAACCGGCTGATCTCGATGCTGCTGTCTCAGGTCAGCGAGGAGCAGTCGATCAACGATGTCTACGACGACATCTTCGAGGAGGATGGCAGCGAGATCTACCTCAAGCCCGCGTCGCTCTATTTCAAGGAGCTGCCCGCCGACTACAGCTTTGCCGACATGATGGCCATCGCTCAGAAGCGGAAAGAGGTCTGCATCGGCGTCAAGATCAGCGAGCTTGAGACCGCCATCGACAAGAACTTCGGCGTCACGCTCATCCCCGAGAAGAACACCCGGTACAAGCTCAAGCCCGAGGACCGGCTGATCGTCGTCGCGGAAGACGAGACCTGATCGATAGGCTTGGCCTACTCCTGCAGGACAAGGTAGTACCGCCTGGCACCGATGAATCGGAACGCGCCGGTCGTCAGGTCGCCGTCGTCGATGATAGTGTCGACCTGTTTCAGGCTGTAGACATCCGCGACGCCGGCCTGGTAGTGCACCCCGACCGCGAGCGTGACCCCGCTGTCATTGTTTTCGACATCCCACTCCCCGCCGAGCGGCGTCTCGCCCGACCAGCTGTTCGCATCGAGGTAGTCCTTTAGCTCGGCAGGGATCACGCCGGTCTTCGAGTCCGCGACCATGCTGCCGGTCTCGATCTGGTACTGATCTATTACCTTGGCGAAGGTGTTGATTTCGGAGACAAAGGCGTTGATGCCCGCGCCCTCGCTGCCCCGGGAGATACGGGGGATCGCGATCGCGCCGAGGATGCCGATGATCACGACGACGATCACCAGTTCAATCAGACTGAATCCACGAGACCAGAACAAATCACATCCTCCAGCGATCACTCCCGATCGACTTATCGGATGATTCTGGCCAGCGGTTTATCGCTTTAGTTGAGGCTCACTTCGACTTCGCGTCATCTCTAAGCAGGTCGGAGTAGACCTTGCGCGTCTTTTCCACCTTGGGCGTCGACACGCCCTGGATGTACGGGTTGTAGGGGTTTTGAGACGCGTAGTCCTGGTGATATGCCTCGGCGACGTAGTAGGCGTCCAGCGGCTCGAGCGTGGTCACGATCGGATCGCGGAACACGCCCGCCGCGTTGAGCTGCTTGATGTAGTCCGCGGCAATCTGCTTCTGCTTGTCATTGGCGTAAAAGATCGCGGAGCGGTACTGCGGGCCGACGTCGGCGCCCTGGCGGTTGAGCGTGGTCGGGTCGTGGGCGGTCGTAAAGAAGACCTTCAGGATCGTACCGATCGTGATGACGGAGGGGTCGTAGGTGATGCGGACGACCTCTGCGTGCTTGGTCTGCCCGGTCTTGACGAAGTCGTATCTGGCTGTCTCGGCTTCACCGCCGGCGTAACCCGACTCGACATCCAAGACACCGTCCAGCTGCTCGTACACCGCCTCGACACACCAGAAGCAGCCCCCGGCCAAGACGATCTGACGCGGCTCGTTCGAAACGGGCGGCTCATTTTCGCTCGCGATGGTTTCGGCTGCTTCTTCGGTGGTGGTTTCAACCAGCGTCTCGTCGTTTACCGGGTCCGGCGCGTCCGCGGGGTTGGTGTCGTAACGCGAGCAGGAAAAACCAGCGAACGAAAACAGCATCAGCAAGACTCCAAGCGTAAGCGTCGGTCGATTCATTGTAAAAAGCTCCGTGCCAAAGCATTCTATACCTGCCACATCCGTTGGGTTCAACGCATCGGCCAGGCGATTTGTTCCCAAGCGGCGTTGGAGCCACTCTCGGAACGCGTGTGAGAAGGTAAGGTAGGCGTCTCGCCCGCCGTTTGGGCGCAGCCCAAAGCTTCATCTTTCACCGTTTCGGCGTGACAACAGGCGGGACGCTTATCCCGCCTAAAGCACATCTCACACACGTCCTCAGGCCCTGACCGAATCGTAGATCACAACCTTGGTCCAGTAGGGCTTGAAGTTCTGGATAAAGGTCTGGTGCGCCTCATCGTCCGCAGACTGGTAGGCGTCGTGCAGTTCTTTGCTGTCGAACTCGCAGACAAGCTGGAAATCGTAGCTGTTGTCGACGACCTCGCGTGGCGTGCCGGCGGGGACACGGACGCTGACCCGCGCGACGTTCGGGCTGTCCGCGAGGGCTTGGATGCCCTCGAGCACGTGGTGTTTCTCTTCTTCAGAAAGACCTTCTTTGAGCCAGAAGTGGACGGTATGCAGGAAGGCAGGCATGGGTGACTCCGATGGATGGGTACCGTTGGTCATAGTAAGGCATTGCGCAGCTAGCCACCCGCGGCCTTCGCGGGGTAGCCAAGCGTCCACAGGTGTGCCACGATCGTATCGCGGTGGTCGCCCTGGACCTCGAGACCATCCTCGGTTACCGAACCGCCCGAGGCGCACTTGGCTTTGAGGGCCTTGGCCAGCTGCTTGAGGTCGGACGCGCAGGGATCAAGGCCGGTGACGACGGTGACCCACTTGCCCCGCCGCCTCTCGCGCCGAACCCGTGCGTCCTGGTCTTTGGGCAGGCACACGGCCCCGCTCGCGTCACGCGGGCAGTCGCAGTCGGCCATTGTCTTATCGCAGGTATGGCAGGTCACGGGTTGTTCGAGCTTGGTGCCGTCGAAGAGGCCTGGCATCGTGATCAGTCCAGTTCCACGGCTTCGACCCAGATCGGGCCTTCGGGCGTGTCGTAGTTGCCGATCCGGCTGAGCCGGCCGGTGTTTGAATCGATCGCATACGCCGCGAGCTTGTTTGATCGCAGCCCGGCGCAGTAGAGGTACTGCCCCTTGCGATCGATCGCGAACTCGCGTGGCCAGGTCTCGGTGTCGAACCAGTCGATCAAGGACATCAAGCCGTCGTCATCGATCTTGTACGCCGCGATCGAGTCGTGCCCGCGGTTGGTGGCGTACAGGAACCTGCCATCGGGCGTGATATGGATGTCCGCGCAGGTGTTGCGCTCCACGAAGTTGCTCGGCAGGGTCGTCAGCGACTGGAAACGGGTCAGCACCCCGCTGTCCTTGTTCCACTGGTACGCGCTCACCGAGCTGTCCAACTCGTTGACCACGTAGACGATGTCGCGTGTCGGGTGGTAGGTGTAGTGCCTCGGCCCGGCGGGGTTGTTCGGCTTGCCGCCGCCCTTGACGATGATGGGCTGGATCGGCGTGAGCTTGCCCGTCTTCTGATCAAAGCGGAACTGATAGATCGCGTTGGGGATCGTATGCGGGATGTAGACAAACCGGTTGGAGGGGTCGATGAGGCAGGCGTGCGCGCTCTTGTCAGTCTTAATGGTTTGAATCGGCGTACCGATGATGGAAGCATCATCGTCATTGATACGAAATGTCGAGACCAGCCCCGGGCCATAGGACGCGGCGATCGCGATTCTGCCTGTCGCGTCGATGTCGAGATAGGTCGCGAACTCGGGCACCTCGGCTGCTTCGAGCAGGGTGAGTTGCCCGGTGACCGTGTCGCGCAGCAGCGGGACGATGCGAGACGGGCTGCGCAGCGCGGCGTAGAGGTGCCGGCCGTCGTCGGTCAGCGTGATCGGCCCGGCCTGGCCCGGCAGCTCAACACGCTGGATCTCCTTGAGCTGGCCTGTCGCTTGATCGATGTCGTAAGCCAGCAGACGCTCGCCCTGCCTGCACGAGAGGTAGAGCACCTGCCGGGAGACTTCGGGGTCGCCCTTGCAACCCACCAGCAGGAGCGTTGGAAGAACAAGCAGGCTCAGCAAGAAGACGGGTTGGATTCGCGGCATGACAGTGTCCTGATCGGGAAGCTGGCGGTAGATTGTAATCGCTTTGTAGGAGCGCTCTGGAAAGCTGAGCGTTCGCCCCTGCCCGGCCCTGTTCCCGAGGGGGCGCGATTAATCGGGCATCGGCAGGGAAAGGGTAAACGTGCTGCCCACGTCGGGCCGGCTCTGGACACTGATCCGCCCGCCATGCGCCTCGGCGATGTGCTTGACGATCGACAGGCCCAGCCCGGTCCCGCCCATCTGCCGGCTCCGGGCGCGGTCCGTGCGGTAGAACCGCTCGAACAGGCGGGGCAGGTGCTCCGGCTCGATGCCCCGCCCCTGGTCATGGACCGTGATCCTCGCCTCGCTGCCCTTCTTCTCCGCGTGCACCTCGACCTTCGACGCGTCGGGGCTGTACTTCACCGCGTTGTCGATGAGGTTGATCATCGCCTGCTCGACCATCGTGCGGTTCATCCGGGCCATCAGACCCACCTCACACTGCACGCGGATCGAGATCTCCTTGTCATCCGCTTTGGCCTGGCAGGTCTCGACGGCGGCGGCGATCACCGGCGACAGGGGGCCGGGCTCCAGCTCGATCGCGTCCTCTCGCTTGCCCTGCTCGATCCGCGCCAGCGCCAGCAGGTCCTCAACAATCGCGTGCAGGCGCTCGGCCTGCCTCGCAATAATCCCCAGAAAGTTGCGGAGCAGGTCGGGATCGGGCGGCGCGTCTTTCAGGTACTCGAGGTCGTCAAACAGTGTCTCGGCCGCGGCCTTGATCGCGCTGATCGGCGTGCGGATCTCGTGCGAAACATTGGCGACAAAGTCCTGCCGAATCGATTCGAGCCGCCTCAGCTCGGACACGTCGTGCAGCACCAGCACGACGCCCATCCGCCGACCCGCCGCGTCACGCAGGATCGCGCTGGTCGCCTCGATGATGCGCTCTTCTAAAGGCTGGGTCGGCGTGGATCCGCCTGCTCCCGGCTTGTGTTCGTTCCCTCTCGACTCAGACTGGCTGGCCCACGGTGTATCGGGATGCGTTTCGCGGATACGTTCCAACGCGACCTCGCCCTGTACGCCCTTCCCGGTGTCAAGCGGCTGGCTGATATACCGGCGGAGTTCGGGGTCGGTAATCGCTTGGTCGATGGTCCGGTCGATGGTCAGCGCGGGGTCGAGTTGCAGGAGGTTCGCGGCGGACCGGTTCAGGCTGATCACGCGCAGCTCCGAATCGACCGCGAGCACGCCCTCTTCCATCGACGACAGGATCGTGCCCAACTCATTGCGCTGGCGGACGACCTCGGATAGCCGGTCGTCGAGTTGCTGGGCCATCTGATTCAGTGTGTCCGCCAACGCCGCCACCGGCGGCGGGCCGGTCGCTTGGATCGGCTTAGAGAAATCGCCCTTGGCGAGTTGTGTCGCGCTGTTGCCGACTTGATTGAGCCACTTGCGGTAGCGGCGGATCAGCAGCAGCAACAAGACGATCGCCAGGCACAGGGCGGCCAGCAGCCCCGTTAACAACCAGTCCGGCAACACCGCAGCGAGCATCATGGTCTTTATCGTAGCGTTCAAGATCACGCGTGCTCGATACAGGCATGCCGAGCATAGCAACCGTTTGTACGCGACGGCGTAGTGACGCAACCGCTCGGTGATAAAGGTCGCTCATGCCGCATGGTCGACGCGCCGCTGCGCTTGGCCCGCAAACTTTGCACACACCGAATACACATCCATAACTTGCCACATACGTAAAGTAGATTTATTTTCGCGGAACGTATCTTGGTCAATATGCTGTCGGAGTAACCACCCCTAGAAAGGAGCTTTCCGTGAGCACGTTTCAACTCTCAATCGCCTCCCTCGCCGTCATGAGCCTGGCTTTCCTGTCCGGCTGCCACGCAACCGGCCCAGCCGTGACCGAGGCCGATGTGCTTGCAGCGCAGAAGGAATGGGGCGAAGGCATCGTCGCGATCTCGAAGGTCCACGCCGATCAGGGCGACTTCAAGGCCCGCGCAACCGAGCACATCGATACGCTCTATGCCTACGGCCAGACCGGTGTGATGTTCAAGCCCACGCTCGCGTCCGTCGACCCGTTCCGTGAGACCTTTGACGAAGCACTCGCCTACTTCATCGGTAAAGAAGGCACAGAAGACGGCGGCTTCGCGATCAAGGGCTGGACGAACGTCCGCTGGAAAAACAACGGCATCTACACCGATGGCGAGTCGGCCATGGCGATGGGTCATTACTGGTTCACCGGCCCCGATGGCAAAGAAACCAAAGTCGAATATACCTTCGGCTATGTTAAAGGTGACGATGGCGATTTGAGGATCAACCTGCACCACTCGTCGCTTCCCTTCGATCCGAACTAAACGAAGCGCTCTTCAAACGAACCGTCTCAAACATAAAACCACTGGGGGAAAGCCGGTGGTTTTATGTAATACGCATCCCAGAAAGTACTGAGGCGTTAATCAGATAAGTAGCCGCCGGGCCACGCCCGGGCGGAGGGGCCCTGTTGATCATCCGCCCGCGTATGACGCGGCGGCTGTACCTCGACGCGACGCGCGAGAATGAAATGGGATGCGTATAGTGGGTCTGTTTTCGCTGGGTATGCCGTCGGTACAGGGTCAATCCCGGAAGCGGTAGCCGACCCCGCGGACGGTCTCGATATTCCGTCCTGCATCACCGAGCTTGCGGCGGAGCGAGACGACCTGGACATCGACGCTGCGGTCGGTGACGGCGGCGTAGCCCTCGTGGATCGTCTCGATGATCTGCTGCCGGGTAAAGACACGGCCGGCCTTGGAAGCCATGAGCGAAAGCAGTTTGAACTCCGTCGCGGTCAGCGCAACCGGTTCGCCCTTGACCAGGACCTCGTGCCGTTCGGTGTCGATCTGAACGGTGCCGATCTCGATGACCGAGCTGTTATCGCGATGCGCATCGCCCTCGCTGCGGCGCAGGACGGCCCCGATCCGTGCCAGAAGCACCCGCGGGCTGAACGGCTTGGTGATGTAGTCGTCTGCCCCGTACTCCAGGCCCCGGACGATGTCAGACTCTTCACCCTTGGCGGTGAGCATGATCACCGGGATCGAGGCGGTGTGGTCCCGGCCCTTCAGCGTCCGGCAGACCTCCAACCCATCGATGCCCGGCAGCATCAGGTCGAGCAAGACAAGATCTAGTTCCTTACCAAGCTCACGAGCCTTCTTCAAGCCGTCCTCGCCTGTCATCGCGGTCTGAACCGAAAAGCCCTCACGGGTGAGGTTGTACCGCAGCAGCTCAAGCAGGTCTTGCTCGTCCTCGACCAGCAGGATGTTCGCGTCCGTATTGATCTGCCGACTCCTTTTCAGTTCTGTTGCTGATGAAGAAAAAGTGGTCATCAAGGGTTCCTTCCGATTGCATGCAACTGCACCGTGCAGAAGGCTCTGTGAGCATATCACGCGGAACCACACATCACTAGCGCAACTTATGTCGCTAACAGATTTCAAACTAGATTGTGATTATTTGCTCATAAACAAGAAACAGCGGAAAGCTTCTAGAGTTAGTCCGATCGGCTACATTGGAAAAAAAGACGCACGACCAAGGCCGTGCGTCACTGTTGGATTGTTGATTGCCTCAGACAAGCTGCTGATCAGAAGACCAGCTGCAGCTGCAGGCGGAGGGCGATCTGGTCTTCGTCATCGGTCAGGCTGCTGGACAGGCCCAGGCCATCGCTGAGTTCGCCGCCGTTGATGAAGTCGCCGTCGGCGGAGGGGTTGTCTCCGGCGTAGATCCAGACGACATCGCCGGTGAGCTTGACGTTCTTGTTGAAGTGGTGGTTGGCACCGAAGGTGATGGCCTGGAGGTCTTCGGTCACACCGCCGGCGTCATCGTCATCGATATGCTCCCAGCGTGCGAAGATGTCCCAGTCGTTGCCCAGGTCCATGCTGCCCTGGACGTAGACGCCGAACTGGTCGGTGTCGGCACCGGCGACGGCTTCGGTGTGGTTGCCGAAGACCGCCGCGGTCAGACCGAGGGGCCCGGTCTTGTACAGCGCGTCAACGGTCCAAGCCAGGCCGTTTTCGTGCGCGGTGCCGCCGTTGGTCACTTCGTAGTGCAGCGCACCGCCGACAAACAGGGCGTCTTCATCGACGCCGCCGAACTCGTGCTTGGCCGCACCCCAGTCGTCACCGATCGCCTGCCAGTCGACACGCGCGGTGACAGCAAAGTCGTTGGCACCCGCGGTGTCGTTGAAGTCGATGAAGTCGGCGTTGCCGCCGTCGGACAGGGCGACGACCGCCTTGATGTCGCCTTCGCCGTACTTGAGCGCGACGTGATCGGAACGGTTGAGGGTGAAGAACTCGGTGACGAGCGTGCGGTCCACGCCGACCTGACGGCTGGAGCTGATCAGTTCCTGGCGGGCGAAAGGCAGCTTCTTGACGCCGGCCTGCATCGACAGGCTGTCGCTGATCTTGTAGGTGATGACTGCGTCTTCGGTGACGGTGTCGCCGCCGCCGTCGCCGCCGTCACGGTCGGTCGCGAACTTCAGCTCATAACCCCAGCCGTCGCCGACCTTGCCCTTGGCGCCGAACTTCACGCGGCGGATCTGCATGCCGGAGATGTTCTCGCCGCTGGGCGTGCCGGTCCGGTCTTCCTGGTTGTTGAAGATATAGCGGACCTGGAACTGGCCGTTGAAGTTCGCGCTGAAGCTTCCATCGGAGGACAGCAGGAAGATCTTGCCCTTCTCGTCGATCCCGGCGAGCGCGCCCTCCTGCAGCAGCGTCGCGCGGTTGTTCGCGTCCGCAAAGACGTCGGCGATCATGCCCTCGATCTC
>JBCDKD010000069.1:0-23891 GCA_039024275.1 Planctomycetota bacterium | reverse complement strand
CTTCGGAGTAGATGGCCTCGGCGTAGACGGTCGCGGTGGTGGTGCCGTCGCCCGCATCCTTGGAGGACTTGGACGAGACTTCCTTGACCATCTGGGCGCCGATGTTCTCGATGGCGTCTTCGATCTCGATCTCGTTGGCGACGGTGACGCCGTCCTTGGTCACGGTCGGGCTGCCGAAGGATTTCTCGAGGATGACGACCCGGCCGGAGGGCCCGAGGGTGGTCTTGACGGCCTTGGAAAGCTTCTGGACGCCCTTGAGGATGGCCTGCCGTGCGTCGTTGTCGAAGATGAGTTGTTTGGCGGACATTGGTTTGTTCCTTTGGTTGGGTTGGTTGTAAGTTCGTGTACGGGACGCTTCGCGTCTCCCGCTACAGCGTTCTTATGAAATCACCGCGAGGACTTCGTCTTCGCTGAGCATGATGTACTCTTCGCCGTCGTGCTTGATCTCGGTGCCGCCCCACTTGGAGAGGAGGATGGTGTCGCCCTTCTTGACGGTGAAGTCGGCGCGGTCGCCGTTGTCGAGGATCTTGCCGGTGCCGACGGCGATGACCTTGGCCTGCTGGGGCTTTTCCTTGGCGGACTCGGGCAGGTAGATGCCGGAGGCGGTTTGGGTTTCGGCTTCGAGGCGCTGGACCAGGATCTTGTCGCCGAGGGGTTTGATTTTCATAGCAAGTGTCTCCAGTTGGTGGCGTGGTTGCCGGGGGTTGGGTTTGCAAAAGGGTTCGACCCCCGCGCGTTGCGCGGCGGCTACGGTGAGTGATTCATTCTTCCGGGGGCCAGTGGTTGTTGTAGGCGCGTTCGATGAGGCGTTGGAAGGTGGACAGCAGGGTGTCGATCTGGACGGGCCAGTTGACGACGGAGAAGGCGCCGAGGTCCAGTGCCTGGTTGAGCATTCGGCCGGACTGTTTCTGTGAGTAGCTGTGCGAGTTGACGACGACGACCGGCGGCTTGTGCGGGAGGCGCTGGACGACCTGGAGCAGCCAGAGGCCACCGGCGCCCTCGGCAGAGGAGCCGTCCTGCGGGGCGGGGGTGTTGAGGTCGATGACGGCGGCGTGGATCGGGGTGTTCTCGAGGATGCTCAGGGCCTCCCGGCTGTCCGAGGCGATGGACGCCTTGACACCAAGCGGCTGGAGGAGCGGGGGCAGTTGGCGGGTCCAGTGCTCGTCCGGCCGGGCGCGGTCCTCGGTCAGCAGGACGCGGAAGCGGGCGTCGCTGGGGCTCGGATCGGTTTGGGGCGGGCGTGCGTTCAACATGGCGTGCCATGCGGGGAGCAAGGCGGGTGCCTTTGCTGAAAGCCGATCAAATCTTCTAATTGTTTGACGGATCGTAGGTTACGCGATCCTTTCCGGGGTCGGCGGGCTGGTCGGGCTGCCGGTTGATGCGTGAAAAGCCCGGCGGCGGTGCCTCTTTGGCAGGCTCTTCGGCAGGCGGGTCGCCTTCGGAGGCGTCTTCGGCCAGGGACTGCTCATGGGCCTTGAGCTTGGGGTCGAGGATCAGCAGCGGGACAGGGAAGGGCAAGAAGGTGCAGGCCAGGGCGAGCCAGATGATGTTTTTGGGCAGGCCCGGCGATCGGGTGGCGAGGACAATGGCAAGGATGTACAGGCACCAGAGCCCGCCGTGGATCGGCCCGACGATCTGGACGAGGGCCTCGCTGCCGCCCATGGCGGGGATGTACTTGACCGGCATCGCGATGAAGAGGAGGACGAACCAGGAGAGGCTCTCGATCAGGCCGATAGTCCGGAGGCGGGCGATGGGGGTGGCGAGCATGTCGGGAGTGTAGGCCAGCCGGGGCGGCACAGCACATGCATTGCAGCAGCCTGTTGCTTTACTCCCAAGCCAAGGCGAGTTCGTCGACGAGCCCGCGGACCAGCGGGTCGATCGCGTCCATGGGGTGGAAGGTGTCGCTGGGCGGGGCATCGAGGACGTTCCAGTAGGTGACACGGCCTTCCCACTCGGGGAAGGTCTCGCGCATCATCGGGCGGTGCTCGGGCTCGTCGAGGAGGATGACACGGCCCGCGTTTTCGAGGTCCTGCAGGAAGAGGCCGCGCGGCATGCGTGGGTTTTCGATAGCGATGCCGCGTTCGGCAAGAGAGGCGAGCGCGACGGTGGACATCGGGCCCGAGTTGATCTTCTGCTGCCAGTCGACGCGCAGGCCGGCCGAGTCGGTCCGCCAGGCCAGGCCACGTTGGTCGGCGAGGTGCGCGAAGAGTTGCTCCGCAAACCGCGAGCGGTAGTAGTTGCCGGTGCAGACGAACAGGGCGAGTGGGTCGGACATGGTCTGGTGGCTGGTGGCTGGTGGAATGCTCGGTCAGTGGTCTGGGTTGTGTAGCATGTCGCTGGAAGCGTCTCGTGCGCAGGTCATGCTACCGGCTGCACAACGAACCGGCACGGCTCTTCATCAAAGCTGAAAGATTCATCATGGACAACACACGCCACTCAACATCGCAGCAGACCGGTGACAATATCGACGCGTTCCTCGGCGGCGGGCCCTTCGCCGTGGTCGGCGCTTCGAGCAACCGCGCGAAGTACGGCAACAAGGTCCTGCGTGTCTACCAGCAGAACAACAAAACGGCCTACCCGATCAACCCGCGTGCGGACGAGATCGAAGGGCTCAAGGCGTATCCGGATCTGGCCTCGCTGCCCGAGACGCCGCACGCGGTCTCGATCATCACGCCGCCGGCGGTCACGGAGCGGGTCGTCGAGGAGGCGGTTGCGTTGGGGATCAAGCACGTCTGGATGCAGCCGGGCGCGGCGAGCGCCAAGGCGGTCGCTCACGCCCTTGAAAACGGCGTAAATGTAGTTGCCAACGGGCCTTGCGTACTGGTCGTGCTCGGCTACCGCGAGGCTTGAATCGGGGTTAGCCCGCCTCAGGCGTCTCTGGGAGCCTTGATCACTTGTGTAAGTCCGGTTTGTGGGTTAGCATTTTGTAGACCCGTGAGCGGCGTGTGCCCGCCGGGGACATTCACAAGGACATAAGGAGCTCACTATGTCACGTTGGTTACTCGCACTGTTGTTTGCTTTTGGTACCGTCACTTTCCTGACCGGCTGCCCTGCTGGCGAAGAAAAGCCTGCTGAAGACGCGGCTGAAGAAGTCGAAGAAAAGGTTGACGAAGTCGAGGAAGAAGTCGAAGAAGAAGTCGCCGAATAATTTTGACTTGACCAAAAGCCTGATCTGACCGAGCCGCAGTCTTTCGCGGCACGCTATGTCAGCATCAACAAATGCAAGCCGTGCCCACAAGGGCACGGCTTGTTCATTGGGGCGATCACAGGTTCACTGAGAAAGAACGGTGTAGCGGGCGACACGAAGCGTCCCGCGCAGGCCCACTTTCGCGATTCAAACGGGACGCTCCGCGTCACCCGCTACACAGCGCTCACGCCGGTTTATGGCAGCACGATGCAGTACGCCACGACGCCCATGAGGACGACGAAGTAGCTGGAGGTGATCACCCCGAACGCCAGCCAGCCGGGCGGGCCGCCCTGGGTCGAGGTGTCGGCGTCGTTGATTTTCAAGGTCTCGCTCTGCATCGCGGGGCTCCTGCCGGGTCTCGGCGGTTGGCCCGGCGGCTGGCGGGCTAAGGGGGTAGCGCGGCAGCGGCCGGGGCGTCGTTGTAGCATGCTCTTCTACGCAGAAGGATGGCATACCACCACTCACTGGAGACAACCCATGAAACCCTTCAAGTATTTCACCCTCGCGATCGCGGGCCTGGCTTTTGTCGGCGGCGGCGTGCTCGTTGCGGATAGCGCTAAAGAACGCTATCTCGCCTGGGATGTGCACGACCCCGACCGCCCGCAGCCACCCGTCGTCGACCCCGGCTACCCCGGCACGCAGGAAGCGGCCGGCAAGGCGCCGTCCGACGCAGTCGTGCTCTTCGACGGTGCGAAGACCGACGCGATCCAGACCAACTGGCCCGTGGAAGACGGCGCGCTGGTTATCACCCAGGGCAAGGGCGGCTTCAAATCGACCGATTCTTTCGGCGATATCCAGCTGCACCTGGAGTGGTTCGTCCCCGAGAGCGAGGCGAAGAACTCCGGCCAGGGCCGCGGCAACTCCGGTATCTTCTTTATGGGCAGGTACGAGCTGCAGGTCCTCGAAAGCCAGGGCAGCAAGACATACCCCGACGGCATGGCCGGGTCGATCTACGGCCAGTTCCCGCCGCTGGCCAACCCCGGCCGGGGCATCGGTAAGTGGCAGACGTACGACATCGTCTTCCGCCGGCCGCGCTTCAACGAGGACGGCTCGGTCAAGTCGCCCGCGCGCATCACCGCGTTCCTGAACGGCGTGCTGATCCAGGACAACCAGGAGCTCATGGGCAGCGCGACGCACAAAACCCGCACCGGCTACAAGCCCCACGCCGACAAGCTGCCGCTGACCCTGCAGAACCACGGCCAGACCGTGCACTTCCGCAACATCTGGGTGCGCGAACTGCCGGAGCGCGACCAGTAAGCCGACTCAAGCCACCGCCTGCGTCCCTATCGCTCCTGGCGGAAGCCCGGAGCAACCACTTCATCATGCTTTGTTGCTTGATATCAAGTGAAACACCACCGCTCCGGGCTTCCGCCAGGAGCTAACAAGACAATCTGATCCATGTGAAAACCCCGGCATCATGCCGGGGTTTTCGTTTGGCCGCCGCTCCTATATCGGCGGCCGCGTGGGGTGGTTAGTGGTTGAAGCCTGCCCGGGAGGGCGGGGCTCCCGCCGAGCCGCAGATCCTGTGTCGCTTGCTGCTCGGAGGGAGCTTCGTCATTCCAGGATGGCGGGCTCACTTGATCGCGGCGGTCGTCCACAGCTTCGAGTAACGCTCGCAGTGGATCATCAGCGTCTTATAGCTCGCCGGGTTGATGCTCCGGGGCAGCCTGTAGCGCTGCTCGCCCTTGTTTGATTTGAGCTTAGCGATGCGGACCGCGCCGCTGGTCGCGTTCTTGCCGGTCAGGCCGGCGGCGTTCTTCTTGGAGAGGAAGAGCTTGAGGTCCGGGGCGCTGCGTGTCTTGAAGCTGCTGCTGAGCACGATGTAGTGGTCGTCGCCGTTCTTGACGATCTTCCACGCGCCCGAAGAAGCGTAGCTCTTTTTCGACCAGGTGCCGGTGTGGACCGTGGTGTCCCCGCTCGCGGCCGACGCATCGGCGGCGGGCAGGAGCAGCATGCCCAGGAGGAAAAGCGGGAGGGCCAGAGCGGTAAGGGGGGCGGTGTGTTTCATGCACGGACAACCGCGCATGGGGGCGAGAAGATTTCATGGATGCAGGAAAAAACAGGGGAATAATCCCGCGCTCTTGTGTTCTGGTTCGTGCTTGTACGCGCGATCGTTCGGTCTTACTCGACCGCTTCTTCGACCGCCTCGACCGCACGCAGCTCTGCCTCGTGCCGGGGACCCATGCTGACCCCCATCATCAGCGGCATCGTGATACCGATACCGGAGTCGACCTTCATCCCGCCGGTCATGGTCTTGCCGTCGGCCTTGAAGTTCATGGACTTCATCATCCCGAGCACCGGGTCCATCATCGCCTGCATCGGCGCGGGCATCCGCTGCTGCTCGCGGGTGATCTCCTCGATGCCTTCTTTGACCTGCTCTTCGAAGAACGCCACCTGCTTCTTGACCTGGCCCGCGTCTCTCCCTTCACCAACCCATTTCACATCCAAGACGCCCTCGCTATCAACCTCCGCGTAGGCACGGGCGGCATCAAACGGGCCGAAGAACGCACGCGGCTCGCGCTCCTGCATAAACACCGGCGTGACCTCCAGGGCCACCCAGATGTCGGACGCCTTGCGATCGATCGCCTCGATCTGCTTGGACAGCGTTTGGTTAAACGAGGGCTTGCGATCGGCCTGCTGGAGCTTCTCGGCGAACAAACCCACCGGCAGCTTGGTGTCGCGGTCCTCCGCGAACAGCAGGATGAACAACTCGTCCGACGGCATGAGGAACGCGACAGGGTCGTAGCTCTGGACCGCGACCACCTCGACTTCACCTACGCTGTAGAAGCTGGCTTCGGCGTCGTCGCCGATCTCTTCTTCGAGGGCGATCTGAGCGGCAACCCGGTCGTACTGGCCGCGTGCGATGATGGCGAAGTAGAACTCCTCTTCGCTGGTCAGCCTCACCCCGACCGTGACGAGGTCGACGCGTGCGTTGCCGATCAACTCGACGCCCTGCAGGATACCGGGCAAAAACTCCTGCATCATCTGATCACGGACCGACTCGCCATCGACCTTGATATCCGGGATCAGCTCGGCGAGATGAACCGGGCCGACGTTGTTCCGCATCTTGATCTGCCCGACCACGGACATGTCATCCGGCAGCAGCGCCAGGTCCTGGTCGTAGACCGCGCCGGGCAACGGCGGGTAAGGCTCGGGTTCTCTGCCCTCGATCCAAGCGATCGACCGCCTGGCGTAGCGATCCACGAAGGGCTGTTCCGACCCGACCAACGGCTTGAGGGTCTTGAGCGCTTGAGCACTGTCTGCGGGGCCCGCATCCTCCGCCGTGCTGATTTCCCCCAGGGCACGGATCGCCATCAGCCTGTCCGCCGCGGTCGCGTCGTCGTCCACGAGCACGGCGGACATCGTTTCCATGTCCACGATCCGCTGGT
The DNA here is from genome assembly GCA_039024275.1 of Planctomycetota bacterium. GTDB lineage: Bacteria > Planctomycetota > Phycisphaerae > Phycisphaerales > Phycisphaeraceae > JAHQVV01. Next base: position 17,315 of record JBCDKD010000069.1, on the reverse strand, counting down.
CACGCATCTCCCAGTAGCTGTTCGTAGGGGTCAGGTCCAGCAGGTCCCCGGTCTGCCCGCTGCCGCCCAGCAGCAGGACCGAGAGGAACATCATCTCCATCATGGTTTGCCTCCGATCAGTTGTTCACGCGAGTCCGAGCGTGCTGTGTCTCAAGCCAACTAAGCCGAGCGGATCTGGCTGACCGCCGCGGAGACGTCCTTGCCCTCTACCGCCAGGCCCTGCGGCTTGAGGTGTTTCATCGCGACACCGGTCGCCTGGCCGTCATTACCCGCGGCCTTGATACTGTCAGACACTTCGGCCAGAGCGGCAACGATTTCATCCACACCCAAAGTACGTGGCAGAAGCGCCTCGAGGATGGCGATCTCTTTCCTGAGTTTCTCAATCGCGGTGTCGTCCGAGGCGTGCTCGAGGGTCTCCTCGTTCGACTTAATGAGTTTGCGGACGACCTTCTGGGCTTGGTCGTCGGTCATGTGCTCACCCGTACGCGTGTGGTGCATCTCGATGTCGCCCTGCGCAACGCGGAGCACGTCCTTGGCGACCGTGTCCTTCGCCTTCATCGCCTCGATCACTTGTTGTTTGATGGTTTGCAGCAGCGGCATCGCCAAGCTCCTTGGTTCTCACAGGCACACGTCGATCATACGCGATCAACTGCGGAAGGGGGCCCGGCCCGTTATCATGCCTGATCCGCTGGCGGCTGTCACGCGGCGAAACCCTAAAACCCAAGCAAAAGGAACACCCCGATGCAGCTCCAGGAAGCCGTGCAACTGATCCAGGCCAAGTTCGTCGCCGAGACCCAGGACAAATCCGAGGGCCCCGAGATCGACGCGTACCACGCGGCGTTTGAGAAGTATCCCGTCATCATGGAGGTCGCGACCTACTGCTGGGCCGACCAGATCGTCCAGCAGAACTACGAGATGCGCAAGCAGCAGGCCGCCCAACAAGCCGGTAGCGGCGACAGCGCCCCGCCGCTTGGTAACGCCTGACCAACAAACACATGGCGAAAGCAACAAGCACCCCGCGATCTTCGTGGGGTTTTTTTTTGGGGTAGTGGGTCAGCCTGAAAGGTGGGGTGGGCATCTTGCCCGTCGTCACGGCGAAGCCGTGAATCCATCGCGTTTCTCAGGCCTACGGCCTGACGGCGGGCTGGAAGCCCACCCCACCAGATGATCTAATTCAAACTGACCCACTACCGTTTTTTGATCGGCATGCTTTGCAGGAATGCCCGCTGCCGTTAGTGTATAAATGCACGGAGACGTTTCATTTCAAAATAACCATCGGTTCCGAGGGTCGGTCATGACAAGTTATCGAGGCATCCGGGTACTCGCTTGGTTCACCACGCTGCTGCTCTGCACACAGGCACTCCACGCGGAGACCTGGCAGGACGAACGATACCAGTTGTCGATGAACAGCCCGGACAGCTGGGTCGCGATGAGCCCGGCCTTGCTCGCGAAGACCAACGCACAGGTCAGCCACCTGACCGGCAGAGGCTTCATCGCGGGCTATGCGTTCAACGAGACCGATACCCTCACGTTCCCCTACATGCTCGTACAGTTCAAGCCGTACGCATCCCTGCCCGATGAGTACCGGCCCGAGGCAAAGCCCGATGAATACGGCAAGCTCAAACTCGTCTACGCACTCGTCAAATCGTTCCAACAGCGGCCACTGACCGAAGCAATCGATACCCCTCAGTTTATCGATCAGTACGGCAGCAACCACGCCCGGCTGATCCGGCTCGAAGACGATCGGTTCGACTTCACCGGCAAGATCCCGCACGAGACAGGGGCCGAACCGATCCGCTACCACACCCATGGCGTGATCGGCAAGGAAGGTGTTGGCCTCGTGAGCGTCTTCACCGTCGAGAACTTCAGCGGGCTGACATACGTGATCGACAACGAGATGCGTACGCTCGCGCTTGCATCTGGCGTAAGCATGTCGGCCATGCCCGATAAGCCGCCGGCACCCGTGCCGACGCCAAACGAAACACCGGCCGAGCAGGCCGAGGCTGAAACAGCGGGACCAGCCGAACCGCTGCAGCCCACCCCCGTTCAACCCGGGCCCATTTCTGCCCAAGAAGACGCGGAGATTGAAGCTGCTCTGAGCGAATCTGAAAACACCACGGCGACCACGGAGAACCCCGGCAACTCGGCCGCGCTGGTCATCATCCTCAGCCTGCTGGGTGTGGGCCTGCTGGCTGCCGTTTTCATCGCGTGGTACGCCACGCACAAGAAAGCGCTGGCGCGTAAGGCGCGCAGCCGGGCCCGCCGGGAACGCATGCAGGCCAGCCAGAACTCGGCGCCGAGCCAGAGCAGGCCGCCCCGGCCCACCAAGCCGGCTACGGCACGATCACGCGGTAGTACCGGTCGCCGAAGTTCCGGAACGACCCGGTCGTGACCTCGCCATCGTCGATCATCAGGTCGATGTCGGCCATGTAGCTCGCGTCGCGGGTCTGGCCGGTGCCATCAAAATGCACGCCCATGCCGGCGGTCAGCACGTCGTCCGTCTCGTTGTCCCAGACGCCACCGATCGGCGAGCCGCTCTGCCACTTGGGGACGTTCACGTAGTCTTCCAGCCCCGAAGGCACGGTGCCGGAGCCGCCATCGGGCGGGAACTCACCGAAGTCTATTTCATAGCGGAGGATCCCGGTTTCAAACGCGCGGATGTCCTGTGCAAAAGCGGCCTTGCGTGTGTCTTCGGTTGCGCTGGCGAAGCTGGGGATGACCACGGCGGCGAGGATGCCGAGGATCACCACGACGATGAGGATTTCCATGAGCGTAAAGCCGGGGCGCAGGGCCGGTAGGCGGGTTTGCATAACGCGTCCTTTTGCCTCCGGTTACGGGTCAGCATGAACCATCCGATTCTGCCCGGCAAGGAACAAGCCCGTAAAGCGAGCAGCGGGCAAGTTCTACCAAAGACAACCGACCTGTAACGATTGCGCAGCAGAGGCGAGACGGATAAACAAGCTAAACAAACACCGCAATACCGCCGAAGTCGGCCCGTCGATCAGCGCCGGGTTCGGTACGATCGGGGCAAACGGCCGCAGCCGAGGCTGGCGCTGCATGACTCCAGGGCATGGCGCCGGAGAGCGGGCAGCAGCCAGAACACGCCCGCATAGACATTGGGAGCGCCTTGGGCGGTCTCGATGCCGGGCGCACCCGATGTGCTTGCGACCGCGTTGGATCGTCGAGGATAGCACCTTGCAACAACGCCACGCCGTTTAAGCAGCGGCTTAGAACGTGTACGAGACGTACGCACCACAGCCGGGGGCCTACGGGCCCCGGACACGCAAGCGGTTGCTTGTCTGAACAGCACCCGTGTTCTCGCGTCCGGCGTCCGTAGGCCGCCGGCTATTTCACCCTTCCCGTACATGTTCTAGGAGGAAGCAGCGCGTCATCAGTTGCATTGGAACGCCTTCATAAGAGCCGGGTGGTCGGTAGCGATGGTCAACCCATCAGTTCGATCCGCCGCAGCGCCTCGCGCTTGCCGATACCACGGATCGACGCGAGCGCATCGCGCTGCTTGGCGCGGGGGGCCGACTCGCCCTTCTCCCACTTGTAGATGCTCAGCGGCGAGCAGCCCACGAGTTTGGCGTAATCCGCGGCGGAAAGGTCGAGCTTGGCCCGATGCGTGGCCAGCCATTTCGGGCTGAACCGCGCGGTGGATTCGGCCTCGGTCGTACCATCGGCTTTCTGGATGATGACCTTCGGCTCGGCAGGCTGCTCGAGCCGCTGCTTCTCGCGCTTCTCCAGAAAGTTCACCCGACGGTTCAGGTCGGTGTTCACCCGCTTAAGCTCGGCGATCTCGCGGCGCTGATCGGCAACCTGCTTCTGCGTTTTACCGACCTGGGCACGGATTTCTTTCCGCGCCAGGCGTGCGATCTCTTCCTTTAAAATACTGGCAAGGTTGGGCATGGGAGTATCTCTATCAGATGGGAAAAAGACTGTTTTTCTTATCAGCCGTGCGGATTAGATCGTAGCAAAATACAAGGCCGTATGCGAATAAGCCGACAGAACGTATCATCCTTTTAAGGAAAATAAACCCTGCGCTTACCGAATCGAATCAACAACACCAAGCACGCCCGCCTGATAGCCTTTAAAGATGTCTAAGTCCGATCGAAATAAACCGATCTACGCTCCCTGGTGGGCCAGGCTGCACGAGGTCATCTTTGAAGCCGACACCAAACAAGGCCGGCTTTTCGATATCGTGCTGATCGTCGCGATCCTGTCCAGCGTCACCGTTGTTGTGCTTGACTCGGTCCAGACGATGCCGGCCTGGGCAGACACGCTTTTCCTTGTGCTGGAATGGTTTTTCACCATCCTCTTCACGATCGAGTACGCGCTACGCATCATCTGTGTCCGCAAGCCCTGGCGCTACGTCTTCAGCTTCTACGGCATCGTCGACCTGCTCTCGATCCTGCCGACCTATCTCGGGCTTTTCATCCCCAATGCGCACGAGTTGATGGTGATCCGGATGCTCCGGCTGCTGCGCATCTTCCGGGTGTTTAAGCTTGTAAGGCTGCTTGGCGAAGCCGATGCGCTCAGACAGGCTTTTTATGCATCGAGGCACAAGATCGCCGTATTCCTCAGCACGGTGCTTATCGTGGTCACGATCATGGCCGCGCTGATGCATATTGTCGAGTACAACGCGGGTAACCCGGAATTCTCTTCGCTGCCACAGGCGATGTACTGGGCGATCGTCACGATGACGACCGTCGGCTACGGCGACATCACGCCCATGACGACGCTTGGCAAGTTCCTCTCCGCAGTCATGATGCTGATCGGCTACAGCATGATCATTGTGCCAGCAGGCATCCTTTCCGCCCAGCTGACCGTTGAAACCCAGCGCCATGCCAAGAAGGCCACCACGCAGCACTGCCCGAGTTGCTCTCGCGACGGGCACGAGATCGACGCGGTCTATTGCAAGTTCTGCGGCGACCTGCTGAACCCGCAAGAGACGGAAAGTGGTGAGAATCTGGATGACGGTTGAGAGATCAGTACGGTGTAGCGGGAGGCGCGAAGCGTCCCGTGGTTCGATCGAGCAACAGTGTGACGAACGCAGAACCGCCTGCGCGGGACGCTCACGCCTCCCGCTACACCGTGCTTAGATGTCCTTCCCGCTGCGACGCGCTTTGATCCGCGAGCGGTGCTTCTTCGCGTCGATGCGTCGCTGCACCGCTCGGGCCGAGGGCTTGGTCTTCTTCCGTACTCTTGGCCGACGCATCGACTCGACCAGCACCTCGCGTAGACGCTGCAGGCACACCCGACGGTTGGTGAGTTGGCTCCGGCTCTCGCTCGCGCTGATCTGCAGGCCCTCTTGGGTCAGGTACCGCGACGCCAGCCTCTCTACGCGACGCATGGCGTATGGTGGGACCGCTTCCCGCAAATGATCCAGTGATACGGTCAGCGTGGCTTTCGAATTGACCTTGTTGACGTTCTGCCCGCCCGGGCCGGAGGACCGGCTGAAGGTGAACGACAACGCGGTATCCGGGAGGTCGACCCCCGGTGCCACCTGTGTCGTCTTGTTGACTGCACCGCTCATCCCTGCACTCTATCGCATGTTTTGTCAAGAACATGAAATACAACACTAGAGTTTGATGTTTTGTAGAGATACACTCGATCAGGACGTATCCCTTCTTGCCACGCGAACCATCACGGGGACCCGCATGACCTCCCGCCGCCTGACCGCCGCCCTCTCCGCCTGCGTCCTGTCACTTGCCGCCCTGTCCACCGCCGCCCAGGACGATGACAACCCCCGCCACGACTGGGTATTCAACGGCAAGGGCCAGAAGACCGACCAGGTCGAATGGGTTGACGCCGCGGCGGATGATGCACTGTTCCCCATCCAGCTCAACAACAACTGGGGCCTGATGAACCAGGACGGGCAGGTCGTCGTCTTCCCGCGGTTCGAGTGGACCGACTACAGCTTCGAGGGCTTTGCCCGGTACGTCCGCGACGGCAAGACAGGGTTTTTGCGTGGCGACCCGGCGAACGACAACGATCCCAACGAGTTCTTCATCATCGCGTCCTACGAGTACGCCGACCGTTTTAACGAGGGCACCGCGGTCGTCATGAACAACGGCAAGTGGGGGATGATCGACAAGAGACGCAAGCTCATCGTGCCCATGCAGTACGACGGTGTGCTGCGGATGCAGGACGGTTTCGCGGGCGTAATCCGGGACGGCAAGGCCGGGTTCGTCAACCGGGCCGGCAAGATCACGATCCCGCTCCAATACAAGCGCGTCCGTTCGTTCCACGACGGCTACGCGGCGGTGCAGTTCGGCAACGGCAAGTGGGGGTACATCAACAAGACCGGCAAGGTCGTGTGGCAGGACAAATCCGGCAAAGTCAAGCAGCTCGGCGACTTCCACGAGGGCTACGCCAAGGTGCAGGGCCAGGCCGGCGGGAAGCTGCGATGGGGCTACATCAACAAGGCGTTCCGGTTCGGGATCGATCCGATCTACGAAGACGCCCGCGATTTCCACTTTGGGATGGCGGCGGTGAAAGTCGACGGCGGCTGGGGCTTCATCACCGAGGCCGGGCGGTGGGCGATCCGGCCACAGTTTGAGGCGGTGGATGACTACGACGACGCGGTGCACTCCGGCGACTTCGAGGAGAACGCCCGGGATGAAGGCAGCCGCCTCGGCAGGGATCTGTCGACGGCGAGCGTCTACGCGATGGTCAAACACGATGGCCGGTGGGGCTACATCAACCGCACAGCCAGGGGCGGGCTGGTTCCGCAGTTCAAAGAGGCCCAGCCGTTCTTCCGCGGCCTGGCGCGGGTGTCGCGGGACGACAGCTTCGCCTACGTGACCGAGACGGGCAAGGTACGTTTCGACCCGCGCGTTGCGCTGAAGCTCGGCATCGTGGACCTTACCAGCAAGGAAGACGCCCGCGGCGCGGTCGCCCGCAACAGCCAGAGCGTGAATACGGGGGTTGGCACGTCCGGCCCGATCGTGCGGACGATCCCCGGCGACGACGAGCTAGGCAACAAGGTGTACGACCCCCCGCCCAGCCGGAGCGAAGCCAGAGTGCCCTACGCCGACGAGCACGAATACGGCGAGACGCTGCCGACCGACCCATGACGCAGCCCACCAAATCCTTCTGAACCAAATTCCCTGCCGATCAGGGCCGATTGTGTCCTGATCTGAGCGGATACCCGATAGTTCAATATCGCCTCCAAAGCGGGCCCTCCCAAGGCATGCAAGTGTTGCATTGGTTTGAAGATACGCCAAAAATTACAAAATGTAAGTATTAATTGACATTGTGGAATCTACGTCCTTACTAGTGCGTATAGTTAAGTAGAGACGCTTGGCCGCGACACCATTGTTTGGAGACCGCCATGAGCCAGCACAGCCCGATCGACATCCCGGATTACTTCCCGGGAGAACTGCCCAAATTCCATATCGGCCAGGTCGTCGAACACAAGCGCTACGGCTACCGCGGCGTGATCGTTGATTTCGACATGGCCTGCCAGGCCGAAGATTCGTGGTACGAAGCCAACCAAACGCAGCCGGGCAAAGACCAGCCTTGGTATCACGTCCTGGTACACCGCTCCAACGGCAACACCTACGCCGCCGAGGAAAGCCTGGCAGCCGTCTCAGATCAGGAAGAACCCGTTGAACACCCGCTGTTGGCCGTGTTCTTCGACCCGGTCGATACGGGCAGCTACATCCGCAACGATGAGCACTGGCCGGGCTGGCAAGGCTGATCTCGACCGCAGCAATCAAAACGCATCGATAGCCCTCGAGTGATCGAGGGTGTTTGCATTCTCAAGGCGGGTGGCCGCATATCGCAGCGCGATTGTCGCGTATCAGGCTAGATATTGGCGGGAAAAGTATCTAATATGGCATAAACAAAGGTGCTCGTTTAAATACTTAGCGATGTATCCTGCCAACTTGAAGGACACAACATGCGAACTAGACGTGCTTTTACCCTGGTTGAAATCCTGGTTGCGATTTCAATCATCGCGCTGCTCATCGCGATTCTGCTGCCCGTATTAGCCAGTGCACGACAAGCGGCCGCGAATACGCAGTGTATGAGCCATACCGCGCAGTTGGTGAAGGCCCAGATCAGCCACGCGCAAGACTACGAGGGGCTCTTCACGAAGCACGCGCGTTGGGATGCCTACACGGTCTTCAGCCGGTCCTTTGGCCGTGGCCCGGACTGGGGTGGCGAGGAAAACAATGTTGCTGATGGCTGGACGGGTACAGGCTTCCTCTACTACCACGATTACGTCACTACGATGATCGCGTGGTGCCCTGTCAATACCAGCACGACCTACACGGCAAATGACGCCGAGCAGGGTTTCCGTGGCAATCCTTGGGCCCAAGGCAAGCGTTGGATGGGGCAGAGCTATCACCAGCGGCGTGATCTCCAGGATATGGAAGACCCGGCCTTTAATTCCGACAGCGCGGTCTACGCCGACGTCTTCACCTACAGCACCCACTACAGCCCGGAAACCGGCGACGGGATCGACCAGCACCACGGAAACGGCTTCTACGTGAGCTACCTCGACGCGTCCGCCCAGTTCTATACGGACCGGAATGAGACCATCACCAACATGCGCGTTCACCACGGGAAAAACAACGCTCAAGGGTGGATCGATCAGGAAACCGTCTTCAGAGACCACTTCAGCAAAGACGGGCCGAATCACAACCCGTGATTCATACGCATCCCAGAACATACTGAGGCGTTGATCAGATGGGTAGCCGCCGGGCCACGCCCGGGCGGAGGGGCCCTGTTGATCGTCCGCCCGCGTATGACGCGGCGGCTGCGCCTCGGCGCGACGCGCGAGAATGAAATGGGATGCGTATCAGTCGTGAGATCAACCGTTCAGAAGCCACAAAGGAGCCGCTTGAATGCGGCTTCTTTACGATGCCTCGCTTGCTTGATACGAGGCAATCGCATCGGTGATGCGTTGACGCGTGGCCCGATCCTCAATCGCAGATTTCCCAAAGCCCGGCAGTGCGCCTGCAGACTCGGCCTGCGCCTGGGCGTCCTCGTAGTTGCTGATCAGCATCGTCGGGCCAGCGTTGTCGCGGCCAGCGACGGCTTGGATCAGGTCAATCCCTGAGCCACCGACGTAAAATCGCCCGTCGAGCACACGGTTGACCAGCAGCAGCGTCTGGGCGTCAACAACCATGTCCAGCGACTCCTGATCGTTGACCCGGACGACCTCAGCCCCGGGTGCAACATCCCCGGCAAACCGGGACAGCGAGCCGGAATCAAAGCCGCAGTGGCCGACGAGCGCGACACGTTGTATATGCATGGGAGCCTCCATGGGAGTGAAAAATTTTAACCATACGGGTAGAAATCATGTTCCCGAGGAATAGTATTCCTTAATAATGGGTTATCCCAGAGACCCACTAAAAATCGCCCACCCCCTCAGGCTCGCGGAGACGTAACCCCAGTCCCGCGGGCTTTTTTTATCAGAGTTCGGACCGTCTCTTAGGGCCTGCACCGGCAGTCAGCGGCCTCACCAAAACTTCCACCAAGGCTTTGAAGTAGTCTCGAACTGAAGCACTTCCTCGCCTTTTTCCAGAGCGACCACGGTGATTCGGCCGGAAAGCGAAGAAGCCTCAAGGTAGGCCTGCAGCACCTCGATCGGCAGGTCTGACTCCACTTCAAACGTCAAATCGCTCGCGGAGCCATCGAGCATCCCGCCTCCGCCGGTGACTTCGCCGCCATAACGCTCAAGGAACACATCGAACTTGTCTTCAAACGCGTGTCGTTTGCTAGGCGGCATGCCTGGCGTGATGTTGATCTCGTAGTCCATGCGTGCCGTTGAATCAAAGACCGGTTCGTAGGGTCGCCGCAGGTTAGCCTTCCTGCTCGACCAGCCAGATCATCTCCGACATGGCCCGGCTGTCATCAATCTGGCCACGGCGGTCGAAGCCCATGTAGAGGTTGTTCAGGATGCGGATGAGCCACTGCTTGTGCGTCGCGACCGGCAGGAGGTCCGAGGTTTCATCGAGCAGCAAGTCGCCATCCGCGGTCTTGGCGATGCGATGGATTGCTTCATCACGTGAGAGCAGCGCTCCGCCGCAGAACGGGTCGATCAGCGCAAGGTCGTCGCGCTGGCTGACGACCGATCCGACGACCACGGCGGGCACGCCAGCGAGGAAGTGCCCCGGCGCGTTGATACCGACGGTTGGGATACCCAACCGCTCAAGCACCGCCTTGTAGACGAGTGTCAGCAGGATCGGCAGGCCCAGGCGTGTCTTGAGCACACGCGGCAGGTAGCTGTTGGCCGGGTCGTCGTAGTCGCCGAGGTTGCCGCGGAAGCGTGCCTCCTCGAAAAGCACGTGGTGGGCGTGGGCCAGGAGCGCACGCGGGGCATGCCCGACCACGCGGGCCCGGACCTGGTCGGCGAGGTCGTCCAGCAGCGTCATCACGCGCAGCGGGTCCGCCTCGTCCTGATCGAGCTCGTGCATCGCGACAGCCACCGCAGCGCGGACCAGCCCGTCGGTCGTCTCGAGGTCGGCCAATTCATCGCGCAACGCGGTGAACGCATCGAGCCGGCAGTGCGTGGGTTCATAAAACGGCAACGGTCTTTCTCCGTTCAAATATCGGTACGGCGTGGTGTGCCTTGCGGTTACATTATGCCACGATTAGTCGGCCGGTGCGGGATCGGGCTTGGTCTCGGGCTGCTTTGCCGGCGGGGGACTGCCGGTCACGCGGTTTGCACGGGCTTTCCGGAAGGATTTCACCGCGGCGTAAACATAGGCACCGCTCAATGCGACGGTAAGTACGACCCGCAGCAGCTTCATCTGCTCGTCGGTCGGCAGGTCGAAGAGATACATCCCAAACTTGATCGTGGGCACGATGACACCCATCGCGGCGAGGATGACCGCCCCATGCATCAGGTGCATCCGCATCTCTTTCTTGACCATCGAGCCGACGCCCAGGCCGACCGCCAGCAGCCCAAGGATCAGTTGCAGCAGGAATGCGCCGATGCTCGCGCCTTCGCCTGCGCCGATATAGGTGCCGATGCCCACGGCCATCAGGCCGACGCCGAAGAGGATGGTTAGAACCGGCATTCAAGCACTCCTTAGAGGATCTTCAGACCAGCGGATTGTATGGGTTTTAGAATCCTCTGCGGGTTCGCGGAACCGCAAGCGGCCTCGGCGCGTACTATCTCGGTATACTCTTCCGTCTTTAACGCCCCGCCGTGCGCTAAAACGGCGACCACCCTGACACCCTGATCTACTATTGGAGTCCGCTATGACCCGCAAGACCCTCACGGGCCTGTTGCTCGCCGCCTCGGCCATGACCGCCGGCACCCTCAGCCTAGTCCACGCTCAAGACGACGAGGCACAGCAGCAGGCGGACCTCGAAGCCGCCGTCGCCGAGGCACTTGGGCAGGTCGGCGAGAAGCACGACCACCCGCCGACCACGGTGCACTCAGGAGATGACAAGCACTTCCTGCTCGATGACGAAGGGGCTTACCCCGACCCAGACGGCTTCGCCTCGATGTTCGACCGGGTCAGCTACGCCATCGGCCGAAGCGACGGCCAGCAGATCCCCGTCTCCCAGCCCGACCTCAACACCGAGACCTACGCCGAAGGCATCCGCAAGGGCCTGACCGAAGAGGATGAGGACTACGCGCTGGGCTACTCGCAGGGCTTCGACCTGGACCGACGGGTCCTGGAGCAGCAGGCCGAGGATGTGAACCTCGAAGCCTTTATGAAGGGCGTCGCCGCCGCCCTCAAAGAGGAAAACAACGACTACGCGCTGGGCTACACCCAGGGCTACGAGCTAGCCCGCCGGTTCCTCGATCAACGCACCGAAGAAGTCGACATGGACGCGTTTGTAAAGGGTATCGGCGGCGCGATCAAGGAGGACGACAACGGCAAACGCATCGGCTACCTGATCGGCAACAGCTACCGGGAGGCCGAGATCGACCTCAAGGCAGATAGCTACTTAGCCGGTATCGATGAAGCGATGGCCAAGCCCGAGCCCGCCGCGGAAGGCGAAGAGCCCAAGCCCGTCAAGACCAAGCTCAGCACGGAGCAGGTGCAGGAGACACTCGGTGCGTTCCAGGCCTACATGATGGAGAAGCAGAAGCAGGAGGCGATCAAGGCCGGCACGGACTACATCGACTCGCTCAAGGCCGAGGACGGCTGGAAGAAGACCAAGTCGGGCATCGCCTACCGCGTGATCGAAGAAGGCAAGGGTGACAGCCCCGACTACAACGATGTCGCGACCATGGATTACGAGCTCCGGCTGCTGGAAGAGGGTGAGGCAGGCGAGGTCTTGCAGACGACCTTCGATAGCCCGCAGACCGTGCCCTTCTCGTCAGAGGACGTCATCGAGGGCTGGGGCGAGATCCTCAAGCTGATGAACCCCGGCGCGACCTTCGAGACGGTGATCCCGTACAACCTCGGCTACCGTGAGATGGGCAGCCCGCCGAACATCCCGCCGTACGCGACGCTGATCTTCAAGATGAAGATGCACTCGTTCGATGTGGTTGAGAACAAGCCCGAGCCGAAGCCCGAGCCCGAGCCGGCCGAGTAAGTTCCAGACAACCCAGGCAAGATCAAGCGCCCCGTTGTTTAGGCGGGGTTTTTCTTGTGCGTGTTCGTATTACACTACTGCAATGCGTGAACTGACCCTCCCCGGCCGACTGATTCTTCTGCCCGGGCTTGGGGCGACGCCCGCGGTCTTCGACCACCAGCGAAAAGCCTTTGGTGATCGGCTCGAAACGCCTTCGTTCATCCCGCACGAGCACGGGGAGTCCGTCGCGGCCTACGCCCAGCGTTGGGCTAAGCAACTCAGCAAGCCCAACGACAAGCGCCCGCTTTTCATCGGCGGGCTTTCGTTCGGGGGGATGCTCGCCCAGGAGATGGCGATGTACCTCGACCCCAAGCCGCGTGCGGTCCTGCTGGTCTCGACCACACGCGAATCGGACCGGGTCACGGGGCTGATGCAGTTCGCCGAGTTGCTTAGCCGGGCGGTTCCGACGGGCTCAATCAACAAGGCGCTTTCGCTATTGAATCTGGTCTTTGCCATGCGTGATGGGCTGGACGACGACGACAAACGCCGGCTGATCCAGGCGGGTAAGGAAGTCGATGCGGGGGTCGCTAAGTGGGCGGGCGGCGCCGCGGTGGGTTGGCCGGGTTTCAAGCCGCCGAGCGACTACCCGCCGGTCTATCAGATCCACGCCAGGCGAGACTGGGTGATCAAAGCCCCAGGCGAGGGTACGCCGAACGTTGAACTGGTGGATGGTTCGAACCACCTGCTTCAGATGAGCCACCGCAAGACGGTGAACCGCTTCCTATTCGAGCACGTGCTTAAGCACTGCCCAGAAGCGGATATCACGTTCCCCGGAATCGAAGACCCGCACACGACGGCGCAACGCCGCGCGATGCTCGAAGGTGCCCCGGCGGGGACGCCGTTGGTATGACGCTTAGAGCATTTGGCGGAGATTTTCTCCAGCCCCGCATGTGAATGCGGGGGCCGGTGTGTCGTGATTGAATCGGGCACCGGATTCACATCCGGTGCGATGAAGTATCATCATGCATGTTGCCCTAGTTGCGTCTAGTACGGCGTGGTGGGTGACGCGGAGCGTCCCGTGCGAGTCGTGAGTGATAGCGTGTAACGGGACGCCCCGCGTCACCCGCTACGCCGTTCTTAGTTCGCCGCTTCGATGCCCATGACCTTGTCGAGCCGGCGCTGGTGCCGCTCTTCTTTTGAGAACTTGGCGGCCAAGAACGCGCGGACCAGCACGTCCGCGACCGCCCCGCCGATGATCCGCGAGCCCAGGCACATCACGTTCATATCGTCGTGCTCGACGCCTTGTGCGGCAGAGTACGCGTCGTGACACACCGCGGCCCGTACGCCCTTCATCTTCGTCGCCGCGATAGACGCGCCCACGCCCGAACCACACAGCAGCACACCGCGCTCGGCCTGCCCGTGCTGGATCGCCTGGCCGATATACCTTGCGAAATCCGGGTAGTCGTCGTCCTTGTCGTACTGGTGCGCGCCCAGGTCCAGGACCTCGTGCCCAAGGGACTTCACCAACTCCGCGATCTCGGCTTTCAAAGGCAGACCCGCGTGGTCCGCAGCCAGTGCAACTTTCATCGACTCGGTCTCCAGGGCGTGAAGCCGGCATTATGGCGGAAATGCGAAAAGCTCACCACCGCACACCCACCTGACGACGCAGCTCATCGATCACCTTCGCGTTGCCGATCGATTCCTCGGCCGACACAAAGGGCTTTGCACCGTCGAGCACCGCCCCTGCGAACGCGTCCGCCTCCAGTGCGTACAAAGGCTTATCGGTTGCATCGGAGAAGGTCTGCAACTGCTCGCCTACTTCGTCCGGCACACCGTCCTGCCTCGGCCTGGTCATGGTGCGCAGGGTCCACGTCGCGCTGCCGGTATTCGGTTTCCAGGGGATCGGCACCTCGATGTAGCCGTCGGTCCCGCAGACCTGCGCGAGGTTGCTGGCCTGGGTGTCCATCGCGCAGGTAAACGTCGAAAGGATGCCGGACGGATACGCCAGTACGCCCGATGCGGAGACATCGACCTTGCACCCATCGGTTGAGTCGTGCAGACGGCCCACCGCTTGAATGGTCGTCGGGTCCTCGCCGGTGATCTGCCGGGCGAGGTCGACGCAGTAGCAGCCGATATCCATGATCGCGCCGCCGCCAAGGGATCGGTCGAAGCGTGTATTGCCATCGATCTTCTGCGTGCGGTAGCAGAAGGTCGTACGGACCAGTTTGATCTCACCGATCGCGCCCCCGTGGACCTTCGCAAGCACCGCCCGGGTCTGCGGGTGCGTGCGGTACATGAACGCCTCGATCAGCATACGGCCCGCGGCTCTGGCGCCGGCGAACATCTCCTCGACCTCCGACGCATCCATCCCCATCGGCTTCTCGCACAGCACGTGCTTGCCCGCGGCCAGCGCCCTGAGCGTCCATTCTTTGTGGTATAGGTTCGGCAGCGCGTTGTAGACCGCGTCCACATCGGGGTCGGCCAGCAGGTCGTCGTAGCAGCCATGCGCGGTGGGGATGCCGTAGGTCTCCGCGAAGGCCTTGGCGCTGTGAATAGAGCGTGATGCAGCGGCGGTAACAGTGCTCCGTGTCGCCCCGCCGTTGATCCCCTCGATAAATTGCCTGGCGATATTGCCCGTGCTGATGATGCCGAAGCGGAGCTTTCCCATGGGCAAGATTATAAAGCACGGTGTAGCAGGCGACGCGGAGCGTCCCGCTCGAGGCACCCCACGCGATTGGTACGGGACGCCCCGCGTCGCCCGCTGCACCGCAAGGTATGATCTGGCCAACTAAGGAGATTCCGATGCTCAAACACATCACCGCCCTTCTGCTCATCCTCATCACACAATCGATCCACGCCGAGTTGGTAGCCAAAGACGCTGGCCCCGAGAAGGTCGCCGACGGCTACGGCTTCACCGAGGGGCCGGTCGCGATCCAGAACATCGTCGTGTTCACCGATATCCCGAACTCGATCGCGATCGCGTACGACACCGAGACCGGCAAGACGATGACGATCCTCGAGAACACCCGCAACACCAACGGGCTGATGCTGTACGACCGTGTGGTGTGGGGCTGCTCGCACGGGGCCCGCGCGCTGGTGAAGTACGCCGACGAAGGGGCCGGTCAGCAGATCGTCTGGGACCGCGCCTTCGTGCCCGATGGCGACGGCGGCGTGAAACAAGTCCGGCTAAACAGCCCCAACGACCTCACGATCGACAAAGACGGCGGCATCTACTTCACCGACCCACGCTATGGCAACCGCGACAGCATGGAGACCGACATCGAAGGGGTGTACTTCTACGACGAGACCGCCAAACGTAAAGACGGCGGTGTCATTGTCACGCAGACGTTCCTGCCCATCGACCTCGAGCTCGAGCGCCCCAACGGGATCGTCTTGTCGCCGGATGAATCCATCCTCTATGTCGCGGACCACGGGGCGAACTGGATCTACGCCTACGACATCGAATCGCCGGGCAAGGTCAAAAACAAACGCAAGTTTGCGCGGCTCAACAACGGCAAGGGCCGGGGCAGCGACGGCATGACCGTTGACAAGCAAGGCCGGCTCTACGCCACCGGGCACAACAAGGTCTGGGTCTTTGAACCCACCGGTGAACTGGTCGCCACGATCCCGGTCGGCCCGCAGACGACCAACTGCACCTTCGGTTCTGACGAAAAAACGCTGTACATCACCGCGAACAAGGGGCTCTACCGCATCACGCTGAACACCGATGCGCCGCTCAAGCATTCAAAAGAAAGGTGAAACCGCCGGGATTAGCGCCCTCCCGCAAGGGCGGGGTTGCTTCTGCACACTACGCAGACCCCGCCCTTGCGGGCGGACGCTAATCTAGAAGCGCTAAGGCGTATGGACAGTCTTCGTGTCTTCCCGCTTATACCAGTACCCGCAGAGGCCTTTGAACTTCACCGCGAAGGGGAAGACGAACATCAACAGCAGCATGCTATACATCTTCACCGGGTTATCCATCTTGCGCGACGAAGTAACGACTGAGACAGGCAGCACGCGCATCTTCATCCGGGTAGGCTGCGCTCTGCCCCACCGCTTGAGCCGACGGGCGAACCAGATCTCCTCGCTGGCATAAACGTTCTCGCCGAAGCCCTCGACCTCGTCGAACGCGTCCCTGCGGCAATACACAAAGCAGCCCGCGGGGTAGCCGAGCAAGCGAGAAGCGATGTTCCATAAGCCGGCGAACCGGCGCGTCAGCCAGGGCGGCGGCGGGTCCAACTCGATGCGGGCCCCGCCGCCGACGCAGTCGGGTTTAGCCAGCTCGCCCAACGCCGCGTTGATCAATTCCGCCGAGGGCGTCGTGTCGGCATCGATAAAGATCAATGATTCGCCGGTCGCGGCCTTTGCCCCCGCGTTGCGGGCCCTGGCGATCATGTTCACCGGCTCGAACACGACCTTCGCGCCGTGCCGCTCGGCGACCTGCGCGGTGTCGTCTTTCGAATTGTTATCGACGACGACCAACTCGCCCTCCGCGTCCACCTGCCGCATCGCCTCAAGGATCGCTGGCAGCGTCCGGGGCAGCTGCTGCGACTCGTTGTAGGCAGGGACGACGATGGAGTAGCAAGGTGACTGTTTCACAGCAAAATCATAGGCGTGTCGCGGGTGACGCGAAGCGTCCCGTGTGAATCGTGTGTCATGGTTTGAACGCGACACTTCGCGTAACCCGCGACACGGTTCTACGCCTGCCCAATCAAGCGGTAGCGCCGCCCCAGGCTGATGATACGCGTGAGCAGTTGTTCGTAGCTGATCCCCGCGTTCTCGGCAGACTCCGCGAAGTCCTCGCCGTACATCAGCTGTGGGTT
>JBCDKD010000068.1:0-24244 GCA_039024275.1 Planctomycetota bacterium | reverse complement strand
GGGGGTGGGTGGGGGGGGGGGCGTGCCCCCGCCCGCCCCGCTAATCCTCCCCGGGTGGCCGCGGGGCGGGCGCCCCGCCCTCCCCGTCCCGATACACACTCTTCTTCGGCTTGGGCCGGTACGACGCGGCGAAGTGCGCCGGGTTTGCGCCGTAGTGGGTGCGCTGTGATTGGTAGTGGACCCAGCCGCTGTTGCCCGATTCGTGCTGGACCTGCATCTTCGCGTCGAAGTAGGGAAGGTTGAAGCCGAGCCGGGCCATGCGGACGGACAGCTTGCTGGCCGCATCAAGTGAGAAGAAGAACACCCCGGGCAGTTGTCTGGTCAGGCCGTTTACTTTGTGGTTGATCGTGACGTAGGTCCGCACGTTGAGTTCGGGGAAGGACGATGGGCTGATTTTCATCAGCTTTTGTGGGACAGGCGGGCAGAAGCGCGGCCGAGTGGACTGCATCTTGAAGGGCACGACGCCGACCCACGCCTTGCCGTCGTAGAGGTCCAGGTCGAAGTCGCCTGGCACGGCCTCGCGCATCACGTCAGGCTCGATGGGCCAGTGCATGAAGAGCAGGTCGGTCCAGCGCATCGACATCGCCCAAGGCCGATCAGGCAGCGGCAGATCGCGGTGATCCGATGATCGAATCGCTCGGTGAGGCATCGGCGAATTGTATCGGGCTGCGGGCTCGGTTTACCGCAGCGGGCGCTCGGTCTCGCGGGTGTTAACCCGCGTGACGACGTCGCCCGATGCTTCGCGGTCGGGCCTGTCGACCGCCACCTGCTCAGGCTGCTGCAGGCCCACGACCGAGGGCGGAACCACGGCCATCAGGACGCTATAGCAACAGATGAGTGCCATCGACACCGCGAAGGGGACACGTGTTCTGCTTGTGAGTCTTTTCATCTCTCTTGCCAGCCACCGCAGCAGTTCAGCAGGCCTGCATCTCGCGGTCGGTCGTCGGCGTGATTGCTGTCGGCGACGATCACTAACGTTCGAGTCGCAGATGCTAGCCGCTTCTCTGTCGTCAGTGGACGGTAGAGTAATCAAATAGAGCACGGATTACTAGGCAGTTCCGGTAAAGAATTGATGAAAAATTATCTCGGCAAGGCAGCATCTGCTAATGAAATAGGCAACTGCGTTAAATTGGGCTATTTATTGACGCCTTGTTGGGCACCGCGCACCTGCATCGGCAGGCCAAGCAGGTCGATGAACCCACGGGCCGCTTCGATGTCGTAGCCGTCCATCGCGAAGCTGGCGAGGTCGGCGTCGTAGAGCGATTTGGGCGAGGTTGCCTCGACTGCCATCGCGGTGCCCTTGTAGAGCTTGAGCTTGACGGTGCCGGTGACGACCTTGTTGGCCTCGTCCATGAAGGCCTGGAGGGCTTCGCGTAGCGGGTGGAACCACTGGCCGTAGTAGGTCAGTTCGCCGTACTTGAGCGCGAGTTGTTGCTTGGTGTGGTAGAGGTCGCGTTCGAGGCAGATCTGTTCGAGTGCCTTGTGGGCTTGGTAGAGGATCTCGCCGCCGGGCGTCTCGTAGACGCCGCGGGATTTCATGCCGACCAGGCGGTTCTCGACGAGGACGGTCTGGCCGACCGCGTGCTTGCCGCCGATGGCGTTGAGCTTTTCGATGATGGTATGGCCAGCGAGCTTCTTGCCGTTGACGGAGATGGGGTTGCCGTTCTTAAAATCAACGGTGATGTACTCGGGCTTGGCCGGCGCTTTTTCGACGGGAACGGACATGACCAGGCAGCGCTTCCAGTCTGGTTCCTGATCGGTGTGTTCGATCTCGTCACCCTCGTGGGAAATATGCCAGAGGTTGCGGTCGCGGCTGTAGATCTTCTTCTTGGTCTGATCGATCGGGATCTTGTGCTTCTTGGCGTAGTCGATGGCGGTCTCGCGGTCGGTCAGGCCGTCGTCGATAAACGTCTGGTCTTTCCAGGGGCTGATGATCTTGAGCTTGGGGGCGAGGGCTTTGTAGGTCAGCTCGAAGCGGACCTGGTCGTTGCCCTTGCCGGTCGCGCCGTGGCCCACGGCGTCGGCCTTGGTCTGCCTGGCGACCATGACCTGGTGCTTCGCGATGAGCGGCCGAGCGATCGAGGTGCCGAGCATGTAGTCCTGCTCATACGTCGCGTGGGCGCGGACCATCGGGAAGCAGTACTGCTCGGCAAACTCCTTGCGGAGGTCCTTGACGACGACCTCGTCGGCGCCGCTGGCGTAGGCCTTCTTCTCGACGCCCTTGAGCTCGTCGCCTTGGCCTAGCTCGGCCGCGAAGCAGACGAGCTTGACGCCGGGGTAGCGGTGCTTGAGCCAGGGGAGGATGACGGAGGTGTCCAGCCCGCCGGAGTAGGCGAGGACGATCTTCTTGGGGTCTTTGGGGTTTGGCATCGGTGTGATAATCGAAGAAACGGATAAATTGTTATTGTACAATCTTCAAGCAGTCAGGCTCAGCGATTCTTGATCAAGATTCACTCTGATTTCATGGGGCAACCACGATGACACTAAACGAGTACAAGCGAGAGATACGTCACTATTTTCAAGCTAAGCACGACGTTCGTGTTTCTAATACAGCAATGCGTGCGTTTACGAAAGACAAGTATCTTAATCACGAATCTTTGAAGTCTATGCCGGAGGAAGAGGTGATGGAAGTTATGCAGCCAATCTTTGATGATGTTCTTAAGAGCTACGTTAAGCGTAAAGAGCGTTCTAGGCGAGAAGTCTTGTTGCGTGATGTTGATGTGCTTCCCGTTATGGTCAGTGCATTCTGCAAGCTACCCCCTATTTGTGGCAGAAAATATGTGCGATGAAAAGGATCAGCTTGAGAAGCATAAGAAAGATGCTGTTGACAAGTATCTTGACCAGGTAAAATTGCTCACTGCGCTCGCAACAACGCTTCTTCTTTCCCCTAGCGTTGTTCTTGCGATCAGGAAGAGTGAAAAAGAAGTTTCAAAATTGATCTTCGAGGACAACCCAATATTGGGCTATTTGTTTTTGGCAACGAATATATTTTTCGTGATGTGCATTTTTTTGACTTACTTTGTTTATTCATCTGTTGTGGGTGCTGTCGATGAAGGGGTTTACGATGTTTATCGCCCCGCAACAAAATACTTCTCTATCTCACAACTCATTTGTACTTTTTGTGGGTGTATTACGCTGTTGTTTTTCTTTTTCTACCTGGCGCGTGTCTAAGCACGCGTATGAAAAGCCGGTTGACTTATGCGGTTGGATAGGGATCCGGCCTGCCGTCAGGCCGGAGGCTGAATATAGAAATGATTTAAGGCTTTGCCCTATCGACAGGCTGGAAGCCTATCCACCAAAAGGTACTTCTCGTACACGTTCTTCAAGGTGGATTTAACAAGAGAGGGTCTTGGCGAAAGCTTGTTTGGCCGATATAATACTCAGTCAGATGAATAGCCTCCTCGTTATCCCGGCACTCGTCCCAGCCACGTTCGTGGCCGGCGTCGTTGTTAGCTGAGCGGACGACCCGCGGCCCCCAAGCCAACTTTTGTACAATACAACCATCAGGTGGGGTGGGCATCTTGCCCGCCGTCGTGGCGGAGCCACGAATCAACAACCGATATAAATACCGATTCAGGCCTATGGCCTGACGACAGGCTGGAAGCCTATCCCACCTTAAAGCCAGCAACCCATACTCAGAAATAAAGAAACGAGCGATCCATATGACCGCCACCTCCGCCTACAACCTCAACGCACACGCTGTAGACAAACCGACCCACGGCAAGCCCACCACCAAATACGCCGGGATGACCGGCGCGCAGATCTTCCACGAGATGATGCGGGAGCACGATGTCGACACGATGTTTGGCTACCCCGGCGGGGCGATCCTGCCCGTCTTCGATGCGATCCACGACTCGGGGATCTTCAAGTTCATCCTGTCGCGGCACGAGCAGGGCGCTAGCCACATGGCCGAGGGCTACGCACGCACCACCGGCAAGCCCGGCATCGTTCTTGTGACCTCCGGCCCGGGCGCGACCAACACCGTCACCGGCATGCAGGACGCGCTCATGGACGGCACGCCGATGATCGTCTTCGCGGGGCAGGTTGCGACCGGTGCCATCGGCTCGGACGCTTTCCAGGAAGCGGACATGACAGGCATCACCCGGCCGTGCACGAAGTGGAACACGCTGGTGAAGCGCGTCGAGGACATCCCGCGGGCGATCAACACCGCGTTTATGGTTGCGACAAGTGGTCGGCCCGGCCCGGTGTTTGTAGACCTGCCCAAAGACGTGACCGCGGCGACCCTAAAAGGCGAGTGTTTTGATGAGCCGTTCACCCCCGGCTTTCACATCCGCGAGCTGGGCACCTCGACCGAGATCGAACGCGCCGCTGCGATGATCAACAACGCCAAGAAGCCGGTCTTCTACGTTGGTCAGGGCTGCGTGAACTCCGGCGCGAGCGACCTGCTCCGCGAGTGTGCCGCTAAGGCCAACATCCCCGTGACAACGACGCTCCAGGCGCTGGGCGCCTACGACGAACGCGATGACAAGTCGCTGCATATGCTCGGCATGCACGGCAGTGCCTACGCCAACTGGGCGATGCGCGACGCCGATGTCATCATCGCCGTGGGCGCACGCTTCGACGACCGCATTACCGGCAACCCTGCCGTGTTCGCACGTACCGCACGAGCCGCCGAAGCCGCAGGCACCGGCGGGTTCATCCACTTCGAGATCGCCCCCGAGAACATCAACAAGACCGTGCCGGTCACGATCCCCGTCGAGGGCGACGCGAAGAAAAACCTCGAACTGCTGCTGCCGCTGCTGGAGCACGCGGAACGGACCGAATGGTTCGCTGACATCAAGAAGTGGAAGGCCGACGTTCCGTTCCGCTACAAGGATGATGAGCGTGAGTTCCACCTCAAGCCGCAGGCGGTCGTCGAGGAGCTCTACAACCAGACGCAGGGCGAGGCGATCGTCACCACCGGCGTCGGCCAGCACCAGATGTGGGCCGCACAGTTCTACCAGTACACCCACCCCAAGCGGTGGTTCACCTCCGGCGGGCTGGGCACCATGGGCTACGGCGTCCCCGCGTCGATTGGCGGCCAACTCGGCGAGATCATCGAAGCGGAAAAGCAGGGCCGCGACCCGCTGCCCGTTATCAACATCGACGGCGACGGCTCGTTCACCATGACCGCGATCGAGATGACCACCGCCGCGCAGTACGGCATCCCCGCCAAGACCATCCTCCTCAACAACGACTTCCAGGGCATGGTCAAGCAGTGGCAGGACCTGTTCTACGAAGAGCGCTACAGCCACACCGAGATGCACAACCCCGACTTCTGCAAGCTCGTCGAGGCGATGCACTGCAAGGCCTTCCGCTGCACGAAGAAAGAAGACCTCAAGGAAGTGATGTCGCTGTTCCTTGCCCACGAGGGGCCGGCCGTACTCGAGTGCCTGGTCGAAAAGCATGAGCACGTCTACCCGATGATGCCTGCTGGAAAGACGGTCGACGATATGGTGCTGGGTGACTTCGATTAATGACGGGCCACCTCTAGGCACGTTGTTCTCCCTATCTGAAAGCGGGAGCAAACTTCTCTAAGAGGATTCAAATTTTTGTTTTAGAATGATTAAGAATCATCGACCGGATTCTGAACTCCGATACCCAGCGCGGCAGCATGTTTTTCTTTCCTTGGCCGATTGGTTGATCGTTTAGCTTAGTCAGTTTGGTGTTCTGCGACGGCTAATCTGTTTGTAGCTCAAATAGATCGATCGTCCCCGAACCCTCATAGGCGACGACCAGGAAAGCCTTGCCCCCGTTGGTTTCGCTGGGTTTGATCCAGGTCATCCCCTCGGGCCGGCTGGACGCGCTTCCATGCATTTGTGCGGAGTGGATGTATTGCAGGAACACGGGTCGGGTCGGGTCGGTGAGGTCGTAGAGCATGACGCCGCCGACGCGTTCTAGGCCGATCGCACATAGGCGCCGGCCGTTGATCTCGGTGATGGCCAAGCCTTCGGGCTCGCTGCCACGCTCGGCAGATCGCTTGTCGGCATTCATGGAATCGTTGTCTTGCCCGTTGAACTGGTCGGGCAACGCGTCGGCGGTGATAAAGGCGAAGTCGCTCCCGGAGTCGAAAATACGTCGCCCGGTGTCGGCCTCGAAGATCGAAAAACTCCGCGTGCCGTACATCGTCAGCCGATCGATCTTGCCATCTCCATCCGTATCGCTGTCGCCTGGCAGTGTCGAGACGACGAGCCTGCCGAGCGCCTTATCATCCTGAAAATTCCCCTGGTAGCGGGCGTTGAGCTGGCGGGTGAGTTCTGGGCTGAAACGATCCAGAGCAATCTCGCCGACCCGTATCTCTTCGCCGGCCACGCCTTTACGCGGGTCGCCCTCATTGGCCGTGACAAAATAGTGTTTGCCGTCGTGCTCGAAGGCCGCGATCGCGTCGGGCATGTGCAGGCCGAACACTTCATCCCGGATCGCGATGCCGTCCTTATCTGAAGCGTCGATCAACTGCTCCACCCCGCCCAGATCGATCACGCGAGACCATCGCAGGGTCGCTAAATCCAGCACACCTACCGCGTTGTTCTCCTGGAGCGATACGAACGCCTGGCCACCCGCAAACGTGATGTACTCTGGCTCGGGGTCTGCTGAGCGGTTCTCCCGGTTGGCAGGGTCGATGCGTAGTGTTTTCAGGTCCTCTGGCCTGTCTAGATTGCCCGGGCTGAAACCGATCGTCTTGACGTCCGCAACGGTCATCGAGCCGAGTTGGTTGATCCGCTTACCCTTTAAATCGATCACACTGACCGATCCCTCGGGGTCTCGTCGATAGCCGAGGTCTTCAGAGGCCTGGCCCTCATTCGCGACGAGGAGGTAATCGCCGTTCGGGCTGAACGCGACCATGTCCGGGTGGTACCCGACGGGCAGCGTGCAGAGCACCTTCGAGGTGACGACATCGAAGAGCACAAGCAAGCCCACGGACAGCCCGCTCTCGGTAGGGATCGCGACCGCGGCACCGAAGCCACGGCTGATCGGGTCGATCGCGACTGAGGAGACCGAGTTGATGCGTGGCTTGCCATCACCATCGGCCCCAAACAGATTGGTGAGGTCGATCGTATGGATCAGATTTAGGTTGCTGTTTTTCTGGATCGCGTAAATGTCGACGCCGGTCCCGCTTGTGGCGTAGATCCGGTGTGTCCTGGCGTCATATGCGACGATCTCAACGCCTGCTGAAGGCGAGGCTGTCGTGCCGAGGTATTCGAGGGGCACCGCCGAACGGCTGTAAGCGAAGACGCAAGCGGTGGCGAGGGTGATCGCGACCGTTGTACGGACGATATAGCTTTCTGTGCGGATCATGAAAACCGTTATTAGCGTGAGCAGAACAAGCATGCTTGGGTGTGAAATCTAGTCGCATTGCGTTAGAGCATGATGAACGGTGATGGTCTTGGCGGGCTTATCGGTCCGCCTTATATGAGACGGTTGCAGGGCGACGCGGGGCACTCCGCACCGTACAATTTTGCTATGGACCAAGACGCGACTCCCAAGCCTGAGAAGCTGCCTTTTTTCCCGAAGCGGAAGAAGTTCCTGATCCCGATCACCATCCTGTTGGCGTTGACGCTGATCGGGTCGGTCGCGGGGCTATTTATTGGGTTCGCGTCGATCAAGTCCAGCGAGGCGTTCAAGATCACGATGGCTAAGCTCGAGTCCAGCGACGCGGTCAAGCAGTACGTTGGCCTGCCGCTGGACCCCGGCACGATTGTGATCGGCAAGCACGACGACCGCAACGGCACATACGACCTGACCTTCGAGATCAGCGGCCCGATCGGCAGCGCCGCAGTCCGCAGCCGGTGTGAGAGCGCCGCCGAGGGCGAGCCCTGGCAAGTCACCTTCCTTGATATCGGCGTCGGCGGCCGCGAGAACGGGCAGGTGATCACGCTGATTGGTGACCCCAAGAACCCGCCCGGTAGCAGGGAGTAGCTTTGCGTCGCCCGCTACACCGCGGGGTTGAAGCCTTAAACTATTAATATGCTTCTGCTCGCCGACCCCTGGCTACACAACCTCGACCCGTTCCTGATCCAGTTCGGCGGGTTTTTCGGCGATCTACTCAACGGCGGTATCCGCTGGTACGGGCTCTCCTACCTGGTCGGGTTTGCCATCGGGTACGTCCTGATCAAACGCATCCTTACTGTCGGTGCCTCTCCGCTCAAGCCCCCGCAGGCCGCAGACCTTGTCGTCACCATCGCGATCGGGATCGTGCTCGGCGGCCGGCTGGGCTACGTCGTGTTCTACCAGCCGTCGCTGTTCCTCGAGTTCACCCCGGACCGCTTCCCATGGTGGGGCGTCCTCAAGATCAACCAGGGCGGGATGGCCAGCCACGGCGGGATCCTCGGCGGGATTGCGGGCTGCGTGTTCTTCGCTTGGCGGCAGAAGATGCTCGCCCCGCACAAGATACGGCATCTCTTCGACCTCATGGCCTTCGGCGGGCCGTTGGGCCTGCTGTGCGGGCGCATCGCGAACTTCATCAATGGGGAACTCTTCGGCCGGGCGTGCCCGCGTGACTTCCCGCTGGCGGTCCAGTTCCCCCAAGAGATCGAAGTGACTTGGACCAGCGAGCAGATCGAGGGCCTGCAAACCTTCGCCGCGTCACAACGGGAGTTCCCCGAGACCTTTTCTGAGCTCATGCAGCTGACGCTTGAGAAGGCCCAGGCGGGCGACCCGGCCTGGACCGCTTACCTCGCCCAAGAGCTGACGCCGCGCTATCCAAGCCAGCTCTTCGCCGGGCTGACCGAGGGACTGATTGTGTTCACGGTCCTGCTGTTGCTCTACCGCAAGCCGGTGAAGGCCGGCCTCATCGGCGGGGCGTTCTGCATCAGCTACGCGCTCATGCGTGTCGTCAACGAGTTCTTCCGCCGACCCGACAGCCAGTTCATCGACCAGGGCCAGCTGCCGGTCGTGACGCAGGGCCAGCTCCTAAGCATC
The DNA here is from genome assembly GCA_039024275.1 of Planctomycetota bacterium. Classification (GTDB taxonomy): domain Bacteria; phylum Planctomycetota; class Phycisphaerae; order Phycisphaerales; family Phycisphaeraceae; genus JAHQVV01. Next base: position 15,325 of record JBCDKD010000068.1, on the reverse strand, counting down.
GGCCTGTTCGTGATTGGCGTGGTAACGGTCGTCTTCGCGATCAAGAGCAAAGAAGACAAGCTAGGCGGGTGGGTCAAAACGAGGCCTGTTGAAACCACAGATACACACGGATAAACACGGATTCAAATCAGCAAGGTATTTTTTTACCGCAGAGGCGCGGAGTAAGGCGGTATTTTTAGTTTTGTATTGGCAGGTCAACTAGAGTGACCTCACCGCGGACGCGCTTGCCTTCAGTCTCTCCGATGAAGTACCAGCGGTAGAACACGGGGGCCTCTTGAGGTACGTTTCTGACATTTCCAAAGCGTTCTGATGTGTAGGTTTCGCCGACGCGTAGGATCGCGCCCTCGCATTCAAACACCTCGGCGAACCCTTCAGCGGGATAGGGCTTTTGCTGGTCTGTGACATCGATCCACCGGTCGTCGCACCACCCAAAGACGCCGTACTCAATGACCTGAACATCCGAGTCCAACGCCGAAATCGTCAGCGTTCGGTTCCGGGTATGGATGTTTGAGCCGGTCAGCCCTCTTAAAGAATTGCCATCGTAGTGCTTGGGTTCGACGACCGACCGCTCGGGTTCGATCACGATACCAACCGGCAGGCTCGATATCGCTTGGGGCAATCGCGCAAGGTCATCTACTTCGATACTGGCCTCTGAACAACCCAAGAAAAACAGTGAAAGAGTCAGGGCAACGAAACGAAGGCAGTCTGAAAGGTCTGCATTGCAATGACTCATCCTACCGCCTTCCTCCGCGCCTCTGTGGTAAAAAAATGCCTTGCTGTCTTGATCTGCGTTTATCCGCGTTCATCTGCGGTTCCAAATCTGAATCACGACAGATCAATCCGCGGGTCGACCCAGGCGTAGGCGAGGTCGACCAGGAGGTTGAAGACGATCAGCATCGTTGCGAAGACGAGCACGACGCCGAGGATCACCATCTGGTCTTTGTTCTGTACGGCGTAGACGAACTCCTGGCCGATGCCGGGGATGTTGAAGATCTTCTCGACGACGAAGGAGCCGGTCATCACCGAAGCGGCGGCGGGGCCGAGGAACGAGAGGACAGGCAGGAAGGCGACCTTCAGCGCATGCTTAAAGAGCGCATCCTTGTGCGACAGCCCCTTGGCCCGCGCGGTGCGGACGAAGTCGGAGGACATGATGTCGGCGAGCCCGAGCCGGATGAGCCGGGCGATATATGCCGCGGGCGCGAGGCCCAGCGCGATGGCGGGCAGGACGATGCTCTTGGGCCCGGACCAGCCCCCGAGCGGGAAGTGGATCAGCGAGAAGTCCGGGAAGTAAAGCCGGGTCAGGCTCGCGCCCACGGCCAACAGGATCGCGCCCGTCACGAAGCTGGGCAGCGAGATGCCGATGAGTGTGACGGCGAGCGACCCCGAGTCCAGAACAGACTTGGGCTTGAGCGCCCCGAGTACCCCGGCCGTCGTCCCGATGAGCAGCCCGACCGCGATCGCGCAGAGCCCCAGCGACGCGGAGACGGGGAAGCCGTCCTTGATGATGTCGGCGACCTTTCTGCCCGAACTGGCGGTGGATTCGCCGAAGTCGAGCCGGGTCACGATGCCCTCGATGTAGCTGCCGAAGAAGACGAGCGGGCCGTCGGCCATGTTGTAGCGGGCTTCCATGGCGCGCTGTGTGGCCTCGTCGACCTTCTTGGCGCCCTCTGCGTTGAACGGGTCGCCCGGCATCCACCACGCCATCGCGAACGACACGGTCAGGATCACGAAGAGGATCAGCGGCAGTTGGATCAGGCGTGAGAGGATCAGTCGGAGCATAGTGGTTAGTTCGCGCCCTTCCGCTTGACCTCGACCAGCTCAAGCCGGAGGTTGTTCCACGCGTTCTGCCCGATATCAACTTTTTCTTTATCGTAAATCGTGACGGTGGTATAGAAGAAGATCGGGACGATCGGTGCGTCCTGCAACAAGATCGCCTCGGCCTTAGCGAGCATCTCAAATCGTTTCTTTTTATCTAACTCCAATGCTGCGTCTTTTAGGAGTTGGTCATATTCCAGGCTGCCGTACGCCGCATCGTTGTTCGAGTCACCGGTGCGGTACATATCCAACCAGGTCGTGGGGTCGGCGTAGTCGCCGAACCAGCCGGCTCGGCGGGCGTGGTAGTTGCCGTTGGTGGCGCGTTCGAGCAGGACCTTGAACTCGATCTGCTCGAGGTCGACCTTGATACCCAGGTTGTCTTCCCAGGACTTGATGACCGGCAGCGCGATGTTGGAGTGCCCCGGACCGGAATCATTATTCACCGTGAACTTGATGGGCGGGAAGCCCTCGCCGTCCGGGTAGCCCGCCTCGGCCAGGAGCTTCTTCGCAGCGTCGGGGTTGAACGGCAGACCCGCTTCGATCGGTCCGGTATAGCCCGCGATCTGAGTGTCGGGCACCATCAACAACGCGATCGGCTCATTCATCTCCGTCACGCTGCGGACGATCTTCTCGCGGTCGATGCACATACCCATTGCCCGCCGGACACGCGGGTCGGCCATCGGGTTGGGTATGCCGTTGGGTAGTTCGGGCCTGCAGTTGAACTCATAGTAGTACGTCCCCGCGTTCGGGATGTTGTGAACGTGATCCCATTCGTCTGAACCATTCTTTTCTGCCAGGCGTTTTTGCTCCATGAGCTTTTGCTTCAGCTCTGTACCGGCATCCGGGATCCAGTCCAGCAGGCCCTCTTCATAACGCAGAAACTGAAGGTTTGTATCCGGGATGGTCTCCTGCACGATGCGGATGTTGCCCATCGCGTCCTTGTTCCAGTAATGCGGGTTCTGGTCGAAGACCATGCGCACTTTGTGCCGCCACTCGCTGAGGACGTACGCCCCGTTGGTGACGAGCAGGTCCGGGTCGCCGAAGTAGTTGAACTCGATGTACCAGCCGGCCTCGTCGATCTTGGCCATCGGCTCAAGGTGATGCTTGGGCATCGGCGAGAAGGTCGGGAACGCGCAGAGCGCATCGAAGTAGGCGGTCGGTGCCTTGAGCGTGACGACAAAGGTGCGCTGGTCCGGCGCCTTGATGCCGACGTTCTTGTCGAACTCATCGAGCGTGATCTGCCAGAGTTCGTCGTAGATTGCCTGCTTGCGTTCGCTGTCGCGGAGCGAGTCGTCTTCGTGGATCGCCCTGAGCTGGGGGTAGGTGCTAAAGAGCTCGTGCTCGGAGAGGTTGGGCTTGTATTCATCTTCTTCGCTGGAAGCGGGCTCGTCCGCATCCGGGTCGTACTCGGCGTACTGGCCGGAGAACTCTACCAAGCCGGTCCGCCACTCTTTGAACTCGGGCACGCCCTTGATGATGTTGAAGAGCGTCTCGTACTTGCCGGCGGTCTCTTTGAGCATCGCGCGGCGCCAGCCGAAGACAAAGTCGCCCGCGGTGACCGGCACGCCGTCTGACCACTTCGCTTCTTCACGGATTTTAAAGGTGTACGTGAGCCCATCCTCGGAGACCTCCGGCATCGACCCCGCGGTGCCGGGCTCGATCTCGATCCCGCCCGGCTTGATCACGAGCAGCGGCTCGTAGATGCACTTGACGACCCGGAAGTCGGTCGAGGCGGAGGTCCGGCCTGGGTCCATATTGCCCGGGTCGTTGGGGATCGCAAAGCGCAGCGTGCCGCGGTTATCGGCGTCTTCGGGCAGGGCGCTGGGCCCGGGGTCAAAACTCGTAAACGCGGCGAGCAGCGTCACGACCGCGATCAACCCAAAGATAGCGACAAAACGGAGCATGGGCACAGTTTAGCGAGTTGCGAAGCCGTAGTCGTGATGCATCAGCACGGTGTAGCGGGTGACGCGGAGCGTCTCGTGCGAAGGATCTGGAATCGAAAACTTGGTTGATCGCCAAACCGCGGGGCGCTCCTCGTCGCCCGCTACAGCATTATTGGTCGTCTTCGACGATCTGTACCAGCGTCACGCGGAAGCTGAGCACGGCGTTTTCGGGGATGAGCCCACCCGCGACGCTGTGCTTGCCGTAGGCGAGGTACGGCGGGATCGTAAGCTGGCGGGATTCGCCGGGGCGCATGCCGGTGATGCCGAGTTCGAGGCCGGGGATGACTTCTTTATTGCCAAGCGTGATCCGCATGGGCTCGCCGCGGTGGATCGTGGCGTCGATGACTTCGTCACGGCCCTCGACGCGGGCGAGGTAGTGCAGGTCGACCGTGTCGCCCGGCAGGGTGACCCTGCTGTCGATATTGCCCGGCGACTCGATGACGAAGGTAACGCCGGGCTTCACGGAGACGAGTTGGACGTCAAGGAGGAACGGCTCGTCCGGGATGCGGTCGATGCCGGGCAGCGCTCCCTTATCCGAGTGCCCACGCGGGACAAGGAGACGGAGCTGTTCGCCCTCGCGGATACCGGCGAGCCCCTCGTCGAACGCGCGGATCGCTTGGCCGGAGGCGAGGATGAAGGACTGGCTGGCGTCGTTGATGAGCGGGTTGCCCTCGAGGGTCGAGGCGGTGTAACGGATGGTGACGTAGTGGCCTGCGCGGGCAGAGACGCCGTCGGTCAGGTGCGTGATCTTGAACCTCAGGCCGGAAGCGGTGTGGCGGAAGTCTTCGTAGGAGGTCTGCCGGGCGCGCGGGGCGGGCAGCGCGATCGGCAGGACCTTCGGCGTGTTGGCTGGCTCAGCCTTGGCGGCAGGCGCCGGTGGGTCCGCCATCGACACGTAAACCGGCGTAGGATCGTCTTCCATCCCATCAGGCAAGGGCGGATCGCTCGCCCTGGGGTGTCTATGCATCTCGGTATGAACCACTGCACCGCTTGCGGAGGGCTGGGTAATCTGTATCGGGGTTGCCGTTGTGTTCGGCTCCGGCACTGCCGGCTTAATAAATGAAGTCGGCTCCGCCGATGGTCCATCCGCATCGGCGTCCTCTTGTGTTGCTGGCTCAGTTCCTTCAAGCCCCAGCCAGCCGGGATAGTTGAGGTAGATGTAGCCCAGCGCGGCCGCCGCGGCGATCAACACCACGATGAGCAGCAGGCCGATCGGGTTTCGGCGTTTGCTGCCCGTCGCGTCGTGGGTCTGCAGGTTGGCGGCGGGGCGGTCGGCATCGCTATCGAGTTTAGCGACGCCCGCCTCGATCTCGCGGTAACGCTCCAGGTCCTTGGGCGAGCCCTTGCGGGTCCGCGCGGCGTACCGGCCGTGCTCCGGGTCCTCAACCACGTAGAACACCCGGCCCTGCTCGTCGCGCAGGGCTCGGCCAAGGTCCTGCTCGCGGACTTTGACCGGCCGGCCGGAGTACGGGCTGAGGATCGTGACGGGTGGCATCGGGGCTCGGGTAGGTTGCGTTGCTTGTCGGGGTCCGGGTCGGTGACTCGCGGTCGGTTATTGTAGCCCAACCGGGATCATGCCCGAAGTGCTCTGTCGGCTTATCGGTGCCGCTTAAGGCGGGCTGGCCCGATAAGCGATGCAAACACCAGGATAGGTCCGAAAACGTACGGGCCTGAACCGCGTTGCGAACGCCTCGGTCAAAGCGGAGGTCCAATCCAGTTACCGATTCAGCGATACAGAAAAACCGGCCGATGTTTGGCGAGCGTTTAAGAAGAGCCCGCGCAGGAGCACCCATGACCAAGCAGCAGACCATCGACCTGATCCAGAAGCGCAACCACTCGGCGAGCACCGAGTTTCTGACGCGGTTCGATGAGCAATCGCTGGATGCGTATCTGCGCCGGCTGTCAACGGTCGCCGACCACCGTGGTCGTGGGTCGCGCTGGGTCAGAGACACGAAGAGCCCTGCGGTCACGGTCCGCGTCGCGGCCTAGCTCTTCAATGTGATCTGCCTTTATTATTCCGGTACAACCATCGCCGACCAGCCTGCGACTTGCCTTCCTTCGGGTAGCGGGGTCGCGACGACCAAGTCGAGCCACTGGTCCTTGGCGACATAGAGGTTGTTTTCTTTCACCAGGTAGTTGCCGACGGCGTTGCCGTTGGGGTCGGTCGCGGTGAGGATCATGATCACACTGCGTAGCGGGCGCTCACCCTCGTGCTTGACGCTGACACGCAGGGCAGCGGTGTCGCCTTGGCCGGCGGGCTCGAGCGCGATGCCTTGCAACGGCTCGGCCGGGTCGGACCAGGCCGCGACCTGCACGCCGGCCCGGACACCGCGCGAACGCTGCCAGTAACGCGTCGGGATCGTTAACGCGATGGGTTGGCCGGCACCCGGCTGGACCATCGCCAGCGGGATGTACGTCTCGGCAAAGACGTTGCCCGTGCTGTCCAGCAGCATGATGTGCAGTTCGCCCTGCTCGACGGTACGCTCAGTGTTGTTCTTAACTGAGCCTACGAGCAGGGTGGTGCGGTCATCAAGTGCGGACGCAGTAACTTGGCCGAAATCAACGTTGTTTGTGCCGGATGCGTCGGCCGCGCCGCGCGGCGGCGTCATGACGTACCAGTCCTCGTGCACTAGCCGCGTGACCGGTGTGAGCACGGTCGGCACATCCGTCGGCGGCTGGCTGTGGTCCGGCTCAACCCATGGCGCGACAAACGCGATCTCCGGATTCGGCGAAGGCTGGTAATTCTCTGAAAAAACCAGAACCTCGTCGGGCTTCTCCGCGTTCGGCGTGGTCGTGTCATCGGGTTTCGGGTTGTTAACAAGCGCGGGTGCGTCGTTGTCGACAAGATCGGTGCCGGCCGTCTCCGAGTCGGATGGTGTTTCGGCTGTTTCATTTTTACGAGGCAAAAACAACACGACCACGACCGCGATGACCGCGATACCGCCAATTGCCGAGCCGACAGAGATCATCGTGTTCTTCTGTTTCTTGCGCTTGAGCGCCTGTGCCCGCGCTCTGCCTGTACCGGGCTGGCTCGCCACGGCGGCTGGCTTTTTCTCGGCCTTACGTTTCTTCTTCTTAGCGGGTTTGGCTGCGGGCAGTTCGAGACCGGCATCGGATTTTGCTTTGCGTTTGGATTGCTCGGATTGTGGGACGCCGGTCACCTGGCTGGAGTCCTGCGTGTCGGACCAACGCATCAGTTCGGACAGGCCCGACAGCCCGACGACGTTGCCCTCGTCGTCGATCGAGACAGGAGCGGCTTCGTCTGGATCGATGTCGACGCTATCGCTTCGGAGGACGGTGTCGGTCTCGTCAAGCGTGCGCGGGCCGGTCTTGATCTCGCGTTCGAAGTGTCCCGACTTGATGCGGTACTTGGTGTCGCATGCGGCGCACCGCACAATGGCGCCGCTGCGCACGAAGTGCGATTCGGTGACGCTCTGGCAGGATGGACAGGTTAAGCGATACACAGGAAAACTGATTGTACGCGGAGTCGGCGTGCTCTATCCAACACGGCAAGGCCACTTGATGGTAAGTACAAAGTGTAATTGCAGGATGTTCTACCCTTTACTACGCTTAGCAACAGATAACCCACAGGTGCCTGTTGAATGCCTAGCCAATCATTTTACAGGTGAAAAGGGAAGTGGGGTGACCGAACAGGTGTTCGCATGCCGGCCCGGGGCTGATGTGATCGAAGGCTTGCCTGGTTCGGGACTCCTCCGCGGACGCGCCGCCGTAAGGGGCTGGTGCCGGATCGATGTTGCCACTGACGGGCCTGCAATGGGCCAGGGTCGGGAAGGCTGATCCGGCGGTACCCCGAAGCCGGAAGACCTGCCTGCCGCCCGGATGTTCCGGGATTGGGAATACCTAAGCGGCCGATCGCATATCGGCCAAACCGGCCCCCGCGTTTTTGGGGCCAGGAGATTTGTACATGTTTCGTTGTATTGCTTCCTCTACTGGTAGCCACGCGCACGCTGCGCTCGCCGTGGCTGGGCTGTCCTTGACCGGCTTCGCGCAGGCCGAGGTCGTTGAATTCGCTGGCTTTGAGGTGGATATCGACGCCACCGTCGGAACGGGTCAGAACAGTTCGGTGCTTGTGATCGACTGGGACATCTACGGTGGTCCCTACAACACACCTTCTCACGCGTTCCTGTACAACTGGGATGGCGAACAGACCCTCTTGGACATGCTGACGGCGTTCCAGAACGCCGGGGTGTTTACGTTCACCGGCACGGCTTTCATCGGGCAGATCAGCTACACCGATGGTGATGGTGACAGCCACGCCAACTCGACACCTTTCAACTGGGAGTTGGCTTCGGGTACCAACCCATTCGGTGAATGGACGGGCTTTGATGCGAACAACCCTGACTGGGATTTCAATGCAGCGGGTGCCGACGAAGAAATCATCGCGGATGGCCAGTTCGAAGCGATCAACGCCGCTTTCTTTGACTTCGATGTAGAAACGCAGATATTGACGCGTATCGGCACGCCTATCAGTGTGCCGATCGTCCCCGAGCCGGCTTCGCTGACCATGCTAGGCTTAGCCAGTCTGTTGCTGTATCGTCGTCGGCGTTAAAGCCGATTCTAAAATCAAGTGATTTATCGCCATGATGTGCTTAACCGTGCCTCATGGCTTTTCGACGGTTTGTAACACGAAAAAATAGGTATTGACGGTGATCTGTCAGCCTATGGTTTCACCGCTGGGCGGTGCCTCGTGGTGTCGCTTGGCTTCCCACGAAGTACTTATGTAAGTGCAGCGTTTCTTGATCAAGAAGTAGTCGCCATGACAAGCAAAACCCGCCTCTTCGCGCAGCCTGTATCCCTGTTCGGCAGGTGCGTCTTGGGTGTGATTGTGCTTGCCCTCTTGTCTTCGGCTTACGCATCCACCGATCCCTGGGCAGACAACGTGGTCAGCTACAGCCAGGGTACCAATCCGGCGGCGGGCTTGACCGATCCGACTTCTGCATTAAGCCAGCCCACGCGCGATACGAACTTGACCAGCCCGACTGGCGGGGCGGTCACCCCGTTCCAGCCGGCGTTTGGTGCGGACGAGATCGTCTCGATCGGCGCGGGCGGGCACTTGACCGTGTCCTTCGATGAGCCGGTCGTAGACGACGCAGACAACCCGTTCGGGATCGACCTGCTTGTTTTTGGCAACGCGTTTTACATCTATAACGCGGGCAGCCAGTCCGCGGCCGGCGGGGCCTTCACCGAGGGCGGTGTTATCGAGGTCAGCGCCAACGGCACAGACTTTTTTACCGTTTCGAACACCGCCGCGGACGGCCTGTTCCCGACCAACGGTTACACCGACCCGTCGCGTGATCTGACCAGCCTCGGCCCTGGTGGCGGCGTCGCGGTGGGTACGACCCCGACCGACTTCACGAGGCCCGTCGATCCCGCCCGCTCGGTCGGAGCCGGGGATACCCTCGACGACATCCTCGCGATCTACGATGGCTCGGGCGGCGGTGTCGGCATCGATCTCGCTGTGGTCGGGCTGAGTGAAGTGTCGTTCGTGCGCATCAGCAACCCTTTGGGATCGTCCGCCACGCCGGAGATCGACGGCTTTGCAGACGTGGCACCCGGTTCTTTCGTTCTTGGTGACCTCAATGGCGACGGTAGCCTCGATAACCTCGACATCCCCGAGTTTGTGCTCGCCCTGATCGATCGTGCCGTGTACAACACCAGCAACCCAGGCCTTGATCCCGACATACTTGGTGATTTTGACGGCGATGGTGCCTTAAACAACCTCGATATTTTTGGTTTTGTGAATGCATTGATTGGTGATGACACGCTTAGTGTCGAGCAGGTCATCCTCTTCGAAGAAGCGGGTTTATCTATCGCCGGCGTCCCCGAACCGACATCATTTGCCCTGCTTTGTTTGGCTGGACTACTGGTCACGCAGCGTTGCTTTCGTCGATCAAATGATCTCGGTTGTATCGGTTGACGAGACAACCGGACCGCTTAGCACTCAAAGCTCCTAGACTCAGGTCGTCATTTTGGCTGAATGGAAAACGTGTCAAACACAGAACAAACCACTTGCAACAGCTTTGGCGTACGAAACCGGTCTGCGTTTACGCTGATCGAGCTTCTCGTGGTCATCAGCATCATCGCGTTGCTCATCGCGATCCTGCTCCCCGCGCTCGGCGCGGCGCGGGAATCTGCCAGGTCGATTCAATGCCTCAGCAATCTGCGCCAGTTCGCGATTACCGCGACGAGTTATGCCGCCGATGAGAACGGTTCCCTGCCGCTGTCATTTGATTACAGCGAGTTCCCCACCCGCACACTCCACTGGGACTTTGAGACCGACTTGGCCACCTTCGAGGTCAAGCCAGGCTTGATGTGGCGCGGCCGGACCGATCCGATGGTGCACCAGTGCCCGTCTTTTGAGGGGGCTTCGGCCACGCTCGTCCCCGAACCACACACGGGCTACAACTACAACACCAGCTACCTCGGCGGGTTCATCAATAACTCGGCGGCCCCTGTTTTCTCTTCCGCCCGCATTGAAAGCGTGCTCTCACCCTCCGCGACCGTGATGTTCGGCGACGGTGAGTGGGCTGGTGGGGCGAATAAGTCGATGCGTGCCCCGCTTAGCTTGGCAGGGGACCCGGACGGCCCGCAAGATTACGCCGCCGGCTTTGTCGGGCGAGAAGCCGGCACGCAGGGCTACCGCCACCAGGGGGCAACGAATATTGCCCACGTCGATGGCCACGCAGAATCGTGGCAAGACCGTTTTATGGCCGGCGACCTGACCGGCGCGGTCGCCGACGGGACCGGGTTCTTATCAGAAGACAACAGCTTGTACGACCTCGAGTAGGCCGGACTCAGTTTATGCCAGACTTGATCAGCACGGCGTAGCGTCCCGTGGTTCGGCGAGACCACTTTATGACTATGCTTGAGATGTTTCGAACGGGACGCTTCGCGTCTCCTGCTACGCCATGCCGATACCCGTTGCTGTGGAGAAGGGAATACAACCCGCCGTCAGGTTGTTCTACCCCCTGCAACGCACGGTAACCCCGCTACAATCCCACGCCATGACTAATGCAGACCTGCCTACCGAACAAGTCGTCATCATCGGCTCCGGCCCCGCGGGCTGGACCGCCGCCATCTACGCCGCCCGCGCCTCGCTCAGCCCGCTGGTCTTCCCCGGACGGGCCGCGGGTAAGGACCTCGTCCCCGGCGGTCAGCTCATGCTCACCACGGATGTCGAGAACTACCCCGGCTTCCCCAAGGGCATCACCGGGCCCGAGATGATGCACATGTTCTACCACCAGGCCATGCGCTTCGACACCCGCGTCGTCACCGATGAAGGCGTCAAAGACATGCACGAGATGGACAACGAAACGCTCTACCACATCTTCCAGAACGTGAAGTCCGTGGACCTGAGCAAGCGCCCGTTCCACATCGTGGGCGATGGCGGGTACGAGGTGCTCGCAGAGTCGATCATTATCTCGACCGGCGCCAAGGCCAACTGGCTCGGGCTGGAGAACGAGATGCGTTTGGCTCAGTCGGGCGGGGGGGTGAGCGCCTGTGCGGTATGCGACGGCGCGTTGCCGATGTTCCGCGACGCCGAGGTCGGCGTCGTCGGCGCGGGCGACAGCGCGGTCGAAGAAGCGACCTACCTCACGAAATTCGCGAGCACGGTGCACATGTTTGTCCGCCGGGACCAGATGCGTGCGAGCAAGATCATGCAGCAGCGGGCGCTGGACAACCCCAAGATCCAGATGCACTGGCACACCGAGGTCACGGATGTGCTCGGCGACGACAAGATCACAGGCGTCAAGCTGGTCAACAACCAGACCCAGGAAGAATCCGAGCTCCCGCTGGGTGGTTTGTTCCTCGCCATCGGGCACACCCCGATCACCGGCTTCCTGAATGATCAGCTCCCGACCGACGACGCGGGCTACCTGCTTCTAAAGGACCCTTACCGCTCAACCACCGAGATCGAGGGCGTGTTCGCCGCGGGCGATGTGGCGGACCACGTGTACCGCCAGGCGGTGACCGCCGCGGGGATGGGTTGCAAGGCCGCGATTGATGCCGAGCGTTGGCTGGGCGAGCAGGGCGTCCACTGATGGCCTCACGAACACAACCGACGCAACACCCGTAAGATGAGTCCCCGGGGTGGGCTTACTCGATACGCTGGAGTTGCTATGCGTTACTTACCTTTATTCGTCCTGATCATCGTCCTGGCCCCGAGCCAAGCGCTGGCGGCCGAGGGGCCCGAGTACATCAACGACCGCGCGATCCGTGCCCACATCGAACGCAAGGGCACCGACCTGGTCGAGGCGGGCAAGACGGTTGACAACCCGATCCTGCAGGAACGCCTGAAAAACGACTTCACTGTCAACGCAGCACCGCCCGCCGAGTTCACGCTCACCGAGGACGGCAAAGACCTCTATGACACCGTCGACGACGGCGTGCTCGTTATCTCCCGGCTGTACCTCTGCGGCAAGTGCGATCGGCTGCACCCCAACAACGCCTCGGGCTTTGTCATCAGCAAGGACGGGCTGGCGATCACCAACCACCACGTCATGGAGAACGACAACGAGCTCACTAACACGTTCGTTGCCATGGCCCGCAACGGCAAGGTCTACCCGATCGTCGAGGTGCTCGCCGCGAGCGACAAGCACGACCTCGCGCTCGTTCAACTCGACGTCGGCGACGACGAGCTCAGCCCCGTGCCGATCGCGCGGACCGCGGCCGTCGGCGAGGATGTCCATGTCGTCTCGCACCCGAAGGGCCGGTTCTATGAGTACAGCAAGGGGCATATCGGCCGGTTTCTGATCAGCCCGCGCAATAAGAACACGCCCCGCATCAGCGTCACCTCGCACTACGGCGGCGGCTCGTCTGGCGGGCCGATTTTTAATGACAAGGGCCAGGTCGTTGCGGTCGTGAGCGAGGCGGAGATCGTCCCGGACCGCAAGATCGTGTTTTATGACGCGGTCCCGTACTCGGCGATCCTGGATTTATTTAAACCGGAGAAGCAGGCGCGGGAATAGGGCGAGTTGTTGCTACGGCTTGTCTTTGGCGCGTTGCACGAGGAAGCGTTTGTGAAGCTCATGTACGACCTCGCCGTGCTGTCCGGCGAGGTTGACCTTTTCCGACGGGTCCTCCTTGAGGTTGAAGAGTTGCCACTCGTCTAGCTTTGGTTCGCCTTTTCCGTATTTTACGATCTTCCAGTCTTGATAACGCAGTGCCCAGCGGTTGATGTTGTGCGCCCAGATCCAGTACAAGTCACGGTCCGGGAGTCCGCCGTTGCCGAAGAGTACGGGGCTTAGGTCGACTCCATCCCAAGCTGGATCTTCGTCGGGCTTGTGCCCGATCACCTCCGCGAGCGTCGGGAACCAGTCGATGATGTGGACGTAGGGCTGCACCTCCCTAGGCTCGATCCGGCCCCGCCAGTGGATAAACCCGGCGACGCGGATGCCGCCTTCCCAGACATCCAGCTTCCTGCCACGCAGGTCGTCGGGCTGGTTGTAGTCTTTCAGAGGGATATTGTGAGGGTAGCCACCGCCCGCGCTGTTGACCCAGGGCCCGTTGTCGGATGAAAACAGAATGACCGTGTTATCGCGTTGGCCGGTGTCTTCAAGCGCGGCAAGCACGTCGCCCACAACGCTGTCTATGTGGTGCACCGCGGCCAGCAGAAGGCGTTTGTCACGGTCGGGCTCGGCCTGGATTTTACCTGCAGGGTCGTTGAACCATTCGATCCTGTCTTCGTTCAGCCAGCGGCTCGGGTTCTCTGGGTCCGGTCGGGTGGGGCTTTCGACGAAGCGGCCGCGTTCGTCCAGCGGCGTATGCGGGGCGTGGAAGGGCAGGTAGAGGAAGAAGGGCTTGTTACGCCTGCGCTTGATGAACTTAACCGCTTCATCGCGTGTCAGATCGGTGACGTGCCTGCCGTTCTCATAGCGCTCGATGATTGTGTGGTTTCGGTGCCATGTTGGGTCCCACCGGTTGGGTTCGACCTGGTAACGGTGGTCGTACATGCCGACCGCGCCGGTGAGCGAGCCGTGGCTCTCGTCGAAGCCGAAGTGGTTTGGCCCGTGTTTGGCGGAAGATCCGAGGTGCCACTTGCCGGACATGAACGTCTCGTAGCCCGCGTCATGGAACATCTTGGCGAGAGTGGGCGTGCCGAGCGGGAAGGCGGGGTTATTGTTCGCGGCGTGCGCAGGTGGGCCGAAGCGCCCTGGGTACCGGCCTGTCATAAGCGCCACGCGTGTTGGCGTGCACTGCGGCGTGACGTAGTGGTTGACTAGTTTCGCGCCGCTGTCAGCGAGGGCGTCAAGATGTGGCGTGTAGACGCGGTCGTTGTTGAAGCCGATGTCGGCCCAGCCCTGGTCATCGGTGATGATGATGATGACGTTGGGCCTTGCTTTGGCGAGGCAGCCCGCGGAACCCAGCAACATAAGCACGCCGAGCACGCCGGCGGAGATGCTGCGGTACTGGAGAACAGATCGGATCACATAACGCATCATACGCGGCATAATGGTGGCCGAGGCCAACGGCACAGAGTTCACACTAAAAAAAACACCCGCGAATAGATCGCAGGTGTTTTTTATGGTGCTTTGGATTTGAGCTTTAGCCCATCTTGAACTCCCAGCCCTCGCGGTACTCCTTGGTAATCAGCGAATCTGCGATGGGGTTGTTGGTGATCTTCATGTTCTCGGCGTCGTACTCGATGCGGCCGCCTACCTTCTGGGCGATGGTGCCCAGTAGGACGGATTCGGTGAGCATGGCGGCGTACTTGAAGCCGGACTTGGGGTAGTCGTAGGGCTTCTCGCCCTTGCAGGCCATGAGGAACTCCTGGTGGTGGCCAGGCGAACGCTCCAGCGTCTTCTCGGGCTCGGCGATCTCGGAGCCGTCGTAGCTGTGGATCTTAATATTGTTGCCGTAGTCGTCCATGTACTGGATGGCGGCCTTGGTTCCGATGATAAAGCCGCCGGACTTGGGCAAGTCGCCGCTGCCCTTGAGGAACTCGGGCTTCTTGGGCTTCATGCCGCCCTCGTACCAGTAGTAGTTGAAGCCGGGGCGGTCGCCCAAGCCAGCGAACTCGAACTTGACCGCGGCCTGCTTGTCGTACTGCTCGAGGCCGCCGACGGGTTCTCCCTCAATGAGTTCTGCAGCGATAGGGTAGCCGGGCTCCATACCCCAGTAGAAGCCATCGGTGGTGTGGCAGCCCATGTCGCCGAGCGCGCCGGTGCCGTAGTCCATGGCGCCGCGCCACTTGAAGGGGTGGTAGCCATCGACGAAAGGCCTCGCGGGGGCGGGCCCGAGCCAGGCGTCCCAGTTCAGGCCTTCGGGCTTGTTGGCACTGGCACGGGGTGCCGCGTTGCCTTGTGGCCAGACGGGGCGGTTGGTCCAGATGTGGGCTTCCTTGATGGTGCCGAGTTTGCCCGAGCGGATCCACTCGACGATACGGCGGTTGCCCTCGTTGGCGTGCATCTGGTTACCCATCTGGGTCGCGACCTGGTACTTCTCGGTAGCGATTTTGAGCTGACGCGATTCCCACATGGTATGGGTCAGCGGCTTCTGGGTGTAGGCGTGCTTGCCTTCCATCATCGCGATGATGGTCGCGGGGT
>JBCDKD010000067.1:0-24502 GCA_039024275.1 Planctomycetota bacterium | reverse complement strand
GCGCGAGCTCATCATGCAGCAGGCCTCGACGCAGGTGCTGCAGTCCGAGGCCCGCAAGCGGGGGATGCGGACGCTGCGGCAGACCGGCCTGATGGCGCTGTACGACGGGATCACGACGATCGACGAAGTGGTTCGCGAGACGATGTTTGAGGAGTCAACTGTCGATAAGGGGGGTTGGACCCGGCGGGGGCCGGGCGGGTCGTTTCGGGGGTTCGCCGAGCGGGCTCGCCCCGCCGTCCTAGGAGTTTTGCGTCATGCCCACGTTCGTCTACGAGGCCCTCAACGAAGCCGGCAAGCCCCAGAAGGGGACGATCAACGCCTCCAACGCCGAGGAGGCGGCCGCCCGCGTCCGCTCGCAGGGGTACTTCCCCACGTCGCTGCGAGAGCAAAAAGCCAAGGCCAAGTCCGGCGGCGGCAAGGCCGCCCCGGCCGCCGGGCCCGGCAGCAAGAAAAAGGGCATCGGCGACATCTCCATCAACATCGGCGGGGTCGGCTCCAAGCAGCTGACCACCTTCACCCGCCAGCTCTCGACCCTGCAGGACGCCGGCCTGCCGATCCTCCGCTCGCTGGCCATCCTCGAGCAGCAGCAGAAGCCCGGCCTGATGAAGAGCGCCCTCGGCGGTGTGCATGAAGACGTGTCCGGCGGCGCTTCGCTGTCCGACGCGATGACCAAGCACCCCAAGGCCTTCAACAACCTCTACACCAAGATGATCGCAGCCGGCGAGGTCGGCGGTGTCCTAGACCTTATCTTGCAGCGCCTCTCTGAGTTCCTTGAAAAAGCCGAGAAACTCAAGAAACGCATCATCTCGGCCATGATCTACCCGGTCGCGGTCATCTCGATCGCGACGATCATCGTTCTGGGCATCATGATGTTCATCGTGCCCAAGTTCGTCGAGATCTTCCAGGACTTCGACACCCAGCTGCCCGCCCCGACCCTGTTCCTGATCGAGGCCGCCAAGTGGCTGGCGGGCCCGCTGCTGCCGATCGATAAAGGCGGCAACGGGTCCTGGTTCCCCGGCTTTGTATTGGTGATCGCCCTGCCCTTTATCGCGTTCTTCTTCCTCAAGTTCGCCCGCAAGACAACGGCAGGCAAGGCCCTTATCGACCGCGCGATGCTCCGCACCCCGGTCATGGGCCAGCTGATCTCCAAGGCCACGATCGCCAAGTTCACACGCACGCTCGGCACGCTGATCAACGCGGGTGTCCCGATCCTGGACGCTATCAAGATCACCTCCGATACCACCGGCAACGACGTCTACGCCCAGGCGCTGATGGCCGTGCACGACTCGGTCCGCCAGGGCGATAGCTTCGCCGAGCCGCTGCGCAAGGCGAGGGTCTGCGACTCGCTTGTCGTCAACATGATCGACGTCGGCGAGGAGACCGGCGACCTCGACAAGATGCTCGAGAAGATCGCGGACAACTACGACGAAGAGGTCGATAACACCGTCGCGGGCCTCGTCTCGCTTCTGGAGCCGATCATGGTCATCGTGCTCGGTGTGATCGTCGGCGGTATCGTGATCTCGCTGTTCCTGCCGATGATCACGCTCATGGAATCGCTGATGTAGTCTCCGAAGACGGCGACCTCATTCAAAACAACGACACACCCCGTCTTGATGGCGGGGTGTTTTGCATGAGCGGCTAAGATAAGTGTGATGCCTGCCAAGCGAGAACCAAGCCAACACAAGAAGAAGCCGCTGCCGATCCTTGCGAGGCACGCGGTGTCCTTGTCGATCGCGTTCGTGCTGGGCTTGGTGCTGTCCTTCTTCATCGGGCAGGCGATCTACGAGCAGGCCCAGCTCAACAAGCTCAATAGCCCCGACCAGGCCGCCTTCGAACGCGGTGTGGCTTACGTCTTGACCCATGCAGGCGGGAGCGATGCGGTTACACAAGAAGCGCTCAACGCGGTTCAGACGATCGATCCGCAGCGTGCCGCGGACCTGCTCCTGGCGGTCGCCCAATCGCACGCGGATCACGATACGGACGCCGAGCCACCGATCCCCGATAACGTGTTCGGTTCGATCGCGCCGCTGATGCGGCGGATGACGTCTATGCAGGCGATCGGCTTGTACGACGGGCTGGTCAAAATTAAGGGCATCGATGCGGTCAAGGCTGCCAACCAGTTGTTGGCAGCCTTGAACCCGGGAGACGACGCCGAGCTGCTCCAGGTGGTGGACCTGCTGGACAGCCGTCTGCTCTGGTCACGGCGGTGGGTGCCGACGGACCTGTGGGTCCGGTGGCTTGTCGTCTTGGCGGGCTCTGAGAGCGAACTCACTCAGTTCAGCACTGCCAAACGCCTCGGCGAGCTGCCCGAGGCGGTGGACAGCATGCGTGTGGCTAACGCGTTAACGCTGCTCTCCGAGAGCCAGCACGACACGGTCCGCAACCGTGTGCTGAACGTCTGCGCGGGTTACGCCGCGATCGCGGAGGACCCGACCGAGTATGAGCAGATCATCTTTCATCTTGGCAGCGACACCAACACGACGATCGCCCGCCGGGCCTGGATGATCGTCGGGCACCTCAACCCGTTCAGCGGCTTCGCGCTGAACTGGAAGCAGGCCGACCCGGTTGTTGCAGAGGCGATGCTGTGGGCGGCGGTGAAGACGAACCCGGGTAATGACAGGCCGGCACTTGCAGCGATGCAAACCGCTGGGTATGAAGCCGCAGGAGCGCTCGCGCTGAACGAATGGCGTCGTCCATTCGCCGTTGTGACCGATGCGGACCTCGTTATCCAGAGGCACCTCGAACCCGAGAGCAATCAAGCAATCGCTACCAAAGTACGCAGCATCCTGGTATCTAAAGACTTTATGAATCTCGAAGCAACCGTCATCGAAGACTATGGATACGAACCAATCAAAGATGAATCACTGGCTGCTCTGTACTTGGCAGGCTATTGGATTCGGGTTGGCGTCGCAGATGGTTTCGATCAAGATGCGCCCTTTGCAGAGCTACTTCTGGCCGCATCACTTGAGGGTGTCTTCGAGCATCAAGGCATTGGCAGTAATCCAGCGGACACGAAAAGGATGCTTGTTGCAGAAGCAGGCTGGCCACCCTTTGCACGGCTGCTGGCCGCCGCACACGGCATCAAAGACATTGATCTTGATCAACTGATCGCTGAGCTACCGCTCGATGAGCCCGCTCTACTGGACCTCTTCACCCTCGCACTCACACACGCCGACAACAAAGTCATCGACCGCTTCATCCGTTCCTCGCACCCCGAGATGCTGACCATGGCCGCGCTCGCCTCCGTGATCAAGGGTTACGAGCCGCAACTGATCCAAGGGGCGAACGCAGACTTCATCCTAAAGAACCCCGGGCTGACCAGCGAACAACTGTGGGCGATGTCGGATGCAGAACTGGCGGGCCTTGGCTTGTCGCGCATCGATGCGCTGCCCGTGTTGTATGAGGCGGCCAACGCCGCGCCGTCTTCCGCCAAGCGGGCCGTCGAGGCCAAGCTGCTCCAGCTCGCGCTGTGGGTACGGGGCGACCTCGGCGATGATTTCACACCGATCGCCGAGGCGATGCTCCTGGACGAGCAGTTGCCGACCTCCACGGTCCTGATGTGCCTGCTGCATATGCAGCGCCCCGCCGCGTTCGACTACCTGTTCGGCGATCTGACGGCGGAGCGGCCCGGCCTCAGCGAGCTCTTCATCCAGCAGCGCTACTGGCACGTCTTTCGCCGGTTCGTGGGCACCTCGGACCTCAAGCTCTGGCTCTGGGGCGACCCCGCGGCCCAGGCCTTCCAGCTCGAAGCGATGCGGCAGTGGTACGCGGTCAACCGCTGGAAGATCGAGCGGGGCTGGTGGCCTGAGAAATCAACGAGCGATGCGCGTTAGCGCCCCCGCCAAGGCGGGGCTGCGGACATTGCATACACTGTTGGGATTGCCCCGTCCTCGCGGGCGGGCGCTAACTTCAACGCGACCCATACACCCTGCAGAGAACGCCATGCCAGACCTCAACCCGACCGACTACCCAACGATTGACGCGATCAAGCAGCGGTACAGCGCCTACCAGTTCGCGGATAAGCCTGTCGAGGCCGACAAGCTCAGGTCGCTGTTCGAAGCGGCCCGCTGGGCGGCATCCTCCTTTAACGAGCAGCCCTGGCGGTTCATCGTCGCGACCAAGGACGACCCCGCGGCCTACGACAAGGCGCTCCACTGCCTTGTCGAGGCGAACCAGGGCTGGGCACAGGCCGCGCCGGTGCTCGTACTCACCGCGGTCAAGCAGGCTTTCACGTACAACGATTCACCGAACCGTGTCGCGCTGCACGACCTGGGCCAGGCCGCGGCACAACTCGCGCTGCAAGCCGCCGACCTCGGCCTGGCGGTCCACCAGATGGCCGGGATCGATCCGGGCAAGGTCGTCTCGACCTACGGCGTCCCCGAGGGCTTCACCGCAGAGACCGCGCTCGCGATCGGCTACCCCGGCAACTCACTCAACGATGCGGAATCCAAAGCCCGTCAGCGCAAGCCGTTCGACGCGTTCGTCTTCGGCGGTGGCTGGGGTACCCCGAGCGGGCTGTTCTAAAAATCCAAAAGGATCGATAGCTGCCAAGGCTTCCAAGCGCTGGGTGGCAGCCTTGCTGTCGCCTGCTGTCATACCGGCTGGTTGCGGTCCCGGTTTTCGGTGCCGATGGCGTAGCCCTGCAACTCGGCAGTAAGGAAGCCCTCCACCCACTCGCCGATCTGATCACGCACACGCCGGAAGCAAGTGGCGACATCTTCGTTCGGGTCGTTGGGGTGGTCCGGGTCCTCGAAGCTATGGTGCAGCACACGCTTGGCGCCGGGCAGCACCGGGCAGGCTTCCTTGGCCGAGTCGCAGACGGTCAGCACACAGTCAAAGTCTTCGTTGATGTAGTCATCGATGTGGTTGGATGTGTTCTGGGTCAGATCGATGCCGCGTTCGTTCATGACCTCGACGGCCATCGGGTGCACGCCGCCCTTGGGCTTGGACCCCGCGGAGAAGACCTCGACGTGGCCTTTACCGAGCTGCCGCATCCAGCCCTCGGCCATCTGGGATCGGCAGAAGTTGCCGGTGCAGACGACGAGGTAACGCTTGGTGGTGGGGTCAGTACTCATAGCCGGGGTCCATCGGGGGTTCGTCGGGAAGCGGCTGGCGGGCCGTGTGGTCGTGGGTGATCGGGAGCTCGGGCAGGGCTGTGATAAAGCGTCGGCCGTATGGTTTGCTAACGATACGTTTGTCGAGGACGAGGATGATACCGCGGTCTTGTTTAGATCGGATGAGCCGGCCGAAGCCCTGCTTAAACTTGAGCACGGCCTCGGGGAGCGAGTACTCGGCGAAGGGGCTGCCGCCGCGTGCCTTGATGCGTTCGTTGCGGGCCTCGATGATCGGGCGGTCTGGCACGGCGAAGGGCAGCCGGCAGATCGCGACCAGGCGGAGCGCCTCCCCACGCACATCGACGCCCTGCCAAAAGCTGTCGGCCCCAAGCAAGACACTGCGTTGGTTGTGCTTGAACCGTGCCAAGAGCTCGCTGCGTTGGACGCCGTCGCCCTGGACCAACATCGGCATGCTGCGTTGCTCGAGCGGGCCGCGCAACGCGTCGGCCATCTCGCGGAGCTGGCGGTAGCTGGTGAACAGGACGAACGCCCCGCCGTCGGACAAATCAATGTGGTGCAGCAGGGCCTGCAGGGCCTGCGTGTTGAAGGACGCGTCATTCGGCTCGGGCAACGAGGGGCAGACGATCAGCTCGGCTTGCTTCGCGTAGTCGAAAGGGGAACCGAGCAGTTGGGTCTGCGGCTCGTCGCAGCCGACCCGGCCGAGGAAGTGCTTGAAGGCTGCCAACGGCTGGTTGGCAGAGTTGGGCTTGGTAGGGTGGGCGTCTCGCCCGTCGTCGGTAGGCCACGGCTCACTTGTGACGGGCGAGACGCCCATCCCACCTTCATCCGCGCTCTGTGTCGCGAGCGTCGCGGAGGTTAGCACGACCGGCAGCGGCTCCTGCCTCGATGTCGTCGCCTCGAATAGACGCTCACGCAGCAGCCCGCCGACCTCGACCGGGCTTGAACAGAGCTTCACGCGCTTGAACCGGCCGCGTTTCTGCACCTCGATCCAGTACACGCTGTCGGTCACGGTCTGATCGACCAACGCCTTGATTGTCTCGGCGAGGGCGCCCGCGCGGTCCGCGTAGCTGCCGATCTCCATCCGGTCCTCCTCGCCGTCGAGCGCATCCTTGACCCGCTTGAGCACCAAGGACAGGTCGTTGAGCGCGGGCGTCAAGGCGTTGTCGATCTCCAGCACGCCACGGACCCGACCATTATTCGCACCATAGCGCTCATGATACTCGGCGACCTCATCGAAGAACTGCTCGGCGACCGTCCGCGCCGTCTCCGCCAGGTGCAGGCAGCGGTTGAGCAGCTCCTGGTCGGCCTTGCCCTGCAGCGAAACGAGCAGGCCCTTCTGCCGACGCGCGGTGTACAGCCGGCTGATCAGATACGCCGCCTGGTAGCGCGATGCGGTGAGGCCGAAGTGCTCGCTGGCGACGTCCTCGATCGTGTGCGCCTCGTCGAGGATCACCGCATCGTAAGGCGGCAACACACCAAAGCCCTGCGCCCGCAGCGCGAGGTCGGCGAAGAACATCGCGTGATTCACTACGAGCACGTCCGCGTTCTGCATCCGCCGACGCGCCGACTGGTAGAAACACTTGTTGTAGGTCGGGCACCGCTTACCCATGCAGTCTTCGCTGTCGCTCTGGACCTCGTTCCACACGCCGGGCGACTCGAGTTGGGGCAGCGTCGCGAGCGAGCCATCGTCTGTTGTCTTGGACCAGTCCAGCACCTGCTCCAGCGAGCTGAACTCCTTCGACTCATTGAACAGCGTCGCCTGCCGGTCCCACGCCCGCTTCGCCCGGCGGAGCGAGACATAGTTGCCCCGGCCCTTCACCAGCACCGCGCTGAACTCGACGGGCAGCACCGCCTGCAAGAGCGGGACATCCTTGTTGATAATCTGCTCCTGCAGCGCGATGGTGTGCGTCGAGACGACGACCCGGCGTTTCTGGTCTTTGTCCTCTTGGTACTTGGCGATGTGCTCGATCGTGGGCAGCAGGTAGCCGAACGACTTGCCGACGCCTGTGCCCGCTTCGACGACGAGCTTGCTGCCCTTCTCCAACGCGTCGGCGACCGCGGCGATCATCGCCTTCTGTTCAGGGCGTTCCTCGAACTGATCGCCCATACGGTCGGCGATCGGGCCGGCGGGTCCGAGGATGTGCGAGAGGTCGAGGGTCACGGTGGGATTGTAGGTGTGTGATCGATTCGGGTGGGGTGGGCATCCTGCCCGCCGTCAAGGCAAAGCCGTGAATCGTTCAATACAGATCAGGACTTCGTCCTGACTGCGGGCGGGAAGACCACCCCACCTTACAATACAAAGATGCCCGACTACCCCACCGACCCGAACTGCATCTTCTGCAAGATCGTCGCTGGCGAGATCCCCTGCCACAAGCTGTACGAAGACGGCCGCGTGCTGTCGTTCCTCGACATCGGCCCGCTGAGCGCAGGTCATGCGCTGGTGATCCCCAAGGGCCACTACGAGACGATCGACCAGGTCCCCCCGGAAGCGGCCGCGGCGATGTTCAAGATCGTGCCGGGTTTGAGCAAGGCGATCATGCAGGCGACCGGCGCGAAGAGTTGGAACCTGTTGCAGAACAACGGCAGCGCGGCGGGCCAGGCGGTCGGGCACGTACACCTGCACATCATCCCGCGGGTATCGGGTGATTCACGCGAGACGCCGACGCCGGGCAGTGGTCTGCCGTTCGGTTGGCCGGCGGGTGAGGTGGATCACGGCAAAGCGGCTCGGCTTTCGGAAGTGATCAAAAGCCAGCTTGTATAGAACGATTGTGCGAAGGCTGCTTAGTATTGGTTGGCAGGGTTGGATGACTACGTAGCGGGGTTTCATCAAGTCATACCAGAACGAAAAATGGCAAACAAGGTCACATTAACTGATCTCGAATACGCGTTGGAGCCATCGCAAGAACGCAATCGCTTTACTGTTATCGAACAATACTGTCGACGAAAGCCGACGCTAGATGCGGTACCGGTTTTAATACGCGCCCTTAGTGATGACTGCCACGCAGTTGTGAAATGTGCGGCGATCTCGCTAAAGAAGCTCGGCCCCGATGCAAGGGAAGCATTTGATCCGCTGCTGGATGCTGCTCGCCACATTGACTCAGCGACTCAGATGCCGCAGGCATATTGTGAATGCCTGGATGCGCTGGTTGCGATCGATAAGGAGAATGAAGAGATCATTGAACTCATCCGGCATTTTGTTGGGTTGGATAATTGGCACCCCATCAAGCATTCGCTACAGGCGCTTTCGACGATCAACAGCGAAGAATCAATCGATCTTTTAAGGCGGATGTATCGGTTCTGGGAACGAGAGTTCAACAAACAACAGAAGAAGAACGCGCTAAAGATAGTTGAGCCGTATCTTGATGCAGAAGAACCATCAGACTGACGCTAGAGCATCCCCTTCGTGCTCGGCACATCATCCCCCGTAATCTTCACCGCGCTGCGTAGCGCCCGGCCAAACGCCTTGAAGATCGCCTCGGCGATGTGGTGGTTGTTCTCGCCCCAGGGCACCTCGATGTGCAGGTTCATCTTCGCGTGGTTGGCGACGGCGTTGAAGAACTCCTTGACCAGCTGTGTGTCGAACGTGCCGATCTTACCGGCCGGGTCATTGAAGCTGTTGGACGCGACCTTGAAGACCAGCGCGGGTCGGCCTGAGAGGTCGAGCGCGACGCGGGCGAGGGACTCGTCCATGGGGACGGACGCGTTGCCATAGCGTTCGATGCCGTGCTTGTCGCCGATGGCCTGGGTGATCGCTTCGCCCAGCGCGATGCCGACATCTTCAACGGTGTGGTGGTCGTCGACGTGGGTGTCGCCGTCGCAGGCGATAGTCAGCGCGAGCCGTCCGTGGCGGGCGATATGGTCGAGCATGTGGTCGAAGAACCCGACGCCGGTGTTGTGCGCGTAGTCGCCGGCCTTCAGGGGGTCGAGGTTGAGATCAAGCTTGATCTTGGTCTCGTTGGTATCGCGTTTTATGGAGGCGGTGCGTTCTGCCATAGCGTCTAGCGTTTAGGGCCTAGCGTCTAGGCGAGCTGATCGATGGCGGCGAGTAGGTTCGTCACCTGCCGCTCTGTACCCACCGTGATACGCAGCTTATCGTCCAGCCGGGGGGCATCGAAGTAGCGCACCAGGAGGTTGCGGGCCTTGAGGTCGGCATAAAGCTGTGACGCCCGGTATTTATCGGGCGGGGTCGTCAGCACGAAGTTGCTCTGGCTGTCGAGCACCTCGAAGCCGCGTTGGCGCAGTTCGCTGGTCAGCCGGTCGCGCTGCCCGATGACCTTCGCCCACGTGTCTTTCGCATAGGCCTGGTCTTGCACCGCGGCGACGGCGGCGGCCTGGCTAAGCGCGTTGGTGTTGTAGCTGTCGCGGGCCTTATCGAGCGTAGCGATGACGTCGGCGTGGGTGATGCCGTAGCCAAATCTTAGGCCCGCGAGCGAGTAGCCCTTGCTCAGCGAGCGCAGCAGGATGACGTTGTCGATCCCCTCGCGGACGAGATCGATCGCGCTGGATGGTGCGAAGTCGACGTAGGCCTCATCAATGAGCAGCAGGCCGTTGAACTGGCTCGCATATGCGCTAAGCTTTTCGGTAGGCTCAAACATCCCCGTCGGAGCGTGCGGGTTGACGATCATGCCGACGCGGCATCCTGCGTCGTTCCACTGTGCAATCGTATCGCCTGCTAAGTGGAAATCGTTGTTGCGGCTGACGCTCACGACCGGTGTGTCCTGGATCGCGGCGAGCACGGGGTAGAGCGAGTAGGTCGGGTCGGTGACGCCGATACCACCACCGCCAGAATCTCCGCTCGGCTCGCAGTAGCACGTGATGATCAGGCGGAGCAGCTCGTCCCCGCCGTTGGTCGCCATGATGTTCTCCGGGCCGACGCCGTGCAGCTCCGCGGCAGCCTCACGGAACGGCCGAGCCAGCGGCGGCGGGTAGACGCGGAGCTTCTCCGCGTCGAGGCCGCGGACCGCGTCCATCACGCTCGGCGAGGGCGGGTACGGGTTCTCGTTGGTGTTGAGTTTGGTAACGACCGAGGTGTCGAGCTGCTCGCCGGGCGTGTACGCGGAGAGCTTTTGGATGTTGTCGCGCGGCGTCGGCATGGGCGGGATAGTGTAGCGTGCCGGTGCTTGGGCCAATGCCCAAAGACTACACTATGCGTATGAAACGCCGGGTCAATCCGCTGATGATCGTCATGCTCTTGTTGGCCTGCTTGCAGGCCTGGGCCGCGCACGCGCAGCAGGCCGACCCTGGTATCGCCGCCGCGCAGTCCCTGCTCGAGCAGGCCGCCGAGCCGCAGCCAGATGGCAGCCACAACGCGATGCTGCTCGGCCTGCGCCAGCTCGAGGACCCCGCGCTCAAGCCGCTCTTCACCGGGCTGGGCAGCTCGCCCTACCTCTCCATGCGGATCCATGGCAGGCTCGGCGCCGCGGCCCTGAGCCCCAAGCGGCGTATCGACCTGGCCCTGCTGGCCGAGGTCGGGGACCAGCGCGAACTCGTGCAGGTCGTCTCGGCGGCGATCGATGACGGGCTGATCGACAACAACGGGCTCACCACCCTCCTCACGTGGGACGGCCTGGACCTGCCGATCCGCCAAGGGATCGCGCTGCGTGTAATGGCCGCGGGCGGCGAGATCGATACCAAGCCGTTCCTTGAATCGTTGGATGTTGAACTGAATGACGACCTGCCCGCTGCAAAACTGCTGCAGTACGCGCTGGCGGGGATGCTGCTGGCGGAGTCGGGCGACCCGGCGGGCCGCAAGGCCCTGATGGAGCTGGCCAAACTCGAAGGCGATCACGCCATCGCGGTGACCGCCCAGATCCTCGACGCGGCGATGCGCCAGGGGTTCAACTCGGTGGGCCAGCTTGCGCTGCTGACCGCGACCGACACCAGTCGCGCCCCATCGCTGCGCCTGCTGGCGATCCAGTCCGCGATGCGGGTGGGCACGCCCGGGGCGCAGCGCACCTGGAAGTCGATGTTCAAGAACGAGACCGCCAGCGCGCAGCGGATCCGCCTGGCGATGATCGCCCTCGACAGCGCCGAAGAAGTCGAGCCCGCCCTGTTCGACACGCTGTCGAACCAGGGCGAGTGGATCGATGCGGTCGCGCGGGCCGGCCGGGCCATCGCGACCAACAAGCAAGATCTCGCCGAGGCGATGCAGCCCATGATCGCGTTAGGCCAGCCGCTCTCGGTCCAATGGGTCACGACCTACTGCAGGCGGGCCGAGCCGACCCAAGGCCCGGCCCTGCTCGAGCTGATCATCCGGCTGTACCGCAACGCGCCCAAGCACCACCGCGGCAAGATGTCGCAGGCCGCCATCGACGCGACCGCCGCCCTATGCGAGCTCTACCCGGAGCAGGCGAACAAGCGACTTCCCCAACTGCTTGATGTCAACCCGGCCCGGCCTGCCGGCATCGTTGACGACGCGGCCTACCTCGAACGACGCCAGATCGTGCTGCTCGGCATCGCACGGGCCCAGTCGAACGGCCTCGCCCCGCTCGCGCAATCGATCAAGGCCGACACGCTCAACGACTTTACGACCGAGGCGCTGCGCCTCTTTATCCGCGCCAAACACGACGCGCCGCTGACCGACAAGGACTGGGAGCAGGTCTCCGAGATCGTGCAGGGCGTCGGGCAGATGGATAGCGCGATGCGCCTCCAGCTCGCCTGGGCCTATCTCAAGCACAAGGGGCTGGCAGAGCAATCGATCGCCAAGGTCTTTCGCTAGCCGAAGAACAAGGTATCCTCTTAAGACAAACCACCCCGCAAGGACGCGGCCAATGTCTGAAATCCCCCTCTCTTCGCCCGATATCACCGACGCCGAGATCGACGCCGTCGCCGAGGTGATGCGCTCGGGCCGCCTGAGCATCGGGCCCAAGCAGGACCTCTTCGAGCAGCAGGTCGCCCAGCGATGCGAGCGGTCGCACGGCGTCGCGGTCTCCTCGGGGACCGCCGGTCTGCACATCCTGCTCAACGCATTGGGCGTCGGCCCGGGCGACGAGGTGCTCACCACGCCATTCTCCTTTATCGCCTCGGCCAACTGCATCCTCATGGTCGGCGCGACACCCGTCTTCGTGGACATCTGCCCGCGCTCGCTCAATATGGACCCCAAACGCCTCGAAGACGCCATCACCGACAAGACCAAAGCGATCGTCGGCGTCGAGGTCTTCGGCAACCCGAAGCATATGGACGCGGTCGAGGCCGTCGCCAGGCGCCACGAGATCCCGCTCATCGAGGACGCCTGCGAGGGGCTGGGCGGCAAGCTCAACAGCAGGCCGATCGGCAGCTTCGGCCGGGCCAGCTGCTTCGGCTTCTACCCCAACAAGCAGGTCACGACCGGCGAGGGCGGCATGATCGTCACTGACGACGACCGGCTCGCCGACCTCTGCATGAGCCTGCGCAACCAGGGCCGGGCTGTCACCAGCGACCACCGCGACAAGCTCTCGAGCAACACGACCGGCTACTGGCTCTCGCACGAACGCCTCGGCTACAACTACCGCCTGTCCGAGATCAACGCCGCGCTAGGCTGCGTCCAGATGGACCGGCTCGACGAACTGGTCACACAGCGCCGGCGTGTCGCCAGCGCGTACACCCAGCGCCTGCTCGACCACCACGACCTGATCCTCCCGCACATGCCCGGCAACGAGAAAGAGGCGTCATGGTTCGTCTACGTCGTCCGCCTCGCACCCGAATACGACCGCGCCGCACGCGACCGCATCATCGCAGGCCTCCGCCGACACGAGATCGGCTGCTCCAACTACTTCCCCCCGATCCACCTCCAGCCGTTTTACCAGAAGCACCACGGCTTCAGCGAAGGCGACTTCCCCATCACCGAGTCGATCAGCGACCGTACGATCGCCTTGCCCTTCTTCGGCGCGCTCGACGACACCCAGATCGACCTGGTCTGCCACACCCTGAGCGTCATGCTCCAGCGCGAGCGGCTCCTGCTGGATGACGACGCGGCGTGAGACTGTGTACGAGAAGTTGCCTGGTTGGCTTGAGGTAAGGATAGGCTTCCAGCCTGTCGTCAAGGCGCAGCCTTGAATCAACTTGGGCATTCAGGACTGCGTCCTGACGACAGGCAAGATGCCTATCCCACCGAAGGCACTTCTCGTGCAAGTTTTTAGAACCCGGTTTCACGCACAATAAACACCGCAGACCAGGTATAGCCGATGGAGGTCGATTCGTCATCGAGTAAGGCTTAGCCGGGCTAGGCGAATTCGGGCGTGCCCATCGCCTCCATCAGGTGTGCCTCGCGGGTGGGGCCGGGGATGAGCAAAGCGAACCCCCGGAACGAGCCGGCGCTGATCGGCCAGAGAAGAACCGTTCCAGGGGGTCGCGAAGCCTCCACCACGGCCACCCACCGTGTTCTCCCGGGGGCAAGGCGTTCCCAGAGTGTCAACTTCAAGAACGCCAACGAGAGCGTGGCACAGTTGCGCTTGTGCGCGCCAAGGCATGTTCAGATTTCAAACGCCTACGGCCAGCAAAAACGACTCCCGCCCCTTTTTCTTCCCTGTGTGACACCCGGCTTACAGGGATGAGCTTTTACCCATCTTCACGCCATCGGATGAACAGCCCATGTTGCGCGACATTGATTAAATCCCTTGTGAGTATTTTGTCAATTAAGGAGAGACGCTATTGCGTTCGTTCTTGTCGAGGATTATATTGGTGAGTTTCATGGCAGTTCTGTCGCCGAGCCACTGACCCGGGCCTGTAAATCACGGCTCAACCCAACCGAGAAAAGATGCGATGCCCGTCTGCACAACCCTGAACACAACCTCAGCCTTCTCAGCCGCCACCCTGCTCGCCGTTTGCTGCCTCGCGCCAACCAACGCCCACGCGGTGGTCATTAACTACGAATTGAAGGGTACTTTTGATTCTCCTCCCGAGATTTCCGGGTTCGACGACAACCAGGGGCAAGACTTGGATACGACCGAATGGGGATTGTCCCCCGAGCTTTTCGGCCAGTCGTTCACGCTGACCTTTGATGTCGATGAAGCAACGCCCCGCACATCCGTGTCAGGGGGTGGCTCCGCATCTTTCAATAACTTCGACAGCGCGGCTTCCAACATTTCGTTGGAGGTCGGGGGCACCCTCTTTGCGAGCGTCGCGTCTGGTGATGTAAGCCAGGTCCTAGCGTCAGCATCGCACACTTGGTCTCTGGATTCTCCTGAAGCGACGCTCGCCGACCCCCCGCTGGAGCTGTTTGACTTTGACATCTTTGATTTTACCGGCTTCACGGTGGGACAGCCGTTCCTGAGCTTGGCCCTCATCGATAGCGATCAGACCGCGTACAGTTCAGGTGCTGATGAACTGATTCGGTTGAGCGAGGCCGAGTTCCTTGGAGACCTTCCCGTCGGTTTCATCACCGATTCGCTGACGCTGTTCTTATCAAACCCAGGGGATGATGGCGTATTTATCGATTACAGCATCACAGGTACGATCAACTCGATAACGGTGGTTCCCGAACCCGCGTCCCTCGCCCTTCTCGGACTCGGCGGGCTGATGTTCGCCCGACGCCGGCGCGACTAAACAGCCAATGCAACCAAGCCAACTCGAAAGCGGCTCCAACCTGGGGCGGTTTTTTCTTGCGCTTGCCGCGTGGCAAGGCTGCCAACGAAACCTTGGCACTGTTGAACCCCGCCATCGAACGCCGCCGGCATCCCCCGCGACTGCTGCATGCCATCATTGAGCGGCGAGTCGATAGTGTGCGACTGGACGTACTTCTTGTACCACATGACCGCGGCGTTCTTCATAAAAAACGGGCCGTGGTTGTTCTGCCAGTAGTATTGGAACTGCTCGCGCGACAGGCCGGCTTTGCGGTGAAGGTATATCATGAGTTTGATCATGGCAAAACCTCTCTTACTCAGTTAGTCGCCATAAAAGAAAAGCGGTTTATTGTCTTGCCGAGCTTTAAATACAGCAGAACGCCATTTCGACAAAAACAACAAGTAGTCTTCACGGTTAACCGATTCATATATCTCTTCATACCTAGGTTCTATTGCAGCCCCAAGGCATGTACCCATGTAAACATCAAAAACTTCACTTTGCTGGCGTACAAGCTCTTCTGCTTGATCAATCAAAATTGATACTTGATCTAAAAACGGCGGATCGAATCTCGCACCATCATATTGGTCAATGAACTGGCCGGAGATAGATTCAAAATCTTCAAACAGCGGATAGAGAAATGTGTAATAAGCTTCAGGGTCAAACGAGGTGATCAGTTTACTGCCTCGCTCATTCCAATCGCCAACCCAGATATCTAGTGAAATGCCAACTCCCCCCAGTCTCACGCCCCCGTCAGGAAGTGGCAGATGTCGCCATCGCTCACGACGTAGTCTTTGCCCTCGACGCGTAGCTTGCCGGCGTCGCGGATGGCCTTTTCGGTCTCGTGGGCTTCGAGGACGTCAAGCGTGTAGACCTCGGCCCGGATGAACTTCTTCTCGAAGTCAGTGTGGATCACGCCCGCGGACTGCGGGGCCGTAGCGCCGATGGGGATCGTCCAGGCGCGCACCTCCTGTTCCCCGGCGGTGAAGAAGCTCTGCAGGCCGAGCAGCGCGTAGGCCGCGCGGGCCAGGGTCGCGAGCGCGGGCTCGGATAGGCCGACGGCTTCGAGCATCTCCAGCTTGTCGTCGCCCTCCAGCTCGGCCAGTTCGCTTTCGAGTTTCGCGCAGACGGGCACGACCGCCCCGCCTTCGGCCTCGGCTCGCTCGCGGACCTTTGTGACGGGTTCACCTTCGCCGAGCACGTCGTCCTCGTCGACGTTGGCGACGTAGAGGACCTTCTTCGCGGTGATGAAGCCGAAGCCTTTGAGGGCCTTGGCCTCCTCGGGCAGCAGTTCCAGTTGGCGGAGCGGCTTGCCGTCATCGAGCAATCCCTTGGCCTGTTCCAACAGTGCCACGCGGAGCTTGGCGTCCTTGTCGCCGGACTTCGCGGCGCGGACGGCCTTTGGCAGCGCGGTCTCGATGGTCTGCAGGTCGGCGAGCATCAGTTCGGTGTCGATCACCTCGATGTCGCGCAGGGGGTCGACCTCACCCATGACGTGTGTAATCTCGCCGGTGCCAGCACTTCCGGGGGCGAAGCAGCGGACGACGTGCAGGATCGCGTCGACGTTGCGGATGTGGCTGAGGAACTTGTTGCCCAGGCCTTCGCCTTCGGAGGCGCCCTTGACGATCCCGGCGATGTCGACGAGGCGCAGCGCCGCGGGGATCACTTTCTGGGGCGGGATGTATTTGGTGATCCGGCCCAGGCGCGGGTCGGGCACTTCGACGACGCCGACGTTGGGCTCGATGGTGCAGAACGGGTAGTTGGCCGCCTCGGCGCCCTGGGATTCGGTCAGGGCGTTGAAGAGGGTTGATTTGCCGACGTTGGGGAGTCCGACGATGCCTGCTTCCATAGTGGGCGGATTGTAGCGGGTGTCGTCAGGGGTGTACTTGTGGTGCACCCGCACGACCCGGCCATGGCGCGGGCCTATACTTGCCGGTCCGCACCCTAACCGAGACCCACCCATGGAAGCACTGCAAGCCATCTACGAACGCCGGGCCATCAAGCACTTTGACCCCGAGCATAAACTGACCGCCGAGGAAGAGCAGACGCTGATGGACGCGGCGATCCAGTCGCCGACGTCGTTCAACATGCAGAACTGGCGGTTCGTGCTGGTGAAGGACAAGGAACTGCGTGCCCAGGTCCGCGAGGCGGCTTGGGACCAGGCCCACATCACCGAGGCGTCGCTGCTGATCGTGCTCTGCGCGGATCTCAAGGCGTACGGCGACAACCCGGGCAAGTACTGGAAGAACGCGCCCCAGCAGGTCGCCGACTACCTGTCCGGGATGATGATCCCGTTCTACGAGGGCAAGGACCAGCTGATCCGCGACGAGGCGATGCGGTCCTGCGGGATCGCGGGGCAGACTATCATGCTCGCCGCGAAGGGGATGGGCTACGACTCGTGCCCGATGATCGGGTTCGACCCGGAAGCGGTGGCAGAGATCATCAACCTGCCCGAGGACCACGCGATCGGCTTCATCATCGTGGTCGGCAAGCGGACGCAGGACCCTTGGGAAAAGCCGGGCCAGCTGCCGCTGGACGAGGTGGTGATCACGGACAAGTTTGATTGAGTCGCGCGATGCGGGCCCGTTGTCTTTAACCCCTCTCCCCACGGGAGAGGCAGGGTGAGGGGGCGGCGCGGCCGCATCATCGATAACGCTTAAACGCCGACCAAGCATCGGCCTTCCGCCGCCCCTCACCCCAGCCCTCTCCCATAGGGAGGGGGGATCTGACGTGCCGCTGAATAGCCCCGCCCCTCGTACCTAACGCCTATGGATTTCCCTATGTTTTATAGGGGTTTTCGCCTTATTCAAGCCAAGCGAACACGAGCCGATTCGGGTACAATATTTGTTTATGGTAGACGACCCGAACACGCCTGATGACGACACCAAGAACGATGGGGACGCAGGCATCCCTGGGCCGGTCCAGCCGGTGGGCCAGGTGGTCGATCTGGCGATCGAGCGGGAGCTGGCGGACAGCTACCTGACGTACGCGATGAGCACGATCGTGGACCGTGCGCTGCCGGACGTGCGTGACGGGCTCAAGCCGTCGCAGCGGCGGATCCTCGTCGCGATGAACGACCTGAACCTCTCCCCCGGGAGGAAGCACAGCAAGTGCGCGGGCATCGTTGGCGAGACGATGAAGAAGTACCACCCGCACGGCGACGGGGCGATCTACCCGACGCTGGTCAACATGGCCCAGGAGTGGAAGACCCGCTGCCTGCTCATCGACAAGCAGGGCAACTTCGGCAGCATCGACCCGGACCCCCCTGCCGCGATGCGCTACACCGAGGCCCGGCTGCACCGCCACGCGATGGAACTGCTCGAGGACCTCAAGCTCGATACCGTCGACTGGCAGCCCAATTTCGACGAGCAGTTCAACGAGCCGAAGTACCTGCCGGGCAAGCTGCCGAACCTGCTGGTCAACGGCAGCACGGGGATCGCGGTGGGCATGGCGTCGTCGATGGCGCCGCACGCGTTGGGCGAGGTCTGCGACGCGATCACCGCGGCGATCGACAACCCCGGGATCGAGCTGCGTGAGTTGATGGAGCACATCCCCGGCCCGGACTTCCCGACGGGCGGGATCATCTGCGGCCGGGCGGGTATTGTGCAGGCCTACGCGACCGGCCGGGGCCGCGTGACCGTGCGTGCGAAGATCGAGCAGGAGGCCCGTGGCGGGCGCGACCTGCTGGTCGTCAAGGAGTTGCCCTACCAGGTCAGCAAGAACGACTCGGTCATCGAGAAGATCAAGCAGCAGCGCAAGAACGACAAGCTCACCGACATCGCGTCGGTGACGGATGAGTCGAGCAACCGCGGCGGGATGCGATTGGTGATCGAGCTCAAGCGCGGGGCCGACCCGGACGTGATCGAGAACCAGCTGTACCAGCTGACGCCGCTGCAGTCGACGTTCTCGATCATCAACATCGCGCTGGTGAAGGGCCAGCCGAGGACGCTGTCGCTCAAGGAACTGATCGACCTCTACATCGAGCACCGCGTCGACGTGATCCGCCGGCGGACCGCGTACCGCCTGCACCAGGCGCAGCAGGAAGCGCACCGGATCGAGGGCCTGATCTACGCGGTGACGGATATCGACGAGGTGATCAAGCTGATCCGATCCAGCCGGACACGCGACGAGGCGATCCAGCGGTTGATGGAGCGCGGCTTCCGCATCCCCGCCGACCACCCGCAGGCGCCGCAGATCCCCGACCGCTTCCTCGCGCAGTCCGCGGGGAGCGATATCCGCCTGTCGCGGACGCAGGCCGAGGCGATCGGCCGGCTCCAGCTGATCCAGCTGGTCGGCCTGGAGATCGAGACCCTGGTCGCAAACTACGCCAAGCTGCTAGGGCAGATCGAAGAATACGAAGAGATCCTTGGCAGCGAGGAGAAGGTGCTGTCGCTGGTCAAAGACGACTTGGCGATGCTCAAGGACAAGTACGCGGACAACCGCCGGACGCAGATCGTCGCGGGCGAGGTCGGCGAGCTGAATATCGCGGACCTGACACCCGTCGAGCAGGTGGTCGTGACGATCTCGCACCGCGGGTACGTGAAGCGGCTGCCTACCGAGCAGTACAAGGTGCAGGGCCGCGGCGGCAAGGGCATCATCGGCGCGAAGTCGAATGACGACGACTTCATTGAGCACCTGTTCGTCGCGTCGACGCACGACGACCTGCTGTGCTTCACGGATACGGGCCGGGTCTTCAAGATCAAGGTCTTCGAGATCCCCGAGGCCTCGCGGACCAGCAAGGGCCGGGCGATCATCAACCTGATCAACCTGAAGGAGGGCGAGCGGATCTGCTCGTTCATGCCGATCGCCGACTTCGAAAAGAGCGAGGACTACCTGCTCTTTGCGACCAGCAACGGCCTTGTGAAACGCACCGCGTTGAAGGACTACCGCAACGTCAACAGCGCCGGCATCATCGCGCTGAACCTGCGCGGCGGCGACTCGCTCGTCGGTGTCACCTGGACCACGGGCGAAGACCACATCCTGCTCGGGACGACCTCGGGCATGGCGATCCGGTTCGAGGAGAGCGACGCCCGCGTGATGGGCCGCAACGCGTCCGGCGTCAAGGGCATCGAGCTTGGCACGGGCGACACCGTCGTTGGCATGGTCCGCCTGCCCGCGGAGGAACAGGAACGCAACCTGCTCACCGTCACCGAGGGGGGGTACGGCAAGCGGACCCCGGTCGGCGAGTATCTGGTCCACGCCGAAGATGGCAGCTTCCGCACCCAGTCGCGTGGCGGCAAGGGCCGGCGGGATATGAAGACCACCAAGGGCCAGGTCGTCAGCATCAAGCTGCTACAGCCTGGCGATGACCTGATGCTCATCACGCACGACGGGATGATCGTCCGGATCGCTGCCGACTCGGTCCGCCAGACCGGTCGCAACACGCAGGGGGTGCGTGTGGTGAACCTGAAGGGCGGCGACACGCTCGTCGCGATCGCCCGCGTGGCGGATGCGGATGATGGAAGCGATGATGCCGCGGATGCCGAAGATACCGGGCAAGCGGGCTAAGCCCACGGGAGTAAGCAATGCCGACCGAACGCTGGTCCGACGATATCTGGATTGTCCGCCTGCAGAACGAGCCGGGTTTCTCGGATGATCTGCACCCGCTCTTGCAACGCATCGGCCGGGACGAAGCCCCGCCTGCCGTCGTCATCGATCTCGCCGAGGTGACCTCGATCAACAGCTCCAACCTGTCGCAGTTGCTCAAGCTGCGTAAGACCGCGGATGATCACAAGGTCGCGCTCCGGATCACGAGCCCGAGCGACGCGGTCTGGTCCGTCTTCCTGATGACCGGGCTCGACAAGGTGTTCCCCTTCACGCAGGACACCTCGACCGCGCTGGCTGAGCTACAGATGGAAGAATGATCGGCAGGGTTGGGTCATCGGGGAACGAGTCAAGCCGACCCGCTACTCGATATGCTTGAGGACAGCATCTGCCTTGTCCTCTTCGGCTTTGATCAAGTAGAACGTTTCGCCGCCGAACTGAAGCCTCCTGTGCTTAGCTCTCCAAAGGCGGATCAGTTGGCGGATCAGTTGGCGGGGAGGTCGGTGTCGGCGGCCTCAGGTATGGGCGTATCGTCGATGCTGGGTGATTCGTCGGGGATGCCCGCGGGGGCGGCGCCGAGGCTCGCCATGATGCCGTCGTAGACTTCCATCTGCCGTGCCGCGATCGCGCCACGCGTCGTCTCCGGGTCGAGGCCGGCAAGAGCGGCGGCTGGCGTGCTTACGCTGATCTGCAGGTCGTCGGCAGCGGCCTTCACCTCGGCCAAAAGGTTCTGCATCTCGAGGGCGCGCGAGCTGATCGCGGTGTGCAGGTCCGTGCCGAGTAACTCGGGCCCGGCACTCACGATCGACGAGAGCATTGTGGAGTAGAGCTGGGCGGAGACGCTCTGCTGCTGCAGCGCCCTTGCCCGGAGCATGTAGACGTTCATGAGCTCCATGTCGGTGCCTTTGCCCGAGCCCACGACCGCTTCCTCGGCGATCTTGAGACTCTCGAGCGCGGCGGCCATACGGTCAAAGCCCGCGGCCCGGATCATCGCGTCGTGCTCGGCAAAGTCCGCCTCGAACTCGGCGAGCACCGCGGCGCGGTCCTGGTCGATCTCGGCCAGCCGATCGGAAACACGCTGGCGCTCCAGGCTGATCTGGGCGATCTTCATTTCCAGCGTGCCGATGATCCCAAGGTACCCGTTGACCAACTGGTCCATCGCCATGACGAGCGTCTGCCGCACATCGCTGTTGGGCGCGGCCTGGGTGCTGTACTCGCTCATATCGAGCAGGAACGAGGCGGCCTTGGTGGCGTCGTTGCCAGGAGCGGCCTTCGCCTCGGCAAGCAGCGCCGCCAGGCCGTCGTAGGCGTCGTTACCGCTCGGGGTGTTGGTAGACTGCGACGCGTCGGCGAGGAAACCGTCCAGCTTGGCGAGCAGGCCGTCGGTGCTGCCCTGCTCGTCGCCGGCGAGTTGCTGCCGCTTGAACTCGGCGAGCGTCGAGACGCGCTGGCTGATCCACGCGTCGATCTCGGTTTTTTGAGCAAGCATCTCGGCCGTCTCGGCTTCCTTGGCCGCGGCCGTTGCCTGGTCCAGCTTGTCGTACTTGATGGTGGATTGGGAGCTGCGGGCTTCACCGGTGAGCTTGAGTTCGAGCGCCTCGTACTCAACAACTTGCTCACGGAGCTTGCTGATCTCCTCGCTATGCCTGGCGAGGTCTGCGCCCGCGCTGCTGGCCTCGGCGCCCGCCGCTGTGGCCTGCTCCTTAAGACCATCGATCCCGATGATGTTAGCAGTACCCGCGCGGAGACCGGTCTGATAGGTCTCGATGACCTGGGTGCGGTCGCCCGCGACAGTACGCTTGAGCGCCTCGATCTCACGGATCACGTCGAGCTTATTCCGCAGCGCGACCACTTCTCTCGTACTGGCCTGGAAAGAACGCTCGGCCTCATCGATGAGGAAGGACGCCTCGTCGATGCGGATCGAGCCGATGATTGCGTTGGCAGACTCGATCTGGATCGGGGTTCCGTTCTGCTTGATCGCTTCGGCCTGTGGCAGCAGCGCGAGGGCCTTGTCGAGGTAGGACGCTTCAAAACGGGTCGAGCCCGGGACCATGACGCCGTTGACTTCGGCGCCATCGGAATAGGGGCGGTCTTTCGTGCTCGGCGCGTCGGCGTACTGCAGCCTGCTCATCTGGTCCAGCAGGGACTCGAGCTGCTCAGACACCACGACTTCTTGTGATTTCTGGCCGCAACCAACAAAGCAGGCGGACACGAGGCAGGCGGACAGGCTGGCGATCAGGTATTTACGCACGGTTGGTTTCCTTTGGCTGAAGCGGCACGAGCCCCAGCGGTTTCGGGCAGTATCAGTTGCGGGGCCTCTTATGCCGCGGCATCTGGAAGCTGATGCCGTAAGTCGAGCCCTGGTTCGCGGTGATCAGGGAGCTGATCCAGTCGACGTGTTCAACAAAACGC
Organism: Planctomycetota bacterium; assembly: GCA_039024275.1. GTDB lineage: Bacteria > Planctomycetota > Phycisphaerae > Phycisphaerales > Phycisphaeraceae > JAHQVV01. Next base: position 1,934 of record JBCDKD010000067.1, on the reverse strand, counting down.
TTGTCATCCATGTCTTTGAATCGCGGCTGCCAGCCTTCGAGCTCTGCGGGGGCGGGGAACTTGGCCTCTTCGCGGGGCAGGCCCCACTGTACGAGCAGCGAGTCCTCGGGTGCGTTGCGATCGATGAGCGGCTTGCCATCGATCGTCACCTGCGTGAGGATGTAGAAGTTGGTCATCTCGATGCGGTCTGCGTCCCGCCCTTTCGGGAAGAGGTAGAGGCCTTGGACAGCGCCGCTGCCGAAGATCGGCTGGAAATACTCCAGCACGTATCGACGGTGGATATTGCCCCACTCCCGCAGCGACTCGATCTGGCTGCGGACGCGGACGTGCTTGTAGTACTGCCTTGCTTTGTGCTCGAAGAGCTTGGACAGCTGCCGGTGGCCTGCGCTGCGGAGAAATGTGTCTTGGTTCGACCTGCCGCGGAGTTCCTCGTCGTCTTCCTGGTATTGCTTCAGGAATTTCCGGAGCTCTTCACGGGGGATCACCACGCGGGGCGGCGGGTCGCTGTCGAGGTTGACTTCGTAGACCTCGATGAGGGCGATGTCATCGGGCGTAAGCAGCGGGTCTTTCTCGGGCCTGTTCTGTGCCTGAACACCGATCGAGGCGATCAGAATCACGAAGACCATCAAGGACAACAGGGCGGAACGCATCAAGCGGCATGGGTGTACGTGTGTCATGTAGCGTCACTCCGGGCTCGGCTCTGACTTGTCAATCGCTCGCAAACCCTTGCTACTAGCGATCTTCGGTACAGAGTATTATAAGGTAATACCGGCGGATCCGAAACCGCTGGCTGCCCAAAAAGACGCCCCGAATCGAGCCCCGCATACAGCCGGGGGCCCTCGGGGGGCCCTTCTCAGTCCTCCGAATCAACCAGTTCCTCGACCAGGGCGATCAGCCGCTCCAGACGCACCGGCTTGAGCAGGTAGCCATCGACACCAAGCGCCTCGGCGTAGACCTGATGCCGCTTGCCCTCGTTTGCGGTCACCATGACCACGCGGGGACAACGCTCGAACTGCTTGATCTTCTCCAGGACCAGGAAACCCGAGCGTTTGGGCAGCATCATGTCCAGAATCACGAGGTCCGGCGGGTCGGTTTCGATGATACGGACCGCGGTGTTGCCGTCCCCACAAAACTGGGTCAGGGCCCCTTCGGCCTGCAGGGCGTGGTCGATCGCGGTACGGATCTCCGGGTCGTCGTCAACAATCAGCACCTTGGCTTCCTTAAGCCTAAGGTCTTCGGCCTGTTCGGTCATGGTCATTCGGTCCGGTTCGGTTCGTTGGGGAATGTCGTGGCCGCCGCATTGCTGCGGCTCGTAGTCGCGTATTGTCGCCCTGCGGAGCGTGTCGGTCAAGCACCCAAATGGCTTAGTCGGTGCAAGGCTGCCCATAGAGAGTTGGCAGCCTGGGTTCATTAGCCGCCGGGCAACGCCCGGGGGTCAAGCCGCCTTGCACTTCGACCCCCGCGCGTTACGCGGCGGCTAGCTGATGCCCCCTCATCGCAGGGCTTCGACTGGCTGCGCCAACTCGCTCATCAGCCCCTCGGTCATCCAGGGCAGTTCCTCGAGATTCCGCCGCAGCACGCGGGGCATCGCTTTGCCTAGTTTTTCGTGCTTTGGGCGGGTTTTCCACCGGCGGTGCATCCACCAGTACTGCTCCGGGCACTTGCGGACCATCATCTCCAAGGCCCGCGTATACCGGGCGGTGATGTAATAAAGCGGGTCCCTCACGCCCGCCCAGTCCGATGGATGGATCACATCGGTCGTACCGATCTCGTAGTCGAATTGATCGCCTTTCCGCATCGCGTAGCCGCAGACGATGCTTGCCTCGTAGCGGTGGGCCAGCAGCGCGATCGATTCGACTACGAGATCGGTACGACCGATGTGATCCATCCATCGGACTGGGCGGGCGTGAGGGACCCGCTTTATTACATCACCG
>JBCDKD010000066.1:0-24891 GCA_039024275.1 Planctomycetota bacterium | reverse complement strand
ACAAGGCCAGGTTCTCTTCCAGCGGCAGGCCCGAGGCGTCGAGCATGTGCGAGTTATAGAGCGGCAGCTTGCCCTCAGCGACGCGCCTCTCCGACTCCGCGATCTCCCTGGCCGAGCATATCCACCGTGCGGCCGAGAAGCTGGATGTCAACATCGTCCTGCACACCGACCACTGCCCGCCGGACGCGGTGGACACCTTTATGGTCCCACTGATCGAGGAGTCGGAGAGGCGCGTCGCTGAGGGCAAGCTGCCGCTCTATAACTCGCACATGCTCGACGCCTCGGGCCTGCCGCTGGAAGAGAACCTGGCCTTGTCGGTTCCGATCTACGAGCGGATGGCCAAGATCGGCCAGGTCATCGAGATCGAGGCCGGCGTCGTCGGCGGCGAAGAGGACGGCGCGGCCGGCTCGGAAGACACCCCCGAAGAACACCTCTACACCACCCCCGAAGACATGGTCCGTGTCTACGAAGCGATGAGCAGGGTCGAGGGCACGTACATGTTCGCCGCGACCTTCGGCAACGTCCACGGCGCGTACAAGCCCGGCGCCGTCAAGCTCCGTCCCAAGCTGCTCAAAGAAGGCCAGGACGCCATCAAAGCCAGGTTCGGCGACGAGGCAAAGTTCTACCTCGTCTTCCACGGCGGCTCGGGGTCAGAGAAACACGAGATCCACGAGACCCTGGACTACGGCGTGGTCAAGATGAACGTCGATACCGACTGCCAGTACGCCTTTACCCGCCCGGTTGTCGAGCACATGTTCCAGAACTACGACGGTGTGCTGAAGATCGATGGTGAAGTGGGGTCGAAGAAGTTCTATGACCCGCGCAGCTACCTGAAGAAGGCCGAGACCGCGATGGCCGAGCGCGTGAAGGAGGCCTGCGAAGATCTCCGGGCGGTGGGCAAGTCGTTGGGCGTCGCCGCAGCGGTGTAGCGCGGACTCAATCGACGTGTAGCGGGTGACGCGATAGAGATTCGCAACGCGAAGCCCTCACAACCATCTCAAGGAAAAGCCATGATCCATCCACGCCTGATCGTTCTTGCCGGCCTCGCGGTTTTGACTTGTATCGCCGTTATGCGTGCCTCGGCCGACGAAGCCGCAATGGTGCCGATCGACGTCGTCAATGCCGACCAACTGCCCCTGGACCAGTGCCCCGAGCCGGTACAGGCCACGATCAAGTGGATGGCCAAAGACGGCGAGATCGAGTCGATCGAGACCGAGGAGCACGAGGGCAAGACCTACTACGAGGTCGAACTCACGGTTGATGGCCATGATTATGAGTGCATCGTCGCCTGGGACGGGACGCTGCTGAAGATGGAGATCGAGGATTGGGACGAATGAGCTGAACCGGCCGTTTAACGGTTGCGGTTTTCGAGTTCTTCGAGCAGGTCGATCGGGTCTTGGTCGGGTAGGCGGGCTTCGGCGACGAACTCATAGGTCCCGTTGTATGCCGCGGCGAGTAGCTGAAGCGGGCCGGCCTGGTCCTGGTCCTGGTAGAAAAACTGCACGCCGTGCACGCGGACTTTGGTCTCGCCGAGCACCTTGATGACGTTGGCGACGGCCTGATCCGGGCTCATGTCACCGGTGGACTTGGCGAAGGACTCGTCCGAGAGCAGGTAGATATCGCTAGGGTTGTAGGACAGGGCGAGTTCGATGGCCTGGGTCGGGTCCGATCGGCCGGCGGGCAGGACCGGCACCGCGTTAGGCGCGAGCCACTCGCGTTCGAGGGCCCGGCGGTAGGCACCGGTCATCGGCCTGATCCCGGCGGGCGGGACTTCGATGGCCCGGCCCTGCTTGAAGAAGATGATGGCGAACTGCTCCTTGGTCTCGAGGTTATCCAACGCCTCGTTCAGCCAGCCGATCATCTGCGGGAGGGTATCGACCAAAGAGCCTGAGGCGTCGACCAGGAAAACAAGCCGGTCGCCGTCCAGGGCGATCGGCGGACTGGTCGTATCGGCACCGGGGTTGGCCGGCTCCACCCCGGGTCTCGACGGGGTGTCAGGGTTGGGCTGGCTATTCGGATTCACCAGCGGGGGCAGGTCGGTGTTGACCGCGGGGTTGTTGGGGTTGGCCGGTGGTGCGACCTGCTCTGGGATATCGGTTGGCGGTGAGGCGGATTCCGCTCGGCCGATGCCGGCGAGCGCCTGCTCTCCAATGACCGAGGGGCCCTCGGCAAAGGGATCGGGCTGCGACGCGGTGCCCGGGTCCGGCGGGTTAGGCTTCGATTCATCGCTGATCGGCGGGGGCTGGCTTGGCTCCTGTCCGTCGGGGCGGATCTCGAGGACCGGCGGGTCGTCCGCCTGGGGATCGGATGGTTCCGGCCCGGCGGGTGGGTCCTGCGTCTCGGAGCGGGCGGTTGGTTCCGGCGGGTTGTTCTCCTGTGGGGTGGGATTGGCGCTTTCTTTCTTGCCGGTGATTAGGCCCGGTTTGGCAATGAAGAAGCCCGACAAGCCGCCGACGAGAAGCAGGATGATCGCGGCGGGCAGGAATCGCTGGATCGATTCCTTACGGGGGGCGACCACGCGGCTGCTGCGCGGCTCTTCGGGCTGAACCAGCGAGACCGGATTAACCCCCGGCGGCGGCTGGTCAACGACACGGGCGGATGGCTCGGTTGCAGCGCTCGTGCTTGGTTCATCCTTGGCCGCGACCTGATCGTGCAGGTCGTGCGCCGCGGTGGATTGCTCGTCATCGGCGAGGAGCTCCTCGGCCACCGCCGCCGCTGATCCGGCCGGCTCCTGAGGTTCATCGGTGAGATCGACCGGCTCGGGATCGACCTGCTGGAACTGGCTGGTCGCCTTCAGGCCCAACGGGTTCTGCTCATCATCGACCTGAGGCAGCTTCGACAGAGCGTCCTGGATGAACGCAACATCGATCTGCGAGCCGGCCAGGTTTTCTGGTGGGGTGGGGGGATCGGCCTGGGTATCACTATCGGGCGCTTGAGAGACGCCCGTCGCGGCGGGCTCTTCTTGGGAATCCTGATCCACGTCGGCGTCGGCGGTTTCCACCGGCTCATCGTCCAGGCCGGAAGCCAGGTCGGCAAAGGCCGCGTCGATATCAAACGCCTCGTCCGTGGAGGACGCCGCTTCGTCTTCATCCACTTCGACGGCGACGGCCGGCTGCATCGCCTCGTCCATATCGACCGGTTGAGCAGCATCGGGCTCGTCCTCGAGCGATGACCACCCGGCATCTTCGTCGTCTACTGCAGGTTCTCGCTCCGCATCATCCCGCGAATCTTCAGCCTCAGCGTCTACCGAGACGACGGCGGCATCATCCACGTCAAGCGATTCATCGTGTGGTTCATCACCCGCAGCTTCTCCGGCCGGATCCGCCTCAGGCGGTGATGCTTCCTCGGCTGCGGGTTCCATGGCCTGCGCTTGAGCAGGGGCGGGTTCAGCTTCGCCTTCGGGTTCATCAACCCTGGCGAGATCGGCTTCGACTTCAAGCGATGGCTCAACCTCGGGGTCGCTATCTGCAAAGCCGGAGGCCGGGTCTGCCAGAGCAGCAACGTCGATGTCTTCTGGATGCCCATCTAACGGCTCGGACGCCAACCCAGTTGGGACTTCAGTAGCCGAGGTTTCGGCCAGCTCAGCCGCCTCGTCCAGCACCGGTTCGGTTTTGGCCTCAGCCTCGTCGGTGGCGTGGGCCTGATCATCCGCCTCTATGTGGGCCAAGCGGGCGGATGTCGGATCGGCCCCGCACTCTGTTTCGCCCTCAGGCTCCAGCTCGGCTTGCACCGCGGCTTCAGACTCGGCTTCGACCGCCGACGCGATCTCGGGCTCGGGTTCCCCCTCGATTTCAGCGTCGGCGTCCTTGGCCTTCTCGACCATTGAATCCGGTACCGGCTCGGCAGCCCCCATCGGAGCAGTTGTAGCCGGACCTGCTTGCGGTAGTTCATCCTCATCAGGGATGTCGATACCCGCGATATTCTCTGCGGGACCGGCCTGCTGGTCGAACAACTCGTCCCAAGAAGAAGATGACCCGGCACGGGCATCGTCGTGTTCGAGTTCCGGCGCCTTGGCCTCGGTGGTTTCAGCGGCCTTTTCGGCTTCCTTAGCCACAACCCCGGCCTCGGAAGGCGGATTTGCCGGAGCAGACAGCTCGGCGGTTGCTTCAGCCGGTGGCCGCTCTTCGGGTTCCGGGAGAACGATCGTCGAGCCAGGAAGCTTGCCCGCGTCTGGTGTCTCGTCCTCGATCTGGATCAAGTCTGCGTCAGGATCCGCCGGGGTGCTCGAAGTGTCCAGGCTCAATGCCGGATCATCTGTCTCGCCCCCTACGACGGTAGCGGCGGAATGGTCTGCGACCAAGTCATCTTCATGATGATCGGTCGCTTGATCAAAAATCGAGTTCTCGTCGGTGACTTGCTCTTCGGGTGGCGCAGCGGGGGCCAGGGGCGACTCGGGCCGAGGCGCTTGCTTGGTGGGTGCTGGCTCATCCCGCCTCGGCTCGGGAGCGGTCTCGGGCTTGGGCAACGCGAACGGTTCGTCCTCCTCGTCGTCCAGGTCGCCGTCCTGACTGGCGAACAGTGCGTCAAGGTCCAACTCGTCATCGTCGTCGAGCGCAGGACCCGGGAGGACGCTGCCCGGGCTGCCCAATGCCGAGTCACCGCCGGACACCGCCGCAAGGGCACCGGGGAGACCGCCGCCGTGGTCCATCCCCTGATCGTCGGCGCGCTGCACTTTGATCAGCACCCGGCCGAATTGCAGCAGGTCGCCGGCTTCAAGCTCGGCCAGCCCACGGAGCACACCTTTGTTAATGATGCTGCCATTGGATGAGCCGAGGTCGCGCAGCACCCAGGCCCCATCGACCCATGTAATCTGGGCGTGGTTTTTCGAGACCCGTGAGTCGTGCAGGCGGACCCGGCCTGTGCTACGCCCGATCGTCACCGGCTCCTGGTCGGTGACGGTTATCAAGCGGCCTGCACGCGGCCCGGTAAGTACACGAAGCTTGAGCAAGAGGTTCCTCGGCTGTCTTCTCGCCTAAATGATCCCTGGTCGAGGCGAGTAATCCCTGTTCCAATCGGCCTATGACCCCGACCCCCGCTATCTAGGAGATGGAGGCAGGCTATCCGGGTGACCGGCCTATTGAACCTATATTCTACCCCAAACCCAGCCCAAACCGCCGGTTCGACCGCGCATTTCGTACTTCATGGCTCGTTTGTGACCTACAGGCCGTAGACCCGACCCAGATTCCCATCGGCGTATCATGGCCGCCCGGACTCATCCAAGTTGAGCGTCCGATACCCGTTGATTGCTGTCTAGCGCCCTCATCCCCATAAGGTGAATCCATCTTTTTCAAGCATGATGCGATTAGAAATGGGCGCTGGCGGACTCGAACCGTCGACCTACTGGGTGTAAACCAGTTGCTCTAGCCAACTGAGCTAAGCGCCCGTGTAATGCAAGACAAGACGAAGGTGACTTGCGCCTGAAGGGGTAACGGCCGATAGCTCGGATACCCCCACGCACGGCTTTTAACGCCTCAGGTACTCGACTTCTCTAGCGGTGATTACCCAGCGACAGGTAATTTCTTGAAAGTGACCCTTGCGGGGAGCGAACGATCTCAGAAAAACTACAAAAATCGCAGTTTTAAAGCTGGGCGACGCAGAACCTTACACAGTTTTAGCAGACAGACTTGTTCTCGATCAGGACCTGCCATTAGTCATTGGTTCATGATGATGCTCATCTGAAGACGTTCGTGAATTCATCCTTTCTATTGCCAGGGACTCACTCCGGTTTGAAGATTGGCCGGGCTACTGACGAAATATCCCACCAACTAAACCGATTCCAATTTACGGCGGATCAGTATTATAGCAGGCTTTAAAAAGTATTGTAGCAGACTTCGAAAAAGGCGACGCAAATCCCCCGTCATCAAGACGCCTTCCTCGTCAGTGATGAGCCATTAGACCTTCTGGTTCGATCCTGAGACAGTCCAACAAGTCATCATTGTGATCATTCATGCAGTCCTATTGGATGATCACTAACCGATCAATACGATGCTCACTGCCCATTTCTGATCCTTCGGATCGCTTCTGACGACGGAGCACTCAGTGCCGGGTCATCGACTAGGCCCGACCAGATTTCGATTGCGCGATCACGAAAAAGTCTGGTTTTGAAGCGCTGAAATGAAGAAGCGTAGGCGTTTGCCAGCTTAAAAAGTTCCTGATTCGAGTGTTTTGGGACTGATTGATAGATGTTGTCCAGCCAGTAACTAACATAAACGGGCTCGCTGAGGAACTGGGTTGCAAACTGAGTGGCCATGCCACGCCACTTGGTGCCGTGATCCAAATATGGCTCCATGACTAGCCATGCACGTTCTGGATCATGTTTGACTAACTCAATCCTGATCATCAGAGCGATCAATGGGAATGTATAGTCGCTTTCGGTTTGGATCAACGAGAAGTAAGGCGAGAGGATTTTGGCGGCACCATTGTGATCCTCAAGTCTTAACCGGATATCAGCACGAACGATATCGACCTGGATCGGGTTGCTGAGGGCAGTTCTCCGCCATGCATCGGCAGCAAATTTAGCAAGCTCGTAATCACCCGCGCGCATAAACAGTGCGGTTGTGCGTCGTGTAATACTGCCTTCCTGCAAATAGGCCTCCGTGAGGTGCATGATCTCATCGACGTGCGGCTTGATCTCATCCGTTGTGGCGATCTGATCCAACCGGATGGCCACCAGCCCAGTCGCGAGAGGGTACATTCCCAAAAGTTCATCAACACGCGTTCGATCAAGTGGCTTGTCTTTCGCTTCAATCAAATCGATGTAGGCTGAAGCGTGTTGAGGTTCTCTTAGGGCGGCAAGGACCGCGGAACGATGGATCGGGCTCATTGCGTGAGGGTCAGCATGGTGCAGGCTTATGAGTAGTTGTTCAGCGGGTAATACTTTGGCAGCATCCGTTAGTGTCATTCGCCACCGGTCGTCTGCGAGACTTAGTTCTAGACGCAGCAGAGCCTTCCAGACCTCTGATTGATTTGGGTTGAATCCAAGGCTACTCCGTGCGGCGGCGATAGCGGCAGGAAGATCGCCCGATATTTCGTGCATCTTGCATATGACATAAGCTGTGTCGGCCTCTGCGCGAATAAGCGATGGGGCCAGTTCAATGGCCTGCTCGAAGAGCTTTGGTTCATCTAGCGATTTCCATACTGACGCAACGAACAGAAGGTCATCAGTTGTTGGGCTTTGTAACAGACTTTCGCAGAGTGTTTTGGCTTGTTCTGCTTCGCCCATCATGAGATGTAGGCGCACCATTTCCCTAATGAGCGGGTGATCGGGCTCGTTATGATCGAAAGCGGCATTCAGCAAGTCCGCCGCTAGCAAATAGTTCCCGGATGCTTCTGCCGATGCGGATAGGGATATCGCAGTTTGCGCTGAAACCTGATGTTTCAATATCGATTGTGCGATGTCGACAAATTCATCGGGGTTCGAACTTAGTAGGCCGAATTGAACTCGTAGCCTATCACGCTGATCCTCCGGCAATGAATCGGAAATGCGATCAAGGTTGGTAAGCCCGTAGTCTGCCTGCTCTTTGGACAGCAGTTGCGGATAACGGGCCATCGTATCGAGCAGAACCACGACGCCGTCTAGGGAATCTGGGGCAGCGTTCTTGGCCCTTTCTGCCCAGGCCAGTTCATCTTTTGGCTTCGCGATCTGACGGTAATAGCGAGAGAGAGTGATGGCAGGTTTGTTCCATCCCGGCCAATCGATCGCAAGGTGCCGAAGCCGTCGGCTGGCATCAATGTTTTGCCCGTTGGCGAACTCATCTTCAGCCAGCATAAATTCGGCCACAGGGTGCCTTGGTCTTACGATTAGATAGGATTCGATTATTTCTTGAGGGACAGCCTGATTGCTTAGCGTGGCCAGCCAGAAGTCTGAAACGGGTGACTGCACATCCTTCAATCTCTTCTGCATGACCTGCGCTATGTCATCTTGTCCAGTTGTCTTCGCACAATACGCAACCATCCCTGCTAATGAGGTGTCGATTTGATCCGCAAGATCCCCTCCAAAGAGTTCGACCCACTTGTCAATTACAGTGCCATGTGCTTCGAGAAGGATGCCCCTTAAGGCCCAGTCTTTGAGTTGTTTAAGCGATGTATCTCGGTCGATGATGTCGGTCAGTGTTTGAAACACATAGCGTGAGCGGCCGAGATGATCGAGCTCACTTGCCAGGCTAAGGATACTGTTCTGGTCAACTTGATCTTGCTGAACAAACGTATCGACCGCATCGACTGCGTTTAGAAACCACCTCCGTGCGCTTGCGGGGTCGTTTCGACGCCGGGCTTGGGCGGAAAGCTCACGGCAGGCCAGCGCGTATGCTTTCACTGGCCTCGGGTCTTTAGGCCGGTTCTTGATCAGGCTCGATAAAGCATCGATCTGCTGATCGGGCTCATGGCCCGTGCGTTCTAATCGGTCCAGCCACAGGATGATGGCGCGTGTGTTCAGTGGGCCGTGGGTCATCGCGGACAAGGAGGCCTCATATGCTTTTTCTTCATCGCCCAGACCAAGGTGTCCCACCGACCTTGCGATCGCTGCTTCGACCGCGATCGCTCGGTCATTTCGGCCGTGTATCTCTGCTGTTCGCGCTGCATCAAGCAGCCCTTCAAAGTCACCAAGCTCGGTTAGGATTTCGGTTTGAAGCTTGAAGGTGAAGGCGTCGCGTGGTGATCGCGCGAGGATAAACTGCGCTTGTTCTAAGCCGTCCACATCGCGCCCTTGCTGCAGGTAGAGCATCATCAAGGCCCGCCTTGCCCCCAAGTGATCCGCGTCTACCATGATCGCGCGCTCTAGCAGCGCCAGCGACTCTTGCTGTGTATCTGGCCTCCCCCCCCCAACTCGAAGCTTGGCAACCGCGAGTTTGGTGATCACATCTGCATCTGCCGAGCCTTGCTCAATCGCATTGTTCAGGTGTGTTACTGCTTGTTCATAGTCCCCGATCTCAAATGCCTGTATGCCAAGATCCACGGACTCCGACGCAGCGCGCGTTGTATCTGCCTGGATGAACCAGACGATCCCCACACCTATCACAATGACCGCAACGAGCATCGCGATCACGAAGACCCGACGCTTCCGGTACAGATTTGCGTTCCTATCAGATTTTTGCATCACCTGGGTCCTTCAGATAACAGTTCAATTACCTTTTTGTTCGCCAACAAGAATGCGGTGATGATTTCATCCCGCCGGGCTCTTGGGATGCGGGGGTCGAAGACCCACTGCAGTTCTGCCGCGCCCATCATGTTGCGAGCGCGGTCGCGCTCTAGTATCAGCATCTCGTCGTGTTCGCGGGTCGAGCCTCGGCCCGGCAGGAGGAATGTATTATTCACCTGCAGTTGTTGGGCACCGGCTCTCACCATACGTCTAACGCTGTACTCGTTGCCCTCGACCGTCATCCCGCCGGCTTCCCATTTCTTTTCGTCGGGACTGCTGACCTGCCAGCCGATATTGCCATAGCATTGTGGCGGGTGGTGCATCCGCAGGTCCCGGACCTGGCCACAATGCACAAGGGCAAAATCGAATGATTCGCCCGTGGTACGGTGCGTGTACCGCCGCTGAACCACAACATTAGGTCGCAGTAGATTGATCGCTGCTGCGGGGATGGCATGGTCAGCGCTTGTCCAGGCTTCGCCTGGCCCGGCCATCGCGTTGGTCAGCTTCTTCACCTCGGCGCGATACGCACTCACTTCTCCAGTGACTTCCGGTCTATATTGCGTCCATGCCGAGATGCATAATAAAAGCCCGGCAAAAACCACTGGCGCCCAGTGCCGGCGTGGAGATCGGCTCAAGTGATCGGCCGAGTCGGGACCGGCTGTTTGAATATCCGCTGTCGTGTCTGCGGGCTCAAACTCCGTCGTAAACCCCAGCCACCCCCAGAGCTTGATCAGTCCCAAGCAAAGCAGGTAGGCGAGGATCATCAATCCCCAGGCCGACATGTCGTGGAAGGCTTGCGCGGTTGATTCTTCGGCGGTCGCGTACACCGCGACACTCGCCACCACACGCAAGACGTTGCACAACAGCGCAATCGCCGGCATCAACAGAAGCACCCCGATTCGCAACCCTGTGGTCAGCGGATTTAAAAAGACATAAGCGTAGACCGCCAGGCCGACCGCCATCACCATCCGCGTGCCCCCGCATGCCTCCGCGACATTCACCGGGACGCCATTCACCGTCAGCAGGCTGCCGAACCGCTCGACCTCGACCCCGACCGCCGATAGGCTCGCCCCGGCGATCAAAGCGGTGAGGCCTTCCAGCGGAACGCTGATGCTGTACCGGATTTCGGTTGGCACGGGGACAAGCAAGATCAATAAGAACAGTGCCGGTGCCCAATTTTTCAGCACCCCCAAGCCCCAAACCGCAATAAATATCCCGAGAAACAGCAGGGGACCGCTGCCAAACCAAACCCACTGCGGGGTTGCTGGCGAGTTACTGGCCTGCCTGAGGGTCAACGCCAAGACCAAGACCGCCACACCCGCCCAGCGTCCGATTGGAGCTTCGCGACCCATCCTCCTGCGACGCGTGAGGGCCAAGAGCACGATCAGGACCGGCACCGCGACCAGGTAGTTCAACTCGGGGTCGTGCCGGATCAGACCCAAAAGCTCACGCCAGATGCTCCAGCCTGAGAACACGCACAGCAACGAAAGCGCGGCAAACACCACGGCCGCCGTATTGCGCCGCTTGCTCAGGATGCCTTCGGTTCTCTTCTGCTCCTCGGCACTCATCGGATCACACATCTAGATCGTCACAGGTCAACCGCCCTAGCTTACCCTTGAAGAGCGCGATTGCATGCGAAAGTCTAAGAACGTGTACGGGAAGTGCCTTAGGTGGGGCAGGCTTCCAGCCTGCCGTCACGCCGCCGCCGTGAAAAGACCTGTTTCGAGAGGCGCTCGAACGGCGGGCAAGATGCCCGCCCCACCTTCTCGTACACGTCTAAAGATGCCTAGAAATTAAACACGATAATGCCGATGCGCAAGTAATAGGCTAATTTCATCCGGGGCCGGCGAGGACGATTGCCTACAGAACGCTAACAATATGAAATTTGTCGGCTCTCTCTTGCAGAGCTGTGCTTTGCTCGGCTACACTACCCACGCTTGCAAGTGAAGAGCGATTGCCTGTGCGCCTGAATCAAAGTGAGAGAGTCGAGATGAAGTTTAAAGTTTCTCCCAGTGTTTTGACCTTGTCTGTCATGTCTTGCGTGTCTTTTGCTGATGACGCGGTTGGGCAGCAGCCAGGTACAAACCTGAATGCTGGTGATATCGCGATTGTTGGGTTTAATAGTGACGGCCCTGATGAATTTGCTTTTTTATTACTTGCTGATGTAGAAGCTGGCACAAATATTTCTTTCACGGATAAAGGTTGGCAAAGTAGTGGTAGCTTACGAGCGAACGAAGGAATAGAGACTTGGACCGCAGGAAGTGATTTGTCTGCTGGTACCCTCATTAACTTCCCAGCGGCGTCTTTTAGTACCACAGACAGTGGATTTGTATTATCAACTAGTGGTGATCAAATTTTAGCTTATCAAGGCTCAGATTCATCGCCCAGTTTTTTGTACGCAATTCACTTCAATGGAGCTCAGGAATTTGACACTTCTCTAGAGATTGACTCGAATGAGACGACACTGCCCACTGGTTTGACTATTGGAAGTTCTGCAGTTGCGATTGGTGAAACCGATAATGCTGTATTTGATTTTTCATCATTCGGCACAGATCAGACTCCCGATCAGTGGCGTTCGCTCATTAGTGACCCTGATAATTGGAATACCACCAATTCCGATTCTGGATTTACCATGCCCACAAACAGCAACACCACCGTTAACGTAGTGCCCTCTCCTACGGCCGGCTTCGGTGCTCTTTGCTTGATGGGTCTGACTGCGGCTCGCCGTCGGCGACGTGGCGGTAAGGCACTTCTCTCCTCGAAGTAACCGCTTCTTTCATACCTAATTTATTCATTGAAAGCGCCGGGCAGATTTTAGTTGGCTGCATGGCTATCTATTTTCGGTGAATAGTGGGATAGTATGCGTAATCCCATTTCTTAAGCTGGTCTTGTCTAGCCGAAAGTCGCCGATTCGCTCCCTAATTGTGGGATCTATGTGTTTTCGCATTCGATGCATATCCGGCAGCGATGCAAAAATTTTAAACAGATGCCTGTTTTTGATGCAGCGGATCAGCAGGCTCGTGTAACCGCTCACAGAAAAGGGATCCTCAAGCAGGACGAAGATATCGCATCAATTTGCGATAGAAGGCCGGTCTGAGAGTGCTCATAAAACGCGCATCGACATGATTTCAGTTTACATTTTCTTATCAAATTTAGAAAAGAATTAAGCGGATATTTTGGGATCACATTTATATCCATTTTGTTTGTTTCTCTTGGCTATGCCTGAGTCTAGAACGGGCAGTTGTGGGTACACGCTGATACCAGAGGCGTGTCTTGCTTCGGGGCGCGGCTCTTCATGAAAACCTTGGGTTGATCTTAATCACACGGTAAATGCAAGGGAAAACGACGTGAACGGCCACTGATCCGAGCGGCCTATTGCTTCGCGGTCGGTCTTGCATGAACCCGTATCGAACCCAAGCCCCGGTGCGGCGTTTTGATCCCAGTAGTACTAAGCGATTAGTCTTTAGGCATTATTTCCTAGGTTTGCCGTTTTTTTTTCTTTCATGGGGTACCTTTGTTTGGTCCTTGTGGTATGCTACTGGTCTGCATGCCAGCATTAAATCGGCATGTGCCTGCCGCTTTACGATCACTTTCGGAGTAAGAAGAGAATGTTCACCGGAAAAATCTGCACATCTGTCATTGTATCCCTAGCCGTCCTCGGTTCCTCGGCAGGAACGATGCGTGCTGCCGCCGCGACGACGGTTTATGACAGCAACGGCTTCGAATCGTTCAGCGACGGCGGACTCCCGACACAGAATGGCGGCCAAGGCGTCGTCGCCAATTGGTTTGATTTCGGGGCTGGTACCGGAGGGAGTAGTACAGCTACGGTGTTTACGGATGCCGGTCTTGCCGCGTCAGGCAATAAAGCGGTGCGCATCGATCGGGATGGCGATGACGGCGCACTTGGCTTGACTGGTTTTGGCGTCCCGCTCCCGACCGCTCCGCAAGAGCGGTTTGTTTTTATCGAGTTTGACCTGAACGCGATCGATATCAATGGAGATTCTGCGTTTGGGCCAGCCTTTGGCATCGAGTTGTTTACGACAGGCAACAACCAAGTGGGCGGCGTCGGTATCGACGCTGGTGACGGGTCGCTCTGGCGATATAATTCGGAAACAGAAGTCCTTTTCCCTATCGGTGGCCTTCAGCGGGGGGTCTACCAGGATTGGAAGATCACGGTTGACCTTGTTACCGAGAAATATTCGGTCGCGGTGGCCGGTAACACACTTGCTACGTTTGATTTTTATAACGCGCCACCCTTTGATTTTGGCTTTGGTGATCGGTTGATAGATGTCTCGATCGTCACCTTTGCTACGGACGGGAATTTCGCAGATGTTGAGGGAATTGCTTATATCGACAACTATGTTGTGACGACCTCACAAGTGCCAGAGCCGACCTCAATGATGGCTTTGCTTGTTGCCGGTGGCACGCTGCTTGCAAGGCGTAGAAGGTGAGTGGCTCGTCAAAAGTGAGCGATCTTCTCTCTATTCTTTTGACGAACGGCGTATACTCTTTTGCTACACAACGTCGGGCTACTTGTGTCGAACTGATAAACGGGAGCTTCCATGCTAACGCCACTCATGATTACCCTCTTGCCCCTTACCGCGGGTAATATCGATTCCATTAGCTCTATCGAGCTTCAATCGGATCCTCCTCTTTCCGCGATGATCGAACTTCATCAGCAAGAGTTTGATCACGAGGCGAGAGGGCCCCGTGTTCCAAACCGTCCGCCGGTCCGTAGCCCCTTGCGGCCGCCCGTTCGGTCTTGAGGATTGAGTTGGGGGGAATACAACTGGGCTTGCTTTTCCAGTTTCCTAGGGCATACCGGATGTAGTCAGAATTTATTTTGCCAGGCCATTCTTGCGCAATCGCAGCCCGCTTTGTGGGCAGTGTGACCGCGATGGTGTTTGTTTGGCTATGGGCTGAAGCCCCATTGATCGCCCACTGAATTGAGGGGTTAATGGCATTCGGGTTTGTGTATCTTTCAAGAGCTACGGGGTGTTTAGCTACAGAGTGTTTGAGGAGAAACAGACCGGTCAGGAGTGAAGAGGCGGCTAATGAGCAAAGAAAATAGGTCAAGCAGAGATAAGCAAAAGGGCTATCAAGCAGATTCTCGGGAGGGGGATTCTGTTGGCGAAGATTCATTGAATCTTAACGGAGATAGTGGCCCTGCATTACGCGCTCCGGCACATCTCGATGGCGGCATAAACGGTCAAACTTCAAACGGCCTTGCCCACTCCAATGGCTTGTCGCATGCTGCGGTGTCGCCGCTAGCCCCCGAAACGGTTTACGTGACCCGTGCGAGACAACCGCAAGCGGCTCAAGAAGACGGAGACCCGATCTTGTCTGCGCTGATGCAGGCCGCGTGGCAGCGCAAGTGGACCATCATGGTCTGCGTGGTCGCAGGGTTGGTCGCGGGTCTTGTCTATCTCTCTCGTGCAGAGAATGAGTACCGCAGTACCGCAACGATCTACATGGACCAGGCTCAGCCAAAGCTCCTTGGAGATTCGTATGGTACTCTGGCCAGCGAACAGTCGATGGCGACGCAAGTACAACTGTTAACCTCAACGTCGATGCTTAGGCGGGCGTTAGACATCCCTACGATGTCTCAGGCCGACTTGGTGATGGCCCAAGATAATCCAGCGGCTTATCTCCGCTCACGGCTGAAAATCGATATTGCCGGTGACGCTGAAGATATCCTCTACGTATCCATGCAGTCTGCATCGGCTCAGGACAATGCGATTGCGGTCAATGCCTTGGTCCAGGCTTTTGCTGAGTACCACAACGAGCGTCGTCGTAGCACAGCAGCCGAAGTGCTCAAGGTCTTGCGCAACGAGAGCAACCGCCTCAACAACGAGCTTGACGAGCTTGAGGGAGAGCGTCTTGCTTTTCAGCAGGAAAATGCAAGCTCCGTGATTCGTACTTCGGACGGGAATACGGTCAATTCCGGCAAACTGCGGCGTCTCTCGGAGACGCTGACCGAGGCTGAACTGCGGCACCTCAACGCACGCCTGGCATACCTGACCGCGGTTGAGATAGGAGAAGACCACCAGCGGTTACGGGTGGTGGCTGCGTCTGATCCCGTATTCGCCGGGATTGATTTTGAGCAATTGATAAACGATACCGAAGAGTTCGTCGATCCGAACGAAGTGGCGCTCGCTACGCTCACGGTGCAGCGTATTGCCCTGATGGAAGCCAAGGGCGTCGGAATCCAGCACCCGACGATCATCCAGCTCGATCAAGACATCGCGATGCTCAAGGAACAGATTAGGATGACTGGCGGGCCAGCGCAAGAAGCTCAGCCAAGCCAAAGACCTCAATCATTCCCTGAGGTCTACAGAGAGATGCTTCGCCAGCGCCTGACATCTGCGGCGGCCGCTGAGCAGGAATACCGCGAGTTGTACGAAGCCGAACGCAAGGAGGCGGTGGCCCTGAATTCGGTGTATGCGCAGTTCGAGAATATCGAGCGTCAAGTGCAACGGGCCAGCCGTCAGCTCGAGATCATCGATGAGCGGATGCGTGAGCTAAATCTGAATGACGACTACGATGTGATAGACGTCACTGTTCTTGAGCCTGCCGTTGCGGGATTCTTGCCGGTTAGCCCAAACCGTTCAAAGACGATGGGCATGGCTTTGGTGATGTCGCTGATGCTTGGTTGTGGGCTTGCTTATCTCCAAGAGATGATGGATGATCGTCTGCGCAGCGGTGAGGAAATCTCTACATTGCTCAAGCAGCCGATCCTTGGTGCCGTTCCAAGCATGGAAGAGACGGCTCTCAGTGAGGCAGGCCAAACGGTGGACCTCAAGCCTCAATCCATCGTGGCTGAGGCTTTCCGGACCATCCGTACCGCGATCCACTTCAATCCTACTGGCATGCGTGCTCAAGTTCTGATGATTACCTCGCCATCGCCCGGTGATGGCAAATCGACCATTGCATCCAACCTGGCCATTGCGTTCGCGTCATCTGGCAAGCGGACATTGCTCATCGATGCGGACTGCCGCAAGCCACGACAGCACCGTATTTTTGAACTGGAACCGGAACGCGGCCTCAGTTCCTTGCTGACAGAATCCCCTCAGAATGGCAAACCGCTTGATTCGCCTCTGGTTGAGACATCCATCAAAAACCTGCACCTGATGCCCTGTGGCCCGATACCGGACAGCCCGGCCGAGATCCTCAACCGCCGCCGGTTTGCCAAGGTGATCGACAAGCTGCGTGAGCACTATGACCACATCATCATCGATACGCCGCCGACCATTCCGGTGAGCGACTCTCGGATTATTGCTTGTCAGGCCGATGGCTACGTGCTTGTGCTTCGAGCAGGCAGGTCTGGTCGTAAGCTCGCTAAGCACGCCAGTGATTTACTGGGCAGCGTCGGCGCACGTCCGATGGGGCTTGTGATCAATGGCGTGACCGGCGCCTGGGGTAGCTACTCTTACTACAGTCGATACGGCTACCACCAGTACGGCTATGGTGAGTACCGAGAGGAGCAGCCTCGGAAGCCGAAGAAGCTTGGGCGTGGACAGAAGCCTGTGGCTGAAGACCTCAAGGTTGAGGAGCTGGTGTGACCGTAGATTTCTCGACGGATCCAGTCGGCATGCGTGCGTTGCCACCGCTGGGCGATTGCGGCTGGGTTGATCTGCACAACCACCTGTTGCCGGCACTCGACGATGGTCCGGACGATTGGGCGTCGTCCATCGCCTTGTGCCGCATGCTGGTTGCCGATGGCGTGACGCACGCCGCCGCAACCCCTCACATGTTCGGTCCGTATTGTGAGCAGGGTCGGATGTCAACTGTTCTGCGTCGAACTGCTGAGCTCGCTTCACGCCTCGCTGAGGCGAACATCCCGCTTGAAATCTACCAAGGCGCTGATGTACGCATCGATTCCCAGTGGGAAAAAGAGCTGCCCGAGGGCGGTGTGCTCGCGTTGGGGAGGGGCGGCAACTACATCCTTGTTGAGCCACCACACGATGTCTGGATTCCAGCGCCGCGTGTTTGTGATCTGCTGGAATCTTCTGCTTATCGAGGGGTACTGACACACCCCGAGCGACATCCGCGCATCAAGCGTGGTGGGGCGGTGTTGCTCCAGGAGTGGGTCGATCGGGATGTCATCATCCAGGTTACTGCGGGATCGCTGCTTGGAGATTATGGCAGCACCGCAGAGCGCATCGCTTGGGACATTATTGAATCACCTATTGCTGCGATTGTCGCGTCGGACGCACACGACCTGGTGAAAAGACCACCGCGCATGGCTGCGGCTGCCGCATTGATCCACCAACGCCTGGGCCAACAACACGTCATGCGATTGTGTCGGGATACCCCTTGGTCCTTGATTTTCGACACGGTTCCGGCCTCAGCTAATTGCCGGATCAAACGTACTCCAGTACGAATGTCGCGCGAGAGGGCAGGGGCGTGAGTCCACACCGTGCTAAATCTCGTGGCAAGCCAAGGTCCATGAACTGGGTCGCCTATCTTGCTGAGCCTGGTCAGTGGGGACGCCTGCCACTGGACTTGATGCTGCTGGGGATTTTACTTTTTGGTGCGTTTACCTTTGGCGCGACCGAGCCTTGGAGCCAGCAACTTCTCGGGGTATTTGTGCTTGTTGCGGCCGTTTATACCCTTTTACTCGGCCTTGCCCGACCATTGGAGTTCGGGCGAGTTGGTTCGTGGACGTACGTCCCGATCGTGCTGTTTACCGGGTTGGTCTTTTTACAGACGGTGCCGCTGCCCTCCGGGTTGGTCGAGACCATTGCCCCAGGAACCTACGAGACTCGTCAAGCGCTGCTGGCGGACCTCGGGGGCCCGGGGTCTAGCATGACCCTTTCGCTGATGCCTGCAGCGACGTCCAGATTGATCTGGGCGTTCGTGCCGGTCATTACGGTGTTCCTGATTGTGCTCCATGCCTATCGAAGCGAATCGGGGGTCAGACGCGTCTGCCAGATCATGGTGATTTGTGCAGGTGCCGCGGTTGTACAAGCGCTTTTTCAGAATGCCACCGGGGCTGGCCCGCGCTGGACCGGTAGAGGCGATCACCCCAACAGCGGACCCTTCCTCAACTACAGCCACTTCGGGCAGTATGTCAACTTGGGCATCGGGTCAGCGATAGGGCTCGTATTGTTCCAACTTAGCTGTCTATTTAAGAAGTACAAGCAGCCCGCCCGTGTGTGGTCCAAGCTCTCCAAGGATAAAGAGCACATCGGCTTCTGGGTTGTCATCTGTGTTGTCGTGCTAGGTGCACTTGCGATCCTGCTCTCGATGAGCCGAGCCGGCGTAATCTCATTGCTGGTCGCTGGCGGTGTGATCGGACTCCTTCTTGCCCGTTCAGACCCGTCCCAGAAGGGCACAGGATCGGTCGGTGTCAGCGGCAAAGACAAGTCGGCCGTTCTGCTGGGTATTGGCTTGCTGGTTGTTTGCCTGTTGCTCGCATTCGGGTTCGACCGGGTCTACGACCGGGCGGCTACGCTCCGTAATCTAGAGACAGCGCAAAACGGACGCGTTGAGATACTGCGTGATATTGCGCCGGCTGTAGCCAGTTACCCAGTGTTCGGAACTGGTTTTGGGACTTTCGAATATGTCTTTCCGAAGTACGACTCCGAAGTCCGAGGGTCACTCACCACTCATGCAGAGAACGAGTACGCCCATCTGCTTTTTGAGACCGGTTTCGCGGGGATACTTTTTATTCTTATCTTCGTTACGATCGTCTTGCTCGCCGGCCGTCGCATGGTGTGGGGACCGGTTCGTTCAATGGATTACATCGGCTTTGGGCTGCTGTTTGGTTTCATCGCGATCCTAATCCACAGCTTCTCTGACTTTGGTCAGCACGTGCCCGCCATCGCCATGATGACGGCCCTGACGACCGCTTCGATCCTCAATCTGCACGCGCTCTATTGTGTTCGCCCTGCTTCGGATCGGGGCGATCGACCTGTCCCGACTGCACAAGCAACCGAACTGAGTTGGGCGGCCTCGCAACTCGGACCCGGCTGGCTTCGCTTCGCTGGGCCCGTGCTCATCGTCGCCTTCATGGTGTTGGGTGCGATGTCGATTCTGGCTTTAGAAGGCCCGCGCAAGGCAGAGCGTGCGTACGCGCAAGGCCTGTCTCTTGAAGACCGGATCTACGGGTCGGACCCCGAGTTGATCCGCCTGGGTGACGATGAACGTATGATCCGCAGGTTTGCTGCCGCGGCTGAACTCGATCCCGCGAATCCAGATTATGCCTACAAACGAGATTACTACGACTGGGGGCTGCTGGCTTATGACGCGCAGGGCAATGAGATCGACATCTCTTCAGATCCAGATCAGATCGAACTTGCCAACGAAATCTTGGTGCGCATTGACGCCAGCCGTCGGAGCGCGCCGACCTATGGCCCGTTCCACCTATTGGCCGGTGAAGCACGATTCTTTGGTCTGAATCAGGGCAAGATCGGTGCAGAGCTCATCGA
The DNA here is from genome assembly GCA_039024275.1 of Planctomycetota bacterium. Classification (GTDB taxonomy): domain Bacteria; phylum Planctomycetota; class Phycisphaerae; order Phycisphaerales; family Phycisphaeraceae; genus JAHQVV01. Next base: position 5,322 of record JBCDKD010000066.1, on the reverse strand, counting down.
GAAAGGCCACGAGCTCACCCCACATGATCCCCATGCGGCCTATACAGCAGGCTTAGTTAAGGCCCGTCAAGGCAGTCCAGAACAAGCCCGCGTGTTCTTTGAACATGCTCTCCAGCTAAGTCCCGGTCTCCGCAGGGACATCATCGATATTTACGTTGAAGTACTAAATGATCCTTCGGCTGCCTATCAGGTGGCAGAAGGCGACGTCCGTGCTTTGTCACACCTTCAAGCCATCCTATTAGACCGAGACGAGCAGACGGCATTGGTCCGTACGATCGACCGTGATCTGTATGCGATCGTTGAATCAAAGGCGTACGCGGACCACCCACATCCCAACGACCTCGTCGCGATGGCGGAGTACTACCGACGAGATGGCAAGGCGGCGGAGGCGATCAAGCTCTATCAGCGTGCGATCGCGCTTGCCCCTCGCCAGGTTAGCTGGCGGCTTGAGCTCGGCGGTATCTATGTCGAACAAGGCAACCACGAAGCTGCCGTGCGCGAAGCACGGGCAGTCCTGCAACTACGCCCTGACTCTCAGCGCGCCTCGGCACTGCTGCAGGATCAGATTGTTTACCTGGGGTCCTCTGACCCCAATGAGCCCACCAACTAAGACGTAGCAACGGACTTAGGGCTCAACATTCGGAATTTTGACTTTGTTGGTGCACCGACGGGGACAGGGTGCGCCTCGATCTTGTCAAAAAAAGACAAACCAACTTACTGCATTTCATGCTAAGCCTCGACCAGAACCCGCCTCAGCTCATCACCCGCTACGACACCCCCGACCAGGTCCCGGGCGATTGGTGGATCGCGCACGTCAAGTCACGGAACGAGAAGAAGCTCGCTTGGGACCTGGACGCGCTCGGCATCCCGTATTACCTACCCATGATTCAGCGGGAGACCTTCTCCGGCAACCGCAAACGCCAGAACCTGTACCCGCTGTTCGCTTCCTACCTCTTCTTCGCCGGCGACGAACAGACACGCTACCGCGTGCTGACCACCAACCGGGCGGCGTGCGTGATCGAGGTGAACGATCAAGACCGCTTCCGCAGTGAGATCGCGAGCATCCACCGTGTGATCAGCAACGGCGACGAGCTCGAGTTCGTTCAGGAGCTGCCCATCGGCCGGCAGGTCGAGGTCACGCAGGGGCCGTTCAAAGGCATGATCGGCACGGTCGTCGGCAACCGTCCCTGGAACGCGATCTCGCTGAGTATCGCGGTGCTTGGAGTAGGGGCCGAACTCAAGATCAGCGGCGATGTGCTTGACTTGATCGACGAATAATGGCTTGCACCTGATCTCAAAGACTCAAATACTCTCTTGGGCATCATGAATAAAGCACTCTTCTTAACAGCCGTCTTCGGCAGCGCGATCGCTTTGGCCGCCGCGGCAATGCCGTTGGTCATCTGGCTCGCCAGGTCCTGGGGCTTGGTGGACGCCCCGGACGCGCGCAAGGTACACGTCAGACCGGTGCCGCGCGTTGGCGGCATCGCGATCGCGTTTACCGCGATTGTCGTTGCGCTGGTCGGTCTATCTTGGCTGCAGATCCGTGACCAGGTGGTGCCACCCGAATTGTTCCGCCGCGCGTTGACGATCCTGTCCGCCGCGGGCTTTATCTTTATCGTCGGTCTGGTCGATGATATCCGCTCGGTCTCGCCGCGCTTCAAGGCGTTTGCACTTGTTGCCGCGGCTTTAACCGTGTGCGGGTCGGGCACCACGATCGGGACGTTGTATGTCAGCAACCAGCCCTGGCTCGAGTTGATGTACTTCGATTGGGTGTTGACCGTATTCTGGATCGTGAGCATCGCGATCGCGGTTAATTTCATCGATGGGCTTGACGGCCTGGCCGGCGGGATTGTCCTGCTTGCCTGCCTCACGCTCGCGGGCTTTGCGATGATGGCGGGCAACGTCTCGGTTGCACTGATCCCGCTCGCGCTCGGTGGCTCACTCGTCGGCTTCCTGATCTTCAACTCCCATCCCGCCCGCATCTTTATGGGCGACTCGGGCAGCTTCTTCATCGGGTTCCTTATCGCGACCGCGACCGTGCTCGCCAACCCGGTCCTCGGCACGATGGAAGCGATGCTTATCCCCGGCCTCGCGCTGTCCATCCCGATCACCGACACGCTCGTCACCATGATCCGGCGTTACTACGTCCAGCGCCGCTCGATCTTCGCCCCCGAACGCGGCCACATCCACCACAGCCTGCTTGACCAAGGCCTGACCCAGCGCCAAGCGGTATTCGCCCTTTACGGTGTCTCTATCCTCTGTATCGGCATCGGCATGCTGGCCTGGCTTGCCCAAGGTGTGCAGACCGTGGGGTCGCTCTCGCTGCTGCTGGTCGTTCTTTGGGGCACGTTCCGACTCGCCGGCTCAGTCCGCACCCGCGAGATGGTGTCCGCCATCCGGGCCCGCCGTCACAGCGACCGTGAGAAGAGCAAATACGAGAGCGTCTACCACGACCTCCAGATGGAGTTCAAACGCGTCGAAGACTTCAGCGGCTGGTGGCAGATGGTCTGCAATACGGCTGAACAACTCGACTTCGCCTTCGCTTCACTCGATATCGTCGGCAGGGACGGCGAAACACGAACCCTTTCATGGACACCGACCCACCCAATTGATCCGGGTGTCGCGCAACTTACCGCAGAACTACCTATCGCCGAACGCCGCCGGTCCGAACCGCTCAACGCCCGAGTCGGTATCGTTGCAACCAAGTCGGCTGAGTCCGCCGCCGAGCGCCTTACGCTGTTTGCCCGTTTGATGTCGGACTACAGCGTCGCCAACCTGCCCACCACCGCCAAGATCACAACCAGCACCGCCGGCGTCGCGACCCACCACGGCAAACGCGAAAAGCCCCTGATCCGCCGTGGCCAGCACGATCGGCCCAATGGCTTGGTACAAGACGGCCCCTTCGCCGGCAAGCGCGTCGCGATTGTTCACGATTTTCTCTACGTCTACGCTGGTGCCGAGAAGGTGCTCGAGCAGATCATCCAGGTCTTCCCCGAAGCGGACTTGTTCTCACTGTTTGATTTCCTGCCGGAAGACCAGCGTGGGTTTCTGCAGGGCAAGCCAGTCAAAACCTCTTTCTTGCAGAAGATGCCCCTAGCCCGTAAGAAGCACCGGGCTTATCTGCCGCTGATGCCCCTTGCCGTCGAGCAGCTAGATCTCTCCGGCTACGACATCGTGATCAGCAGCTCCTACATCGCCGCCAAAGGCGTCATCACCGGCCCCGAGCAGGTCCACGTCTGCTACTGTCACAGCCCCGCCCGCTACGCCTGGGACCTCCAGCACCAGTACCTCGACCAGCAGCGCATCGGCTTCTCACCCAAAGGCATCCTCGCCCGGTGGATCCTCCACTACATCCGCAACTGGGACGCCCGCTCGGCACTGGGCGTCGACCAGTTCATCGCCAATTCAAGCTTTGTCGCCCAACGGATCAAGAAGCTCTACCGCCGAGATGCGCAGGTCATCCACCCCCCTGTCGACACCGAGTACTACTGCCCCAAGGATGACATCGAAGTGATCGAAGATGCCAACGATCAAGGCTTCTACCTCGCCGCATCTAGGCTCGTGCCCTACAAACGCATCGACCTGATCGTACGGGCCTTCAACCGTATGCCGGACAAGAAGCTCATCGTCATCGGCTCCGGCCCCGACTTCGACAGCATCGCCGCCATCGCCGGCGACAATGTCCAGATGCTCGGTTACCAGCCCGACGAAGAACTTCGGCGCTACATGCGCCTAGCCAAAGCTTATATCTTCGCCGCCGAAGAAGACTTCGGCATCATGCCGGTCGAAGCCATGGCCTGCGGGACACCCGTCATCGCCTACGGCCACGGCGGCGTCCGTGACAGCATCATCGAAGGCAAGACTGGTGTCTTCTTCGACCGCCAAAGCCCCGAATCCATCATCGACGCGGTCCACTATTTCGAAGCTACTGAAGCATCCATCACCATTCCCGCTACTGAGCCACAGCGATTCAGCAAGCAACGATTCAGAGAACAAGTCCTCGCGACGGTACAAGACGCTTTTGCTCAACAGCAAAGTGGATACGGACCAGCTAAATCAGTAAGCCTGGCTGAAAGGCAAGACACAAACCAAGCTATCTCTGCAATCCAAACATCAGAACCCGAACAAGTAGCCCCAACGTCCAACACATGACCGCCAATACCACACAACCCACGCCCTCAGAAGTGAGTAAAGAAAGCTACTCACCCAATAGTGAATCATCGAAAGACCTCGTACGCGAGGCAGCAAACATCAAACCACACCTAGTGATCGAGCCATCGCGTGGCTTCCGTTCGCTTAAGCTCAAAGAGCTCTGGGAGTTCCGCGACCTCATCACCACACTGGGGATGCGTGATGTCAAGCTGATCTATAAGCAGACCTTGCTGGGCGTCGCCTGGGTTGTGATGCAGCCGCTCATCGGGGCCGGCATCTTTACCTTCGTCTTCGGTGTCCTCGCCGATATGCCCTCCGGTGAAACTCCATATTTCGTTTTCTCTCTGGTCGGCATGACCGCTTGGGGCTGCTTCGCCGCGGTACTCAATGCGTCCTCGATGGTCATGGTCAACAATGCGCACTTGGTCTCCAAGATTTACTTCCCCAGGTTGGTTTTACCGATCGCCAGCGCCTTCCAGCCCGTAGTCAACCTGGGCGTTTCAAGCGTGCTTATGATTGCCCTTTTGATTGTTTACCAGATCGGGCCAAGCTGGCAGATCTTGCTCGCCCCGCTGTGGATCCTCGCGATGCTCATGCTCGCCCTGGGCGTCGGCTTCGTCTGCTGCAGCATCATGGTCCGCTACCGCGACCTCCGCTACATCATCCCCGTCGCCATGCAGTTCCTCCTCTACGCCAGCCCCGTCGGCTACAGCGTCGCCGCCGTCGACGAAAAAGTCCCCCAGGCCCTCGCCTCTGTTTACATGCTCAACCCCATCGCCAGCCTCCTCGAAGGCTTTAGATGGTCCGTCCTCGGCACCGGGCAGGTCGACCCAATCTGGATCGGCTACAGCCTCGCCTGCGCCTTCCTCCTCTTCTTCGGCGGCGCATTCCTGATGCGACGGGCGGAGAAGCAGTTTGCGGATGTGATTTAGCCTTGGTTGTCAATATAGTCATCTTTGAATAAATTGAATAGAAATGATGGATTATTCTAAAAATTGCATAGTTTTTTGGTGTGCAACAGGGGAAATTGATTACTTCAACGAAGCATGCATGATAACGTCCTAAATTATGCGCAGTTTGAAAAAGCGGTCCTCCGAGCGGATGGTGTTGTTGAGATCAATCCCATTCACTGGAGAACCACCATGGAAGATGATGTTACAGGCAACGATT
>JBCDKD010000065.1:0-25216 GCA_039024275.1 Planctomycetota bacterium | reverse complement strand
TCATGGGAGCCGGGAGCACCCGAAGTGGCCACAACTCAGTGGTCCCTACGGTGAGCTCGGTGACTGGGACGAAGTCGTAACAAGGTAGCCGTAGGGGAACCTGCGGCTGGATCACCTCCTTTCTACGGGATATACGTAGACTCGGTCTATCAAGCCTGAGCATCCCGCTCATGGTGGTGCGAACCACACCGAGAACGTCAACACACCCTCGCCCCCGAAGCCGGTCCTGAGCGCAAGCGAAGGTCCGGATGGACGGGATAATGCATGGGCAACCATGCATCAAAACACCAACTGTTCACTTGTCAGGGATCATCACATCCCAATCTCAAACGAGACAAACGACAATAGCCCCCACCGCAAGGTGGGGGTTATCTCATGCGCACAAAAGCGCCCCATAGCCGCCGCGCAACGCGCGGGGGCCGAGCTATCTCAGTTTCGCAATCAATCAAAAACCAAGAATCATCAATCAAACCGTCACCCCGTGTAGCGGGTGACGCGGAGCGTCCCGTGCGAACCATCTCAAACCAAATCCAACCAAATCAAGCCTCACGCAGAGGCGCATAGGCACGAAGATTGATACTTGCTGTTCAATGGGTTTGGCAGATTCGGTCCAACAAATAAAACTTTATCAGCATCTGCCCTGTAGAGTATTGCCAATACAGGGATTGACTTCCAGTTTTAGTTTAATTCCGGTCGCTAATCACATTGGCCTCAGCGATGAAGCATTTGAAAGATCTGCTCATGGCCGGCAGTAAACTGCGTATCCCCATTCCGCTGAGGCAACATGTCGATTGGCTTACGCCCATCTTTGGCCTCTATTGTAGGATCGCTGCCGCGTTGCAGAAGTAATGCAACCATCTCATGGCGACCGGACTGTACGTACCAATGCAACGGTGTTAAACCATTTTTGTCCGCGTGATTAAGATTAATCCCCTTATCAATGAGGACCTCAACTAGTTCTGGCTTGTATAGTCGGAAAAGTAAATTCTGACCGTTACTATCAGCGATATTGACATCGGCCCCCGCCTCTAGAAGCATTCCAATGATCTGCTCGTTCGTTCCGTACTCGGTGATGAAAGCTAAGAGCGGAGATTTGCCATTGAGGTCTTGAATATCGGGGTTTGCTCCATTATCAAGCAGGCGCTTGATCATGTTCCGCCGCAATTGAAATGTCCGATCGTAGTATCTCCTCTCACGGTCGCCCACTAATGCATAAAACAGAGCTGTGCGGCCACGAAAATCAATACGGTTAGGATCAAAGCCGCCCAAGATCATTTCATGCATCAGTTTCTCAGAGCCATCGAGGGTATTTTCTATAAACGCCCTGAGTTCATCGTCTGCGGCACCTCGTTCGTAGAGAAGGTCAGCCACGTTGTCATAACCTCGTTCGACGGCTAGGTCTCGAGCATTCTTTTGGGCGCTGTTTTCACGATTGATAAAAGCACCGGCGTCGAGCAGATCCTTCACGATGTCTTCATGCCCGTGACCCGCGGCCTGCATCAACGCGGTCCATTTCTCAGGTCCGAGTTTGTCCACATCTGCACCGAGTGCTAAGAGACGTTTAACTTCGTCATGGTTGCCGCGATAAGCCGCTTCGACCAATACAGGCCATTGCGCAGTGCCAAAGGCGTTGGGGTTCTCTTCGAGTTCTTGCTTGTCTTGAGTTGCAGCCAGTTTTGTTGATGCGTCGTTGTTACTGGTGTGTCTCTCAGTACTAGTTTCAGGCTGAGCAGACGGATAATAGATAAATACTGCGGTGATTAGCAGCCCGCCAATCAGTACGCTTGCGATAATAGCTTTTAACTTCATTTGTCCTGTCCGCCCGGTTTATCTTTGCCCTGTTGTCCTCGCCACGCTGCAATCAGCTCGTTTGTCTTAGTCAGTCTTTCCTCTTTGACTTCAGGATGGACCGTTGGCCAACCGCGTATAACCTGATCGAGGGTTAGCTTCGATTCCAAGCTGCGTAGGGATGGGTCTGCTCCTGCCTCAAGCAACTTTTGGAATAGTTCGAATTTACCGTATACAGCAGCTAGCTGAAGTGGTCTGACACCGCCCATAAAGAATGGATCGCCTTGGTTAACATCGGCACCGCTTTTGAGGAGTAGGTCAACTGTTTTCTCGCTCATAATGTGACTGTTAACAAGGGGGCCACTTGTGAGCTTTAAATCAGCACCAGCCTCAAGCAGTAACACAACACACTCATGCTTGACCCTTGACTTAGAAAGCAATTCATCAAGCGGCGTCACATACCTGACTCCGTCGGGGTGAACAAGCCGAACGGATTTTTCGTTGGGGTCTGCTCCTGCCTTGAGCAGTCTTTGAAGTCTTCCCGAGTTACTCACGTCCAACAAGGCGATCTTGGGGCGCAGACCGTCATAATTTTCTGGGGGTTTCGCGCCGAGCCGAATCAGCTGCCTCGCGACATCAGTATGCGCATTCGCGGTCGCGGCCGAAAGGGCGGTAAACCCTTTCTCATCTTCTTGCTCGATATTGGCACCCTCCTTAACCAGCAGCGTTACCGCCTCGGCCTGCCCCTTTGAAGCTGCCGCGATGAGAGCAGTGCACTTCTCAAAACCTGGGCAACCAAGATTAATATCTGCACCTGCCTCAAGAAGCGCTTCGATGCTCTCCAGTTCCCCCTTACCCGCCGAAAAATAGAGCGGCGTGAAGCCATCGCCACCCGCATCAGGGTCGGCTCCAGCATCAAGCAGCAACTTCACAATTTCCGGGTTACCCTTGTAACAAGCCTGTGCAAGCGGGCTTCGAGAATTCCATCCGGGATCTCTATTCGGGTCTGCGCCATGCTCAAGCAGGAGCTTGACCAGGGCCGGCTGTTTTCCCCGGATAGCAATCATCATTGGGCTGTATTCTTTCGGGTCGCCGAAATTGGGGTCCGCACCTTTTTCAAGAAGACGCTTCATCGTTTCGGCGTCGTTCGCTTTTGCAGATTTTGTCAAGGCCTTGAGGTCATTAGGCTTGCGATCGGCAAGCCGCTTGGCTTTATCGTGCAGCGACTGGAGTTGTTCGATGGTGTCAATACGGCCTTCTCTTTGTGCGTAGTGGTAAGCGGCGACAAGTGACCATGGATGGTCACGCATGGCGGGCTCGATCATCGGCTGCAAATCGTCCGCGCGTCCTTGATGTGCAGCTAGCATGATCTCAAATGCTGGCTGAAGCGCTTGAGCGATCTGTTCTCGATTTGAATCAGTTGCATCTTTGATTTGCAGGGCGCGGTAAATCGCGATATGGCTTCGCACGTCCGATCTTTCGAGGACGACTTCTTGCACCTTTTCCCAATCAGTTCGGTTTAAGACTGCTCCATGCTCGCAGAGCAATTCCACGCATCTGCTGTGACTGCCTAGCGCTGCCCCGTATAGGCCGGACGCATACTGTGGTACAGGCGCACCAAGCTCAATCATCCTTTTGGCAAGGTCATATTGTCCATTGGATACGGCGTATACGAGCGGTGCTGTGATGAATTCGGTGCCCCGTAAATCAGCGCCGGCATTTGCGAGAAGTAAGGCTGTTTCATAATTTCCAAAACGAGCGGCGGCAACAATCGCGTTGATATCGCCGTTTGATTCGCTTGGATTTGCTTTGCCAGCAATTAGGGCTTTGGCCGCTTCGCTGTTGCCGTACTGAGCGGCGATCATTAGCGGCGTCCAGCCACGCGTATTCCGCGGGCTCGGTTTCGCGCCGGCTTCTATGAGAACTTCGATATTCTCGGCCTGGTTTCGAATTGCTGCCGCATGCATGACGGTCCAACGCGTCGGCGTTTTGAAGTGGATATCAGCACCGTTTTTCAAGAGAAGCTTGACGATCTCAGGTGAATTCAGGTTGGCCGCAGACATAAGCGGGGTGTAGCCGTCTGATTTTTGACCGTTAACTTTGGCACCTTTTGATAGTAAGTATTGGATAAGCTCCGCGTCAGCACTTTTTGCAGCATAACTCAGCGGTGTGCTGCCATACTTGCTGTAGGCTTCAAGATTCGCCCCTGCATCAACTAGCAAGCGAGTAACTTCAATCTGGTTGCCTGCAGCGGCTTTCATTAGTGCCGTCTGACCAGTGGCTGGATCGCATATCTCTAGATTCACTCCGGAAGCAATAAGCGCTTCAACTTTTTCGATATCGCCCTTGGCTGCTGCATCAAGTAGAAACGATGCTATAGAAACAGGAGCGCATGAGAGGAGCATAAGAATGACTACAATCCGGAAAATGTGCATACGGAAAAGTATACGTGATTAGAAATAATCCTCAAGCACTGGCGAGAATGGTGGTCGGACGAGTACAAGGCCGGAGTAAGACTTCTAAGGCATGGTAGAAACGGGGGCTTTGACTACTCGGCCAGCTCCTTGGCCTTTTCCAACCGCTTGAAGCTCGGCAGTAGTTGGCAGAACTCGGCCAATCGTTGGGCTTGGTCTGATGGGTAATTTCTGGTTGCTGATGGATTGGATTGGCCCTCGGCCAACCCCTCACCTTGGTCCTCTCCCGTGGGGGGAGGGGGTTGTGTCGCTGGCTTTGCCAGGAGCTTTGGGAGGTTCTGGAGGAAGAGGGTTTGTTCGGTGGGGATCGGAAGCCGTCGTGCAACGCCGCGACGGGTTGGGGGTGTTGTCGCCGTCGCGTCACCACGCGGACGGGGGTTTGAAGCGTGCACCGCCTGGCCGTGGGCCTGCGGCTGCGGCAAGGCGTCCGTCGAGGCGTTGCCCGACGGCTTCGTCAAAACGTCGGCCCCCGCGTGGTGACGCTTCTTGACGGGCGGGTCGCCCATCCCACCTTTCTTTTCCCCGTACCGCAGCCCCAGGCACTGCCGACACATTAGCCGCCTCGGCTCGAACAACGCGCTGTAGCGTTCGATCAGCCTTGCTTCGTCCGGCGACAGCGGGCGGTTGGGCTGGGTGAGATTCCGGGGGTGTGAATCCAGCCAGAGCTGGGCGAGCAGGGCGTCTTCGCCTTCGCGTGCAGTGCAGAGGGGGAGGTAGAGCTTGGTGCAGCGGCCGGGGATCTTGTCTGTCCGCGCCGTTGCATTCGCCGCGGGTCTACGACCCGCCGGGCCTGTGTCGCGTCGCGTCGCGGCTGCTTCACGATCCTTTTGGTTGCCGCACACCGGGCAGACAAAGAAGTGCTGGCGGAGCTTTGCGTGCTGGACGACGCGTTCGATGCGGACGGTGGCGGACCACTCGGCGGGCAGGCCGAGCATCTTGTACCGGCTGAAGCCGACGCCGCGGTTGGGGTTGACCGGCCCGTTGCCCAGGGTGCGGTCTTTGCGCGTCCACTGTGCGCTCGTGCCGGACTTCATCGCGTTGGACTTGGCGGTGCGGAAGTCGCCCTGCAGTGGGTAGGGCATCTCGCCCTTGTGCAGCAGCCAGAGGTCGCGGGCCGAGAACATGACCTCGGCGTAGCGGTCGCAGAGGCCCTTGATCCCACGGACATCGTGCGGGTGACGGGGGTTATCCAGCCGCCACTGCTCGCTGGGCGGCAGGCCGAGCCGGTAGGTCCAGTCGTCCTCGGGGATCTCACGCCAGTGCCTGGAAACGGCAAGCACGAAGCACGCCGAGCGATCGACCCGCCCGACACGGTTGTGCCAGGTCGGCTTCGAATCCAGCGTGACAAGGATCGGCGGCGGATCGGGTAGAAGTGTTGGGCTCATACCCGGGGGCGGAGCCCGGCCCGGTGCGCACAAACGGCGGCTTGTCAAACGGCCTACCGAGACGGCCTACCGAGGCGGCCCACCGTCAGCCAACGGGTGGTGTCATCGCGGACACCTGTTCTCGGCCGGGATTGGCGCCCGGGCCCTCCCGGTCGATCGCCTCGGGCGTGGCATGGCCCAGGCGGATGTTCAGCTCGTTGAACGCGACGGCACCCCTGTCCGCGCCGTTGATGTCCGGCAGCGGGAGGTATTCGTCGGCCGCGTGGGCAGCCAGCGATTATTCCTTAAGTCAATAAAAATCATCATCTTACATCGATTTTTAGCCCCGCTTCCGATGCAGCGTCAAACTTTATTCGGAACCGGTTGTCATATCCAACCGCTTTAGGCTAACTACATATGACGGGCCTGCTACCCGTGTTCATCTCAAAACCGCTGCATAAGCAGCCCAGCCATGTCAGAGACGGTACCACCACATCATCACGGGCCGGACACGCAGCCGCCCGACGCGAAGTACATGGCACTCGTGACCGGTGCGCAGAGCTCGCTGTACGCATTCATCTGCTCCCTGCTGGGCAACAGCGAGAACGCACGCGATGTCCTGCAGAACACCAACCTCGTGATCTGGGAAAAGTCTGCAGAGTTCGACCGCGCCCGGCCGTTCAAGCCCTGGGCGTTCCAGATCGCGTACCTCCAGGTCATGGCCTTCCGCAAGAGCCGGTCCCGTGATCGTCTGGTCTTCGATGATGCGTTCATGCAGGACATCGCCCAAGACATCGCCAGGCGAAACGAACAACTCGAAGACCGCCTCCAAGCGCTGGACCTCTGCATCCAGCGCCTGCCCAAGCACCACCAGCAGATCATCCGCAAACGCTACGCGATGGGCATGGGCGTCCAGGACATCGCAGAGCAGGCCGGGCAGAAGGCCAACACACTGGCGGTCCTGCTCTACCGAGTACGCAAAGCCCTGGCCCGCTGTGTTGAAAACGCCGCTCCGCAAGGGGGCCGGCCATGAGTGAGCCTCCGAACGAAAAACAGATGGCCCGCTTATTGATCGGCCTGACCGAAGGCCGGCTGAGTGATCCCCAACGCCAAGAACTGCGTGACCTGGTGCAGGGCGACGCCGCCTGCCGGGCCGACTACATCGACTACATGACGATGCACGCCATGCTCGAGTTCCGCCATGGCCGGATCGGAGCCGAGCCCGATGGGCCCGAAACGCAATCGCGGCTGATCGAATCGTTCGCGGCACAGACTTCACCCGCCGAAGGTTGCGACGCAGCCTTCCCGGAGCCGCTCTTATTCGAGAGCCATCATTCGAAACAGAACTCAGAGATCGGCACCAAACAGGTGTTCGCGCTGCTCGGCTATGTCGCGGGCAAAGCACTCCGCAAGCATGCAGTTGTCCTGTCCGGCTTCGCCGCCGTACTCGTACTCGGTGTGATCTTACTGCCCGTGTTCAGGGAGGTGGGTGACGCCCCGGCCGCTCATGAATGGGTGGTTGATGACCCACCGGTTGTGCCCCAAGTTGATGAGCCTGAGGAGACGCCGCCGCCAGTTGCTCCGATGGTTGTCGCCACCCTCACCGCCGATCATGACGCCCAATGGGCGCAAGGGGTTTTAGCCCCCGGCTCGCCCCTGCGAGCCGGCCAACGCTTAACCCTTACTCAAGGCTTCGCCGAGATCACGACCCGCCGCGGTGCAGTCGCCATCCTTGAAGCACCCGCCACCATTGAATTGTTCGATAGCCTCAATGCTTTATGGCTATATGCCGGCAAGCTTGTTGGGGATGTGCCGCCCGAAGCGACTGGGTTTACGGTTTATACTCCGACCGCACAAGTTGTTGATCATGGGACCCTGTTTGGTGTCGAAGTCGAAAAAGATGGCTCGACACGCGCCGCCGTGTTTGAAGGTGAGGTCGAGTTATTCGAGCTTGGCAAACAGTTTGGCAGCCCTGATCGCTCGGTACGGTTGACTTCCGGTTGGGCCTCAGGCGTGACGGAGCGGGGCCTGCTGCTGCCCGAACCCCGGCCGATCAGCGCGGAAGATCACGGCCGGTTTGTGCGCTTGATCGATGACACCGCGTCACCTGATTTTGCCTACCGCCGGTCGGTGCTTTCACAGGGGCCGCTGCTCTACTGGGGCTTTGACGAGCGGCAGGACAGGACACAGAACCTCGCTGGCCGGGACGCATTCGATGGCCAATCCATCGGTCAAGTCCAATACACCCAAGGTGTGTTCGGTTCGGCCTTAAAGCTGACAGGCAAGGACGAAACGAGGGGCGGGGTGGCCGCGGTCGAGCGTGTTGTCTTGGCGTCGACCGAGGCGTACACGCTCGAGGCCTGGGTCCACGCCGAGTCGCATCACTGGGGAGCCATGATAAATCTGGCGGTGGTTGACCGTGATCTGAAACGCCGCCCGGCTGATTTCGCCGTGTTCGAACTGCTCAATCGTGAGGAGGAGAGGGATGAAAAGGTCCGGATCCGCGCTGACCGCCTGATCCGCTTTACACACCGGAGCCCGCCGTCCTCTCTTCACACTAAGGGCTCTAACTTGTTTAATCAATCAGTTTACTCGACAGGTCGGTGGCTGCACCTGGTCGCTGTCAAGGACAGCGGCACGATGAAGCTCTATCTCGATGGCGAGCTTGCTGGCCAGCAGACCGTTCAATCGCTCTCCGAGAACGATGTGTCCTTGGATTTTACGGTCGGCGCCTCGGCGATGATCCGCGTGCCATCGCAGGCCTTGTACAAAGCAGATTTCCGGCCATTTCACGGTTTGATTGACGAGGTCGCACTCTACAACACGGCTCTTTCTGCCGGCACCATACGCAGGCACTACTCGCTCGGACAAGCGGCCATTACCCCATAGATATACCTGCTTACTTTTCTTTTACGGAGGCTTCAGATGAAGACACTTACCACACCCGCATTCACGACCCTTGCTACCGGCATGCTCTTCGGCGTTAGTGCCCAAGGCGCAGCAATCACTTATGTCGATGCCCTGGAAGGCGCATCCGGCAACACCTACGCGACTGGGGGGTCCCTCGCGGACACCAGCTGGGTCGGTCCAAACAGTGCCGGTGATAATGAAACCCAGTGGAACAAACGCACAGCGGGAGGGACCAACGGCAACGTCTTCCAGGGGCGTCATAACCTAGACGACGCGGGCGGGGACCAGATGCCGGAACTCACGACGGAGATTACCGGCCTGGCCGACGGGCTTTACGACGTCTGGGTGTTCTTCTGGGATGCCGACGAGACGTCTGTCCCCAACCGCTGGTCGATCTCGGCGGGCTTGAACTCCGGGGCGCTGACGAGCTACAGCATCGTCGGGCTTGGTGATACATCATCCCCCGTCTTGGCGTCGACGCTGACATTTGACTCATCCGCCCCGCTGCAATCGGACGGTAATCTCTTGCTCTGGGGCGTTAACCTAGGCCAGGCAACGGTTGACGGCGGGTCAACCATTGATGTTTTTGTAGACAACCTGCTCGGCAACACGGCGTTCGGAGGCAGTAGCGCTCCCTCTTCAACAAACCGTACCTGGTACGACGGTGTGGGTTATGAGTTGGTCCCCGAGCCGTCTTCGCTGGCATTGCTCGGCCTAGGCGGACTCGTTGCCCTGCGTCGTCGTCGCTCACACTGAGTTTCACCCCCGATGCCATGCCTTTTACAGGGCATGGCGTCATTCGTAAGCCTGATTGACCTCTCTTTGGACGACCGATGCGCAAAGCCTTTACCCTGATCGAACTCTTGGTGGTGATCTCTATTATCGCGTTGCTGATCGCGATCCTGTTGCCGGCACTGTCCGGTGCCCGCGAATCTGCGCAACGGATTCAGTGTCTTAGCAATCTCAAGCAGATGGCTACGACGGCTTACGCCATCGCGTCCGAAGACAAGGGTTGGGTGCCCCCGACCTCGCAGACGCTGCCTCTGCAGCCCGGCCAGACAGGCATCTACGTGCAGAACGCGTTCAAGGATACGCAGTGGCAGATCTATGAGGACTCGGGGCACTCTGTTCAATTAATGACGTGCCCGGGGCGCGATTTCGAGGTGCTCGATGGTTTTAACAGCAACGACACCCTCGTCCATGCCTACCAGTACTTCGGCGGTATCGGGCGGTACAACCCCGACACCGGCCAAGAGGACGGCACCGGCTTCTGGTTCACGGACCAGGCGGGCAGGATCCCGCACGCCAGCCCCGTCCGCATGGAGCAGCTGGTGCGTGGCAGGGCGCTGGCCGCCGACATGACGCTGCTGACCGGCGAAGCCTGGACAGAGGTGACCACCTCCTTGAATGACACCGAGTGGGACCGTTCCCTGCCGGCACATCAACCGGCAAAAAGCGCCCCCGCCTCGGTACCCTCTACGGACGGCATCAGCCCCCAGGGCGGCAACCACGTGTTCGGAGACGGCTCGGGCGAGTGGGTCTCGTTCGGGCAGATGTATATGTTGCACTCCTGGTTTCAGCCTGAGCGTAAGGCATTTTGGTATCAAGAGGATCTGCCACAGGACCTGATTGATGCTGGTATCACGAACGTGAGCGGGGACCAAGTAAATTAAGAGCCGGTGCCGGGCGAAGTAAAATGGGCGGGATTCGTTGTTGCCTGCATGTCACGCGGCACTTCATAGACAATACTGCCATGCGACTCCGGTACCGCATCGCAGAAGACTGGCGGCCCGACCTCGACGGTTCGGGCCGCAAGGCAAGTTGATAGCGTCGTGGCAGCACGCCATCAAAACACCAACGGCTCACCTGTCGGGGATCGGCACGCCCCATGGCAACTGCCGAGCCATGTAATAACCGGGCGTGCGGTGCTCAGTCCAGATCGATCTGTATCCGGTCGTCGGTATACATCATCGTGTAGGTCGCAACGCCGCCCGGGGCGTTCGGGTCGGCTTTCTCGCCTTTCGCATCCACAAACTCCACATGGCCATCCTGGAACGACGCCAGGCTCTGGCCCGATTCGAGGTTGGAGCCCGCTTGGTGGAAGCTGCCAAACGCGTTAAGCATCCTGACCGGCCTGCCCGCGACGGACTCCCCCGCGGCTGCGAGCGCCGGGTCATTCAGCCCGGCGCCCGCCCAATCCCATGTGAAATTGTTCTCCTCCCCAAACACCGCCAACTCGCTGGGGCGTTTCACATCGTCCGGGTTCAGCCGGGTCGATGCGTAGATCCCCCACCCCGCATGGGCGGCGGCATCGCCGGGGAAGGGGTCGCCCGCATGGAAGGTCTTGACATAGGTGAACACGATGTCGTTGATAGGCCAGCCGTTGACCCCGTCCGATTCATTGCGCAGAGCGGTCTTGGCTTGTGGGCAGATGTAGGCATCGTCCGCCTCGCCCATGTAATCGTACAGCGTGCCCTGATGCACCGACTCGATATTGGTCGGGTTCAGCCCGGCGATCGTGGCGTCGACCCAGCGGTTTGGGCTTGTAAACCGCTGGATGTCGGCGATCGACGAGGTCTCGGCGATCATCAACTGGCGCAGGTTTGATCCGCACTGCGTATTGCGGGCGCTCTCACGCGTCTTACTCAGTGCAGGCAGCAGGATCGCGATCAGCAGCGCGATAATGGAGATCACAACGAGGAGTTCAATGAGTGTAAAAGCCTGGATTTTTTTCATAACCATGATTCCGATCGGGTAAAGATTGGTGTTGCCGTAAAGACCCCTGGCCCCTACGTTGGTGGAGCCAAGGGCGAAGGAGGCTGGGTGAGTTAATCCCGTCGCCGACGCATGACAAACATGCTCCCAAGCGCCAAGAGCGCCAGGCTTGCCGGTTCTGGGACGGGCACCGCGCTGGCGAGCGTTGTCGCGATTCGGATCTCATCGATCGAGAGTTCGCTGCCACCAAAGTCGGCCAGCGTGACCTGATCGAACTGAAGATCAAAGCCGGACACAGACGTGCCGGAACCCAGGGCGCCCTCCGAGGAGAAATCGGTTGGATTCACCCATACGGTCACGCTGTCGGAGTTGGACACGTCGCTCAATTCGATCTTGACGATGAATAGGTTGACGTCGGTGTTGACGCTGACACCGGTCGAAGCTCGAAGCCCGTTGTCGTTGTTGACGCGGAACCCAAACTCGGTATCCGACCCGAAGTCCCCACCCGAGTGGCCGACATGGAAAACACGGTTGCTGTCAAAGAGCGGGCCGCCTTCGGTCAGGCCGTTGTGCAATTCCAGGGCACGGTAGGTCGTGTCGGTCGTATTGGCCTGCTGGTAGAGCCAGCTGATCCACACCGTCCCGGTTGAGCTGTTGTCGTAGGTCGTGGTGAGCTTACGCCCGCCGCGGTCCCCCGGGATGAACGCGCCGCCGTCGCTGGTCAGCAAGCCTGGGAAGGCCAGGCCGGTTGCAACGGCTTCGGGGTCTTCACCGCCCCCGCCGTTAACAAACCACCCGAACGAAGAGAAGCCTGTTTTTGGCGTGGCCTGCCCGTCAAGCGACCCGATGCTGTAGCCATCAAACCCATCGTATGCCACGAGTGTCGCGCTGGCCGGGATGGCTGCGAGGCCGGCGGTCAGGGCCAGAGCGGTAAGTGCGTTGCGAGTGTATTCCATCCTAAAATTCTCCAGTGAGAAGTGAGTAAAGAGCGTTCCGAGCCAACGGCTGGCCCGGCAGTGAGTCTGATTAATTGGTTCGCTCCCCCGTTCGAGCGGGATCGGTCGGGTGTGCCCGGCCGTGCCTTAACGCTGTTGTGAGTTCTTGACGTCTCTGGGTCGCCGCGCCGTATAGCCTCGACACTTCATCAGGAGACAAGCCCCTTCTGAAAACCATCAGGTCGTCAATCGCGCCAGTGAAGTAGCTGCCTTGTGACAGCGCGTCGCCGGGAGAAATGCTGCCAAGCTTCTCTAGGCGGCGTCCAACTCTAAAGGGTGCGTCGGCACGGATCGTCCCGGTCAGTGAATCGCTGAGCACACGGGTGTTTGAAGCCTGACCATTGATATATGCGTTCACACCCGCGGCAGAGCGAGAGCCATCGTAAGCAAAGACAACGTGTGTCCATTGCTGAGACGAGATCCCACCTAGCTCGACGCGCAGGGCATTGTTTTGATCAGATGCATGATCGCCAACGAACTGATGCTTGAGCTGAAAAAGCAGGTGGTCTTGTTCCGCGTAGATGTCGTAGCCGCGGAAGCCTTCCGACACAGACATCCGGGACAGGACCGAGCCGCTGGGCACATCGGCTTCAATCCGAATCCAGAACGCGAAACTAAACGCCCGATCTGCTTCGAAATCCAGCACATCACCAAAGTCAAGACAGGTCCTGCCCCTCAGTGATAAAGCATGACCGAACCCGACCGCCGCGCCCGGGCGTTCGATGCGTGAGATCGTTGCGCCGCTGCTGTGCCGGCCCCTGAAAACCCAGGGATTAAAGTGGTTCAGCGCTTCCTGCTGGTCGCTGACCGCGTCGAAGGCCCAAAACGCGACAGGCTTGAGTTCTAGAACCGCCTCTGCATAACGGTTTTCAGGCAAGACCCGGACATATGAAAGCCTGGATGCATCGGTAGGCCGTTCGACACCAACGCTGACCCGGCCTTCAGCGTCGACACGGCCTCCCCACCCCGTGGCGAGTCTGCGTGGCTCGGCACCGGGCGAATCAGGCTGGATCGAGACACTGCCCTCAAAAACGCTTGCCTCAAGCACGCGGTCATCAGGCTCGTAATGCAAGCCAAACTCGGTGCCATGATCCACCACGCGGCCAACCGGCGTGTCGACCGTAAAACCCTTGCCGCCTTCGCCAACCTGTGCAAGAAGCCGGCCCTCATCCATCGCTAGACGCAGTCCATCATTAAAACGAAACGAGCTTGGCCCCTGTATCACAAGACGGACCCCGCGCGGGTTGACCAACTCGATCAGGCCCGACCGGATCACGACCCGCTCCCCAATACGGATGTCCTGACCAACGGCCACACCCAGATCGGTACCGGGCTCATCAGCGTACGTCTTTGTAATGGTGCCGGCCGTGGACACAGCTTCAATCGGACTACCGGGCGGCGTCGCAGCCGATGGCGGGGCATTCTTCCCCTGTATGATCCATGGCCAGATGAGTGAAATAGCCAGTAATACAGTAGCGGCAATCCCTGTCCAGACGACCGGCCGAGGGATCACGATGACCGTTGGCAATCGGTCACGCTGTGGAGACGATGGTGCAGCATGAACGCTAGAGGCTTGGTTCGCCATCAGCTGCTCGGTGATATCAACCGGGGCGGCGGTGACGGCTTGTGCCTCCATCTCGGCTAACTCGTCGAGCAGCGTACCACGGTCATTTTCCGAGGTATCTCTGGCTTGGAGTACATCGCGGAGCACAAAGCGTTCAATCGTGAGTAAGGTCAAAAGGTCCCGCGCCTGCGGATGCTCGAGCAGGAGCCCGTTCAACTCAGAGGCTTCCGCTTCGCTAAGCAACTGATCGAGGTACAGGAGTACGAGGCTCGCAAAACGATCCGCCGTTTCGGTGGTCCACGGGTTGGTACCGGGGCCGGTGGGATGGTTCGACTCGGGGCTCATCTTGAAGGCGCATCCTCTTGTTTGACGGGACAATCCAGCCGGTTTTGGATACATTCATGCAGCGTGCGGTGGACTCTTGAGACGGCGACATACGCGGTGCTCAGCTTTCTGCCGAGTCGATCGGCCAGTTGCTGGCCCGTCAGCCCTTGCACGTACCGGAGCTCGAGCACTTTCCGTGCCTTAGGTGGGAGCTGATCGATGCACTTACGCAGCGCCTCGACGCGGGCGCTCGTATCAGACTCATCAAGCTTGGACCAGCTGTTCTCAAGCACATCAAGCACAGACGGGTCTAGAACCGATGCGTGGTTCCTCCGGGTTCGCCGAACGTCCAGCGATCGGTTACGCGCCGCCGATCGAAGCCATCCCATCAGGTGTTCCGGCGACGCAATCTCATCCGCCTTCTGCATCGCGATGATCAGAACATCTTGGAAGACGTCCTCGGCGGCGTGCTCATCCGCCAGGATCACGGTCGCGTAGGCGATGAGTCTTGGGCGTTCTCTTAGCGCGAACCGCACCAGGTCTTCGATCTCTACTGGCATGCATACCTCCTGGTCGCCAATCAGATCACGTTTAACTACGTAGTTGTGTCTAATTATAATTGCGTAAGGGGCGGCAATCTTTACACACACTTTTTAAAAATCATCATCGTTTTTGATGCCAGCAAAGTGATGATTTACTCGGCATTATGAGACGGCAGCGAGTAGATGCCCCATCTTTACTATTCCAGCACGGCATCGCGATAGATCGCTGGATGACCCCGCTCGGCATCGAACACACCCGGTTTCACCACCCGTCCCACCCCGGGGGGGCGATAGATTCGCCGGTGAGGTGGCGGTGGATGACGTAGTAGAGCGCGTTGGCCGGCCCCTCCCAGTTCGGGCTGGCGTAGCAGTTGGTGAGGATGACGACGGTGCGGTCGGCGGTGGGGTCGTGCATCATCGTGCACTGGTAGCCGGGGATGTAGCCGCTGTGGCCGATGCCGTCGTGGTACTTCATCAGGCCCAGGCCGTACCAGTACGGCACGGGGTAGCCGGTGTCGTGCCAGTTGAACATCTCGCGCTGGCTGCCTTCCTTGAGGACCTTGCTGTTGCCGTCGCAGATGTCCTGGATGAAGGTAGTGATGTCGCCGAGCGTCGAGACCATCGCACCCGCGCCGTGCCACATGGTGGGCGAAGCGAGGGTCTGGTCGTAGGGGATGTTGCCGATGCCTTTCCAGAAGATCGGGCCGGTCTCGTCGCCGTACTGGTAGCCGCTGGCGAAGGGCTTGGGCATGCCGGGGTCGGCGCTGAAGAAGGTGTTTTTCATGCCAAGCGGCTTGCAGATCCGCGCCTGGATGCTGTCATTCAGCGGTTTGTTTTCTACTTTTTCAAGGACCTGCTGCAGGAGGATGTAGTTCGTGTTGGAGTACATGAAGCCGTCTTCTTCCGGATCGAAATAGGCCCCGGCATCGAAGGCGAACTTCAGCAGCTCTTCTTTCTCCCAGGCGCGCTCGGGCTCGTTGGCGAAGGCTTCCTTAACGTGGGGTTGGGCGATGTAGTTCATGAGCCCGCTGCGGTGCTGGGCGAGCATGCGGAGCGTGATCTTCTCGCCCGCGGGGACGCCGTCGAGGTGCTTGGCGACCGGGTCGTCGATATTGAGCCTGCCTTCTTCTGCGAGTTGCAGCATGACGACCGTGACGAAAGGCTTGGTCATGCTCGCGATGCGGAAGTGGTGTCCTTTAGTGAGCGGTTCGTTGGTCTCGAGCGATGCAACCCCGTAGGCCTTGTCGATCAGGACCTTCTCGCCCTCGTGGACCGCGATAACGGCACCGGGCAGGAAGAGGTGCTTGCGCGTCTGGCTGATCTTCTCATCGAGCGTCATCCCCTCTGCGAAGACCGGCGGGTTGCTGCTGCTCTCGCCCTCGCTGGAGAGGTTGCAGCCGGTAAGGGCGAGTACAAGCAGCGGGAGGGTTACGAACGCGGTGGGTCTGTATTGCATGTGGAGGTCCGTTATCTGATCCCGCCGTCCCACCAGTCGTTGTTGGGGGTGTCGCCTTCGTAGAGGTCGCCGAGGTTGGTCTGGAGGTAGCGGTCTTCGGTGTGCACGTCGAAGCGGACGGTTTCGTTGCTGGCGTGGCCGTCGGCCCAAGCGACGTTGGCGGTCTTACCCTTATGCCGGCCGTGGACGGTAGGCGAGGCGGAGGTCGTGCCGCGGCCGACCGTGGTGTAGGGTGGGGTGCTGTAGGGGACGGGTTGTTGGATCTCGAACTCAAGTTCGAAAACGACGTTCCCGGCGTACCCGGGGTCGTAGACCCCCGCGTCTGCAAACAGCAGTGTTTCCGAGGGCTGCTTGATCGCCGAGAGCCTGAACCCGGACCAGGTCGCAAACCCGTATGGCGGCCCCGGCGCCCCGAGCATCCTGCCGTTGTAAGCATAATCAATCGAAGGAAACTCGATCCCGCGTACCAGTTCATTGAATTCGATGAAGGCGGGATCGACATCAAACGAAGGGCAGCCGCCTATCTGGCTCACATCGCTGAGGTAGGGCCCAAGCGTGCTGTTGGAGAAAACCGTTTCGGCATCGCCCTGTGTCCGAACGACACACCACGAGGTGATCGCGCCAAGCGACGGATCCGCTCCAGGTGGGAGCGGGCCGCTGTCCCCAAGCCTCGGGTGAACCGTCGCGTGGGGTGGTAGACGGCCATCGTTCTCGGCGGCGTAATTATTCGACGCGATCCCGATCTGCCGGATGTTCGAGAGGCACTGCGCCTGCCGTGCGGACTCTCTTGCTGCGCCCAGTACCGGTAGCAGGATCGCGACCAATAGCGCAATGATACTGATCACCACGAGCAACTCGATCAAGGTGAAGGCATGATATCGACGCAAGGCAGAACTCGTACGGGTCATCTTCAGCTCAAACAGCGTCAGCCGTCGGTTTGGAGCACTATTGTAACGACGCGTTTCATGGTTTAGACGCATCGGCGTCGGCTCAGCAACGCGCAACCGATCAAGAGCGCCAGGCCAGACGCGGGCTCGGGCACCGCCAACACGCTCAGCTGCTGGGTCAGTTCCGACGAGAGCTCGGCACTCGGCGAACTCAACGCCTGGACAAACCCAAAGATATCCAGGTTGTCCAGCGTGCCGCTGCTATCGAAATCGCCGAGCACATCGGGGTCGAGCGCCGGGTACAGCGTCGCGTAGCCAGACTCATCGGTGAGGGCCTGCACGAAGGCGGGGATGTCTGAGCTATCGAACGTCCCGTCGCCGTTGAGATCACCCAGCACCAGCCCCGCCTCGACCGAAACAGTGCCCGCACGGTTGAAGAGCATGTTCACGCCGCTGAAAGAAGCAAAGCTCTTGGTCTCCTGTAGACTGAACGTATAGTCCAGCCCGGAAGCCGTAAACGTGCCGGCGAACTCGAGCGCAGGGGCCAGCGGCACATCTGCGAACTTCATGCCAACCGTGAGGTCTCCGCTGATATCCATGGAATCCAAGACGCCGTCTTCGAAGGCGAGCCCCGTGCCTGACAGGTTCGCCACACCGATCTCGTACCAGACCTGTGCGTTGCCTGCCCCGCCACCATCGTTGTACTCGGTGTAGATCGGCGAGAACGGAGAGATCATCCTTGTCACCTGGTTGCCGCTGGACAAACCATTGTCCGTCACGATCCACGCGTTCGACGCACCGGGTGTCGCGGCGTCTCCACCGTCTCCACCGACCGAGCCGTCCCACTCGAAGGTATTGAAATCAAATGACAGATCGTTTAAGCCAACCGAACTGGAACCGCTCGACGCAACCAGGCTGCTGTCGTAGTTGATACGTCCTGCACTGAGGGTTGAGAAATCAGCCTGGGACACGTCCTGGTTATTGATCGTGGGTGTAGGCGATGCCCCTGAATAAAACGCGGTGAGAAACGAGTTGTAGTCCGTCGTGCTGGATTGGGGCGAAGCGATGATCGCCGTCCAGACACCCGCGTTTGTAAAACCCGTGGGGATCTGGAAGTTCGGGTAGTCCGGCAGGCCGTTGTGGCCCGGCGAGGGGTTGCCGTTGATGTCTGTCCCCTCGATCCCCTGCTGGGTCGTCGAGTTCTTGAAGTTATTGATCGCGAGGAACCCGGTCGCGTTAGGCCCGCCGAGGTCGATGTAGTCATCGGCCACAGCATGATTCGAGATACCTGCAACCACCAAAGTAGCAATGGTGATGGTGCGGGTTTGATTCGTCAGACCAGTCTTCATGCAGTGATCCTGGCGATAAAATGAAAAGCCGGGCGCGGTGTGAAGCCGTAGCCCGGCATGTGAACCTCTAAGATTACATGCGGCGGCGGCGCACCAACGCCAGGCCCCCCAGCGCGAGCAGGCTCAGCGAACCCGGCTCGGGCACGACACCAGAAATATCCCACTCGTAGCGGAGGTTGAACCCGCTGCCCTGAAAATCCTCGTAGACGCCCGGTGCGGGTTGATCCGCAACAAGCGTGAAGTCGTTGTCTGTGATAGTCAAAACACCGTTGTAGTCCAGCGGGAACAGGCTGAAATCGACTTGATTGACAAACTGATAGGTGAAGAAGAAATCACTCGTGAGGTTGATGTTCACCACGTTGCCGTTCAACAGCGAGACCGTACCGGTCGCCGTCTGGACCGTGGTTGTATAGGTTCCGCCAAACGGAACGTTCGCATCGCCGCCCGCAACGCTTGGCGCGAGATCGAAAACGAGCCCCGTGATGGCTGCGTCTTCATTCCCGTTGCCGGTCAGGCCGGAACTGTCATAAGACAGCGTGCCGAGATCGATGATGGGGCCGTTCTTGAATACCGTGGCGGCGCCGTAGCGCTGCAAAGGATTGCTGCCCGGGATGATGCCGGCTTGCCCAGGGAAGGGGTCGGTCGCCTGGTCCTCCGTTGAGATCGAGTAGAAACCGTCTGGGTCAAAGTCCAGTTGGGCATAAGCATCGGAAAAGTACTCGTACCATCGGCTGTCGCCATTAGCAACGCCAATCAAACTGACGTCTCCCGCATCGGCTTGCACTGTCATACACGCCGCGGCAACGAGCGCGGCCAAAGTCATCTGCTTCTTCATCTCAAAACTCCTGGTAGGGGTGTTCTTAAAGTGGACGGTAAAGTCGTTTGTTCACTGACCTAAAATTTTGCACAAGCCATGGCTTGATCTGCTCATCCCTGCTCGGTTCGTTGGGACCGCTGTCGGGTGGAAACATACGACTCGGCCCGGCCTGTCTTGTATGTCAGCTGAGGGTGCTGGCGGAATACGAGTTGAAACTCGCTCTCAAAGCGACAGGGTAGTGAGACACGCGATTCCCCACAATCCACACTTGTGACTAGTCATTTGTTGGGATAATCGCCCCTGAAAGCAATGAAGAGGCATTTGACATGATATTGAGACTTGTTATCATTTAATTGATGAAGCCTTCTGACTTTATCAGACACACCATCTGCCTTCATCCGTGCGTGAAGCAGGACCCAAAGGACGTATCCCATGCAGTACACCGCCACCCAGATCGCTGACATCTTCAGGCTTTTCCTCACCGTCGTGTGTGTGGTTATCGTCGTGATTGTCGCGCTATGGGCAGTGATGCGTACCACCACGATCGAGGCGGCAGGCACGCCGGGGATGCCTGTCGTCTCGGTCACGCACGAGCAAGCAACCGCGCCTACAAACGGGATAGGGAACGAGTGATGAGTTGTTGGTACGCGATTGATGGCGAGAGGCTCTGCAAGATCATGGCGATGGAGAACCGCCTGAGGATCGACGGAACGATCCGTCTTGCGCTGCCCTTGATGGGCAACGTGCTGCCGGGCAAGGGTGGGCTGTTTGAGGTGCACGCCGAAGCGGAGGCCGGCGTGTACCTCGCCCAGGCCTTGTCCTGGTGGCACGAGCCCGATCAGATCGTGCTCGACTGCACCCCGCTGGGCGAGTCGATGCACGCGTGCACCGTACGAGACGGAGACAACTTTCTCCTCATCGCGGGCCAGGAGCCCATCGCGCTGACCGGCTTCATCGAGACGCGTTCCCAATGCCAGAAGGGCGACCACCTCCGGGTCGAACTGCCGACGCATCTCTGGGACCCGCTGGGCGTCACCCTCAAACCAAACAACGCCTGCGGCTGTATGGGTTGTGGCTGCGGGGATGGCGCCGATGAACAGGTGTGGGACTTCCAACAAGTGGTCTGCCCTGACAACGATGGCCAACCGCTCCTTTCCGAGATCGTCATGCTCGGCCGGCGCCAGCGTATGCAGTGGACGATTGATCTTGCCATGCGCGGCGAACAGACGACAGCACTCATCGGCCACATCAAGATGCGATCGGTCCTGTCGAACACGGTGCCCGCTGACAAGCCGCCGCGTTCTTGATAAGCGCCACCAGAGTCGCGAGGCGTTGATGCCCGGACCACACATCTGGGCGTAAGCGCGAACCCAACGGACGCGGCGCTCACGCCTGTCCGCGCGACCTTTGCGAAACACGCTCGGCGACCCATCCCGGTTGTCTCGGCAGACACACGGGCAACATCGCCGGCCTGTTTTGTCCCTGGTCCACCGCCGTTGCGGACGCCAACGGCCGACCCAACTTGTGCAAAGCAAATACCCCGTCGGCCACGGCAGACCGAGAGTACCAACAAAACTTGAAGCATCCTATTTGACATATTTGCACAAATATGCAATTATTTAAACATGGACCCCGAATCCCCCGACCAGATGGCGGCGGTACTCAAAGCCCTCGGCGAGGCGAACCGTATGTCGCTGGTCTACGAGCTCTGCGGAGCGAATAAGCCGCAGAACGCGATGTGCCTCTGCGCCTGCTGTGATGTCGATGCCTCGGTCGTGTCGCGGCATCTGAAGATCCTGGCCCAGGAGGGGATCGTTGAATACGAACGCAAGGGGAGGGAGCGGACGTACTCCCTCAACCGGAAAGAACTCGCAAACAGTCTGCGCGCGTTAGCAGACAAGATCGAAAGGATGAATCATGACGACTGAATCATGCAACTGTGAATGCGGTGGCGGCGACTGCTGCAAAGAAGGCACCTGCGACTGCTGCAAAGAAGGCTGCTGCTGCGGCAAATGACTCTGCTCTAGTCTTGGCTTTAACGGTCAGCCGTGGCTCACTTCGAGCGTGGCTGGTCCGACAGCCTGCTGAACGGATCGAGAATCAGGTCGGTGGATACCCCGGCTGTCGGCCGGTGCTGTTCGGTACGGGCAGGGACGCCTTGCAGGCCCGCTGCCTTGGCGTCGCCGATGTCGGTCTCGATTTCATCGCCGATCTCGGGCGTCGCTCGGTTACAGCCTGTGCGATCCGATCGCTATGCCGAACAACCTTAACCCGGCTTGCCGCTAACGTGCTCCTGCCCGGCGATGAACGCGCCGATATCGGCCAGCAAACCCTCCTCTCCCTTGAAGACTTGCCCTTATTCATGCTGAGCTTCTGCACAACAGGCCCGGCGGTGCGTGCGGTGGTGTTCGTCAGGGAGCGTGGGATAACTCTATCGCGCAGCTTCTTGATGATCCCTTCGCACCAAAGCACCCGGGTTGGGTCAACGCACAACACGCCATCGAGGTCGATCAGCAGGCCACGGATCGGTGAGAGGCCCGGCGTACGAAGGGTTCTACTCCGCGGGCCCTCCTGGGGGCGCATCTGCCGTCGATGCCGCCTGCGTGTCGCTACCCGCCTGCGGCTCGGCGTTCTCCGACTCAAACGGCTCGTACACGATCCCGCCCCGGCAGAGGAACGCGACCGCGAAGGCGGTATCCGAAACGCCGGTGCCCCACGAACCGGCCTGGCTCTGAGTCTTGACCAGGTGTTCCGCGATCGAGTCATACCAGTCTTTTGCACGGAATTCTTTCCGACCCGAAAACAGTCCGACGTGCTGGACCGCGGCGTAGTAGTACTGATGGCGGCCGCCTTTGTTGACGTTCGTTGTTTCGCTGAAGTTCTTGTCCATCCACTGCATGCCTCGGGCGATCGTTTTATCGGCCTGCTTCTGAGTCACCTCGCCGAGGTGGGGGTAGCTGGCGTAGAGCAGTGTGAGGCCGGCGGCGGTCATCGAACCCGTGCTGGTCATATTGGTGTACGGGTTGTACGACCAGCCGCCGTCTTCGAGTTGCACATCGATCAACGCGCGGGCGGTCCTTTCCCAGTAGACCTTCTTCGCTGAGATGCCGCCGACCGCTTCGCCGATCCACAGGCCCAGCCCGCCGGCGAGGGTCGTGGACAAATCGGCGCGTTCGCCGGGCCTTACGTCGTTGCCGGACTTCGTGTAGCCCCAGAAGCCGTGCCGGGTGCCCGCCTGACGCAGCCAAGCGACGTCCTGCATCAGGGTCTGGCGGTAGCGTTCACGGTGGGGCATGACCTCCCAAGCGTGGATGCGGAAGCACCTGCCGTAGGTGCCGGTCATGTCAGCGTTCATCATGAAGTAGACCGAGCGGGACAGGTCGCCGTTGAGCTTCGGTTCTTCGTCGGCCATGAGCAGCGCGTAGACCACCAACGCCGTGTACCCGCCGTAGTTGCGGTGGTTGGACGGATCCTTCTCCCAGTGCCGCTGATCGTTGCGCACGGAGTAGAGCCACTCGACGCCTTTATCGATCGCTGCCTGGATGTGCGGCGGGCGGTCGAACTGGCCCTCGCCCCGAACGAGGCTGGACATCTTCCGCCGCAGCTTCTTCCCGATGCCGAGTTTGAGCAGCGCCGAATCGATCTCGCCGAGTGTCTCGTTGGCGGCCTTGACCAGCGCCGCCTGGTCCTCGCCTGGCTCTCGGCTGAGGTACTCCGTCAGCCAGACCCGCGACCGAATGAGCATCGCGGCGTCATCGCCCTTGTTGTCGCTGAAGACGCTGTAGTAGAACATGCCGTTCTCGTTCGCTTCCGCGGTGCTCGCCTTGTTGAACAACTTCGCCGACAGCGTGACCTTCCCGGCAAGCGCCTTGTCGTTCATCTTTTCGGTGTATTCTTTGGCCTTGTCCGGCCTGTCCAGTTCGGTCAGGTATAGCATGGCTAGCTGGTCCGCCGCCGTCGGCTCGGCCCCCGCGGCGAGTGCTTCTTCGAGCCCAGCGATCTCTTCTTCAAGCTTACGCTTTCGGATCAGGTCCTTGATCGAGTCGCGCACGTCGTCCAAGCGCGCCGACTTGTTCTTTGAACCGAAGCGGTTGCCGCGGTTCAAGAACTTCAAGGCCAAGTCCGTGTCTCCCGCCGCCTCCGCCTCGTTCGCCAACGACATACACAGGTCAATAAACCCATCATCTTTTAGTGCCCGCGCGTCAGGCTCAGCCTCGTGCCACTTCTCCCAAAGCACCAACCGCATCTCGCCGATCTCAAACCTACGTGTCTCGTCCTTCTCCAGCATCTTGTCGAGCGCATCGCTCGCCGCCTGATACCCACGTGCATCTCTCAGGCCGTAGAAGTAAGCCCGGTCGTACAGGTAAAGCGTCAGCGGTTCGTCGTGCTCGGCTGAATCGGCCTCCTGAACCAAACGCCGGGCGAACTCCGCGTCGTCATTGGTCACCCGCGTCCGCCGCACGTCGCGCTCGGCGACGCCGAACTTCTCGCGGTACGCGCTCTTCGCCGCTTTTTCGGCCGCCTCCGCCTCGGCGGCCGCCGCGTCAGTTTCCGCGTCCTGCGCAACGCACGGGACCGATGCAGCACACACCAAAAGCAAGCACGTACCACACACAAACTTGATTGTCTTAAGCATCTTGATGTTCCAACGCGCGATTGCGCCCAGGCGGATGCCGCCCAATGTTCTGACCGGAGGAGTACAAAAACAACAAATATGATATCAAACACACCCTCTAAAACGAAGCCGAGCACGCTGCCGAGGCCGATATTTGAGCGAAGCCCGGCGAAAACCCCCAAGCAGGTTCACTGGCTGGGTTATTTTCTTGCTTCCCTGCCCAGGATGAAGTGCTTGCTGTCAAGTTATCCCCCGAGATCGGAAGAACCGAGGGTGCTACAAATCTAGGCAGTTGGAACGCTCAAGATCGTGGGGGCGAGGCGCAATCCTGACACAAACAATTGTTCATACAAAGGATACAGGCTTGCACACACAACAGGCAGGCTCACGCACAAGCATTGCTGCCGATCTTTTTCCACCGCAATCCACCGGCGAAATACCCTTTCTCATGCTGGGCTTGCAACGCCGATCACGTTTGGTACTGTTGTCTCTCAGCCCCTGGCACTGACGCCGGGGCCGGTCCTTAGCGGGACAACGCTCTTTGACAAGGTGGCACACGCGTCGGATAGCCCGGCACCGGATGGCCGAAAGACCATCGAACCGAGGCAGGACCGAATCGACTTTAGCGGGTCGAGAGGGTTCGGCCAAGGTGGTGAACGGGCGCTTCGGTTCAGGCTTGCGAAAGAAGCAGAACACCCCGGTGTTCGGTGGAATAAGCAAGTGGGGGCCGCCTGGCACTCGGCTTGGAAGCAGGGAGAGGACGCGGTTGATCAGGACGAAGGTGCTTCGGCACCGGAACGACGATTGAACGCGAAATCGAACAACGACTGGCCGAGACGCTGACGACGAACCAACTCGAACCAACGGGTCAGACCGGAGGGGCGAGCCGTCGTAAGTGGAGCCGGGGTTTGGCGAACGCGATGTGGAATGAGGCCGTGCAAGCAGCCTCGGGAAGCATCGCAGGCGTCGGATCCCAACCAGGACCGGACATCGGAATCATCGGCAAGAGGCCTCATTGCTTCGGCGGTAGGGCGGGCGGCTTGTGAGAAGGTGATCGGTGGGCAGTCTCAGCCCAACGCAGCGTTTCGTATCAGGACCACGTCGGTCCCGCAGCAGAAGCATCATCCCTCGGGAAGGTGTGGTAGCGGCAGGTTCGCGGGCGGGTCCGAAGGCGTAGCGTGTGCGGGGAGACTGAGGGTGACGTGTCTGCGTGGGTCCTCCAGCAACCACGTCGGTCGGCGAAAGCCGATTCGGCAAGAGCGGTGGCAGCCAACACCGTTGGTAAAACGGACGGCCTGTGCAGACGACGTCGCGACTGGCGCCGCGCAGACAGCGTACTGTCGCGATCCGGCTACTGGGGCCGGACCGATCGGTAGCGGTTGTTTGTCGCGGGCAAAGGCCGGCGTGGATTGTCTT
>JBCDKD010000064.1:0-25299 GCA_039024275.1 Planctomycetota bacterium | reverse complement strand
TCACAGATCAAACTTTGGGACGCCGATCGCGATGATGAAACCGGGGGCCTTTCAACCGGAGGCTCCGGCGGGTTGTGGTCCAACGAGACCCGACACCGCGCGCCGATGAAGCGGATGGACAAAGAGGCCGGGCAGTGGAACCGCATGTTCGTCCGAATTGTTGGCCCCTATATCACGGTCAGGATCAATGGCGAGACGGTCATTGATCAAGCCATCTTCGAGAACCCTTTTAACCGTGACCGCCCGATCGAACCCAGAGGCCCGATCCACCTGCAGTGCTTTAGCGGCGAAATCGCTTTTCGTAATATTGTCATCCGCGAGATCCCCGATGAGGAATCGAACGAGAGGCTGACCGAGATTGCCGGTCAGGAAGATGCGTTCGAGCCGGTCTTTAACGGCAAAGACCTGAGTGGGTGGGCCGGCGCAATGCAGGGCTACGAGGTGGTGGACGGCACGCTGCGATGCCGGAGGCGGGATGGCGGCAATATCCAGACAAAAAAGCAGTACAGCAACTTCGTCGTGCGTATGGAATTCAAGCTGCCGCCGGGGAGCAATAACGGCCTCCTGATCCGCACCCCCAATACCGGGCCGACGCACACGCGTGACACGCTCGAAATCCAGATCCTCGATGACAGCCACATCATGCACCGGCAGCTCGGGCCGTCGCAATACCACGGCAGCGCCTACGGCTTCGCCGCGGCACAGCGCGGCTATCTCCGGCCGGTCGGTCAATGGAATTATCAGGAGACCTATGTCAAGGATGATCACATCAAGGTGGTCTTGAATGGCTACCCCATCCTTGATACCAAACTGAAAAAGATCGCGCCAGATCACCCCGCGGCCAATACCAAACGCGGCCACTTCGGCCTATCAGGCTATTCCGATCCGGTCGCTTTCAGAAAGATACGCATTCAGGAAATCGAATAATTGCTGCGACCGAGATGCTATAAGGCTCGCAAAAACGACTGATGTTACTTTAAAAAGGATACCCCCCGATGAGATTTACCCGCCGTCAAATCGTCAAGTCCGGCCTCGCAGTGGGTGGCGCCGCGATGCTTGGCCCATCGATCGTTCATGGCCAAGGGGCTAACGAGACCCTCAACCTCGCCGCGGTCGGCATAGGTGGCAAGGGTGATTCTGACCTGAGTGCCTCAGCTGCGGGCAAGAATGTACGCGTGGTCGGGCTGTGCGACGTCGATAGCAACGCGCTGAGCAACGCGGCGAACCGCTACGCGGATGCCAAGTCTTTTAAGGACTACCGCGTCATGCTGGACAAGATGGGCAAGGATATTGATGCACTGCTTGTTTCCACGCCAGACCACATGCACGGTCCCATCGCGCTTGCTGCGATGGAGCTTGGTATCCACGTGCATGTGCAGAAGCCATTGGCCCACAACATCGCCGAGCTGCGGGCCATGCAGCGCATGGCGGAAAAGAACCCAAAGCTGGTCACCCAGATGGGCTCACAGATCCACAGCTACTCGGCCTACCGCACAGCAGCCGCAACCGTCCGCTCGGGCGCGATAGGCAAAGTCAGCGAAGCGCATCTTTGGGTCAGCAAATCCTGGTCCGGCCCCGAAGAAGGCCGCCCGAATCGACAAGACCCGGTACCCGCGAGCCTGGACTGGGATCTGTGGCTGGGGGTCGCGCCGCACCGGCCCTATGCCAACGGTGCCTACCACCCGGCGAACTGGCGTAAGTGGCGAGATTTCGGCACGGGCACACTAGGCGACATGGGCTGCCACATCTACGACCCGGTCTTTTCATGCCTGGACCTCGGCATGCCGACCAGTGTTGTCTCAAAAGGGCCCCAGACCTACGAAGAGACCTTCGCGCCCGACACCGATGTGCGCTATACCTTCGGCCAGACGCCCTACACAACGGAGGAGGTTAAGTTCCGATGGACCGACGGCCGCCAGAACAGCCGACCAGACGGGACACGGGCGCAGGGCGCACCGCTGCCCGGTGCCGGCATGTTCCTCGTCGGTGAGAAGGCGGTGATGGTGACGCCACACATCGGCAGCCCGTACTTCTACAAAGACGGTAAAAAGGTCGAAGTCGAGGTTGTGGAGAAAGGCAGCAACGACCATTACACCGAGTTCACCGACGCCTGCCGCGGCATTGGTGAGACTTCCACGCCGTTTTCATACTCGGCACGTGTCACCGAGGCGGTCCTGGTCGGCGTCGTTGCCAGCAGCTTTAAAGACCGCGAACTCAAGTGGGATAGCCCCAACCTGGCATTCGATCACAAGCCTGCGACGGATCTAGTGCATCGCACATATCGGGATGGATGGGGTATGAATAAAAAAATCCGTCTCACATAGACCATTGCTGTTGGATCGTGTGTCGTTTAATTGAATCGGGCTTGCTGTATCGCAAGCCCCCATTGAACTGACATGCTTGCGTGAAATACCCGAAGAACCAAACGGCCAGTGCAAAAAAGATTCGTAGACTCCATATAGCCAATCAAACATCACCCAGCTATACGTCAGCGACTACAAGACGTCCGACTGTACCTTCATCGGTGGCTCCACCCGCACACCTCCTAGGCTACTACTGACCACCGGTACAGTCGGCACGATTTTTATATGAGTAAACCGTAAAGGCAAGCACATGAAATGCGCGGTTTGATGGCAGAACTGCGTTTGAATGGATCATCCAGGTCCGGCTTGGTTTACTTGGCCGAGGAGACAGCCTCTTCATCCGTTTCTTCTTTGAAGAATGGGTGGTCTTTGTTGCCGCCCGACATGATGAACGCGGTGAGATCGCGCAGCTCGTTTGCGTTCATTGAATCAATGAGGCCTGCCGGCATCGTCGAGACCGGCGAGATCTCCTTCGAAGCGATCTGATCAATCGCAATGGTGACCTTGTTGTCGGGCTGACGCTGGTCGGGCAGCACGACAACGCTGGTATCGCTCTTCTCGATCAGCCGACCGACGACGGTCCTGCCATCCTTGGTCTTGATCTCGGTCATCGCGTACTGGTCGGAGATCTCGTGGTTCGGCTCGATGGTGGCACGCATCAGGTCCTCGATGCTGAACTTGTTCATGACCGTGGTCAACTGCGGGCCGATGTCCGCGCCGAGCTTATCGACTTTATGGCACTGCGAGCACAAAGCGGACTGGTAGAGCCCGGCACCACGCCTGAAGTCACGCCCCACAAGCTTGCCTTCGATGAGCCTGGTCGCTTGGGCGGTGGTCCACTTCCGGCCGGGCCCCTTGGGCTCGACGATCGGGTAGGGCGGGGGCGTTGTAACAAGATCGGTAAGCGGGCCAAGGTCCAGCTTCTCGCGTTCTGTCAGTGTCGCGAGGGCTTGTTCGTGGATCTTCTTGAGGGCGTTCGCGTACGAATTACCACCGCCCGATTGGGCGGCGCGGTTTAGCCAGGAGAAATATGCCGTGCGCGATGCGGTGGTCCAGCCGTCGGTCATGTTGCGTAGCATGAAAGCAATCCCCAGTTGTACGGAAGGCGGCGGGTTCTCTTTCATCTTAAGAATGGCCGCTCCGTAACGATCATTCTGCGCGGCAATATCCAGCCACGGCGGCGTCGGGGTGGTGACGCTGTTCATCATGTCGAGCGCGAACTGGATCACGCTCGTATCGTTCAGCGCGACACGCAGGCGGACGACCTCTGTATTGAGCGGGAGGCTGTCGGTCGGCACAAAGCCCTCAAGCTTGGCAAGGATTTTGTCACGCATCCCCAGGTGGCCTTCGCTGTACGCCCGGGCCTGTGTCTTGGGGTCGATCTTGGCCTTGCGGTACATCGCGACGGCTACGGCACGGGCCCATGCTAGCTGCTCCAGTTCGGTGTCGGGGTTGGCAGCAGCGAGTACGCCCATCGCGTTGCCGTGGCGGTGGCGTGCGAGCGCGAGGCCAGCCATGATCCGCGTCATGGCGTCCTGCTCGGCCTTAGCCTTTTCGAGCCAACGCTCGATCGGCTGGTGCTCCAATGCGACACGTGCCGCGAAACGGATGTACCGGTCTTCGTGGCCGAGGTTCTCCCAGATCAAGTCGATCTTGTCGGCCGGCACGTTAGAGTGGTGCAGCGTCTCGATCTCCTTGCGCAGCATCGCTAGTTCGTTGTGCGGCTCGATCTCGGGTACGGCCTTGTCGTTGACGCCGAAGTATGAGACGCGGTAGAGCGCAGAGTCGCCGCGCCGGCCGCCCGCGGTGAAGTACATATGCCCGTCATCCGCGATCGCGACGTCCGTCACAGGCAGGGGCTTGCCCATCACGAAGGGCTCGAACTCGCCGGTATAGCTGGCACCATCGGCTTCGAGATGGACCGCATAGATCGTGCCGTAGGTCCAGTCCAGGATGTACATCGCCTCCTGGTACATGGTGGGGAACGCGGCGCCGGTGCCGAAGATCACACCGACGGGCGAGCCCGGGCCGATGTCCACGACCGCACCCAGCGAGTCCTCGTAGTACGCGGGCCACTTGCCCGAGCCGTTACGCCAGCCGAACTCCGAGCCGCTGGTCGCGTGGTTGATCCGTGTCGGGCGGTACCAGGGCTGGCCCAAGTCCCACTCCATGTCCGCGTCGTAGGCGAACACTTCGCCGTTGGGGTGTACCCCGATGTCGTACTGGTTTCTGTAGCCGGCAGAGACGAGTTCGATCTCCTTACCGTCCGGGTCGGTTCGCAAGATCCAGCCACCCGGCGCGAGCAGGCCGCGGGCATGGCCACGGCCATCGGGGTTCTGTGGCAGCACATGGTCTTCGTCCCACAAGCCCTTGACCGGGCGGCTTGACTCAATCTGCGGGAGCGGGCTCATGTTGCCGGCCACGAGGTAAAGGCCTTTACCATCGGCGGTCGGAACGATCGCGTGCGTGCCGTGCTCGCCGCCACCGTTCATAGCTCGGAGAAGTTCCTTGCCTTCGTAAAGGCCGTCGCCATCCGCATCGATAAGCCGCGTGAAGCCGACGCCCGATTCCATCACGTACATCGAACCAAATGCGTAGCAGAGGCCCTGCGCACCGTTGAGCTCAACAGGGTGCGCGATGACTTCGGTCTTACCCCCATGGTCGTCCACGGCGGGAGGCTTGATCGTGAATAGTGTCTGGCGGTTCTTATTCTGCTTCTTACCGTCGACGGTCACTTGGTACTTACGGTATTGGGAGGACACGAAGAGTGTGTTGTCAGGACCTGCACAGATCGCGACCCACGAGCCGTGTGTTGGGAAATCGGTATCGAAGAGTTTCTCGACAAGGAACCCGTCTTTAACCTTCAGGCCTTCGGGGGTCCGCGGGTGATCGGGCCGCTCCGGCTCGGGCAGGAGCGCGGCCGCTGTTTCTTCAGGCTCTTCGGTATCGTCTTCGCCAGCCGGCGCTTCGGTGGACGTTTGATCAGCGCCGGCTTCTTCGGTGTCGTCACTCGTCTCGCCGCCACCGCCACAGCCAGGCAGGATCAAGAGAGTGGTGAACAGCGCAGTCAGCAGCTGCAACTCAAGCAGGGCGGGTTTCCTTCGCTTCATCATGTTCGGTTACTCTTCAAAAAAATGAATGGCATCGCGTCGTAATATCTGACGCCATAAGTGTATGGCGTATTAAGACTGAATCATATCGCATCAAATTAATGATGAGCCTGAAAAACGATGCGCTGAAACCGCTGCCAGCCCCATTTGCTTGAATGTTTCTGCGATCGCAACCGCTTCGTGTTGGCTTGCTGTGATTGCAAAGACGCAAGAGCCCGAGCCGGTCAGACGAGGCTCTAAATGTTGAGACTTGATCGCATTAAATACGCCTCCTATTTGAGGACAAACCTCGATCGCCGCCTCAGTCAGATCATTCCGCGCCGGGGGGATCGCGCGTCCCTGACACCAAGCACTCAGAATCGAATCAAGAATCGGCTCGGCGTTACCCAGCCGATCGTATAGCTGATAGACCTGTCCCGTTGGGCAGTCGCCATCGGGAAATACCAGCACGCAGTGGAAGAACGGCAACTCGCACGCAGGCTCGACCAACTCGCCAATGCCGGTGACCAATGCTGCAGAGCAGCCCAAGGCCGCGTGGATCGAAAAGGCGACATCCGCACCGAGTTGGGCACCTAGATCGACAAGCCTGTTGTCTTCAAGCTTGAACCCGAAGAGCTCCCGCAACCCAATCAGCATCCCGGCGGCGTTGGATGAACCGCCGCCCAGCCCCGCACCCGCGGGGATCCGCTTGGTCAACTCAGCACGGACCGGGAGGCGTCTACCAAGCTCGCGCTCCACGAGGCGGTGCGCTTGGAAGACCAGGTCTTGTTCAATCGCCCAATCGATCGGCTGGATTCTGGGCGCGTGTGGATCAAAGGCTCTAAGAAACGTGCTGCCTGCCTCTGAGCGAGTCATCTTGAGCGTATCTGCAAACGACAGCGGTGCCATGATGCTGGCGATCGGGTGCATGCCGTCGTTACCAGCTGGGCCAACTGCCAAGGTCAGGTTGAGCTTGGCCGGGCAGTTGATCACGATCTTTGAGGCAGGGTCGTCAGGCATGATCGCGTCAGCATAACCGGCAAAAAAATAGCGGGACAGGCTGATCGGCCTGCCCCGCGTGGGAGGGTATCGTTGCCCTTGCAGGAAAGTCAGAAAGACGCTTCCGCATCAACATCCGTGAGCTTGAGCTTTGCAGACTCGGCGACTTCAGCATCACCGGCATAAGCTGGCAGATCGAGCAGGGTCAGGATCTGATCCGGCGCCAAGCCCAAGTTGATCGCACCGTGCAACGCGGCCCATGTCTTGCGTGCGGCGGCCTGATCGCCCAGCGACTCGGTCCAGCCCGAGAGGATGCGGCGGACGATGGCGGGCAGGGCCTCGGACTGCTGCTGCTTACCAATCGATGCCAGCCAGAACATCAGGCGATACTGCTCGGGCTGCTCGGCAGCGACCCGGGCATACATCAACGCGGTTTTGCTGATGGGCGAACGCAGCTCGGCGTGCTCTGCGACCGCGTCAAATCGACGCTGGCAGACGGCATCAAGCAACTGCCGCTTGTCTTTAAAATATCGGTAGATCGAGCCGACGGCACAATCGAGCTGCTTCGCGATCGTGCGGATGGTGGTGCCGTCGTAGCCCTTCTCCCGCAAAACACGGGCCGTGGCATCGAGGATCTGCGTGCGGTCCAGGCAGGTCGGGGTCTTGACCTGCGGCGACTTGTCGCCCTGGTCCACGACGGCGGGGTTAATTGCGGCGGGCATGACGAATCCCGGATGGGTTAAGCGTCGTGCGGGGTCGGCGTGAGCGGTGGATGGGGTCGTGCTTCCTGCGTCCATCGAAGTTCACCTCCCTGTGAACTTGGTTTGCTTGGTGAGTAAGAGGCTTGCCCGTCAAACCTCAACTAATCAAACTATCGGACGTAGTCTACCCAAACGATCAAAGTTCGTGGGAAAACTTTTTAGAGCACGTGGAACATGGCCCAGCAGAGCACCAAACCGGCGATAAAACCGAGCAATGCCACCAACATAAGCGCGTGGCGGTCTCGCCAACGCGTCAGACGGACCAGCGCGCTCGCGCGGTAGATTGAGACAGGGCGACCTGTTCGGTAGGCCGACAGGTCCTGTACTAAGGCGTTTACAGACGGAT
Organism: Planctomycetota bacterium; assembly: GCA_039024275.1. Taxonomy (GTDB): domain Bacteria; phylum Planctomycetota; class Phycisphaerae; order Phycisphaerales; family Phycisphaeraceae; genus JAHQVV01. The sequence continues at coordinate 17,741 of JBCDKD010000064.1, read as the reverse complement.
AACGATCATCAGGGTCCTTCGCCAAGGCCTTGAGGCAGATCGCTTCCAGCGCAGCGGGGATCGCTTTGTCAGGCGCGGTGTCACTAGGCCTCGGGGTCGGGCGTTCCAGCACCTGCTTGAGCACCTCATCAACATCGTTGCCCCAGACAAGGTTCTTGTCAGTCAGCATCTCGAACAAGATCGAGCCCAGGTTATAGACGTCGGCCCGCCCGTCCAGTCCTACATCGCCACGGGCCTGTTCCGGAGACATGTACAGCGGCGTGCCATAGCGTTTGCCGGGCTGGGTCAATTCGAGAGAGACCATCTTTTTGCCGGAAGTTTCCTTATCGACCGCCTCTTCCACCGCGGTATCGGGCTTCTCGCCCCGGACCTTCGCCAGGCCCCAGTCGAGGACGGTCACCTCGCCGAAGGAGCCAACAAGGATGTTGGCTGGCTTGAGGTCGCGGTGAATGATGCCTTGGGCATGTGCATAGGAGACCGTCTGGCATGCTTGAATCAGAACATCGACCAGTGACGCCAGCGGGTACTCTGCCATCGTCTCGCGGTTCTTCGCAGAGATCGCCAGCAGGATCGAGCGCAGGTCTTGGCCCTCAAGCTTTTTCATGGTGAAAAACAGCACGCCCGATCGGTCCCGGCCCAACTCATAAACCGGCACAGTCCCGGGGTGCGGGATCATTGCGGTCACCCTGGCCTCCCGTAAGAAGCGTGCGGTCTCTAGTTCCGAATTCTGAAGGTGATCGTGTAGCGTCTTGTAGACGACCGTCCTGTGCAAGTTCTTGTCAAGGCAGGTCTGCAACTCCGCAGTGCCGCCCTCGGTCAGCGGCGCGAAGTCCGTGTACTTCAGCGATCCGCTGAGCCACTGGCGCGGCATGGGCGCATCCGTCTCGCCGATGTTGATCGGCTTAGTCGCCTCGGGTTGTGCATCGGGCTCAGACATCGCTTTGTGTAGCGTACATCAGGAGCCGCGGGTATGGCGAGTCAAAGAACGTTGCGTAGGCCACCCCCTGGGGTCCAGCCGCGCACAAAAAACAGGCCCCGTCACGCGAGGGGCCTGTCGAGGCAGTGGGCGATGGATTGAAGTTACTTGGCCGCCTTGGAGTCACAGCCTTTGTCACAAGACGTCTTCTCAGGAGCGGTGTCGACGACCGCCAGGCACTTTGCGCAGCCGGCCTCTGCGCCCTGCGAGGCAACATAGTGGGTCATGTAGGTCGCAAAGTGTACCGGGCAGTCAACCAACTTGGCGTCGACAAGGCCAAAGCCCGCTTCCTTGATCCAGACAGGCTTTCCGGCCTTGCCCAGCGTCAAGACGGCCTGGCCGTGTTCACTGAGTTCGGTGTCCTCTAGCGCGGTTGCGATTGGGCAGGCCTCGCCGTGTGCCTCACCCTGCGCACTAACCTTCTTTCCGGTTTTTGGGCACGTGTAGCAGGTATCACCATCGCCTGATTGAGTCGCGGTTGCTTTCGTACACGATTCGCAGTCGTCGCCTGCAAAACCAGTCGTTGCGAAAGCAAACGTACCCACGCTGAAGATGATCAACAGGCCATAAACAAGTTTCATCACGAGTCTCCTAAAAATGAGATTGACCGTTCGAAGTAGCCCGCTGAATCGAACGCCGAATCAGCTCGGCTACACGTCATTTGGCGATGCGCATCGATGGTGTAATCGCCAAGCAACCGGATTATTCCGAGCAACAAGAATTATCTTGGGGCAAAGAGTGGCGGCCTTAGGTCCTGGACGCCCCCGCTTACCGCGGAACCGTGACCGTCTTCAAAAGCGTCCCGCTGTTCCAGTAGATCGTATGGTTCACGTTATCGAAATCGTACTTTGCGTTTCGGTCGCACGAGCGGCGGTCGGCAAAGTAGGCGCGGACCATCGGGCGGTACTTCGCCTTGTCCGGCATCGCTGTTCGGTGGTCATCCAGATAAAGCCCGATCTGCCCAAACGGGATGTCGGGCATCCAGGCCTCGCGCGGGACTTTATAGGTGAAGTCCAATGCATCGGTGTTGGTGTAAAGTGCCGCGGGGTCGATCTCGCGGGTGTTCTTAAAGACCAGGCGGTCCTCCTTGATCATAGGGTGGCGATAGGTGAGCCCTTTTTCCATCGCATGTCCGAGGTTCCCGTCGACATCGTTCTCGATAGGCCAGAACCGCCCGTGCTCGCCGGTCTGGTTCATGACGGTTGCGAAGACCGGGTAGCGCGACTTCCAGGGCTCGTTGTTCCAGCCGTCTTTGCCGGCGACGCGTTCGCAGCGCCAGATGTAGTCGTGTTTGTCGCCGCGTGGCAGCTCGCCCGCGTCGAACTTGGCCTGCATCTGCATCCGCCCGCGCACGTTGCCGATGATCCGGACCCACACCCCGAAGTTACCGTTCATGAAGACGTTGCGGTGCACCTTAAGCCCGGTCCCGCCGTTGATTGCGAGCGAGCCGTGGCCGGTCTTGTAGAAGATATTCTCGATGATCTCTCGGCCCGAGTCGTGGTCATCGAGCATCATCCCCGACCGTGTCATCAGGCCATCGGTCGACATGATGTGGTGCAGGAAGTTGTGCTTAAGCCGGGTGCCGTAGCCCCAGAACTCGGCGCCGCTGTAGATAGCCGCGCCGTCGCCTTCTTCGAAGCCGATATTGAAGAGCTCGTTGCGTTCGATGCGGTGGTCGTTGCCACGGAAGACGATGGCCTGGCCGGGCAGGTTGTGGATGAGGTTGTTGCGGAACACCTGGCCGACGCCGCTGATGCCGACGGTGGGCGCGACGGCTCTGAACTTGTCAAGGAAGAAGTGGCAGTTGGAGATGGTGTTGTTGCCGGGGCGGATCGCCTCGGGTGTCGCGCGGCCGCCGGCGAGGCGGGCGAAACCGGTGACGTCGTAGATGTCGCATCCGTGGACGGTGTTGTGGCTGCCGGCGAGGTTGATGGCGTTCGCTGTGGAATTCCGGATCGTGCAGCCCGCGATCGTGTTGTGCTCGCCGCGTCTGATATGCACGATCGCGTCGGCCTTCGCGACACCCTGGATCGTCAGGCCCTCGACCCGCACGTGGCTCGCGCCATCGATCAGCAGGAACCCGCCCGCTGCGGCAGCGACCAGCCGGCTCTTGGGCGTGATGGGCTGGGTCGGCCAGAGGTAGAGTTTGCTCTCCTGCACGTCGAAGTACCACTCGCCGGGGCTGTCGATCTCGCACAGCAGGTACATAAAGGACTGGCGGGACTGGAACTTCTCGACCATCTCTTTGAGTCCGTAGCGGGTCTGGTCCAGGAAACGGATCCTCTTTTGAGCCGGATCAACCGAGTGCAGACGCTTGGTCTCTCGGTACCACTGCGCCGAGAGGTAGCCGGTACAGATCGCGCGGCGCTTGGCCTTGATCTCTTGCGCCCACTGCTGCCAGGTGCCCGCCGGTGCTTCGCGCAGGGTGTAGACGGCCCCGTTGGGCTTGTCGAAGGTCCCCTGGACCGGATCGGTCTGCCAGCGGGTCCCCTCGTCTTCGACAATCAATTCCTTGGCGTGGGCAAAGCCGATGTTGGGGAAGCGCGAAGGCGTCTGCAGGTCGTCGCCCAGCAGCAGCGGCACACCAACCGGGTTGGTCGTGCTCAGCAGCTTGATCAGCCTGGCATCATCGACCGGGATCGCCACGACGTTGCCACGCGCCGCTTCAGAGAGTTGCTTGAGCTTGTCGGGGTCTTTAACGACCGTTGCGTTGGTGATCGAGATCTGGACCGAGCCATCAAAGACCACTCTGGCGCCGGGCTCGGCCCGGTAGGTGATAGGGTGGTCCGGCGTGCCGCTATCCCGAGACTTGAGGACCAACGGGCGGTCAAAACGGTAGACGCCTTCGGCGATTTCGATGTCTACCGGTCTGTCCTTTGATAAGGACCGCGCGTGATCACGCGCGGCTTCGAGTGTTTTAAAGTCGCCGGGCCCAACGCGCAGGGTGTGCCTGGGCTCGGCCCGTGCCTCGGTCGTGATGCATAGCAGGGTCAGGAGTATCAGCGTGTACTTCAGCATAAGTGGAGGGGGTTAGGCGTAAAAAAGGATCGGAGGCAACGAATCGGCTCGCGATTTTGCCTTAAAACGTTAACCATCTGTCACACAGCCATGCGAAGCGTCCTGTACGACCTTGATGTATTTCCAGAGCGTGCCGCGGTTAGCTTTATATGCAGGCTGGATCCAATCGGCCTTGCGTTTTGCCAACTCGTCATCGCTGACGGCGACGCTGATCTCGTGGGTCTGGTCATCGATGGTGATTTCGTCGCCATCGATAACGAGCGCGATCGGGCCACCTTCCTGCGCTTCGGGGACGACGTGCCCGATGATGAAGCCGTGGGAGCCGCCGGAGAATCGCCCGTCGGTAATCAACGCGACATCATCGAGGAACCCCGCGCCGGCCAGCGCGCTGGTCGGCGTCAGCATCTCGGGCATTCCAGGCCCACCGGTCGGCCCTTCGTAGCGGATGACGATCACGTCGCCACTGCTGATCCTGCCGTCCTCCAAGCCCTGGATCATGTCTTCTTCGCAGTCGAAGACACGCGCGGGTCCTGTGAAGCGTAGGCCCTGCTTACCGGTAATCTTCCCGACGGCTCCGCCTGGTGCAAGGTTGCCCTTGAGGATGGAGATGTGGCCTTTCGCTTTAAGCGGGGCGTCGAGCGGGTGGACGATGTCCTGGTCGGGCTTGAGTGGTTCATAGTTATTCGCGTTCTCTGCGACAGTCTTACCGGTGATTGTCATCTGGTCCCCGTCGATCAACTCTTCTTCGAGCAAGTACTTGACCACGCCCGGTACGCCGCCGACCTCGTGCAGTTCTTCCATCACATATTGTCCCGACGGCTTAAGGTCCGCGAGAAGCGGGACGCGGTTGCTGACCGCGAGGAAGTCGTCGATACCCAGCTCGATATCAAACGCGTGCGCCATCGCGATCAGGTGAAGCACCGCGTTGGTGGAACCGCCCAGCACGGTGATCAATACCATCGCGTTCTCGAATGACTGCCGGGTAACGATATCACGCGGCTTGAGGTCTTCTTCGAGCATGCCGAGGATGCGCCGGCCTGCACGCACACATTCGTCCGCCTTGAGCCCGTCCTCAGCCGGTGTGCACGAAGAGTAGGGCAGCGAAAGCCCCAACATCTCGATCGCGCTAGCCATCGTGTTGGCGGTATACATCCCGCCGCAGGCGCCCGCGCCGGGGCAGCTGTTTGCGACAATGGCCCTGCGTTCGTCTTCGGTAATGGTCCCCGCGATCGACTGACCGAAGGATTGAAAGGCGCTGACTACATCAAGCTTCTCTTCCTTACCCTTGATGGTTGTACAGCCAGGCTTGATCGTCCCGCCGTAGACCATGATGGCAGGGCGGTTGAGGCGGCCCATCGCGATCACTACGCCGGGCATGTTCTTGTCGCAGCCCGGCAGGGCGACGAGCGCGTCGTACCACTGCGCCCCCATGATGGTCTCGATCGAGTCCGCGATGAGGTCGCGGGACTGAAGCGAGAACGACATGCCATCGGTTCCCATCGAGATGCCGTCGGACACGCCGATCGTGTTGAACCGCATGGCGACCATACCCGCCTGCTTGACGCCTTGCTCGACCTTGATCGCCAGATCACCGAGGTGCATATTACAGGGGTTGCCGGCGTACCAGCACGCCCCGATGCCGACTTGTGGCTTGGCCAGGTCATCAGGCGCGATCCCGGTCGCCAGGAGCATGGCCTGACTGGCGCCCTGGCTCTTGGGCTGGGTGATGCGTGAAGAGAATTTGTTCAGCGTGCGGTCGGTCATGGTTTTACGTTCCTACGAATCGGACAGAAGATTGTAAACCACCTTGCACGGGTGTGAACGTTTCGGGCGTGCCAGATAAACGGAGAATTCGCATCACGCCCGGGGCGTCGGCCCGGTATCCGCTTATGATGGTGCGATGCGCGATAAAACCATCTTGCCACTTCTGCTTGCAATCCTATATCCAGCCTTTTCGATCGCACCCGGCTGTGGGGAAGGGCCGCAAGCCGAAGCACCACCGCCACCCGAGGTCACCATAGACAGCCCGGTGGTGCAGAACGTGACGCGCTACCACGAATACACAGGCAACACCGTTGCGATCAACCAGGTCGATATCGTCGCCCGTGTGCCGGGGACGCTCGTCAGGCAGAACTACGAACTCCTCGGTGATGACAACCGCGTTAAGCGCGTCGAGGTAGACGAGGTGTTGTTCGAGATCGAACACGAGCCCTACGAGATCGCCGTTGCCAGCGCGAAGGCCGAAGTGAGCCGATCCAAGGCGCTAGAGACAGCGGCGAAGTCTGTTTACGAGAGCGAGAAGAAGTCTTTCGAACGCGGCGCATCGTCCGAACTCGACCTGACGACTGCGGAGGCGGATTTCAAGCAGCGGACCGCCGAGCGGCTGGCAAGCGAAGCGAAACTCGCTCAGGCCGAACTCGAGTTGTCTTACACCTACGTCAAGTCTCCGATCACAGGCGAAGTCTCACGCAACCTTGTCGATGTCGGGACCTACGTCGGCGGTGGTGGCCCAACGGTGCTTACGCGGGTCACGCAGATGCAGCCGATCTATGTCTACTTCGACGTCAGCGAGAAGATCGTGCTGGACTACATCAACCGCGCGGCCGAACGTGGCCAGCAGGTCGCAGACAACCCACCGTCGCTAGAACTGGCTACGTCCTCAGACCCCAAAGGGACCTACTCCCACAAAGGTATCGTCGACTGGTGGAACCGCTCGGTCGATACGGGCACGGGTACGATCGATGTGCGTGGCAGGCTGGACAACAGAGAACAGCTACTCGTACCGGGTATGTTCGTCCGGGTTCGCGTACCGTTTGAGGAGATCGAAGATGCAGTGCTCGTTCGAGAAGACGCGATTGGGACGGATCTGGCCGGCAAGTATGTCTTAATCGTGGTCAAGAACGAAGAGGGCGTCAGCGTCGTCAAACGGCAGCCGATCGAGTTGCTGATCCAGGCCGACAACGGGATGCGCGTGGTCGGGGGGCTGTCGCCTGACGCGCAGTACATCACCGCGGGGATGCAAAAAGTGCGCCCGGGTATGCCAGTGGATGCACAGCAGGCCGCTCCACCCAAGCCCACCGAACCGGCTGCCAACCCCGAGATACAGCCTGAGGAAGAGGCCGAGCCTGCTTCCAAAGCCGATGGAGAAGACGCGTGATTTCAGCCTTCTTTATTGATCGCCCGGTCTTTTCGACGGTGACCGCTTTGATCATGGTCCTGCTCGGCGCGATCAGCCTGCCGATCCTGCCGATCGAGCAGTACCCCGAGATCGCGCCGCCCAACGTCCAGATCACCGCGAACTACCCCGGCGCCGACCCGGCGACCATCGTCGATACCGTCACCGCGCCGATCGAGCAGGAGGTCAACGGCGTCGAGGGCATGATCTACATGAAGTCGACGACCGACCAGACCGGCCGTGTATCGATCAATGTCACCTTCGAGTTGGGGACCGACGCGGACCAGGCGGTGGTCTATACCCAGAACCGAGTTGCCGCCGCCGAACCACGCCTGCCACAAGAGGTGCGCTCACGCGGGATCCAGGTCAAGAAGCGTTCGCCCAGCCTGCTGATGGTCGCGACACTGTATTCGCCAGACCAGAGCTTCGATTTTCTTTCACTGAGCAACTACACAACACTCTATCTGAAGGACGAACTCGCGCGGATCGAGGGCGTCTCCGAGGTGTTCATCTTTGGCGGGCAGGACTACGCGATGCGCGTCTGGCTGGACCCGGACAAACTCGCCTCACGCGACCTGACGACCGTCGACGTGCTCAACGCGCTCCGGGAGCAGAATGTCCAGGTCGCGGCGGGCCGGATCGGCGCCCCGCCCGCAACCTCCGAAGGGGCGTTCGAGTACATCGTGAACACCGAGGGCCGGCTCAAAACCGTCGAGCAATTCGAAGACATCATCCTCAAGACGTCGGATGCCGAAGTCAATGGCCGATCCGTCACACGGACGCTCCGCCTCAAGGACGTCGCCCGGGTCCAACTCGGCGCGGAGACGTACGACTGGCAGGCCCGACTCAACGGCCAGCCCGGGGTGGGCATCGGCATCTACCAGATGCCCGGCTCGAACGCGATCGAGGTCGCAAACGCGGTCAAGACGAGGCTGGATGAGCTCTCCGCGAGCTTCCCGCAGGGCGTCGTCCACGACATCACGTTTGACTTCACCAACTACGTCCGCTCATCGATCAGCGAGGTCGTGACAACGCTCTTCATCGCGGCGCTGCTGGTTGTCATTATTACCTACATCTTCCTGCAGGACTGGCGCGCGACGATCGTGCCCACGGTGACGATCCCTGTCTCGCTGATCGCCACCTTCGCAGTCATGCTTGCGTTTGATTTCAGTATCAACCTGTTCACGCTCTTTGGCCTGATCCTCGCGATTGGGATCGTGGTCGACGACGCGATCGTGGTGGTCGAAGACACGTCCCGACGGATTACGGAGGGTATGGCCCCACGAGACGCGGCCAAGGAAACCATGAAAGAGGTGACCGGCGCGCTGATCGCAACCACGCTCGTCGTGCTGGCCGTCTTTATCCCCGCCGCAATGATCGGCGGGCTCACCGGCACGCTCTACCAGCAGTTCGCCCTGACCATTGTCTTCGCGACCTGCTTCTCAACAATCAATGCGCTGACGCTCAGCCCGATGCTCTGTGCCCTAATCCTCAAGCCCGCCAAGCCGGTACGCTTCCCGCTCTTCAAACTCTTCAATGCGACGCTCGACAGGACCCGCGATGGGTACATCTGGTTTGTCAACAAGGGGGTCCGCCTGGCCGTCCTGACCATTGTGCTCTTTGGCGGCATCACCGCCGCGGCGGCATTCGGCTTCAAGATCATCCCCACCGGCTTCCTCCCGAACGAAGACCAGGGCTATTTCTTCGTGAACGTCCAGCTCCCCGACGGTTCACAAGGTGAGCGAACGCTCGAGGTGCTCAAGGAGGTCGAGAAGATGGCGGAGGCCCAGCCCGGGGTCCGCAGCGTCTTCAGTGTCAACGGGTACTCATTGCTCTCTGGTACGATCGCATCCAACAACGCGATGGTCATCGTCATCCTTGAAGACTGGGATGAGCGAGATATGGCCATCGCCAACCTTCCAGCTGTCATGGGCGGGCTGGGCCGGCAGTTTGCCGGCATTAAAGAAGCGGTCGTCTTCCCCTTCGCACCGCCCGCGATTACAGGTATCGGCCAAGCCGGGGGCGTGGAGTACGAACTCCAGGACAAGAACGCGATGGGCTACCTCGCGCTGCAGGAAGCCGCCGACGCGATGGTGTTCTCCGCTTTCCAGCACCCGGACCTGGAGCGGCCGTTCTCCGGCTACAGGGCAACGACACCCCAGCTCTTTGTCGATATCGACAAGACCAAGGCCCAGCGTCTCGGGGTCCCGCCAGGCGTCTACAACGACACGCTGCAGACCAACCTCGGCGGATCCTATGTGAACGACTTCAACTACCTCAACCGTGTTTATCGCGTCTACCTGCAGGCGGAGAGTGAATTCCGAGACCAGAGCGACGATATCATCAACCTGAAAGTCCGCAACAAGCAGGGCGACAAGCTGCCGGTCGGCACGTTCTTAGATGTGCAAGACTCGTCCGGCCCACAGGCGATCAACCGGTACAACCTCTACCCGTCCGCCTCGATCACCGCCCAGCCAACGGCGGGCCGCAGCACCGGCGAGGCCATCCAGGCCATGCGTGATCTATCCGACCAGAACCTGCCGGACGGTTTCGGATACGACTGGACCGGTGCGACCTACCAAGAGTTGAAGACAGGCGGCGCCGCGATCATCGCGTTTGCATTGGGCATTGTGGTCGTCTTTCTCGTCCTCGCAGCGCAGTACGAGAGTTGGACCACGCCGATCGCGATCCTACTAACGATCCCCTTGGGCGTGCTCGGGGCGCTCATCGGTATCTTTATGCGTGGCTACGACATCAATATCTACACGCAGGTCGGCTTTATCCTGCTCATTGCGCTGGTCGCGAAGAACGCGATCCTGATCGTTGAGTTCGCCAAGCAGCGCAGCGAAGAGGGCAAGCTGCCCAAGGAAGCGGCGATCGAAGCGGCGGGCCTGCGGTTCAGGCCCATCCTGATGACCGCGTTCTCCTTCGTCGGAGGTACGGCCCCGCTGGTCATCGCTGTTGGCGCCGGGGCGATGAGCCGACGCTCGCTCGGCACGGCGGTGTTCTACGGCATGATCGTCGCGACGGTGGTCGGCGTGGTCTTCGTGCCGGTGTTCTACTTCGTGATCCAGACGATCGTTGGCAAGTTCAAGAAGACCCCGGGCACAGGAACGGGAGTAAGCCCCTAGACCCAACCTTCATTGACCCGCTTCAGGATCAGGGTCATAAGGAGATCGGCCTAGTTCAAAGATGATTGGAAACCGCTCGCCATCGCGGTCAATGAGCAGGCGTACACGTGTGCCAGACGGGTCCTTGAAAACCATACCAGGGCGGACAGATTTGTCCTTGAGCCCGTTCGCCGCCATCCCACCGTTGACCATGAGGACCTGGTCGCCGTCACGGAGACCGGCCCGGTAAGCGACGCCATCTTTGATGACGCTTGCGATCATTTTTTTCTGGTCTTCAGGATCTGGGATCCAAGTGGCTTGCGCCCGATTGATCCGTACTTCTTTTTCTTTCGTCTCGACGATCGGGCCGAAGTAGATCCGCTCGCCGGGGCCGTCGATCAGGACCCGCCGGTTCTTGATGGCGTCCATCCCGATGATCATTTTCTCGATCGGGATTTCATCGCCGTTCGCCATCAGTTCGGCAAAGGTCTCCTCGACGCTCACTGATTGGACCTGTAGCTTGCCGATTGTGAACTCGTCGGCGACCGCGCTCTTCCTCACCGAAAAGCCGCCTTTCGTGGCGGGGCTATAACCCGCGTCGATCGTTACCCAGGCGGGCTTGGTTTCCTTCTGCCACTGGCTCCAGTCTTCTTTGCTCAGGTGCACGCCTCCGGTTGATCCCGTATCGAGGCTGACGAGTACTTCTTCGCCCTGATCCATGATGCGAAACAGAAGTACACCGAACCGGTTCTCGATGAACGGGAACGAGACCCAGTCTTGATCGACCTCGTCAGGCAGACTGTCATGATATTTCCAGCGGGATTCTGGCAGATTAATTTCGATCAGTGATCGCCTGATGACTGGCCAGCCGATGATGCCATGGTGCTTCCTATCGATGAAGGGGGTTGAAAGCACATGCATATTGACCGGCTCGGAGAGGCTCTCACCTGTCGTGCCGACGCCGACGCGAACCGTGGTCTTGTAAAACTTCTGATGATCATCGCTCTTTTCAAGCTTTAGGCTCAGTTTCTCCGCGACTGGCTGGAACAAGGTAAAGGGGAAGCCTGCGCCAGTATCGAGCAACACCGGCACCTCAAATCCTTCGATATTGAGATAGCCGGTAATACGGCTATTGTCGATCGAATTCCTTGTGCCGACGAAGATCCGCTGGTTCTTGTCAGCAAGGTCTTTGGTCGTCTGTTCGCTGTGGACGTCAAACGTAGCAATGAGTAGACAAAAGCAAACGATGCGGCCTATTAGGCGTAGGGTGGATCGCACGACAGGCTCCCGAAAGGTATATCGTTCTTAGAACGTCGCCTGCATCAAGGTACCATAGACCTCGACACCTTTCTCAATTTCGCTGACCGCGACCCATTCATCCTTGGTATGGGCGGGGTGCGGGCTGCCCGGGCCGAGTACGAGCGCCGGGAGGCCGGCTTGTGCGAGGTAGCCGGCGTGGGTGGCAAAAGGTGCGCCGACGTTAGGCTTACGCAGGTCATTCGTGTGCAGCGCCGCCTTGACGGCGGGCAAGATCGATTCGCTTGACTCGGGCAGCAGCGGGGGGTGGGCAACCTGCAAGGTTTGGATGTAATCGAACTTGGGATCAACGCTTTTCACGCCATCAAGAATAGCTGCAACGGTTGGCAGTACGGTCATTTGATCCTCACCCGGAACGACCCTGCGATCCACTTCGCACCGACAATGCTCCGGAATAATGTTCGGGGCGCTCCCGCCTTGAATCAGATTGACACTCGCGACGGCACGGCCGGTGAGAGCGTGCTCGGCATCGAGCGTATCGATGTAATCAGTCTTGAGAGCAGAGAGTAACTGGACCATATCATCGATCGCAGAACGGCCCTCCCAGGGCGTCGATGAGTGGGCGGCCTTGCCATGCGTCTGGATCGTCCAACGCACACAGCCGTTGTGTGCGATCACGGGGATGTGCTCGGTCGGCTCACCGACAATGACCATGCTCGGCGACCAGCCCAGCCGCGGCAGGTCGTTTTCGACAAAGCTCTGGATGCCGTTCATCGCGATTTCTTCGTCGACACTGAAAAGCAGCGCGATATTGTTGGGGCGGTTTGCCTGCTGCGCATAACGACGCAGGGCCCAAAGCATCGCTGCGCCGGTCCCTTTCGTATCGCAGGCGCCACGGCCATACAGCCTGCCTTCGCGGAGTTCCGCACCGAATGGATCGATCGACATATGCTCTACCGCGACGGTGTCGAGGTGGCTGTCGAACAGAACCCATGGCCGGTCACTGCCCGCGCGCAGGGTCAAGAGCAACTGGTCGGCCTGGCCATCGACAGGCAGGATCTCGACTTCGAGCATCCACCTACCCGCGAATTTCGCGAGCAGATCGACCAGTTCGGCCTCGGCCTCGGCCTTGCCAGTCAGTGCGCTGTTGACCGTATCCACACGGACCATGGCCTGAAGCAGTTCAATCACCGTTTCCGGAAGACGATGTGACATCGCCTGAGTGTAACGAGGCGGCGTGGGGACGTCGCGGTAGACTCTGCTGATGCCGCCGACAGAACCCCGCAAGACGCCGCCTGTGACCCTGCTCGATGAAACAGGGATTGCGAGCCTGACGAAGCAGCTCATCAGTCGTCGGCCAGAACCACCTAAGCGTGGCGTACTCGCCATCGCGGGTGTGCCTGGCAGCGGCAAGAGCACGCTCGCACAAGCAATCGTAGACATACTCAACCGGGCGCGATCAGGCACCGCCGTTGCTCTGCCCATGGATGCCTACCATATGACGAACGATAAGCTTGAGGCGCTCGGCCTGCGCGAGCGGAAGGGCTCAGTGCAGACATTCGAAGCCCAGCAGTACTTCAAGCATCTGGTGCGAGCGCGTGATGCAAAGCAGCGTGTCAGCCTGCCGACCTTTGACCGTACCATTGATGAGCCGGTCTATACGGGGCGGCCTGAACACACGGTTGATGCGCAGACGCGGTTTGTTATCACCGAGGGCAACTACCTGCTCCTCGATAGTCTGCCGTGGACCGTGATCGATCAACTCGCCGACCTGCGGGCTTGGATCGATATCCCGGCCGAGAGAGCAAAGCGGCAGACCATCCAACGGCACATCCAGTTTGGCCAGACCCCCCAAGAAGCCAAGCACTGGTACGAGACGAACGACCAGCTCAACGCAGATTTCATCCGAGACCACAGTCGGCACGCGGACATGATCGCGCGCTGGCCTTGACATTAGTGGGTGACTCAGAACGGACCACGCACTGGGTTAATGATGGCGTTGTCATGCCCCGGCACGATCTCATCGGCAACCTCAAGGATTTCCTTAAGCGAGTCTTGAGCCTGCTCAACATCAAAACACCCTTTTAGCACCCGGCCGTGCTCGATGTGTTCACTCGTAGGCGCGGCATCACCCGCAACAATCGTGGTTGACCGGTGATGACTCAGCAGCAACCCACAGGTACCAGGCGTGAAACCAAAAGACGGGAACAGGTCGACCTGATCAGCGAGTGTGTCCGGGGCGGCCTTACACTTCTGCAAGACCGCGATCTCCCGCTTGAGCAGGTCGCGGACCTCTTCGTCGCCTTCTTCCTGCTCAAAGCGGGACAGCAGTTCTCGGCCGACGACCTCGCGCTCGGTCTCACTGATATGCCAATCGGCATCAGGAAAAGCCGCGAGGCCATAGCGGTGGGCAGGACGGAAGCAGGTCAGGAACACATCGGTGATCTCCGATGGTGTAAGCCCGCTACGCTCTGCCAAACGCGGGACAAGGACCTGAGGCGGCAGGGCGGGATCCACCAGGATCGTCTTATTGCGGCTGCGGATGAGGGTCGTCGTCGCGTGGGCGGTGCGGGCCGGCCCCTGCTTATCCCACAGGTCGTTGATGCTCAGCGCACCGATGCTGATGATGCGATAGTCCATAGTTTTTGGTGGTGTGTGTTTATTCGCCGGTAAGGTGATCGACGTGTTTCCAGGGCAGTGTCCCGCCGAGTTCGTCTTTCTTCTGCTTGAGGCGCTCGAGGACGTTGGGGGGTAGCAGGGGGTGTAGCCGGTCGATCTCACCACCCGCGGCGATCTGTTTGATCAGTGTCGAACTGGTAAAGCCGTAGGCCTCGCCGGACATCACGAAGACCGTCTCGATCTCAGCGATCGCACGATTCGTTAGCGCGAGTTGGAACTCGAAGTTCAGGTCGGTCACGTTTCGCAGGCCGCGGAGGATCGCCGTCGCACCGATCGAGCGGGCATAGTCAACCGTCAGTCCCTCAAACGCGTCGACCTCGACCTGCGGCCCGCAGTGCTCGGCGATGAGTTCATTAATGATCTCCTTGCGTTCGTCCAGCGTGAAGATCGGACGCTTCGCGGGGTTTGTCCCGACCGCGACGATGAGCCGATCGAAGAGGTTCTGGCCACGCTTGATAATGTCCAGGTGCCCGTTGGTGATCGGATCGAACGTGCCGGGGAACAGGCCGACTTTAACCCGGTGCTGGATATGGTTCCCTTGTTCTGCGGGCATGGCGAGAGTATAGGGGATCAGCGAACAAAGCCCCCTGCATGAAAACAAACCCCGCACAAGGGCGGGGCTCGTGAGTGAATCCTTGATCCTTGAGAACGGCCGACTTACTGCGGCGGGGTCAGTTGCGCCCGGCCGATGACGATGCCGTCTTTACCCGTCCAGACCTGCATCTTAACGAGCGAGTACTGCTGGAAGACACGGACCACATCCATCAGGTCCTCGGTGGGCAGCGGCGCGTCGGCCTCTTCGCCGAGGATATCTGGCAGCCCCTTCTCGTCGAACAGCTTGACCCAGGAGAGCATCAGCGACCCGAAGCGGTCGGGCCGGCCAGTCATGGCGAGCACCGGCGTCTCGGCGAGGCGGTGCGGCTGGCCTTCGACCTCGATCCGCATGGCCTTGCCCGCCTTGTTCGCATCGACACACTTCTTGAAGAAGGCTTCCTGCGTGCAGACGACGTAGTAGTCGCCGATCGTGCCGTAAGCGATCTGCACCGGTGCGATCTCGGGGAAGTCCAGCCCCTGCGCGATGGGCAGACCAATGTCAGCGACTTTGTACGAGCTGCCGCCGTATTCGCCGGTGCCCTGCGGGATCAGCCCGGCCTCGAAGCTCATGACCGCGACGTTCGCGAGCATCACAACGTTGTCAAACATCGTGTTCATATCGGCCGCGACCGAGTCGTCGTTCATTTTGAAGGCCAGGCCTACCACAGGCATCTCGACACCGACGCTTGGCTCAACAGCGTCGCCATCGACCGATCCCATAAACATGACCGTCGGTGGGTCCAGTTTGGGCAGCACATCATCGACAAAGGACTTGCCGCCGACGAGCATATTGAGGTTCGCCATGTTCTCGCGTGCTTGTTCGTCCGGCTCGATGTTGAATGTGACGGCCGAGATCGTCTCAACAGGAAGGGGGCCGAACTCAGCGATGCTCGTTTCGCCGAGCATCGCCATCATCTCATCGAAGTCGGGGCTCATCCCGAGGTAGGTCGCGTCCAGGCCCTTGCCCTTGCGGATAACGCCGAGGGCGTGCTGCGAGTCCTCATTTTCAATGGCGAGCATGGTCATCGATCGGTCGCCGGGTAGCTCGCTGGTCCACTTCTCATAGTGCTCGGTATCGATGAGGCGGGGGGCGTTCGGGGGCTGTGTGAGGATCGACTGTAGGTAGTCGTAGGCATCGATATCGGCCATGCCAACCCACTCTTCGGTCATGACGATGTAGCCGTTGCCATCACCGCCGGTGTAGACAGGGTTGCCCGCGATATCGCCTGCACGCTGAAGCGCGAGCGATTCGATGGCATGGTCGCGGTCCGCCTGCTTGACCTTGGTGAAGATGACGCCGGGCAGTTCGTTGCCCTGCTCGTCTTCGCCCTGGCTGAGTACAACGACATCGTCGCCGAAGTAGGCCTCCATGAACTCATCGACGCTCATACCCATCGCGGCGAGCAGGTCGCCCGAGCCCTCGGCGACTTCGATGGCGTCACGCCACTTGTCGCCCAGCGGGCCCTCGGTCAGGTCGCCGAGCCAGTCGGCGGGGTCTTCAATATGGATGTAGACCGGCGTATCAGCCGGTGCGAGCTCGGCGGGGGCCTGGGCCCAGGCGGGGGCGGCCTGCAGCATCAGGGCGGCACTCAACGCGAGCGCGGTGGTCAGAGGTCTGGTTCTTTGAAGATTCAGCATCGTTTTGCTCCAAGGCATGGGTGGTCTTGATCAGGCCCGGCTATGTTCGTTTCGGGATTCAAGCGGGGCGAGGAGATCTTTGAGGTCGGGTAACGAGTCGCCGAGCACTTCAAACAGGCGATCAACACGGAGGGCGTCGGGTGCTTCACTAACCGTCGTGGTCAGGGTGTTGGCCGGATCGGTCGCGGTGGACTTGACCTGGGCGATCAGCTTGCCCAACTCGACCTTCGGCTTGTCGTTGCCAGTTACCACCGGATCATCGCCTGGTTGCGTGGGATCATTGGATTGATCGGCGATAGATGGCTCGCTGTCATCCTGCGTGAGAACAAACCACCCGACAAAAGCGGCGAGCAGTAACGCGGCGGCGACGGCGTAAGGCAGCGCCGAGAAACCGATGCGGCCGAGGACAGCAGGGGCACCATTGGCCTGCGCGTTCGCTCGCATTACCGATTGAACAAACGCGTCCTCGCTTTGCAGCAGGTCCGGATCGCGTTGAGCGAGTTGGTCGACCCACTGCTGCTCGAAGCTGTCGAGCGGGGCCGGTTCGTCTTTCGGGGTCGGGTTGTTGTCGTTCATGGCATCAGCCTTTCGGCCTGGGGTTCTAAAAGCTCTTTCATACGTTGCCGACCGCGGTAGAGGTGGCTCTTGACAGTGCCGATCGGCATCTCCAAAGCCTCGGCGATCTGGTCCAGCGGCAGCCCTTGCTGGTAGTGCATCACGATGGCGGCACGCTGCGGCTCAGTAAGCCTCGTCACGGCCTGCTGTACCAGATCTTTAGCAAGCGTTTGTTGTTCTCGTTTCTCGAGCTGGTCGGACGGACCGGTCGCCCTCTCGTTTCGCAGTTGGTCGGGTTCGATGCCAGCAGCGGCGCGGCGACGGTTGGCCTTCTGGCCGTGGTTGATGGAGAGCCGGCGGGCGATCGTGAGCAGCCAGCCCCGCATCGGGTACTTCGCGTCGAATCGGCCGGCGTGCTTGAGGGCACGGAGGAACGTCTCCTGGGCCAAGTCATCGACCGCCGATCGGTCGTAACACACCGCCCGGAGGAAGCCACGGACCGGCGCTTGGTGGCGGCGGACGATTTCTTCGGCCGCGGCCTGGTCCCCTGACGCCACGCGTGCCGCCAACTGCCCGTCACTACAGGCGTGGGTCGGCAGGTCGCTGCTGGCGTAAAGGGCCGTCACGGCGGTAGATACCGGGTGTTTCGGGGCGGGTTGCATCGGGCTCCCGATTTAGGGGACAGGTTTCACCCACCGTGCTGCGGAGTGGGCTTGGGCGGCTTGTCGGCACCACGGCG
>JBCDKD010000063.1:0-27054 GCA_039024275.1 Planctomycetota bacterium | reverse complement strand
TCATGAGACTCCATACGCTGACGCTAGTGTGATGGAGGTAGCCTGATGACATCGATTCTCATCCCTTCTGACGCGCCGTTCGAACAGGACCAGCGCAAGTTTGCGGAGGGCTTTCTCGCAGGCTTGCTTTCTGTTCGTGCAGCACACGAGGCGGCAAAGCCCATCGACGATACCGCGGGGACGCCTCTGACCATCGCCTACGGTTCGCAGTCCGGCAACTGCGAAGCGCTTTCTAAAGACCTCCGTAAACTCGCCCGAGCCAGTGGCTTCAAGCCCAATATCATCGAACTGAATTCGCTTGACGGCGAAACCTTAACAGAGGTCCGTCATTTACTTGTTGTTTGCAGCACTTTTGGTGAAGGCGACCCACCCGATAACGCTAAGATTTTTTATGACCTGCTACTAAGTGATCAAGCTCCGAAACTCCCGGAACTGAATTATTCAGTATGCGCGCTCGGAGACCGGAGCTATACGCACTTTTGCAAGTCGGGTATCGATATCGATGATCGCTTGAGTGAACTTGGAGCGACACGCCTGGTCGATCGGGTCGACTGCGATGTCACCTACGAAGACGACTGGGCTAAGTGGAAGCAGGAGGTCTTCACTAACGAGGTCATGGTTGGAGTTGCGGGGGAAGCAGTCCAAGTGATCGAAGAAGAAACTAGTTCTTCTATGCTTTGGGACAAGAACAATCCCTACTTCGCCCCGGTACTGGAAGTCACCAACCTGAATGGGGAGGGCTCTGCCAAGGAAGTCAACCATGTCGAGATTCTGCTGTCTGGCTCAGGCTTGGAGTACGAGGTTGGTGACGCGTTAGGCTTATGGCCCACGAATCACCCCGCCCTGGTCGAAGAGATCCTGGTCCTCACTGGTGTCACTGGGACTGATCGTGTGATGATCAAGGAGAACCTTTTTCCGATCCGCCTTGCCTTACAGATAAGGCTCGATGTGGTCACGCTTACCCATAACACGCTCGAAGCTCTGGGTATTCAAGGCGATTATGAATCGGTACAAGGCTTGCATCTGATCGACGCCCTGAGGAAGTGGGAGCCAAAGGTGTCTGCCCAACGTCTAACCGATGCGCTTCGACCGCTTCAGCCACGGCTTTACTCGATCGCATCGAGCCCTAAGGCCCACCCAGGCGAAGTCCACCTGACGGTAGGCGCGGTGCGTTATCAAATCGAAGAAACCGAACGGCTTGGTGTTGCTTCGACGTACCTAGCGGACCGCTGCGGTTTCGGCGGTCGCGTTGGTGTCTACGTCCATAAGGCGCCCCACTTCCACCTCACTGACAACGACCAGGCCCCTGTTATTATGTGTGGTCCGGGCACCGGCATCGCGCCGTTTCGCGCTTTCCTTGAAGAGCGCCAGGCCCGAAAAGCAGGTGGTATCGAAGTCGGCGAGAGTTGGCTCTTTTTCGGTGACCAGCACGAGGCAACTGATTTTCTCTACCGCGATCAGTTGAAACAGATACAAGCCAATGGCATCCTAAATAGGCTTAGCCTTGCATGGTCCCGAGACGGCGATGAGAGGGTTTACGTACAGGACCGTATGCGAGAGGAGGGATCTGAGCTATACGAATGGCTTGAACGTGGAGCCCATTTTTATATCTGCGGTGACGCATCACGAATGGCAGGCGATGTCGACGAGGCGCTTAGAGAGATCGTCGCTGAGCATGGCGGCATGGATGAAGCCGAGGCATCAAAGTTTGTTGACGTTATGATACGCGAAGGACGATACCAGCGTGACGTCTATTGACGCATCACCCCCAATCGAGAAACGCGGGATATTGCCGGGAAACGTGATGCCCGCGCGCGATGCCCTGCTGCGTCTCAACGACTATTACGAAGTCTTCGAGCCGGCCAATCCGAATGCAGCCCAAGCTGAGGGCGAACGCTGTATGAATTGTGGCGCGGCTTTCTGCATGCCGAACTCGGGTTATGGGCAAGGCTGCCCGATCAATAACAAGATCCCAGAGTGGAACGAACTGGTCCGCCTTGGCAGGTGGAAAGACGCTTATCACCGGCTAAGTGAGACCAACCCTTTCCCGGAGTTCACTGCACGGGTCTGCCCCGCACCATGTCAACACGCCTGTATCCTCGGTATCAACGAAGAGCCCGTACAGATCAAGGGTATCGAACGTGCGATCATCGACCGCGCCTTTGATGACGGGTGGGTGAATGTGGACCAACCTCAACGAACCGGCAAACGTGTCGCGGTTGTAGGCTCCGGCCCTGCAGGATTGGCTGCAGCTCAGAAGCTCAACGAGCAGGGGCATCGTGTGACCGTCTATGAGCAGGCGGACTCGCCCGGCGGCTTGCTGCGATACGGCATCCCTTATATGAAGCTGGATAAGTCGGTCTTAGACCGCCGTATTCAAATAATGGCCGATAGCGGCATTATATTTCGCAATAACTGTGCGGTAGAGAAAGATATTACCGCAAACGAGATCCTGGCAGATGCGGACGCGATCATTCTCGCATGTGGCGCGATGCAAGCGCGGGACCTACCGTTCCCAGGTCGAGAGCTTGAGGGTATCTACCAGGCAGTGCCTTATCTCTCAGATTCAACGAGATCGGTAAACAACCAGACACCTCCAAGCATCACTGCGAAGGATAAGGAGGTCGTGATTATTGGCGCAGGAGATACTGGCGCGGACTGTATCGCCACGGCTTTACGGCAGGGAGCTAGGAGTGTTATCAATCTGTCTTACCCGGAAGCCCCCCCTTTAGAGCGAACAGCCGACAACCCCTGGCCGGAGTTTAAGCGCACTTTCTCGTACGACTACGCTCATCAAGAGGCATCCGTATTGCAGGGCAGAGACTGTCGATGGTGGTCGGTCAATACAACCGCATTCTTACCTAATGAGAACGACCCTTCTCGCGTGGGCGCGGTCGATCTGATCGATATGGGAGACAATGGCAAGGCCTGCCGGATTGCTGCGGACCTTGTGATTCTTTCGTGTGGATTTGTAGGGCACGCCGCTGGTAAGCTTATCGAAGCATTTGAGTACCTCAATACGACTAAACCGGTCATTGCCGCTGGAGATATGGCCAGAGGCCCTTCGTTAGTCGTACACGCTATCGCAGAAGGCATGCGTGCGGCCCATCACGTAGATTTAAAGCTGAGAACCGTCTAATCAAACCTTTGATTTGACTTCTGCATATCTCTTTCTTGCGTCCAAAGTTGCATCCTTACAGAGCCACACTAGATTCTGGGCTGGATGTCTTGTAACCGGATAGAATAAAAATATAAAACATTTTAAATATTAGGTTTAAAACAAAACATGCGATTTTTAAAAACTGCAATCCGTCTATTCGGATCCGATCATGGCGTTTCGCCTCGCCATTTTTAGCCCGTTAATTCATTCAACGCCTTTCAGGGCCTTTATGAGTGCCGAAAAGAGCATTTTTTATTTTTTTACAAATAAGGTGGCCAATCAACTAACCATTGTACGTTAATGACTGGAGGCACTTCTCTTCCTCTCACGTCTCCCTCCATTGCTTCGCACTCGCGTATGAACCAGACGCCGAACAACCCGGATCGTGATCAGGCCTACGAGCGTTTCACCTCGCTTTTGGTTACGCATCAGCCGACCATACTCGGTTTCATCCGCACGCTGCTGCCCCAGGCGGCGGATGCCGAGGATCTGCTTCAAAAGACCTGTCTGATCGCTTGGCAGAAATTCGATCAGTTCGATACGGCAACGAAGTTTTCGACTTGGGCATGTCAGATTGCTTACTTCGAAGTTAAAAACTACCTGCGTACCAGCGCTCGTGATCGGCACTTTTTCTCGGATGAGGTGTTGGATCAGCTTGCCGAAGAGACACCGCGGGATGCCGATCGCCTCGCCGCCGAGCGTGCCGCACTGCACAAGTGTGTCGAGAAACTTGTCCCGGACGAGCGTGATCTGTTGGCCCAGGCGTACACGACAGGCACGACTATCCGGGACATCGCTGGCACGCTCGGGCAAAGCGCGAATAGCCTTTATAAGCAACTCAACCGAATCCGCCGACGGCTTTACACTTGTATTACCAGACAACTTGGGCAGGGGGGTAGCCCATGAGCGACCACCCGATCACCCACGAGACGCTGCCGCTGATTGGAGACCTGCTCAACGGGACGATTAGCGATGCAGGCTTCGCCAGGCTTGAAACAGTCCTGCTCCAAAGTGCTGAGGCCCGCGCGCTCTACCGCAGCTACACCAATCTCCACGCCGCGTTGCCCGGCATTGTCGGTCACTCGCCGCGCCTCTCGATCCAGATTACCGATGCGGGCAGTGACCCGGCCTCGTTCCAGTCGCATGAGGTGGCTAACGACCAGTTGATGCAGTTTCTGACGTGGGCCGAAGACCAAGGCGAAGACCTGGACCCGATGGCCTTGGCTGCAGAGCGCTTCTCTTCGTCTCACAGCCAATCGCCGACCAAGCGCGAGTATCTATCGGCTCTGACTTATCTCTACGAACACTACATCACGCCTCGTATGGTTTGGGCCGCTGCCGGCGCCGCAATACTGCTCTTGAGCACGGTGCTTGCGATCGTGTTCCTATCTGATAGCGGGTCCCAGGACATCGCCGATGCCCCTGAGAGGCCGTACTTCTCACCCGTGTCCCCTTCCCCCGATCCCTACCGTGTCGTGGCGACGGTCACCGACCAGGTCAACGCCCAGTGGGTCACCCCGAATGGCCAGGGGGCGTTGCCCGACCGCATGCTGCTTGCGATTAATCAGCGGCTGACGCTCGTAGAGGGTTTCGCGGAGATCACGACCATGCGCGGCGCGACGGTGCTCCTCCAAGCCCCGGTAACTATAGAGACAACCGATAGCGACAACGCGATCCGGCTGCACCGCGGCAAACTGGTCGGCCGGTGCGACACGCCGAGCAGTAAAGGGTTTACGGTCCATGCCCCGGGGATGGACATTGTCGACCTCGGCACCATGTTCGGTGTCTCTGCGGATGCGGACAACGGCAGCACCGTGACGGTGATCGAGGGCTCGGTCCGTGCGGAGCCGGCACGCGAGTCGCCGCTCGCCTTCAAGCCTGTTGTGCTTCGGCAAAACGATGCCCGACGTGTTACGCAGGATACGGGCGGCTTAGAGACGATCGCTCTCGCCGAGGCTCCGGTCTTTTATGAAGTGATCCCGCACCCCTACGTGATGGCGGTCTTGGATGCCGCCCCGGTGGCGTACTGGCGGTTTGAGGACGACACCAACCGCACGATCATCAACGAGGTCGGCCAGGGCCGCAGTGACCTGAGGGTCTACGGCCCCGCTCAGCTCACCGACGATGGTGTGATCGGCAAGGCCGGTCGGCTCCACAACCGCCGTCAGCCTTATGCCTTCTTTGAGACCGCCGAGCCGGTGCAAGCCCTCAATAGCCTGGACGAGTACAGCATCGAGCTGTGGTACTACACCGATGAGCGGTACGAGATGGCTCTGGAGAATTCGACCGCATCGGTCTTTAACCTCTTCGACCCGAATCAGGGCAATGACCACGAAGATGCGGCCGAGGCCTGGCTGTTTTCGCTAGAGCTCACCAATGATTTTTGGAACGACAAGGATGAGAATTTCATCATCACGCGGCCGCCGGGCTGGCGCGAGTATTCGATTCGTGGCTTTCCGATGAAGGATATCGAAACGGAACAACGCCGCGAGATCTACACCGCCCAAGACTACCCGGTCGCGAAGTGGCAGCACGTGGTGATGGTCAAGACCAAGGCTGGCGTGAAGCTCTACCTGGACGGCGTGCTCGCCGAGGAAGCCGCCTACAACCCGCCAACGGTTGATTTGGCAAACGTTCGACTTGGCCGATCGGTACTGGACGTCATCACAAAGCTTGACCCGAACAACCCTTACTACGAAGGCAATTTCCGCCCCCTGCGCGGCCGGATCGACGAGGTCGCGCTGTATGACAAGCTGCTCACACCCGAACAGATCGCACTACATCACTCGCTGGCCACCAGCGAGGACTCACCCTGATCGTTTTTGACCTATCGCCCCTTTGGGCCCCCGTGCAACGTCGCACACTTTCAATCCTTTCCCCTTTTAGGAGGTTTACCATGAATCGTTTCTTCACTACCGCTTCGCTTCTCGCCGTTTCGTTTACCGCCATGCAAGCTTCTGCCGTATCGCTCATCGGGGCCGGCATCGACGAAGGCAATGGCGACTTCTTTTATGAGCAAGGCGATGGCGTTGGTATCTCAGGCGGCTTCGGCGTCCCTTCGATTACCGAGGTGATCCCGCGCGACCGCGCGTTTGTGGGCGTTGGTAACAACCCCGGACAAGGGCTTTCGGTCAACGGATGGTCATTCGTCCGTGTCACCTACAGCGGTGCCAATAATGCGTTTGGCCTGGACGGCAACTTTGGATTCGATAGTACGAGTTTCGAGCCGAACAATACGGGCTCGGGCATGGCGTTCCAGAACGGCAACGCGAACGCCACCATCGATCTGTCCGCGGACCAGATCGCGTTCTCGGGAGCCGCTGGCGATATCTTCGACCTCTCCTACCTCCTCGGCAGCGATAGCGCCGGTGGTAACGCCAGCGTCACCCTCACCCTCGACGCGGGCCTGGTTAGCCAGCAGTCCGTTACCTTTGGCACTGTTGCTCGAAGCGGCTCTGCCCGCGATGGCTCGAACACCATCACCGAGCAATACGTCTCAACGGGCACCTACAGCACGGTCGACCTCAACTTCCGCCTCGGTAATGAGAGTGGCAGCACCCGCGTGCTGGTCGACGATGTCCGTCTGGACGTGACCCCGATCCCCGAGCCGAGTTCCTTGGCACTACTCGGCCTCGGCGGCCTGCTGATCGCCCGCCGACGACGTGGCTAGTCTTTTGATCCTCCTTCACATCTGCCGGCTGCTTCGCGGCGGCCGGTGGGTTTCGGTATAGCCGCGTCTCGTGCAACATGTCTTTGCTAGAACCCTTCAATCGGAGTACGTCTCATGAAACCTTTCCGCACCGCTTTTACGCTGATCGAATTGCTTGTCGTCGTCAGCATCATTGCCCTGCTGATCGCGATCCTGCTGCCCGCGCTAGGCAAGGCGCGCGAGTCGGCGCAGGTTACCCAGTGCCTGAGCAACCACAAGCAGGTCTCCGCCGCGGTGACCGCGATGGCGGTGGACGCCGGCGAGTTCCCGGTCCACCCGCGCCACGGCAACCAGGTCATGACCATTGTTGGCGGCACGCCCGATCAGGACGTGCGACGCGAGTACGACGACTATCTGGGCACGCACGAGGTTTTTTTCTGCCCAGCAGACGACACCGGTGAGGTCGACTCGCGCGACTGGCTCGATGTCCCGGCCGGCCAGTTCTTTGCCATCACCACCTCCGTCATGGCGACGTATGAGGCGTCGCAAGGCGACCCTCCGGCCCCGGCCAGCTACGGCGTGACGCGCTGGGTCGACCTGCCGACGCCCGACAACACCGGACGCCGGTCGAACCGACCTCGCAACATGGAAGAGGCGACTAACGCCTCCGAACTCGGGATGACCACCGACAGCCAGCAGTCTTACGATTCCAACGGCGACATTTGGCTGCCCGGTATGCCCGGGACCCCAAACACCTACGCCGGTAATTTCCCGCACCGCGATGCCCAGAACAGGTGGGAAGGCGGGACTACGTCGTTTTATGACGGCCACGCCGAGTTCGGCCGGGCCGACGAGATCGTCGACATGAACGATCTGAAGGGCAGCGCGAAGTACATCATGTTCGACGGCCGAGGACGCAACGAGACACCGGCATGGTGGTAAGTGCCGTCGAGATTTTTGATTCATTGTTGAGGTATTGATCTATGAACAAGCGTGCATTTACCCTGATCGAACTGCTGGTTGTCATCAGCATCATCGCGCTGTTGATCGCGATCCTGCTGCCCGCGTTGGGCGCGGCGCGTGAGGCCGCTCGCTCTACGCAATGCAAGTCCAACCAGCGGCAGATCATGACCAGCTTCTACACCTACGCGCAGGACAACAAAGACTTTGTGCCTCACAGCGATGGGACTTTCAATAACGTTGGCGGGCCCGTTACTTGGACGGACCGGCTTGGGCTTGGTGGTTACGATGGCCGAAGCCTGACGATGGCCCAAGCACAAGGCTCACAAAACAATAACCCGGTTTATGAACTCGACAACACCCAGTACAACTGCCCTTCTGACGACCTGTTTCGTGACCTCAGCCAAGCAGCCGGCGCGGACGAGGATGACTATCTCAGCTATCAGCCGCCGGGTCTGCGGCAAGGTGAAAACGCGATGCCCGGTATTAGCGGGGGTAACCAGCCTACGACTGGCGAACTCAACCGGCGGCAGATCGCGGATATCTCGAAGAGCTCAGAGGTTGGTCTGGTTATGGACTCGGTGCGAACAGATATCGGTGTCATCGGGCACCGTGCCAATATCTTCGTTCGGGCCAATTTCGTTACCAGCGGCAACCCCGCAATCGAGGTGACTTTCGACCTGCATGAGGGGCGCGGGAACGTCACGTATGTCGATGGCCACACCGAGCAGTTCGAGCAGCAGTTCTTATTTGAAGGGGCCAACGACCCGGTCGGGCTGACCGATATGCGCGGCTCGCTGTGGGATGCGGAGCGTTGAGACGCGGCCTGTTAGGCCGTCTTCGATTCTTCAATCAGTAGCAGCGTACTTGGACTCGTTTCCCCGGCCACCACGTAGCCCGTCAGATAGACCGCATATCTCTACCGCAATCGATCGTACAGGCACATACCGGCGTTTGTGGGTCGGGTCGGTTTCTTAATTCGTGCGCTGGATTAACAGCGGTGGTTTGATTGGGGGCATCTTTGCCTAGAAGTTGTTGTGTCAAGCTGTGGGCTTGGATGCTTCTATGCAGTGGGATGCCGGTTGTGCATGAATGGGATTATCTCTGGTATACAAGCCTATGTGATCCGTGCGTTTGCGACACATCAGAGTGTTCTATCAAGCAAGAGGCACTTGTTGTCAGGCAAGGATGTCTCTCACCACCTTCGCCGGCTCGACGCCGGTGAGTTTGGCGTCGAGCCCTTGGTGCTTGAAGGTCAAACGCTGGTGGTCGATGCCGAGTTGGTGGAGCATCGTGGCGTGCAGGTCGCGGACGTGGACGATATTTTCGGTGGCGTTGTAGCCGAACTCGTCGGTGTTGCCGTAGGCGATGCCGGGCTTGACGCCGCCGCCGGCCATAAACATCGAGTAGCCCTTGATGTGGTGGTCGCGTCCGGTGCCTTGTGCCATGGGGGTCCGGCCAAACTCGCCGCCCCAAATGATGAGGGTCTCGTCGAGCATGCCGCGATGCTTAAGATCGTTGATCAGTGCGGCGGTGGCCTGATCCACGTTGCCCGCGGTGCCGCGGATGGCCTTGTGCAGGCCGCCATGGTGGTCCCAGCCGCGGTGGTAGAGCTGGATAAAGCGCACGCCACGCTCGGCGAGCCGTCGGGCCATGAGGCAGTTGGATGCGAATGTCCCGTCGCCCGGCTTGCAGCCGTACTCCTCGACTACCTTCGGGTCTTCTTTCGAGAAGTCGGTCAGCTCGGGCACGGCCACTTGCATACGGAAGGCAAGTTCGTACTGCGCAATGCGGCTGGCGATCTCCGGGTCGTCAACGACCCTGGCGTGGTCCTGGTTGAGCTGGTTGATCGCCTCGATGACCTCAGACTGGCAGGGGTTCGAGACGCCGTCTGGTGAGCCGACATAGTAGACCGGGTCACCGACCGCGTTGAGCTTGACGCCCTGGTACTTGCTGTCCAGGAAGCCGTTGTGCCACTGCCGGGCGCTGATAGGCTGGCCCTGGCCGCCGCCCCAGCTGGTGAGGACGACATAACCTGGCAGGTTCTGGTTCATCGACCCCAACCCGTAGAGCAACCACGACCCGATCGAGGGGTGGTGGGGTCGGATCGTGCCCGTGTTAAAGAACGTATGCGCCGGGTCGTGGTTGATCTGCTCCGT
Source organism: Planctomycetota bacterium (assembly GCA_039024275.1). Classification (GTDB taxonomy): domain Bacteria; phylum Planctomycetota; class Phycisphaerae; order Phycisphaerales; family Phycisphaeraceae; genus JAHQVV01. Next base: position 17,126 of record JBCDKD010000063.1, on the reverse strand, counting down.
ACGCATCGACTTGATCACACAGATGTCGTCCGCGATCGACTGGATGTGGGGGAAGATGTCCGCGATCTCGGTACCGGATTCGCCGCACTTGGAGAAGGTCGTCTGGGGTTTAAACGCCTTGAGCGCTTTACCCTGAAGTTGGGCGATGGGCTGGCCTGCGGTGAGTGACTCTGGCATTGGCTGGTCGTGCATCTTATCGAGCGTCGGTTTGTAGTCGAAGGTCTCGAGGTGGCTTGGCCCGCCTGCCATGCATAGGTGGATGACCCGCTTAGCCTTGGGCGCATGGGTGAGGAACGACCGGGCGCCGATGGGCAACGCTTCGGTGAGCGCCGTGTCGGCCGAGGGCTTGGATGGCGCGGCCATTAGTTTCGGACCGACCATCGTGCCCAGCGCCAGCGTGCCGAGCGAACCGAACGCGCTCGTCAAGAACTTGCGTCGTGTCTGGCTGAGCAGGCAGCGCTCGGCCTGCTCGCGTTCGAGCAGAACATTCTGGAGCTGTACGGGTTGTTGCAGGTCTTGGGTCATTGCCGTTCTTCTTCGGTCAGTTACGGGTGATTGTTTCGTGTAGGTTCAGGACGACGCGACAGACGCTTGTCCATGCTGCGACATCAACGGGGTCGAGGTCTGGTGCAGCGGGCGGGGACTGGCCCACCGCTGCGAGCATAGCGGCTTCCTCGGGCTTGTCGGCGAAGCGATCGCGCTGGCTGGCAAGCAGGGCGGTGAGCGTCGCACGTTCGCTATCACGTGGTACGCGGGCGAGGGCGAGCATGTACAACGCATCGAGCCGCTGTGCGTCGTTGTCGTGCCCCGCGACCAGCCGCTGGGCCATGACCCGTGCAGACTCGACGAACGTTGGGCCATTGAGAAGGCCCAGCGCCTGCAGCGGTGTGGTTGATACCATGCGTTGGCCGATGCACGACTCGCGTGAGGTCGCGTCAAAAGCAGTCATCAACGGATGCGGGAACGTTCGTTGGACCCAGGTGTATAGACTCTTGCGGTATAAGTCTTCACCTTTGGATGTCGGCCATTTGCGGCGTGGGAAGTTCAAGGGCTCCCAGTGCCCCTCGGGCTGATACGGGAATACGCTGGGCCCGCCTATCTTCTCGGTCAGCAAGCCCGACACCGCCAAGGCTTGGTCGCGCAGGGTTTCAGCTGGAAGGCGCATTGCCGACTGTCGTGCGAAGAGTTCGCGATTGTCCGGATCGATATCGGCAAGTTCGGCACGGGTGTCCGAAGACTGCTTGTAAGTCTCGCTGGTGACGATTTGTCGGATAACGTGCTTTAAGCCCCAGCCACTGTCGCGGAACTCGCTGGCGAGGTAGTCCAGCAGCATGGGGTGGGTGGGCAGGGTGCCCTGGCTGCCCAGGTCGATCGTGTTGCTGGAAAGGGGGTTGCCGAGGTACTTCGCCCAGAGACGGTTGGTGATGGCGCGGGCCATCAACGGGTTGTCGGGGGAGACGGTCCATTTGGCGAGATCGAGGCGGTTGAGCCGACTGCCTTGTGTAGAGGCGGGCCCGCCGAGAAACGCCGGCGTTGCGGGGAGGACGACCTCGCCGGTCTCGTCTTGCCAGTTACCACGATCGAGGATCCGCACGGTGCGTGGTGTTTTCAAGTCACGTGCGATCGGGATCGTTGTGATCTTGTCGGCCAAGGCCTTACGTTTGTTGAGCAACTCCCCAAACGCCTTGCCGTACTCGGGCATCACGCCGTCTGGGAGCGGCGGCCTGGCGTTGTCGCGGCTGCCGAAATACTCCTCGATGAGCGACGCCTCGGGGTGGGCCTCGATGATCTCGCGGTACCGCGATTCGACATCGGCGATCTGCTGCGCCTCTTCCTCGTTTTGGGGCAGAAAGATGTAGGGCGGTTCGTGCCGCGGGTAGCCGCTCTCAACACCGACGGCCGCGCCGCTCAGGCTCCCGAAGAAAGCCGCGAGCCTGTAGAAATCCTCCATCGTGATCGGGTCGAACTTGTGATCGTGGCACTGTGCGCAGCCGGTTGACGAGCCGAGCCAAACCTCGCCGTAGTTGGTTACGCGGTCTGTGTTGTAGATCGTTTGGTATTCCTTACGCTGGGCGCCACCCTCCTCGGTCGTTGGGGTCAGGCGGTTGTAGGCGCTCGCTACGAGCATCTCGGTCGTCGGCTTGTCCTGCATCAGGTCACCGGCCAATTGCATCACAGTGAACCGGTCAAAAGGCATATTCTCATTCAGCGATTTGATGACCCAGTCGCGGTAAGGCCAAACGATACGTGGGTTGTCGCTGTGGAACCCGATCGTGTCGGCGAACCGTACTTGGTCCAGCCACCACACCGCTAGGTGCTCACCGTAGGCCTCGTTGGCGAGCAGGGTATCGACATAATTTTCATAAGCGTCCGGCGAGGTGTCGCTCAAAAAAGCCTCAGACTGCTCGGGCGTCGGCGGCAGGCCGGCCAGGTCGAACGTTACGCGGCGCAGTAGCGTTCGCTTGTCGGCCTGCGGCGAGGGCTCGATCCCCCGGGCCTCCAATTCCGCGAGGATAAACCGGTCGATCGTGTTGCCGACCCACTGCTCGTTCTCCACATCGGGCGGGTCGGGCTTACCGACTTGGGTGTATGACCAGTGCGTCTCATAGTTCGCGCCCTGATCGATCCAGCGGCCGATCAATTCGATCTGTTCCTTGGTCAGCTTCTTGTGGCTCTTGGCCGGCGGCATCGGGTCATCTTTGTCGATAATTCGGTGCCACGTCTCGCTCTTTTCACGGTCGCCGGGAACAACTGCTTGGTAGCCACCAAGGTCGCGTGTTGCGGGCTCGAAGAAGTCGAGGCGAAGGTCGGCCTCTTGATGGTTCTTGTCCGGGCCGTGGCAGAAGAAGCAGTTTTCTGAAAGGATCGGCCGGATATCACGGTTGAACGAGATGGGCTCGTCTTTGGGCTTGTCGGCGGCCAAGAGCACTTTGGCAGCGGAGTCGTCACCTTGCCGCGTGACTACGGATGATTCAGACGAGGATGTCTCGCCGCAGCCTACTAGTGATAGAACGAAAGGCGCAATAAGGGCTATACCCAATACTGCTCGATTCAAAACATTCACGTTTAGTGTCCTTCAGTCGGTACGGAATCGCATACGTCAGTATAGCGATAAGACGAGCAGATTCCTGAACTGTTTCAGGGCTTGCACTAATCCGTCTGGGCACAGATCAATCGGCCATTGCGTTACGGCATGCCTGCATGGCCCGTAAGGCGAAAGGTGTCGCGATCAGCGGATCGTCCTCCTTGCCATCGGTGAAGGAATTAGCGAACGAGCCATCTTTTGTTTGCCGATTAATGAGCGCTGCGGCGAGTTCTTGCGACCAATTCTCCGGGCCGTCACCCAGCAGCGTAAACGTGTCGGCGACCGAGGCGGCGTAGTAGAAGTAGTAGGCATCCCTGAGGACCTCGCGGTCCTCGTTGAAGGTCCCCGGGTTCTGGTCGGGGTCGAAGTACTTAAACAACCAGTCGCGCGCGGCGATCAAGGCGGGGTCGTCTTTTGGGACCCGGCAGAGAAGTAAGACGCGCAGGCCATCGGCGGTGGAGGAACCCGCGCTGTAGAAGCGTGCGTAGCCATCTTTATCGGTACCGGCCGGCCCGCCCTTGTTCCGCGCGGCATCGGCGGGGTTGAAGAAGAAACCGCCGTCGTCGTAGCCATCGTCGCCGGTACCGAAGTTCTGGCAGCGTGCGGCGAATTGGCGGCTCCTCTTGAGCATGTTGAAGATATTACTCCCCGGTGAGTCTCTGTAGTTTCGATCCAACGGCTGCGGCGCGAGCATATCGAGTGCATAGACTGTTGCACTGATGTTGGCCGAGAGTTGGGGGGCGATGCGTGCTTGCGCTTTGCCGTGATCAAATGATGTGATCCATTCGATCCCGCCAGCCTCGGCTTTGAAGTGTTCGGTGCCGTAGCCCCAGCCACCGAACTGAGCATATTCCTGATTGAGGTACGTCTTGATCTGAAGCGATTCGAGCACGTGGTATAACCGATAAAGGGCGATGTGGCGACGCTTCTGCTCAGCTTCATGGGCGGCTTGCAACGCAAGGAGGGTGTCTGCACTGAAGTAGACTGGCCCCTTCACCTTGGTGCTTAGCTCTAGTTCACGTGTGAACTTCTGATCGGTCAGCAGACCGTGGATAAACTTGAAGCCAAGATCGGTCGCATCGTTGTTACGCCCTGTAGCCGTCAACGATCGCAGCACATGCGGTGTTAGCGCGACGCCGTCGCGGAACAGTCCGTAGGTCTCGGATGGCCAGGCACCGCGGTCATCCTGCTGCTCTTCGAGGTACGCGATCGCCCGCCGAATCGCGGTATCGAGTTGTTGCTCCAAGTCGTCTTTTTTCTGCTCGGCTTGTGCCGTTGCCGTTGCCGCAATGAGCAGAACGTAGCAGGCGAAACGGAAAAGCGCCGCCGCAGGCGTAACCCGCGGTTGGCACCAAGGAGAATCAATGGCTTTGATCCGGGTTTTCACTTACTCGGCCTCTTCCGGCTGGTCTTCCCTGCCATCCTGCTCCACCAACTCGGCCCGCGCCGCTTCAAGCAGTTCTTCGGGCACATGCATGCGGTCGGTCATGAGCACGCTTAGCGCGGTCGCGGTGCAGAAGGTTCGACCGGTGATGCAGTGGTGGCCGGACCATGAGCCGTCTTTATTCTGCACATTGGTCAGGTTCTTGGTCATCTTTTTGTCAAAGGTTTCCCACGCTTCGCCGCCCTCTAGGTAGAGTGATTCGCCGATCCGGGTGTAGCTGAGGAACTCCTCGCCGCCGTTGTTCCCGAAGCCCGCGACGAAGCGGTCGTCGTCGAGCCTGGTCACCACGGCTTTTTGTGCGACTTCTAGGTTGCTGCGGTTGTCTGCCCAGAGCGTATTGGTATAGCCAAACGCAGCGAGGCCCTCGACTTGTTCGGCTTCCAGTTTGATCGTACTGGAAGCACTCAGCTGCAGGGTCAGTTCTTTCACTGACTCGGCGAGCTGTTCGGAAGCCCTGATATCGTCGCCCACATCGTCCAGTTGCTTGAGGGCCCGGTCGGCTTGAGCTTTGATGGCCTTACTTTCTCCGTCTTCACCCGCTTTGTCTCGGGTTTCTTCAAGCACCGCGCGGATGTTGGCACGCTGCTTCTCAATCTCTTGACGGTAGGTTGTGTCGACTTCGCGCTGTCCGCTGACGCTGTTGGCCGCGCCGTAGAGCTCGATGCCGGCGGTGCCTTCTGCGGCGGCGAACTTACCGCCTGGTGAGGCCGGGGCGCTCAAGGCCCTCGCATTCAGCCGTGTTCTCTCGATGGACGCCGGGTCGACCTCGGCACCGACCTGGGCCGCCTGGTTGATCGCCTTATTCGCGATCGCGTCATTCAACGCCATCGCCCAGCCGCGGCCGCCAAACTTACCGTCTTCTTTCTGATGAGCCTCGATCTTCTTAACCACTTTGTCTAAGCACCGGTCAACACGCTCGTTGGCCTTGTCGCTGGCCATCTTGCCCTTGACTTCGCTAAGCATTTGCGCGGCCAGGAACGTATCCACATACGTACCGAGCTTCGCCTGCAGCCGCGTGTTACGGACCCGGGTTACATAAAGGTCTTTATCACCCGCCGCCTCGACTGATTCGCAGACATAGGCCACCGCCTTCCGAAGGTTGATATCGTACTTGCCCGAGCTCGGTGTCGAGCCTGAGCGAATCAGCGTGAGCGCGGCCGCGCAGGTGTCGCCGACGTTTGCGTTGTCGGCGAGATGGTTCTTGCTGTCCTGGTTGCCCCGCATCTGCAGCGACTCTTCGCCCTGGCCCCAGCCACCGTTCTCAAGCTGCTGGCTGGCAAGCCAGACCAGCCCCTTTTTGACCGCGTCAGACAGCGGCTTGGGGTCGACGAGGAGGTGCGCGGAGCTAGGCCGGTTGGGCGTCTGATCGTCAGTATTCTTTCCAGCATCCGCAAGTTCCGCTTGAGGCGGTGCGGGCTGTTCATTGGTCAATCGCTTGTCTTTTTTGGTGTCGTGGTTTGGCGTGTCCTTACCGCCGGCCGTCGCGTTGTTGTACACGGAAAAGGGCAGGGCGATCGCCAGCGTGATCACAGTGGCTGCGATCACGAGTTGTCGTGTGCTCATCATGTTGGATCCCCGTTGTTTAGGAAGCAGGCCTGAGAACCGGCACCACGCCGCACGGACCCGGCCTATTGCCCGCCGACACGTTTTGACGCGGAATAGGTCAGCGAGTTCCGAAAATACCGGCCGGATACAGAAAATGGCGACTCGGAGATTGCCCAGATTTGCCTAATAATTAGGCATTGCGAAATATTGTCGCGTTGTACTTAGGCGTTGATCTTGCAGCCTGCCGAGATTATGCTATTCTGCATGTACTTGGCAGAGTAGCCAGGCTGTGACCTTTGTTTGTTTGATGGTGAACAATGGTCGCAACCCAGGTCTTTTTAGGCCGGGAATCGAAGAACCTTTTTCAGGACAGGAGTGGCCAGCGACCATGGCAAAATCAAAGCTCGAGTACATTTGGCTGGACGGTTACAAGCCTACCCAGAGTCTGCGCGGCAAGACGAAAATCGTCAAGGACTTCAGCGGCAAGCTGGAAGACTGCCCGATGTGGTCATTTGATGGCTCCTCGACCGAGCAGGCCGAAGGCGGCAGTTCCGACTGCCTGCTTAAGCCCGTCTATATCTGCCCGGACCCGGGCCGAAAGAACGCGTACCTCGTGATGACCGAGGTGCTCAACGCCGACGGCACGCCGCACGAGTCCAACGGTCGAGCCCTGATCGACGACGACGACAACGACTTCTGGTTCGGCTTCGAGCAGGAGTACACCCTGATCAACCCCGATACCAACTTGCCATTTGGCTTCCCGGCCGGCGGCTACCCCGCGCCGCAGGGCCCGTACTACTGCTCGGTTGGCGCAACTAACGCGATCGGCCGCGATTTGGTCGAGGAGCACCTGGATATGTGTCTGGAAGCAGGCCTGAATGTTGAAGGTATCAACGCCGAGGTCATGATGGGCCAGTGGGAGTTCCAAGGCTTTGCTAAGGGCGCTGCCCAGGCCGGCGATGAGATGTGGATCGGCCGGTATCTGCTCGAGCGGTGTGGCGAGAAGTATGGTCTGAAGATCGAGTACCACTGTAAGCCGGTCAAGGGCGACTGGAACGGCTCCGGGATGCACGCAAACTTCTCTAACGAAGTGCTGCGAACCTGCGGCAGCAAGGAGATCTACGGTAAGATCTGCGAGGCCTTCGGCACCCAAGACCGTATCAAGGCGCACATCGATGTCTATGGTGCCGACAACGACCAGCGTCTGACCGGCCTGCACGAAACGCAGTCGATCGACAAATTTTCTTATGGCGTGTCCGACCGGGGTGCATCGATCCGTATTCCGATCGCCACCGTCGAGGCCGGCTATAAAGGCTGGCTCGAAGACCGTCGGCCCAACTCGGCGGCCGACCCGTACAAGGTCGCTGCCACGATTATCAAGACGGTGAAGACCGCTTGCAAAGAGCTTGACCTCCAGCCCGCGTGACGGCTCCAATTTAAATGATTCCTCCTAACCCGGGCCGACCTTTTCTTTGGGTCGGTCCGGGTTTTTCCTTGATTTGCAAGGAACCGCTTGGCTTGCTGGCTCGGTCCGGGTAGCATGGCCAACCCGATGCTTCTTTTGAAAGGTTCATGATGAATCGTCTTACCCGGTGGGTGCTAGTGCCGTGTCTTGTGTTGGCCGTGATGGTCTACTTGGGCAGTCGTGCTGTCGCTTTTAATGATCGTCCTGTGAAGATGAGCGAGGTCGCACGTTTGGTGGATGACCAGCCGCCCCAAGATATCCTCGTAGTCATGGCCGAGCGTGGGGTGGGTTTCCGTATCACATCGAGCGCGGAAGGCCGGCTGAAGAAGTACGGCTTTACTGAAGATCAGATCGACCTGATCCGCAAGATCGCCGCGGGCGAAGAGGTCGACCTTGATGCCGAGTCGGCTGAGGACAACGCAGCCGTAGGCGATGTGGTGGACGCCGATGAGTTAAAAGTCGGCTTCCCCGATCCTGACCACTGGCATGGTGCCGAGCAGAAACGGATTGAGCGGGCGATGAAGAACGCGGGCCTCGGCTACAAGCGCATCGAACTGACCCGCGCGACCCTGTACTGCAACGACGCGCGTGCGCGTAAGCTCGTTCCGATCCTCAAGAAACTCGAGGCGGACCTGATCAAGCGCTTCCCGCAAACAATCTCCAATGCGAGCGCGCCGAAGTCCGCTCATATCATTATTGTTGATGGCGAATCAGAGTGGGGCAACTGGGTTGACGCGTTGATGGATTCCTATGCTAAGGACGGGATGAACTTCCGGTTCGGCAACGAAGAGGACCCTAGGGCCCACCTCAAGCGCGGCAACGGGTTCCTGCTGCCCGCATGCGCGAACGCAAAGGTTGGCACGCGCAGCGACGAGAACGTCGCTCGCTTCGCGACCTACTCGCTCGGCCACCTCATGATGGCGAGGGCCGGCGGCAAGGACCAGCCGAAGGGGCTTACGACAGGCTTCGGCGACCTCGCAGAAGAGATGGCGATGCGGACACCGTCGGTGATGATCTACTCCTATGAGGAGCGCGACCTCAAGCAGGATGGCGGCTGGAAGCAGGTTGTCAAAAACCTCTTCAAGGAGAAGAAGATCAACAACGTCACCGCGCCCTGGGGCTACACCACCGACACCATGAAGCCGGAGCACTACGCGGAGTGCTGGTCGCTGGTGTCGATGCTTAGCCAGGCACCGGACAAGTTTGCGGAGGCGGTCAAGATCGTCCGCGAGCAGGGAAAGCCCATGAACGTCGCGCTCAACGATGTCTACGGGATGGAAGACCGCAGGCTGCTCGAGACATGGTACAAGTACGCGAACCAGTAAACCAACCCGCGACCATCCCAATCAATAGCAAGGCCCGCGCTGAAGGAAGGCGGGCCTTGCTGCTTCTTGGGATGTGGCTATCTCTTTAGTTCTGAAGGTCTGCGAACATCGGCGTTGACAGGTAGCGCTCGCCGAAGGAGCAGCCGATACAGACGATCGTGCTGTCGGGGTTGGCTTCTGCGACCCGGCAGGCGGCCAGTACGTTTGCGCCGGTAGAGATGCCGCCAAAGATCCCTTCGGAGGCGGCAAGGTCGCGGCCGGCCTTGAACGCTTCTTCGGAAGTGATCTTCTCGACGCTATCCACAATGTTGAGGTCGCAGTTTTTGGGTACAAAGCCGGCGCCGATGCCCTGGATCTTGTGCGGACCCGGCTGGACGTCGTCGCCCGCCATCGTCTGGCTGATGACGGGCGATTCAACGGGCTCGACGGCGATCGCCTTGAAACTGCTCTTCTGTTCCTTGAGGTACTTGCCCGCGCCACTGATCGTTCCGCCGGTGCCGACGCCCGAGACGAGGAAGTCGACCTCGCCGTTGGTGTCGTTCCAGATCTCCGGGCCGGTGGTTTTGTAGTGGATGTCGGGGTTGGCGGGGTTTTCGAACTGCTGGGGCATCCAGGTGTTCTCACCGGTTGCGACGATCTCGGCGGCCTTGTTGATCGCGCCTTTCATCCCCTCGGGGGCGGGTGTCAGCACGAGGTCCGCACCGAGGGCACGCAGGAGCGAGCGACGCTCCAGGGACATGGACTCGGGCATCGTGAGGGTGAGTTTGTAGCCGCGCGAGGCGCAGATGAACGCGAGCGCGATACCGGTATTGCCCGAGGTTGGCTCGACGATGTGCGTGTCTTGGTTGATCGTGCCGGCGCTTTCAGCGGCCTCGATCATCGCCCGGCCGATCCGGTCCTTTACACTGGCCATCGGGTTGAAAAACTCACACTTGACGAAGACCTTTGAGCCGTTGTCCGGTGCCATTGTGTTGACTCGGACCAGCGGGGTGTTGCAGATGGTCTGGATGATGTTGTCGTAGGTCTTGTTGTGCAGCAGGGCGGTCGCGGTCGACATGGGTGTCTCCTGGTCGGTTTGTCCGGTGTTGGGTTGATTTCTTAGTCTTGATGGTATGTCGTGAGGCGTGTGATGCCAAACCTGCAACACTTGCCAGCCCCGGCTTCGGGTCTACAATGCCGCCTCACGTTCGAATATTCCCTACTTTTTGATAGAAAGAAAGGTCCACTATGGCCCGTACCGTCACCCTCAAAGGCGAAACCACGATCAACCTCACCGGCACGGAGGTGGGCGTGGGCGATGCCGCCCCCGACTTCGCCGGCACCGGATTGGATCTCTCGGAAGTAAAACTGTCCGACTACGCCGGCAAGGTCGTCATCCTCTCGACCGTGCCCTCGCTGGACACCGGCATCTGCGATCTTCAGACCAAGCGGTTCAACAAAGAGGCGGCGGAGAACGACTTCATCGTCCTGACCGTGTCATGCGACCTACCTTTCGCGATGGGTCGGTGGTGCGGCGCGACCGACTCGCAGGCGGTGCACTGCGTGTCGGATTTTAAGGAACGTGGCTTTGGGAAGGCCTATGGCCTGGAGATGGCCGATGGCCCGCTGGCCACCCTGATCGCGCGTAGCGTCAGCGTCATCGACAAGGAAGGCAAGATCATCTATCAGGAGTTGGTCCCCGAGATCGCTCAGGAGCCAGACTACGACGCGGCCATTGCCGCGGCGAAAACGGTGGGCTGAATTGAGCAACTAACAGCCATGAAAAGAGCCGCGGTTTTTAGCCGCGGCTCTTTTTAGACAATGTAGTCTTGGTTTAGTCTTCTTTATCCGTCAGCCGGCTGAGGATCAATTTGCCGCGGTCGGGGTCGACTTCGAAGGTAAAGTTACCGAGGAAGGTGTTGCCCAGCAAGGCGGGTGCTGCGTGCAGCGACTCGGGGAGGACGAAGGCCTCGACATCGTTGACAATGAACTCGCCGACCTGCACGGAGTCGAGCGTGATCTGTTTGGCGTCGACAATCTTGCCATCGGCCATCTGTAGCTGGACGGTCGGGTCGCTGTCGCCGACTTCGATACCGAGGTCCTTAGCAAAGAGGTGCGGGAGGCTGACCGAACTGGCACCGGTGTCGAGGATCATCGAGCGGATCGGCTTGCCGTTGATCCGCACGTCAATGTGGAGCGTGTTGTGCTCCTTGCGGAGGTCGACCGCGCCACGCTGGTACTCACCAGCAGCCTTCTCTAGCTCACGGTTGATCGACTGGAAGCGTCGGCTTGGGCCAAGTGCGTATTTACGCTTGTCTTGTTCGCTGATCTCGGTGATCGCGCCGGTGACGCTGTCGTCTTCGGCAAGCTTGGCGTACTTCTCTTTGACACCCGCGGCTTTCTGGACCCATGTCACCATGGTGGCGATGTACTTAGCCTTCGCGTCGTCAATCTTGACCTGCTGCTTCTGCTCGAACTCTTTACGCTCTTCCTGAGTCCGCTCAATCAGGGCGACCAACTCGTCGTAGGCCTTCATATGACGCGCGTATTCGTTCTGACTGTCCGAGCGGCGGACCTTGTCTTTCATCTCCTCGATCTCGCGTTGCAATTGCGCGATGTAGGATTGGGCCCGAGCGATCTTTTTTTCGGCGTCTCGGAAGTCATTCTCCGCTTCCTTCAGATCCCGCTGGGCCTGCTTGATTTCAGTCCGAGCGCGAATGATCTCCGCCTCGTCCTCTAGGACGTACTCCATGCCGACGCGGGAGAGACCGGCGTCTTCCAGTGTCTTGGTGGCGTCGGCCAGCGCCGTGAAAGCAGGCACCAGCGCGGCACACAGCATTGCCAGTATGGTCAGGGATTTGTTAGTGGGCATCGGAGTCGGTCTCGATTGGAGTGAAAAAGCAGCAAGCACAATCACTGGCCCGGAATCATCAGAGGCAGACCAGAATCCACGATTATACAGGTTTACGCATCGATACGAAGCCTGGTTTTCGAAGGTTCTCACGAGGTTTGAACGATTGCGACTCGGTCTAGACGACGCTATCAGTCTCCAGTACCGCTGCGGCCGCGTCGTAGTAGACGTCCTGCAGATGTGCGGCTGCTAGGCCGGCCCCGCGTAGGGTCGCTGTCGATTTGGGGCCCGCCGAGGGGTCGACCTTTTGCAGGTCTGGGTCCACGATCGGGCTCGGGCCGGCGTAGTCGGTCTCCAGCAGTGTGCGGAGGGCCCAGTACCGCGAGGCGTACAGGTCGAAGCCGTGGTCTGCTTCCGGGTCCTCGGGATTGGGGTCGGTGTTGGTCGGCCAGGCGACGATATCGCTGCCAAATAGAACCCGGCCGGGGTTCGCTTCAACAAACCGCGCCAGCTTCCGGGGGTGCTTGGAGAGTTCGCGGACCTGCCACTTGGTCGCCGAGCAGTCCAGGACGTAGTTGGGGTGGCGTGCTAGGAAGTCGTGCAGCCAGTCGAGGTCTTCGGGGTAGCCGCCCATGTGGGCGCCGATCCAGGTGACGTCGTGGTACTGGTCGAGCAATTCTTCCAGTGGCTCGTATTGCTGCAGCTTCGTGCCGTACTTGTCGGCGTCGGCGTAGGCGGTCTGGAACCAGGTGTCCGGGTCGGCGACATGGGTCATGAACACCCGGTAGCCCAGGTCGTAGGCGAGCTTCATGCCTGCTCGGCGGATCGGCGAGCCGAGCCGCATCGGGCTCTCCGGGCTGTCATCAAAGTCGAGGCCGCGCGGCCCGCACCAGTACTTGATGATCCGCGAGCCCATGCTGTAGAACGACTCAATATCCTCAAGCCATTTCGTTGTGAATGTATCCGGTTCTTCGCGCTTGGTGAAGTCGGGAACACAGATGAATTGGATCCGGCCTTCGCGCTCGCCGGTGAGGGAGCTTTGAACCTGCTTGGCGCTTTCTAGACCGGTCATGGTCCAGGTGCGAACGATGCCGTACGCATCGGCAGCGTCGAGGTAGAGCTCTGCAGCGCGGGGAGAGCTGATGTGCGTATGGATATCGATGATCGGCCCGCGGTAGCCAAAGCTGGTTGCCTCAGCAGCGAAGTCCAGCCCTAAACGATTGGCGTCTGTGATCGGTTTGGTGCCGGTTGTAGCGGCGTGGCAAGCGGGGGTAGTCGGCATGGGTCTACTCCGTAGAATTCGGTTCATCTGGTGGGTATATCCCGCCGAAAACAGTTTAGCGCGGTCGACTATGATGCGTCCGCGATTCCTTGGAACCGGAGCATCGTGATCACCGCACTAGATTATCCCCAACCCCGCTTTGATCTGCTCGCGTTAGATTTGGACGGCACGCTCTTGCGGTCGGACAAGAAGCTGGCGGTGTACGACGCTGTGGCCGTGAAGGAAGCCGTCCGCCGAGGCGTCAAGGTCGTGCTAACGACCGCGCGTCCGCCCCGATCATCGCGCATCATCCATCGGAAGCTGGGGCTGGATACGCCGCTGATCAACTACAACGGCGCGGTGATTTACGACGTCGAGCTGGACCGCAGCACGTTCCATCAGCCGCTTTGTGCTGAGACGGCGAAGGCGGTGATCGATCTGGCACGCTCGATCGAGCCGTCGGTCGTCGTGAGTATCGAGGTGCTCGACAAGTGGTACACGGACCATGACGACCCCGCGTTTAAGACCGAGACCGCGCGCCGGTTCAAGCCCGACTACATCGGCCCGCTAAACCTGCCGCTGTCGCTGCCGATCACGAAGCTGATGTTCTTGTTCCACGCCGAACAGCTCGCGCCGGTTCGGCAGGCGATCGTCGAGGTGTTCGACGACCGTGCCGCGTTCCCACAGAGTGATTCAACGATCATCCAGGTTGTTCACCCGGAGGTGGATAAGGCCGCGGCGCTCGCCGTGGTCGCGGCGGGCTATGGCATCGAGCCGGATCGTGCCTGCGCGATGGGTGACGCCCCCAACGACGCGGGTATGCTCCACTGGGCCGGGCTGGGCTGCGCGGTCGCCAACGCATTCGGCGAGGCGCGCGATATGGCCGACATTATCCTGGATCAAACAAGCGATGAGCGCGCTGTCGGCCTGGCGATCGAACGCTACGTGCTCGGAGACGACCCGGTCGCCCGCGCTGTCGATAAGTTCGAGGCCGGCGTGTAGCCCTAATACAAGTAACCCTTCAAGCCCACGGCACGCCATACCATCCGTTTCGCTGCCAATCAGCACCGGCGCATGTTTACTGATTGACGCGGGGTTGGTTTTGGGGTTTGAGTGCTGGTTCTGCTTCAGCGGCTTTGCGGAGGGCCTGCCAATATGTTTCGGGCATCTGGATTTCGATGGTGTTGGCGTCCTCCTTGAACATGGCCAAGGCGCCATCCCCGCTTTCGCCGAAGAGTTGCCGCAATCCTGAGGCACCAGCACCCTCGGCGAGGGGGTGAGAATAAAGCAGGATCGAACGAGATATTGGTTGGCTTTGAGGTAGGGCAAGTCGGCTGAGGCTTTCTGTGGGTTCCATAGGTCGTAACGGCGCGGCTTACCATCTTCAGCAACTTGCCAGACTTCAGCATCCAAGCCGCGGTACTGAATCGGTTGTGCGGATTTGCCGGGTTCGAGCATGGCCCAGCGGTCGGTGCTAAGCCACCAGCGGCTTTGTCTTTGTGTTGAGGTGGTGTATTTGCTTCCGTGCTGAAAGATACGGTGGCCATCGACAGTGATGTCCGGGGCTAGGTAGATTTCTGTATGGTCGATGGGCTCGAGGTGCAGCATGAGTACGAAGTCTTTGGAGAGGTGCTTGAGGTCGTCGGGGATTTGGACCTTGATGTCGGGGAGGGTACCGAACTGGTCGGGCGTCGGGCAGACGGCCTGGATGCGGTGTTCGCCACGGCCGGGCCAGATCGTGACAGCATCGTTGTGGTAGGCCAGCCCGCCGGGTATATGGATTTCCAGGTTGTGCTTGCCGATGCGGACCGGGCCGAAAGTGTGTTGGTTGGTTGACTCGAGGGTGTGCTGAACTTGGGTGTTTTCGTCGCGGTTGAGGAGTTTGCCGTTGAGTGAGAGTTTGTAGCCTGCGCTGTCGAAGGGCTCGCCGTTGGGCCCGACGAGTTGGACGGTGAGGGTGCCCCATTCCATCGCGTCCGGGGCATTGGTTTGCGGGTTAGGTTCGTTGTCATCTGTGTGCCCCATCGCCGCCAGCGCATCCAGCATTGCCTGGTTATTCACCGTCATCGCGTCGATCATGCCTTGCTGCCCGGCTCGCAGGGCCGACCAGCTCAGCACGCCTAGAACAATCACGGCTACGGCCATGGTTATGATTGCGAACGTTTGTACGTTCTGTCGCATGAGTGTCCCTTTCATTGCGGCGAGGTAGAGCTGTGTGGCGATCTGCTTGGGGTTGCCAAAGTCATTGAGTGCCTGCTGTTGGGCGGCTAAATCATCTATCCCGCCAAGCTGCTTGGCGCGGGCGCTCAGCTCAAGGTGGTCGGCGAGTTCGTCGGCGATATCCCGGCGCAGGTCGGGTTCCGGGGGCCCGCTGGGCGTCGGGCCTTCGGGCGTTGCGATGTCGGTGATCGTGTGGTCTTTAGCCATCGCTTGCGACCTTCGCCGCGTCGTGCCTTTCGCGGACCTGGGTCATGATGTCTGGGTCGATCCCGCCGCGTACCGCGTCCCAGAACCCATCCGATCCTTCCACGCTTACGATGTTGCTGGCCGGGTCAAACTGAGCGGTGAGCGAGGACCCCTGCAGCGCGTCGTTGAGCTGGGCGTGCTCGAGCGTCGCGATGCGATGCCTCACATGATGTTCCCCACCGCCAAGCAGCTTGAGTAGCCCGTTGACGTCCCAGTACACGATGAATCGCTCCGGGAAGCACGAGACGATCGGCAGCAGGGCGGTGTCCCCCGTTTGCAAGCCGATCCTGTCGTACGTCCACTCCGTTCGCTGCGAGGTGTTGGGGTCTGTCATCACGACCGATCCGTCGCTGGTGTCGCACCCGCCGCCGAGCGCAGGCTTCGCGGGCTTGTTCCCGGACATATCGACGAGGTAGTAGAGCTCTCGGTTTTCCCAGTACCGTTCGCCGTACCGTTTCACGCTGTGCGGGTCGATCTTGATGAGCGCGCTCAGCCCGACCAGGGCGAGGTCCTCGGGTACGTTCAGCGTCACCTCGGGACGCGGCAAGAAGTCCCCGGGGTTCGGGCAGGTGACGCGGATCACGTGGTCGTCCCGGCCGGGTAGGACCGTGGTCCTGACGTGGGTCTTGGCGATGCCTCTGGGCGTGTAGACCTTGACCTCGTGCTTGCCGACCCGGACCGGCCCGAACGTCAGCGGGCTCTCGGCGGGGTAGCCCTCGGATAGTGTGGTTTCCTCGCCCCGGTCGATGAGCGCCCCGGTGATCGAGCATCGGTAGCCTTCGGTGGCGATCAGGCGGCCATCGCGGTCGACGAGTTCGACGCGCACCTTGCGCCACTCCGCCGATCCGGGCGCCTGGGCGACCCGCGGTTCAGCGGGCGCCGGCTGGAGGGCGGCCAGTCCTTCAACCAGCGCGTCACGGTTCGCCTGCATGGCACCGAGCATATCGGCCTGGCCGGTCCGTATCGTGAGAAACGCCGAGACACCCAGCCCAACCCCGGCGACTGTCAGGACCACCAAGGCCCCGCTCCGAATGTTCTGTCGTATGATCCTGCCTTTTATTGCGTCGAAGTAGAGCCGCTTGGCGAGCATGTCGGGGTTACCGAAGTGGTCGAGCGCGGCTTGCTGAGAGGTTGGTTCGTTGGCCCCGCTGAGTTGCTCGGCTTTAGCACTCAGCACGAGGTGGTCGGTCAGTTCGTCGGCGATGTCGCGGCGCAGCGACGCGTGGTCTGAGGGTCCGCCCTGGCCCGGGCCGTCGGGCGGGGTGCTGCCGGCCATCGTGTTGTCTTCAGTCATAGCGTCCTCCTGCCGCAGCGAACTCGTGCAGGGTGCGGTTGATCGCGCTGCTGAAGGTCCGCCACTGGTCGCGCTTCTGCTCGAGCGATCGTCGGCCGGCGGGGGTCAGCTGGTAGTACTTGCGGCGGCGGCCCTCGGTGGTCGTTTGCCACTTGGCTTTCAAGAGTTTCTCCCGCTCGAGTTTGTGCAGGGCCGGGTAAAGGCTGCCTTCGCGCAGTGCGATCGTATCACTCGAACGGGACAGGACGCTTTGGCAGATTCGGTAGCCGTAGGTGTATTTCGCGCGACGCCGCCTTGGATTTGCGCTAAGTCGAGCGCGTAGCCATACTTACTCCTGAGCTTTAGCGAGCAACAAAGGAGCAAGTATGGCTTTATACGATTGGCAGTTGGTGTGCGCCGCGGTGAGGTCTG
>JBCDKD010000062.1:0-27715 GCA_039024275.1 Planctomycetota bacterium | reverse complement strand
TAGCGATGCTACCCGCCGATTCACCGCGTTCGAGGGCCTTGAGGATCTTCATGCGTGTCTGTACTTCGATTGCCATCCGTGGCCTCCGGAGGGGAAAACCACATGATGACACACTGCCATAAAAAGCGCCAGCCGCTCTAGTGGACGGTACGACGATCACGATTGGTCGCCGGGTGTATTACAGTGGTGATCGGCAGAAGGTCGGCCGGTACTTCGCGGCCGAGTACCGGGACGACACCGGCAAGCAGGTCTGCGAGAGCCTCAAAGTCACGTCCAAGGCCGCGGCCCGCCGTAAGGCGATCGAGATCGCCCAACGTCAAGAGCGGGGAGAAGCCAAGGTCGTCGAATCCAAGGTAACCATCAGCGGGCTTGTGGCGTCCTATTTTGAGATAGTCCAGGCCCGCGGGCTGGCCCAAAAAAGCCAAGCTAAGTACCGCACTGATTTGGACAAGCTGGAAGCGTTTTGCCGTCAGGAGAAGGTCAACCTTGCTTACCACTACAACCGGGAGCTGTTCTTCAAGTACCGCACTTGGCTGGTGGAGCAGGAGTATGCGGACAAGACCGTGTACGGAGCGTTAACCCTCTGCAAGCAGGTCTTCAAGTGGGGGTATCAGGAGGGCATGCTGCGTGAATACAAGTTGGTCAATGCCAAAGTCGAGAAGGCCCACGCGAAGCCCCAGCCGTGCTTCACGAACGAGGAAGTTGAGCTGATCCTGGCCAACACCTACGGCCAAGAGCGGGTCGCGTTCGCGGTGCTTGCCTATGAAGGCCTGCGGATCGGCGAGTTAGAGCAGCTGGAATGGCGGGATGTCAATTTCGCCAATGGCGACCTCGGGATGCTCCATATCTGCCGGGGCGGTTCAATCCCCGGCAAGACCAAGAGCAAGCGGGACCGGTTCGTGCCGATCCACCCCAGGGTTCGGCCGCTGCTCGAAACACTTCCGAGATACCGCGGTGAGCCGCGCGTGTTTCCGGGGGCGGGGGTAGCGGAGCGGAAGTTGCTCAAGCGATTGAAAGAGGTTTGTAAGGAAATCGGCTTGACCAACCCCGATTGCTACAAGCTCCACAGCTTCCGACACCACTTTGCCTCGATGTGTGCGAACCATCAGGTGGCATACAAGAAAGCCCTGGCTTGGCTGGGCCACCGCTCGTCGGACATTCTGGACTTGTACTACCACCTCAATGATGCGGAGAGCCAGTCCGCGATGGCCGCACTTGCGGGTGATACGTTCTCGGAACTACCCTCGGAAGAGAAAATGGAATCAGAAGCCACGGCCCCTTCCGGGGGAGGGGGTGAGGGCAAGATGAGGGCAAAGGGGGAGTCAAACATCGAGAATTTGTCAGAAGACGAGTGGGAGCAAGAGCTTCTGACACTGCTCGATGGTAAAGCGGAGACATCAGGACGCGGTTAGAACTTTTTCTGGCCTCGGCTTAACCTGTTTTGCTGGGCCAACGGATACAAGGCCAGTGTCAATCAGGGGTTGTTGGAAAATTGGCGGCACGGATTTCTTGCGTCAGGCAGTAGAGCACCGGCACAACAAACATCGTCAGCAGCGCGATGAGCATGCCGCCGACGCTGGGCAGAGCCATGGGGAGCATGATGTCGGAGCCGCGCCCGGTGGCGGTCAGGACGGGGAGCAGGGCGAGGATGGTCGTCGCGGTGGTCATCAGGCAGGGGCGGACGCGGCGGAGGCCGGCGTCGAGTGTGGCCTGGCGGATATCCTCGCTCGAGGTTGGCTTAGCCTCGTCGAAGCGTTGCTTGAGGTAGGTCGCGATGACGACGCCGTCGTCGGTTGCGATGCCGAACAAGGCCAGGAAGCCAACCCACACCGCCACGCTCAGGTTGATCGGCTGGACACGGAACACGTCGCGCAGGTTCTCGCCGAACAGATTCACGTCCAGGAACCACGGCTGGTTGTAGCACCAGATCAGCAGGAACCCGCCCGCCCACGCGACGGCAATGCCCGAGAAGATCATCAGCGTGGTCGAGACCCGGCGGAACTGCAGGTACAGGATCATGAAGATGATCGCCAACGATAACGGCAGCACCACCATGAGTGTCTTAGCGGCTCGAACCTGGTTCTCGAAGCTGCCCGCGAAGCGGTAGCTCACCCCGCGTGGGACGACCAGTTCGCCTTCTGCGATCGCCCGGTCGAGGCTGGTGCGGGCGTTGTCGATCACGTTGACCTCCGCCATGCCCGGCTGCGGGCCGAAGGTGATGTAGCCGACCAGGAACGTATCTTCGCTCTTGATCATGCGCGGCCCGCGGGCGTAACGCACCTCGGCCAGGTCGGTCAGCGGCACCTGTTGTGAGCCGTCGGCGGAACTGACCAGCACTTCGCCGAACGCGTCGATCGAATCGCGGAGTTCCCGCAGGTAGCGGACACGCACGGCGAAACGCTCACGGCCTTCAACCGTGGTGGTGACAGCTCGCCCTCCGATGGCGACCTCGATGACCCGCTGCACGTCGGCGGTGTTGATGCCGTAGCGGGCGATCGCGTCGCGGTCGATGTCGATCTCCAGGTACGGCGTGCCGACGATGCGGTCGGCGTTGACCGTGGCGGGGTTCACTCCCGGAACTTGCCGTAAAACCCGCTCGATCTCGAAGCCGAAGTCCTGAATGATCTGCAGGTCCGGCCCGCGCACCTTGATGCCCATCGGGGCACGCATGCCGGTCTGCAGCATCACCTGCCGGGTCTCGATCGGTTGCAGTTTCGGGGCGCTGGTGAAGCCGGGGAGTTGGGCCGCGTTCTGTATCTCGGCCCAGATATCGTCGGTGCTCTGGATGTGGTCACGCCACTGGCGCACACGTTGGCCATCCTCCGTGGTGCGGTATTCGGGGATGTAGTGGATGACGGATTCGATCATGGAAATCGGCGCGGGGTCGAGCGGCGACTCGGCCCGGCCGATCTTGCCGACGACCATGTCGACCTCGGGGATGTCGCGGATCGCCGCGTCGAGTTGCCGCAGCACGTCCGCGCTTTGGCCGATCGAGGCGTGCGGCATGGTGGTGGGCATGTACAGGAACGATCCCTCGTCCAGCGCGGGCATGAACTCCGAGCCCAGGCCGGGGAACGCGGTGTGCGCGTCCTGCCAAAGGGCGGTGCGTTTGACCGGGTCGGGCACCCAGCCGAAGAGGCTGCCGAAACCGAGCCAGACGCACAGGCCGAGGATGACCACGGCGGTCGGCATCGACAGGAAAAAAAGTTTGTGTGCCAGCGCCCAGCGCAGGATCGGGGCATAGGCCAGCTGGAACAGCCGGAACGCCAATAGCAGCCCACCGACCACCAGCACCACGAAGCCGAAGTTGGCGATGTGTGATCGGCCACGCCCAAGCGGCTCCCACTGGCCGGCCAGCAGCCAGGCGACCACAACGGCGGCGACAAAGCTGACCACGACGCGGCCCCACCGGGTGACGGAGTCGGGCACCATGTTGCGCAGGCGCTCTGCCCACCGCGACCGCCGGGCGATCAGCAAATGTGTCAACGGGGGCAGGATCACGAGGGCAACCCCGATCGACGCGATCAACGCGAACGTCTTGGTGTACGCCAGCGGCGAAAATAGTTTGCCTTCGGCACCCACCATCGCGAACACCGGCAGGAAGCCGACAACCGTGGTCAGCACCGCCGTGGTCACCGCGCCGCCCACCTCCCGGCAGGCCCGGAACACGACGTCGAGCCGCGGCTCACCCGGATCAGCGCGCTCCAGGTGTTCGAGGACGTTCTCGGTCAGCACGATCCCGACATCGACTACGGTGCCGATCGCGATCGCGATCCCCGCCAGCGCGACGACGTTGGCGTCTACCCCGAAGACCTTCATCGCGATGAACGTGATGAGGATCGCGCCGGGCAGCATCAGGCTGATCAGCACGCTGCTGCGCAGGTGGAGCACCATCACCAGCACTACGATGATGGTCACCAGCACCTGCTGGGTCAGGGCCTGGCTCAGCGTGTCGAGGGTTTCGTAGATCAGCCCGCTGCGGTCGTAGAACGGGACGACGGTAATCTGGCTGGTGGTGATCCAGCTTGGCCAATCCTCGCGCGGGTTCGCGTCCAGCCAGGCAAGCCACGCGTCGTGGTCGAGCAGGAACCCGGCTTCATCAGCGAACGCGTTGATGCCGCGGCCATCGGCGAAGTTCAGCAGCGCATCGCGGTCCACCGAATCCCAATCAACCACAACCTTGCGTGGCAGGCCGGGGGCAAGTTCATCGACCGCGTCGTGGACGCCGAGGATCACCTCCAGCGGGTTCACGCCGTACCGCGCAGTCACCACGCCCCCGACCGCCTCGGCCCCGTCCTTGTCCAGCACACCCCGACGCGGCGCAGGCCCCAGGCTCACCTCCGCGACTTGCTCAACCGTGATCGGCGTGTTGTCACGCTCGACGACCACCGCCTTGCGCAGGTCTTCTACGCTCTGAATAAAACCCAGCCCGCGGATCATGTACTCGACGTGGTTCTCTTCGATCGTCCCGGCTGAGACGTCAAGGTTCGACCGCCGTACCGCGTCGTACACCTGGGGCAGGGTCACGCCCGCGGCCCGCATCGCGTTGGGGTCCAGGTCGATCTGATATTCACGCACGAACCCACCCACCGACGCCACCTCCGCCACACCGGACGCGCCCGCCAACGCGTAGCGCACTTGAAAGTCCTGCACGGCCCGCAGTTCGTCCAGGTCCCACCCGCCGACCGGTTGACCATCCGGGCCCCGGCCTTCGAGCGTGTACCAATACACCTGCCCCAACGCCGTGGCGTCCGGCCCCAGCGCGGGTTGAACGTCCGGCGGTAGTGTCCCCGCGGGCAGGCTGGCCAGCTTCTCCAGGATGCGGCTGCGCGACCAGTAGAAGTCGATGTCTTCCTCGAAGATCACGTAGATCGACGAGAAGCCGAAGTAGGAGAAGCTGCGGATGCTGTCCACGCCGGGGATGCCCTGCAGGGCGACGGTCAGCGGGTAAGTGACCTGGTCCTCGATGTCCTGCGGGCTGCGGCCGGTCCACTGGGTGAAGACGATCTGCTGGTTCTCCCCCAGGTCCGGGATCGCATCGACCGGCACCGGATCGCGCGGCAGCCCGCCCAGGTCCCAGTCGAACGGCGCGACCATCAGCCCCCAGCCGACCGCGATCACTGCGACGAGGAAGACCACCAGCTTCTGCTCCAGGCAGAAGCGGATGAGCCAACTCAGCGGGCCGGTGGGTTGAGACGCGGGGTTACTCATGGTCGTGGGCGTCGCCCTCGGCGGGCGCGAGGGTTTCTTCGATCGTCCCGCAGCGGAGCATGCTCGCCCCGAAGTAGGGGTTGAGAATTTTGTCTTCGGGGGTGAGCCAGGAAGCGCCCGTGAAGTCGAACGCCATCGGGCAGTGTGCCCGGTAGAGCGGGCCGACGTTGTCGGTGTGGATGGCCTGCATCAAGGCAATCAGCGCATCGGAGATCGGCTGGAAGCCCACACGCATGGCGTCGAGGTCCTTGGCGTCGGACATGGCTTCAACGCCGCGATTCAGCGGCGGTGATTGCTCTTCCCACAGCGGTTTCACTGGACCAGGCCAATCGTGTGCTTCGGCGTCCGTCAACACGGCGGCGAATGCTTCGAGCGCCTGACGCGCCGCGTTTGCATCGTCTTCCGCCAACGCTTTAGCTAATGGGTGGTAGGCCTGGATCAGTTGGGTGAGCGGAGCCGCGGCGTCGCCGTGCAGGTGGACGCGGGGCATGGCGGGTTCGTCCTCGTGATCGTGACCGGTCTCGGTGTCCCCGACTCCAGGGTTCATCATGCTGGGCTTTGCCTGAATCTGCAGGGCGCTGTCAATTTGGAAGTTGCCGCGGACGACAACGTGTTCACCTTCCTTAAGGCCTTCGCGGATGATCGAGAACCCTTCGCCCCGCGGCCCGAGTTCGACCTCGCGTCCCTCGAACGTGTCATCATCGGAGCGGACGTAGACCACGCCGCGCTGCCCCGTGCGGAGGACCGCCGAGTCGGGTACGACCAGCGGTGGCGTCGCTCCGTCCACCGTTGTGGCGCTGTAACCGAGTGTCTCGGCCTTGACCAGGTCCATGCCGCACACGGGGCATTCGCCCGGCTCGTCTTTGACTACCTCGGGGTGCATGGGTGAGACCCACTTACCCGCTAGTTCCGGGACGATCACCCGGCCCGCGTCGGCGAGCTTCGCGCTCGCGGTAGCCCGGACGAACATGCCCGGCCGGAGTCGGCCATCACTGTTGTCCACGTTGACCCGGACCCGGACCGTGCGCTTGCGCGGGTCGAACACCGGGTCTATGAACACGATCCGACCCTCGAACGCTTCACCACCAAAGGCCTCAGTGGTGAACGTGACGTCCTGTCCGTACCGAAGCCAAGGCAAGTCGGACTCGTACACTTCTAGGATCACCCACACCCGCGACAGGTCGGCGATGGTGTAAATCGCTTCGCCCTCGGCGAGGTAGCTGCCGGGCTTGGCGTGCTTCTCAACGACGACCCCGCCCACGGGTGAGTAGATGGTGACATGTTCCCCCGCAGCCGGTTCATCTGCTGATTCGATCGAAGCGATCTGTTCTTCGGTCAGCCCCAACAGACGCAGGCGCTCCCGCGCCGCGGCGAGGATTGACTCGGCCGACTGACGCACCACCCGCCCGGTGTTCTCATCCAAGCGATCTGCAGAACGTTTGGCCTGGATGAGTTCCTGCTGCGCGACCAGCAACTCGGGGCTGTACATCTCGGCCAGGTGATCGCCCTTGCGCACCGAGATGCCGGTGAAGTCGACGAACATCCGGTCCAGCCGCCCCGCGACGTACGCGGTGATGTAGGCGAGCTGGGTCTCGTCGTAGTCCACGGCCCCGACCATGCTGACCTTGCGATCCACAAAACGCCGCTCGACCGGCACGGTCTGCACGTCGATCAACGCTTGGACCGCGGGTGAGAGGTTGATCTGGCGCGGGCCGGCCGCGTCACCGCTGGTGCCGCCCGGCGTCGTGACCGGGATCAGGTCCATGAAACAGATCGGGCACTTGTCGTCGGGGTTCGGCAGCCGGACCTCCGGGTGCATCGAGCAGGTGTACCACTGTGGCTCATTGCTCGCGGCGGCAGAACCCGCTTGCTCGCCATGGCCTGATGCGTCGCCGCTGCGGAGGCTGTAGCCCACGATGAACGCCGCGAGAACCGCGAGGACAACGATCAGACTTCGGGCGTGCCGCCAGACCCATCGGCCCGCCTCGAGCAGCCGGTGCAGATGTTCACTCGACATCACGGCCTCCTTCGGGTTGTTCGCTGCCCATCGCCTGTTGCAGATCGGCCTCTAGGCGGTGCAGTTCACTGATCAGCCGCGTCTCCTGAAGTTGGTCGTCCAGCAGGGCCTGCCAGTCATCAAGCAACTGGAGGAAATCCACGTCGCCGTTGCGGTAGCCCACGAGGGCGATATCGATCGTCTGTTGGGCATCGGGCATCATGCGCTCGCGTAGGCGTTTGAGGGACTGCTCCGCCGCGTCGATCCGGGCCAGGGCCTCTTCGATCTCGAACGCGACGCGGTCCTGCGCCGCCCTCACCTCGGCCAGCGACTGCCCCATGCCCCGCAGCGCCTCGCGTTCCGCGGCGTCGTACTGCCCGGTCCAGAGCGGGATCGATACACCCACCGTGCCCGCGATCTGATCCTCGCCGTTCGCGCTGGGGGCCAGACCCGAGTCGGACACCGCGCCGTACTGCACCCCAACCATGAAGTCGGGCTGGCGTCCCTTCTTGGCCAGTCTGTGTTTCTGCCGGTACGTGGCGACGCGGGCTTGCGCGGCCTGGACTTGCGGGTTGGTTTGCATGCTCCGCTGGATCAGTTGGTCCCGATCGACTTGCTCTGCCGTCCAATCCGCGGTTGGCAACTCCGCGGGCATCTCCGCCACACGTCGGCTGGTTAGCCGAGCGAGCATCGCCGCGGCGGTGCGTTGCCGTTGTTCAAGTACCGCCAGCTGGTTGTCCAGCGACGCAACCCGGCGAGAGATGCGCAGCAGGTCGGACTGATCCGCCTGGTTGACACGCACCCGGCTGCCGACCGCCGCCTCGATCTGGCTCAGCAGGACGCGGTTCTGCTTCAGAACCTCGGCCTCCCGCGTCGCCTCGTAGTACGCCCAGTAAGCCCGGGCTGTGTCTCCACGCACCTTGTCGAGAGTGGCTTGGAGGTCGTGCAGCGCTTCAACGACTTCCTGCCGCGCCACCTCGCCCCGCGCATCCAGCGTGCCGGGCGCGGGCAGCCGCTGCTGGACGCCGACGATGTAGTCCACCTGCCCGGCTGCGGTTTCCGCGAGTTCGCCGAAGGTGAATGTAACCATCGGGTCGGGCAGCCCCATGGCCTGGGGTACCCGCTCACGCAGCCGTTCGACCCGTTGTTTCGCGGCAAGCACCTCCGCGTTGTGAAGCAGGGCCTGATCGACGAACCAATCGGGGCCCGCATCCTTGGGTGTTTCAAGAGTCGCGGCGATACTCGCCGGCTCATGGTCAACTCCAATCACCGTACCCGACGAAGTGCTCAACCGTTCGACGCGAGACGCCAGTGCTTGGTCGTCCCATCGCTCGAACGGATCAGAAGCGGCACAGCCGGGAAGCAGTGTCAGAGCAAGCCACAGACATCCAGCGATTGCAGGCTTAGTGGTCATGGTGATCGTGGCCGGCGTGGTCGTGGGCGTGGTCATGCTTGGCCTCGGGCTTCGCGCCATCCTTGGCCGCGGCGTCGAGCTTCGCCAGGTAGCCCGTGGAGTCGCTTTTGAGCTGCCCCTCGCACGCGGCGCAGCAGAGCTTGACCAACCGGCCTTCCACGGTGACCTCGATGGGATCGCCCATCGAGCCAAGTTTCTCGCCCGAAACGATGCAGTAGTCGATCGGGTAATCCGAGGCGACTTCCGCAGGGGTATCCGGCGAAGGCGGTGTGGCTTCGACGGCATCCGTCGTGGGCTTCGCAGGCTCAGGCGTCTCAGTGGGTGGCGCGGGCTGTTCCGAACAGCCGACGACAAAGAGGATGGCGAAGAGTGTGGAGAAAACGACAGCGTGCTTCATGGGGAAAGCTCCTTTCACTATCCCAAACGCCGCTGGCGGGGCCTGTGGTTCCACGGCTTAGGAAAATCTTGAAACTTCGGGGAAACTACAGGGACATGGAACCGGTCCGCGTGCAGCGAGCGTTTACACCAGTAGCGACAGAACATGGGTGATCTCACCACCGGCGATAATCCGACAGCCGCCTTGAAGCGTTTCAAGGCGGAGGCGTGGCCCTTGCTGCCCGCGCTGCTGCGTGTCGCCCGGATGCTCACCCGCGACGAACACCAGGCCGAAGACCTGGTCCAAGAAACCATGCTGCGGGCCTGCCGACACATCGCGACGTTCCAGCCGGGCACCAACATGAAGGCGTGGCTGATGACCATCCTCCGGCGGACGCACATCGACTTGTACCGCAAGGCGTCGCGGCGCGTGGACGCCGGCTCGTTGGACGCCATGGAGATTGAACCTGCCGACGACGCGGCTGATGCAGACGACGATGCCTGGTCGCAACCCGCTGAGATTCTCAACCGCTTCGACGATGCGTTGATTGAGCAAGCACTCCGCGAACTCCCCGAAGGCATGTGCTGGACGCTGTTGCTGGTGGATGTGGAGCAGATGGCGACGCGTGAAGCCGCAGAGGTGTTGGGTGTCCCGGCAGGGACCGTGAAGTCCCGAGCCAGCCGTGCGAGGGCCCAGCTACGAAGCTTGCTCCTGCCCCTGGCCCATCAGCGTGGATGGATTCCACATACCGAGGAAGGACCACCATGAACGAGCAGCAACCCGATCAGACGCACGCCAGCCCAGATCGCGACGCGCTGGACGAAGCCACGGCAACGCGGTTGGCGAAACTCGGCCAACGCGCGCCCGACGTATGCCGATTTGAACAGCGATTGGCCGAGGCCTTGAAAGCTCAAGCGGAGGAAGTGCCGAATGAGTTGGATAAAGCCCAGCCATACCGAATCGCTCACTGGTTGCGCCCGGTCGCCGGGATCGCCGCGGCCATCGCGATCGTGTTGACCTTATTTGTTGTCACCGGCACCAACCCGCCGACGGCGTCGGCTTCCGTCGTCGAACTCTCGCAACTCCACGCCGACATGGTGTCCGGCCGCGTCGCGCTGACGCCTGCAGGTTCCGTAGCCGAAGTTAACGCATCCATTGCGTCCCAACTCATCAACGGAACCGCGTTACCCAGCGACCTGGCCGGAACCCGTGTGCAATCCTGCTGCCTCACGGACGTCCAGGGCGACCTTGTGGCGCTGGCCATGCTCCGCGACGGCGACACCCTCGCGACTCTTGTTGTCGCCGAGGCCCCGAACTTCGCTCATCAGATGGGCATCGTGATTGAGATCGACGGCAAGACCTACTTCGGCCACGAACTAAACGGGATCAACATGATGATGGCCAACCAGGAGGACCGTTGGCTCTGTGTGATGGGCCACACGACGTTTGAGGACCTAGCCCAGATCGCGGCCGACGTGAGATTCGGGAACGAGTGATCGCCGTTACCTCCGCCACGAGCAAAGCGAATGGACTACCAATCATGCAGCACCATTATGAAATCCACGGCATGCATTGCGGCTCATGCGTCGGCAAAGTTGAACGCGCCTTGGCGCTTGTGGATGGCGTGTCCGCCGTCGAAGTCAAACTCGATCCGCCTCAAGCCCGGGTCGCCATGGAGCGGCATGTGCCAACGGATGACCTCAACGCCGGCTTGGCGAAAGCAGGTGACTACCTGGTCGAGATCACACCGGAGCATGACAGACCCCCAGCGTCGGCCAACACGGCCGGAGCTGAGGCCACTTCCGGGGGCGAGAGCCTCTACCCGCTAGTGTTGATCGTGGCTTTCATCGCTGGAACGGTCGTGCTCATTGCCGCGGCGTCGTCGGACTTCTCCCCGATGACCTTGATGCGGCACTTCATGGCTGGGTTCTTCATCGTCTTTAGCTTCTTCAAGCTGCTAGACCCGCCCGGCTTCGCCGCAGCTTACAGAGGCTACGACCTGCTGGCCCGGCGGTCCGCAGCGTGGGCTTGGGCCTACCCGTTCGTCGAACTCGCCCTTGGTGTGTCGTACCTGCTGAACCTCTGGCCGATCCCTGTCAACGTCGTAACGCTCATCCTGATGCTGGTTGGCGCGGCTGGTGTCCTGCGGGCGCTGGTGGACAAGCGTACCATCCGCTGCGCCTGTCTCGGCACGGCCCTCAACCTGCCCATGACCAAGGTCAAACTTGTCGAGGACCTGACCATGGCCGCAATGGCGGCCGGCATGCTCGTGTGGCATCTCACAGTGGGTTTGTAAGATTGGCTACTGGATGTGAGGAGTTAGGAGTTGCTTATCTTTGCTGGCGATTCGGCGAACACGTTCCGGACGTGTCTCGATTTAAGCAGCATTAAATCCTGTACCTGTTGAACCCTTCGCCCGATACTGCGTATAGTAACTGCGATGTTTAAGCCGTTTGCCATCCTGCTCGCCGGTGCGGTCCTGCTTCAGTCTCTGTTTGGGGCGGTTGCGTTTGCGGGTACGGCGACGATCTGTCTGGGTGGTGGTCATGAGCACCCGGCAGGTACTGAGACGACGAGCTGTGGCCTGGACTGTAGCCACGCTTCAGATCGTGTACCTCTGCCTGCTCCTGTCGGCGAGTCGCACGACGACTGTAGCTGTGTTGATATTGACTTATCACTTTCTGAGTTGCTGTCTTCGGTCCCCCGCGGCGATAAATCGTTTGTCCCGGCACTGATGCCGGAACTCACGGAGCTACCGTTCGTCGCCCAGTTCGACTGGCAGCCGAAGCGGTACCTGCCGCCGGTTCCGAGTTGGTTTGATCCCGGCGGGACAGAGCGCGTTTCCCATCTCTCGACGACCCGTCTGATCGTTTAGCCCTGAAAGTTTGTTCCCGGCATATGTCGAGGCCCGTGTGGCCGACGGCTGGCTATTCGTTGGAGCACTTTCAGGAACTTCACCATGAAACGCAGAGACGATCCGCGCCGTGCGCGGAGGCCCTGGCCATTGATGCAGCTTGTTTGTGTCATGCTCATCGCGGGCTGCCAGAGCTACCAACCCGTTCCAATTGACTTTGAACAGTACAGGGCCGACGCCGCCTCACGATTGGACGGGCAGGAGACGCTCCGCGCGTTTTCTCAACGGCTGGGTGCCGACACGGATCAAGCCGACTTGTTTGACCTCGATGATGGCATCGACGCGGCGGAGGCCGAGGTCATCGCGTTTTTCTACAACCGCGACCTGCGTTTAGCTCGGTTGCGGGCGGGGGTTGCCCTGGCCACTGCTGAGAACGCAGGCCTGTGGGAAGACCCGGTGTTTGGTTTCGATGGTGCGGAGCTGCTCTCGCCGTCGGGGCCGTTTGAGTACGGGCTGACGATGAGCCTGACCATTCCGGTGTCGGGCCGGCTCAAAGTTGAAGAAGACCGGGCCGATGCGGCCTACCACGCGGAGCTCCGTCGGGTCGTCGATGCCGAATGGTCCATGCGTGCCCAAGTCCGCGAGGCGTGGGCGATCTGGTCGGTGGCAACCGAGCGGCTGAAGCTGATCGACGAGGTACTCCAGGCGATCGATCGGATCGGCATGGTGTCGGACCGGCTCGAAGAGGCCGGTGAACTGACACGTGTGGAAGCACGCCTGTTACGTGCTCAGCGCTTGGCCATCCAAGTAGAGCGAGTATCCGCAGCGGCTTTGGCCGAGCAGTCCCGGCTCGATCTGTTGGGCTTGATGGGGCTGCTGCCGAACGCACGGGCCACGTTGGTGTCCGCTATGCCTTCGGTTGAGACGCCCGAAACCTCCGACACGACCAACAGGCTGATTCGTGCAAACACATCGCTTGCGGTGTTACGGTCGGACTATCAGGTCGCGGAGGAAAGCCTGCGCCTGGAGGTCCGCAAGCAGTACCCAGACATCGAGATCGGGGCCGGGCTGGGTAGCGAGGACAACGACGATCGATTGCTGCTCGGTGCGTCCCTGCCGATCCCGATCTTGAACGCGAACCGGGGTGGCATCGCCGAAGCTCGTGCGAACCGTGAGATGGCACGTGCGGCAGCCGAGGCCGAGTTCGAGTCACTCGCGTTCCAGTTGGCGTCGGCCATTGCGCGGCTCGAAGCCGCAGAACAGCAACAACAGGTCCTTGAACAAGAGCTGGTCCCCATGCTCGACAAGCAGGCGACCGAGATCGATCGCCTGGCCGAGCTAGGTGAAGTCGACACACTCATCCTGCTGGAGACAGTGACCAGGCGGTTCGAGGCAAAGAACCAGATTCTTGATCTGCACCTAACCGCTATTCAGGGTCGCATCGAAGTGACACGGCTGCTTGGGCCGGACCAAGCCACCGAGCCCGCGCCCACCTCAGACAACACCAACACAGATACGACGACGGATCGCCGAGATGAAGCGGCCGAGGGAGTCTTGCCATGAACTTGATCACTCGACTGACCTTATTGATGAGTATGCTAATCGTTGCGTTGACGCTGGTCGCGTGCGATGGTGGTGCGGCACACGACAAAAGTCATACGGATAGCGCAAACGGATCTGCTGACGGGCAGCCTCCCGCAAACCCCAACCTGATCAACATCCCGTCGGCTGTCCGAACCAACCTGGGCATTAGCTTTGTCCAGGTCGAGCGTCGCAGCGTCGAACAGACCCTGCGTGTGCCGGGGCGGTTCGAGTACCAGCCATCCGCTCGTCGCGAGTACCGCACGCCGGTACCCGGTCGTGTCGAGCTGACGGTGGACCAACTGCAGCAGGTTGAAGCCGGAGCGGTGCTGTACCGCATCGATTCGCCGGGTTGGCGCGAACTTCAACAGCAACTCGCTGAGGTGGGTTCCGAGATCGATCGCCTGCGTGCCCAGATTGAAACCTACGGCCCGCTTCTCGAAGCAAACGAAGAGCACGAGCAGAGCCTGCGTAACGCGGTCGAGGTCTGGGCGGCGCGTGTCGAGAGACTTGAAGCACTCCACGAAGCAGGCGGCGGCCGAGCAGAAGCACTGACACAAGCACGCGCCGAACTGAGTAGCACGCAAGCCAACCTCGCGGAGCTGAAGGGAAACAAGGCGCAGTTGTTGGCAGATCGACAACAGGCGCAGGTCGGTATTCGTATGGCGGAGTCACGTTTGAGCTACCTGCTCGACTCCGCGGCGGCGATCACCGGGATCAGCAGAAACGAGTTAGCACGCGCGATCGATGACGAGGGACAGGAGACAGCACGCTGGGCCACAATCGATCTGATTGAGGTCCGTTCGGATGTCGCCGGCGTCGTCGCACAGTTCGGCCTGACCAATGGTGCATGGGCGGACGAACGGACCTCGGTGCTGACGGTCGTCCAGCCGGAGCGGTTGCGGTTCCGTGCTTCGGGTCTGCAGAGCGACCTCGGTGTCCTACGCGACGGACTTTCTGCTCGCATCGTCTCGCCTACGCCAACCGCGACAGGTCGGTCGATTCCGATCAGCGACGTGATGTCGGGCCAGCTCGTGCTCGGGCTGGAGGCCGACCCCAATGACCGGACGGTCGAACTGTTCGTGGTTCCCGAAAAACTCAGTGACTGGGCCCGTCCCGGAGTATCCGCCCAGCTTGAGATCGTCGTTGATCCATCGGCAAGAAAGGAGCTGGCGATACCGCTCGCCGCCGTCCAGCGTGACGGGCTGACCCCGGTGGTCTTCCGACGGCAACCTGGTAATCCCAACCAAGTGATGCGGATGGAGGCGGACCTCGGCCGAGACGACGGCCGCTGGGTCGAGCTGCTAAGCGGCGTCGCGGAGGGCGATGAGATCGTTCTGGATGGTGGCTTCCAGCTAATGCTCTCGGTCAGCGGCTCGATCCAGAAAGGCGGGCACTACCACGCCGACGGCACCTTCCACGAAGGGGAGCACTGACATGCTGAAAGCCGTCATCCGTTTTTCCTTGCAGTACTCGGGGCTGGTCCTGATCGCCGCGCTGCTCGTGGTGGGCTACGCGGGGTATCGGCTGCCGCAGATGTCGGTGGACGTGTTCCCCGAAATAAACGCCCCGACCGTCACGATCATGACCGAATCGGGCGGGCTGTCCGCCGACGAGGTTGAGCAGTACATCACGTTTCCGATCGAGACATCGGTCAACGGTATGACCGGCGTCCGGCGGGTAAGGAGTTCGAGCGCGATCGGCTTATCCATCGTCTGGGTCGACCTGGAATGGGGTGCCGATCAATACGACGCTCGGCAGCTTGTGTCCGAGCGGCTGGCCGCGGCCCGGGAGAGCTTGCCGGAGGATGCCGAGCCGTTCATCACGCCGATCACCTCGATCGCAGGCGAGATCATGCTGGTGTCGCTTTCTTCGCCGGACAACGCCGTCAGCCCGATGGAACTGCGTGCTTTCGCGGAGTTTGAGCTGAGGAACAAGATCCTCGCCGTGCCAGGCGTTGCGCAAGTCGTCGCTATCGGCGGTGAGTTGCCGGAGTACCAGGTCAACGTCGATCAAGAGCGGCTGCGTCTCTATGATCTGACGATTTCCGATGTCGTTGATGCCGCCGGCGGCGCTCACAGCACGGCCAGTGGCGGTTACCTGCCGGACGTTGATCACTTTGAGATTCCGATCCGTCAACAGAGCCGTGTCACGCGGCCCGAGGACATCGCCAACACCATCGTCAAGTATCACGAGGGCGTCCCGGTCACCATCGGCCAGGTTGCCGATGTCCGCCTCGGCCCGGCACTCAAGCGTGGCACCGCCTCCGAAGGCGGCAGCCCGGCGGTCATTCTCTCGATCCAGAAATCACCAGGTACCAACACGCTCGCGCTCACAGACCAGCTCGATCAGTTGTTTAATCAGGTCATGCCCGCCTTGCCAGACGGCGTCGAGCTGAACCGCGACGTCATGCGGCAGTCGCACTTCATTGAACGCTCGATCAGCAATGTCACCACCGTGCTATTCGAAGCGGTCGTGATCGTGCTGGTCGTGCTTGTGCTGTTCCTCATGAACGTCCGGACGACGCTGATCACACTGACCGCGATCCCGATCTCGCTGGCGGTAGGCCTGCTGATCATGGACGGCATGAACCTCGGCCTGAACGTGATGACGCTCGGCGGGCTCACTGTCGCGATCGGCGTGCTCGTCGACGACGCGATCATCGACGTCGAGAACGTCTTCCGTCGTCTCAAGCAGAACCGCGGCCTACCCGAAGCGGACCGACGCGACTTTGTCGAAGTCATCTTCGACGCGAGCAACGAGATCCGCCCGGCGATGGTGTTCGCCACCGTCATCATTGTCATGGTCTTCGTACCGCTGCTCTTTATGCAAGGTTTGGAGGGAAGGTTCTTCCAGCCGTTGGCCTTGACCTACATGGTGTCGATCGGGGCTTCGCTACTCGTCGCGTTGACGGTCGTGCCGGCGATGTGTCGGTATCTGCTCAAGGGCAAGCTCGGCGGCAAGCACGAAGACCAGGACGGTTTCCTGGTCCGGCTGCTGAAACGGGTGTACGAGCCGTGCTTGCGTGGTGCGATCCGTCTGCGTGCATTGGTGATCGGTAGCGCCGCACTGGCAACGGCAGGGGTCTTGCTCCTCGCGAGCACGTATGGCACGTCGTTCCTGCCGACCTTCAACGAAGGCACGTTTACCGTCTTCCTGCTCGCCCCGCCCGGCACGTCGATCGTAGAGAGCGACCGACTGGCGACCGAGGTCGAGAAGCAGCTGCTGGAGATCGATGGTGTTCGCTCGGTCTCAAGGCGTACCGGCCGGGCCGAACGCGATGAGCACGCCGAGCCGGTGAGCAACTCCGAGATCGAAGTCACCGTCGAATCCGGCCGCGATCGTCAAGCGGTCCGTGACGAGATCGACAAAGTCTTGGACACCATCCCGGGGATGACCACGATGATTGGTCAACCGATTGAGCACCGGCTGAGCATGGTGCTCTCCGGCACCCCAGCGGCGATCACCATCAATGTCTTCGGTGATGACCTCGACGAGTTACGGCAAGTCGCGAAGCAGATCGAAAGTGAACTCGCAGAACTACCCTCGGCACGCGATGTGAACGCCAACCGTGAGGTGATGATCACATCGCTACCTATCCGTTACCGACACGCCGAGCTGGCCGCCGCCGGCTTAACCCCGCAGGACGCCGCCGGGCAAGTGCGTGCCGCGATCTACGGTGAGCGTGTGGATGTCGTGAATCAAGGGATTCGCTTGTACGACCTGGTCGTCCGCCTGGCCCCCGATCAACGCGAGTCCATCCAGCAGGTCCGTGACATCCTGCTGCAAGGTCGAGGCGGCGCAACCGTTCGGCTCAGCGACGTGGCGGACATCGGGCCCGAGCGTTCCAGCAACCTGATCATCCGTGAGAACGCACAACGCAAAGCCGTCGTCTCGCTGAACGTGGCAGAAGGTTCAAACCTGGGCGACTTGGTCGAAGAGGTCCAGGAACGCGTCGATCCGATCGTGGCGGATGCCGGCATGACCGTGTCCTATGGCGGGCAGTTCGAGGCCCAGCAGTCGGCATCGCGGACGATCTTGGTCGCGGGCATCGTCGTCGCCGTGGTCATGCTCATGCTGCTGCAGATCTCGACCGGCTCGATGCGTGCCGCGGTCCTGGTCATGCTCAACATGCCGCTCGCCCTCATCGGCGGGATCATCGCGATCTACCTGACCGAGGGCGGCGGAGCCGTGGCGAACACGCTGTCACTTGTCGGGATGGGCGGACAATACATCCCGCCGGTCATCTCGATCGCCAGCATGGTCGGCTTCATTACGCTGTTCGGTATCGCGGTACGCAACGGCATCCTGCTGATCAACCACTACAACCACCTTATGCAGGAAGAAAGCGTTGCCCCTGCCGAGGCGGTCGTGCAGGGTTCGATGGAGCGGCTCGTACCGATCCTGATGACCGCGATCTCTGCCGCATTGGGCTTGGTCCCGCTTGCACTCGCCGCGGGTCAACCGGGCAGTGAACTACTCGCGCCGCTTGCCATCGTCACCCTCGGCGGGCTGCTCACTTCAACCTTCCTCAACCTCATCGTTGTGCCGGCCGGCTACGCGTTGGTCTTTCGGCACACACCCGAACCCCGCCGGGCAGGGAGCCCGGGGATTTTTTTACGACTCGTCGGGCGAAAGAGCCCGGCCCAGACCAAGGAGCCTTGATATGACTGACTACATGAAACTATTGCTCGCCCCTGTTCTCGCCAGTGCATTCCTACTCACCGGCTGCGGTGGCGGTGACTCACACGACGACCATGACCACGACCAAGACAACCACAAAGAGCACGCCGAACACGACGGCCACGGCCACGAAGACGGCGATGAGCACGGTCATGGCACCGAAAGCGAACTCGGCGAGATCGAGATCGCAGGCTCTGTCCTGCACGTCTCGGTCGGCGGCGAGCCGGGCCCGAACGTTACCTTGCATATCGACATCGAAGTCGAAAGTGGTCCAACGCCCGCTGCCATCCGCGCCTGGATCGGCAACGAATCCGCAACCGGATCGGTCAAGGGTAAGGCCTTCGGCTCCGACGGCGACTACCACGCCGACATAACCTGCCCAGCCGAGTTAACAGAAGACGCGGCCCTGTGGATTGAGATCGAATCGGCAGACGGAACACGCACGGTCGGCTCTCTGCCATTGGTACACCATGACGAGTAAGAGGCAATCGTTTGATTGATTCAAACTAAGATTGAATGGTCATGATCGAGTACCTGAACCGCTTCTTGAGAGAGTTGTGGTGGGTAAGCCTTGAAGCTGCGCCCTGGCTGTTGCTTGGGTTGCTGGTCGCCGGGGTAATCAAGGCTTGGCTGCCTGCCGCGCTGCTCCAGCGTTGGCTGGGTGGCCGTGGGCTCTGGCCGATCATCAAGGCGGCCGTGGTCGGTACACCGCTGCCGTTATGTTCATGCAGCGTGATCCCCGCTGCGATCGCACTCAGGCGATCAGGCACATCCAATAGTTCGACGGTCTCGTTCCTTGTCGCCACCCCCGAGAACGGCGCTGACTCGATCGCCTTGTCCTACGCATTACTCGGCCCGTTCATGATGGTCGCCCGCCCCGTCGCGGCCATCATCAGTGCGATTGTCGCTGGCGTCTGCACAATCTTATTCAAGGCAGAAGATGATGACTATAAAAACCCCGAAGGCACGCAAGTAGCAGCTAACGGGGCCTGCTGTGATGCGGGAAGTTGCGGCGATTCTGATAAGAAACGCGTGGAGGTCAACCCATCGTTCATGCAGAAACTGCGAAGTGCCTGGTCGTACGCAACCGATGACCTGTTCAAAGACATCGCGGGATGGCTCGCGATCGGCCTCGTGCTCGCAGCACTGATGAACACCTTCATCCCACCCGAAGCAATGTCGGCCTGGGGTAGCGGTTTATTGGCGATGCTGGCAGTGATGCTCGTCGGTGTACCGATGTATATCTGCGCGACGGCATCGACGCCGGTTGCCGCATCGATGCTTCTCGCCGGCGTCAGCCCGGGGACGGTGTTGGTTTTCCTCCTCGCCGGCCCTGCCACCAACCTGGCCACCATCGGCATCGTCCGCCGCGAACTCGGCTGGCGAAGCGCCGTCGCCTACCTCATCGGCGTGTGCGGGACTGCGGTAATGCTCGGCTTGTTAACCGATTGGGTGGTGTTGACTTGGGATGTCTCAATCAATGCAGAGGCGGGTCAAGACACAGAGTTATTTCCCGGCTGGTTTCCTCTGGTTGCGTTTACACTGTTGGCATTAATGGCCGCGAGGGTGATCTTTGCGCAGTTGAGTGTGCGGGTTGAGCGGAAGGCACACTGCCAGAGCAAGTCGGGATATGAATAGGGGAGGCGTTACGTGGCACATGGTCTGCCTCAGGTGTTAAGACTCTTGGTTTCATTTCTGTGCCTACGGCTCTGCACCCATAGGCTGGTCAATTCAATTGAAATTCAAACGACAACCCCCATTCCACGGCAAGATCAGCTGATCGGGTGTGGTTTTGAACTGGGGGCAGTGGGTGCAGGCACGGAGGGCGTTTCCCTTTACATTTGAAACGGTCCTTTGAACCGAAGAATCAATCTTCATAATCATGCCATCGCTTGGGCAGATCGTCCTCGTCCGCGGTCAGAAAAACCAGCACGCACTGGCTGTAGGGGATCACCACGTAGAACTCATCCACCGGCACACGCTTGCCGTCGGATTCGATCCAGTCGGTTGAAAACCCGCGTCCGGTGCCTTCCGCAAACCGCGTCAAGTTGGAGTGCTGTGCAAGGAACGCGCCGCCTTGCCTGCTGGTCGGCTTCTGGTTCCGCCGCGCCCGCCAGAAACCCGCTGCCCGGAACGCTTCGGAGACGAAGCCCCACTGGATCAAACCGCCGCGGACGCACAGCGTCGCGCAGGGGAAGTGGGACACCTGCGTCCAGCGGACCATCATGCTGGTGAGCGAGACGTCGAAATCAGTCGCGGCGGTCTTGATCGTGTCCACGGTCGCGTCGAGTTCACAGTTCACGCGTGGGCCGAGCAGACCATTGGGCATCAGCAAACCCGAGGCGAAGCAGTCGGCCTCACGCTCGACGCGGCTGTGTGACTCGAACTCGCTCAGCGAGCCGTGTGGTTTCTTCTCCTGGACCAGGTATCGCCGGTGGTTCTCGAGGTAGTAGTGCCCCAACTCATGAGCAATGGTGAATCGCACCTTGGGGTGGTGCGGTCCACGCTTGGGCCATACGTTGTACTTGGTGTTGTAGCAGAGCAGAAAGCGTGGGCCGACATAGCTCAGACGCCCGTCGAACGCATCGCCGAAATCATCTCCTTCGGGATGGATCAGCTGGCGTTCGCGACGCAAGATCACGAAGGGGTCCACCGGGTAGGTGGTGAA
Organism: Planctomycetota bacterium; assembly: GCA_039024275.1. Classification (GTDB taxonomy): domain Bacteria; phylum Planctomycetota; class Phycisphaerae; order Phycisphaerales; family Phycisphaeraceae; genus JAHQVV01. The sequence continues at coordinate 6,932 of JBCDKD010000062.1, read as the reverse complement.
CCCGTTCGCACCCGCCAGCTCTTCTCCTCTCTGAATGGCATGCTCACGGGCTGCGTATTCAAGCTTCCAGGAAGTATCAGCCACCGTCGTCCGGCTCCTCTTCGTCTGGTGGCTGGCTGGCACGTTCTTCCATGGTTTTGAGCTTCTCCTGGATCTCTGGCGGGAGGTCTTTGCCTTGAGACTTGTAGAGCGCCACGAGCTCTCGCTCGGCCGCGGTGAGCTCGTTGTTGCCTGGTTGCGGCACTACGGGTTCGGGCTCAACGAATGTGGGCTCTTCGCCGTTGACCTTACGGAGCATCCGCTGCAGCTTCTGGTCGCCGACTTCGGAGGCGTCGATCAGGTTGAGCATCTGATCGATCTCTTCGGGCGTGCGGGGGCGGTGGCCCTTGGGCACCAGCGCTGCCTTGATCAGCCGGTCGAATCGGAGGTCGGGGTTCTGCTTAGCCATCGGTATACCCCTTCGCTTTCAGGTCATGGCCCGCGCGGGCCAGCTTCTTCTCGATTGCTTCCTTGGCACGCAATTTATAGACACGGATCGTCACGGCGGGGATTGGGACCCCGTCTTTGTGCTTGATGCCGAGTTCCTTACCCAGGTCCCCGGCATCCAACTCGAACTCGCTGGCCTCGGCGTCGGCGTAGGCCCTGAGGATGTCCTGCTGGAGTGCCGGCAGTGACGCGAACGCGGCCCGGACGTCACCCAGCAAGCCCTCCTCGGGTTCGGGAGGCTCGGGATCGGGTTCCTCTGTGTCAGCCGGGTCCGCATGGCGAGTCCCATCAAACAGGCCGACCGCGTCCTCCACCTGCCGGAACCGGATCTTCTGCCATTTGTATCGCCCTGACCGGAACTCCGAGGCGACCTTGACCGCGATCCCATAGATGACGGTCTGAAGGTTGGCTGACTCTGGGTCGTAGTTCTCACGCCACTCCCAGAAACGCTTGATGGCCTCGGCGACGACGTCTTCCGCCTCTACTTCGGTGAGGGCCGGGAACTCCCGCCAGATGGCGGCCTCGACCCTGGCCGAGAAGAGGCGCAGCAATTCCGCTTTGACGGACTCATCGCCGTCCCAAAGCTTCAGGATCAGTTCATCTTGCTGCTCGGTTTGCACTGGTTCATCTGCCATCCCGGACACCCCGTTCTGTTTGTCCACCACTCTTAGCGAAATGCCGTTACAGCTTACCACAAGCCTCCCGAGAGCCATTTTCGGGTTTAGGGCGCGATCTGTAACGGCGATTCGCTTAAACCTACGGGGGCAAGGTCTGGTCCCAATATGGCCTTGCCCGAGGTTTCGGGTTGCTTGGGAGCGCCCAATTGCGAACTGACAGGACGTGATCGTATGAACAACATCCAATTGCCGATCGATCCGATCCAGATCCTGCTGGCTGCGTTGCTTCAGGCCGCTTCGATGCTCTGGGCGCTACTCACCGCGTTGCCCTGGTGGGCGTTGTTGCTCTTAGGCCTCTTGCTGGTGTTTCGCCTCCTTCGACCCGAACTGGGCGTATCTCCTGCGAAGAACACTCACCCCAAGCGACTGAGGAGGCGACGATGGTAGACAAGGCGATCGATAATCTACAACCCGCCGAGGTGCCTTCCCGGTCGATCCCGGTTGCGGATCAGTGCGTGCTGTGGGCTAGGGCCGCCGGCCGCTGCCAGTTCCTTGGCTGCAACCGCCCGCTGTGGAAGTCCCCGGTCACCCAGGAGCCGGTCAACATCGCGGAGAAGGCGCACATCTACGCCTTCAGCCCTTCCGGGGCCCGTGGCAACGACGGTATCGAACGTACGGAGTTGAATCGGGTGGGGAACCTGATGCTCGTCTGCCACGACTGCCACCGGAAGATGGACCAGGCCGCGGACGGCGGGCGCTACACCGTTGAGCTGCTGCGGTCATGGAAGCAGCAGCATGAGGAGCGGGTCGAGCTGGCCACCGGCATCAGCCCGGAGATGGGCAGCCGCATCGTGTTGTACGGGGCCAATATCGGCGAGTACGGATCGCCGCTGACATATGAATCAACTTCGGGGGCATTGTTCCCCGATCGGCACCCCGCGAGCGACAGCGTCATCGAACTCGGGTCTGTGGACGGTATGACCCGTGACCACACCCCGGAATTCTGGGCCGAGGAGGCCAGGAATCTGGAACAGCGATTTGAGAGCCGTGTCCGGCAGCCGATGGCACGCGGTGAGTTGGGGCATCTGTCGGTGTTCGCGTTAGCCCCCCAGCCGCTGCTGATCCGGCTGGGCATGCTCCTGACCGACCTAGTGGAGGTGGATGTCTACCAACGGCACCGCGAGCCGCCAACCTGGCGTTGGCTGGATGATCCGCCCGCCGACGAGATTCGGGTTGAGGAGCCCGATTCAACCAACGGCACACCCGCGCTGGTCATCGCCCTCAGTGGCACCGTCGCCGATGACCGCATCAAGGCCGCCCTGGATGGGCCGGTATCGATCTGGCGGGTGACGCTCGATCAGCCTCACAACGACTGGTTGCGGAGCCGTAGCCAACTGGAGGCTTTTCGTCAGACAGTGCGTGCCCTGATGGACCGGATCAAGGCAGCCCATGGCCAAGATGCGGTGCTCCATGTCTTTCCCGCCGCACCCGTGGCGGTCGCGGTGGAGCTGGGCCGCATCCGCCAGCCCAAGGCCGACCTGGCATGGGTGGTTTACGACCAACACAACAAGCTGGGTGGGTTCGCTCCCGCCCTCGACCTCCGAAAGGACCCAACAGCATGATTGAGCACCGAGAACAGGCAAACCGCATCCTCGAGCACTTCGTTGAGCTCCTCGATATTCCCCCGCACTATTACGAGCTGGCCAAACGCCGCTATGAGTCACTGGCCGAGTGGTTCCACCGTGAGGCTTCGAGCATTGCCCAGTTCGATCCGGCGGTGTATCCGCAGGGTTCGTTCCGGCTGGGGACCGTCATTCGGCCGTTGTCGGATGCGGAGGAGTACGACCTGGACCTAGTGTCGGTCCTGACACTGCTCTCCAAGGCGGACCTGAGCCAGGCCGATCTGAAGCGATTGGTGGGTGAGGAGGTGCGGGCTTACGCGCAGGCGAAGGGCGTGAAGGAACCGGTCGCCGAGAAGAAGCGGTGCTGGCGGTTGGATTACGCCGACGAGGTCCGCTTCCACATGGACATCCTGCCGGCCATCCCCGATGACAAGGCGTTCAAGCGGTTGCTCGTGCGACAAGGCATTCCGGCGGAACAGGCCGATCACGCGCTGGCGATCACAGACAAGACCCGCCCGAACTACACGTTGATCTCGGACGACTGGCCGCGGAGCAACCCGAGGGGCTACGCGCTGTGGTTCGAGGAACGCATGAAGGTCGTCGCCCGGCAGCGCCAGCTCGCCCTCGTGGAAAAGCGGGCTTATGCCTCCGTCGATGACGTGCCCGCGTACGAGTGGAAGACCCCGTTGCAGCGGGCCATCCAGATCCTCAAGCGGCACCGCGATGTGATGTTCCGGGACAAGCCGGAGCTGAAGCCCATCTCCATCATCATCTCCACGCTCTCCGCGGAGGCGTATGAGGGCGAAGCCGATCTGTTCTCCGCCTTGTCGAACATCCTCGACCGGATGCCTGGACTGATCCAGACCCAGGAGCCACGGGTGCCCAACCCGGTGGACCCGGCGGAGGATTTCGCGGACAAGTGGAAAGACGACCCGCAGCTCGAGCAGAGCTTCCGTGCGTGGCACCAGCAGGCTTGTGCGGACGCCCGCCGACTGGCCGGTACCATCGGCACCCGCGGGCTCGCGGACCTGGCCGAAACCGGGTTCGGGATAGATGTTCCTGACGAACGCTGCCGGGCGCTCGCCGGCGAGGCCGATGCCCCAAGAGCTGCGCCGTCGATTGTTGTCGGTTCGGCGCCACGGCCGTGGAGACGGAATGGCTGACGCCGTCACCCTAGCGTGGCGTCGATTGGGCCTGAGCGAGGTTCTGGACACGCACAGCGGTTTACGTGTCGTGCCGTCCTCGGATACTGATCGGGTCTGCCTGCGTGGCGAGTTGCGCTTTGACGCCGAACTCGCCGGCGCCGGCACGATTCGCGATGCCTATGAAATCGGCATCGACATCCCCTGGCGTTTCCCGAGGTCATTGCCCGCGGTACGTGAGCGATCAGGACGCGTGCCCCGGGACTACCACACCAATCCGGATGGTACGTTGTGTCTTGGATCACCGGTGCGGCTGCACCTGGCGCTCGCGGCGGAGCCCACGCTCCTCGGTTTCATCAACCGCTGCATCGTCCCGTTCCTGGCGGGGTACTCGTATCTGGCTCAGACGGGCAAAGAGTGGACTCCGGGGCTTGACCACGGGGATGATGGCCTGCTCGACGACTACCAAGCCCTGTTTGGCATTCGATCCGAAACAGCATGCGTGCAGATGATGGGGTTACTGGGGCGACGCAAGCGGCTGGCGAACAAGCAGGCGTGTCCTTGCGGCAGCGGCCGCCGGGTCGGCCGGTGTCATCACCGGGTGCTCAACCCATTGCGTGAACAGCTTGGACGGCCGTGGTGGCGAAGGGAACACGCCCGATGGGTGATGCGAGGCAGGTCATGATCAGTGGGGGCAGACTGAAATCTTCTGCCCGGTCCGCCCGCTATGCCCTTGGACCGGACCTACACCTATCAGCAGGAGCCACGCGATGAACGTCTACCAGCACGAAATCTTCCCCCAACGCCACCAGATTCAGAATCACCTGCGGGACCAACGGGGCATGAACGGCCCGTCGCTTCAGCCGCCTTATGACCCGCATGCCCAGCGAGACTTGTACCGGCTCAACGACTACGACCGAGTGAGCTACCTGTCGGCGTCCCAACAGCGCCTCACATGCCGTGGTTGAAGGGCGCGGCGGCTTGTCATAGTCGCCCGGCTCAATGGCTCGCGACCGTGGCCCTGTGGTGACGCCGCGCCAGCGCCCACCCAAGGGGCAACAGGAGCATCGCGGTAGCCGGCTCGGGCACGACCGTAAATGCGGCGGTGCCGGTGGATTCGTTGTCGAAGCTTGAGCCATCGGGTCGGTAGACCAGTTCGTTCGTCCCGACCGGTGCACCGATGATTAGCTCGGGATCGATCAGGACGTTCAAGAACGGGTCGCTGTCGCCCAGCACGTTCGGGTCCGTCATGAAGAAATCAAACGCGACCGGCACGCCGTCCTCGTAGAACAGCACCGGCAGTTCCGGGTAGTCAAAGTCGTCGTCGAGCGAGAACGCGTTGCCATCGATCGTGACGTCCAGGCTCAGGAAGCCCCGCTTGGACGTGCCGCCGAAGATGAGCAGGCTTGCGTCGGTGGGGACCAATTGCTCGACGCCGGATCCGGTCAGCAGCGACTCATCGACCGTGAAGCTGCCTACGACTTGCTGTCCCGCCAGCGGCCCGGACGTGAAGTCGAGGGTCAGGATGCCGGTCTTGATGGGGGCCGCGGACGCGGGGGCGGTGAGCAGAATTAAGATGGATGTCAGGGTGATCGCAATCAATCCGGTTCGGTTACTTCGCATTGTTTTGCTCCGATAGAGTTTATGAGTTGGGGAATATGGCTGGGGTTTCTTCCTCTTCCGAAAACCTCTTTGCGCGGTTCTTGTTCTACGCCTCTCGGGCGGTGGTCGGACGCCGCGTCGGTTGCCCCGTGCTTGGTCGAGTCATGGAGATCGTGTGCCTCCGAGCAACACCGACCCGCCCTGCGAGGCAGCGGAATCATGTGGCTCGGCGGCAGATGCTGCGGCCGTCAGCACGCCCCGGCATCCGATACGGCTTGGGTCTGTAGCGAACAAACAGGCATGCGAGGGCGAGGCCCAGGCAGGCCGCGGTACCGGGCTCGGGCACCACGACACCCTGCACATGGATGGTTCCTGCGGACCACTTGGCGTCCCGGGCCCCCGCTACGTTGTCGATTTCCTCGAAGAACTCGATGTACAAATCCCCACTGGGCAGCTCAAGCGGAGCGACGCCGGCTTCATCGAAATTGACGATGTCGAAGTCGGGCAACCCGACCGGGGCACCGCCGAACGCGTAACCAGGTGCTGGCGTCACCACCACGTTCGCGCCGCCCTCAACCGCCGCGAACATCCAGGACATTTCGGCGATGAGCGTGGTCGAGTCCGCAAACCGGGGGTCCTCGAACGCAAACGTCGTCCTGACCTGCAAGCCGCTGCCGCCGACGCCGGTCACGGTCAATGGAGTCCCCTGGGCGTAGCCGGCCAGGGAGGCGACGTCGATGATCATGGAGTCGTTGTTCGGGGACAGATACCCATCGATGCTCTCCGCGCCGGCGATATCGATGTCGATGACGAAGGCGTCGGCGTAGGACGGTACGACCAAGCCGATGATCAGGGACAGCAGGATGGTTCGGGCCACTTCCGTCATTGAACGACACTGCATCAAGGCGATCCTTTCAACCTTCCGGGCCGGCGGCTGCAGCCGGCGATACCCTCTCCATCCGCGTGGCTGATTCAGCCGATACGCGGCAAACTGTGCGGCAGAGGGAAGCAACGAGCGTAGCCCACTTCCGGGGTCGGGCAAGGTATCAATCGGATGTCGTGGATTGGATGTCATGGTTTGGTTCACTTGATGAAGGGGTGGTTGGTCGTGGATCGGTCTGCCGGAACCACGCGACGATGTAGATGACCAGGGCCGTGCGGTCCTGGACCCGGAACCGGGCGTAGAGCCGTTGGAGGTGGGAGCGGACGGTGGGGACGGAGATGCCGAGTTGCTCGGCGATCTGCTTGTCGCAGTAGCCGTCGAAGAGCATGCGGACGACCTGCGCCTGCCTCGGCGACAGGGACAGCCCCCGGAAGATGGATTGCCATTCATCGGGGGTGAAGATGGGATCGACTTGAGGCGGGGTCGTGGGCAGGGCTGGCCTCCGGTAAAGAAAAACCGTGAGGTCCGCGGTCCGGCGGACTCCCCGCACTGAAGGCCGCTACAGCCCACTGCTCGGTTC
>JBCDKD010000061.1:0-28720 GCA_039024275.1 Planctomycetota bacterium | reverse complement strand
TCACACCCAACTCCTGCTGCTTGAGGATCGAAACGATCTGCGATTCACTGAACTTGCTGGTCTTCATCAAAGGCTCCTGGGTTAGGGGATTGTAGGGGGAGCCTCTACTTTTCAATGAGTCAGTTTTAGGGGAGGATTACAATTGCGATTGATCGAATTTGCGATTCGCTGCTGCAGTATCTTGCTTGTCTCTGTTTGCTCGGTATCGGTTTCCTCATCGCAGCGGCCGAATATCGTGCGGACATGGCCGATGACATGGGCTATGAATGTGTTGTGGCGAACGGGGGCGAGACCTACGAGACGCCGAACTTGGACTCGCTGGCTAAGCGGGCAGTGCGGTTTACGCGTGGGCATGCGCAGCCGATCTGCACTCCGACGCGTGTCCAGATTATGTCGGGGCTCTACAACAGCCGGAGCTACACCGTCTTCGGCGAGCTCAAGCCCGGCACCACAACCTTTGCGAACATCCTCCAGGACGCGGGCTACGCGACGTGCATTGTCGGCAAGTGGCAGCTGCGTGGCGGCTTTGAAGGGCCAAACAAGTTTGGCTTCGATAAGTACTGCCTCTGGCAATTGATCCGCCGGCCCAACTGGTTCTCCAACCCCGGGCTCGAGATCAACGGCGAGGAGAAGGATTTCAAGAACGGCGAGTACGGTCTGGACCTCGTCACAGACTACCCGAACGATTTCATCGACCGCCAGGCCAGGTCGGGCAAGCCTTTCTTGCTGTACTACCCCATGATGTTGCTGCACTGGTCGTTCGAGCCGACGCCGGACTCGGAGGAGTGGGACCCGGTGTTCCGCTGAGGCGATGGCAAAGAGATCAACAAGCCGGCCATGCTGCGCAAGGCCATCAACGACTACACGCGAGAAGAATAGTGCAGGTATTCGAGTCTTTACGAAATGGGCGTGACCCTGCCGTCGGTCTCTTGTGCTTCGCCGCGATCGACCATCACCTGCACCGCCTGACCGAGTTGCTCGGCGACTCTTGCCGTCGCCCGGCTGATGCCAAAGAGCTTGGCTGCTTCACGGATAAGGTCCTCGCGGGGCAGGCCATACTGTTGGCTAAGGATGTGAGCACAGGCGTTGACCTGTTCGATCAGAGGGATGTCTTCGATATCACGCAGCGAGGCCTCGTTTTCATCGGCGATCCGCACCGCGGTGTAAGCCGATGCGTCCTGTGTCGGAAGCCACAGCACTTCGGCCTCACGCTTGATTAGGCCCTGTGCGACCGCGCGGTCGAGCACCTCGTCGAAGCGTTCACGGAAGCGCTGCGTCGTACGCGAAAGATCGAAACCCTCGGCAAGTCTTCGCACAGCTAGCTCTTCGGTGATCGGCGCTTCGTACTCAACAATTTTGGAGAGCGTCTTGATCATGCGGTCGTCCGCCGAGGCGGCATAGAGGTCTTTAACCGCGGTGTCGCGCTGGGTCAGGTTGGTGGGCTCGTAGATCGGCGGCCTATTGCCCTTGTCATTCTCTACTTTTGCTTTCGAAAAAAGCCAGTCCGAATCATCGTCCTGGGAATCGATCAGCTCTGGCTCGATAGCTGCTTGCTCTATGGCCTGGGGTTTGTCCTCTTCTTCTATTTTTCTTGACTGAGCAACCGCCTGCTCGATCAGGTCGAGCAGCTGCCGCAGACTGCCTTTTGGGTTGACCTGCCATTGGGTGGACCAGACGCGTTCGATCTGCCAGCCCAGCCCTTCAAGGATGGATTCGCGGGTGCGGTCGCGGTCGCGGGCCGTCTTCGCGCCGTGATAGGACCTGCCGTCACACTCGATGCCGACGAGGTAGCGGTCCGGGTTGCTGGGGTCTTTCACCGCAAGGTCGATGCGATAGCCCGCGCAGCCGACGCGGGTATCGACCTCCCAGCCGTGCTCGGTCAGCGCGTCGTACACGACGCGCTCAAAGCCCTCTTTGAAATCGAGTTCGTCGGTCGCCGCCTCGTAGTCGGGGATCGCTTGCGGCCCGTGTTCCGCGAACTCGAGGAAGGTTTTGAAGTCGCGGACACCCTTAGCGCGCGTTCGTCGCAAATCGATCGCCTCGCTGGTCATTGACGAGAAGACCATGAGACGGCGGCGCGCACGCGTGACCGCGACATTGAGTCGTCGTTCACCGCCTTCTTTGTTCAGCGGCCCGAAGTTCATGCTCTGCTTACCGTCCTGATCGGGCCCGTAGCCGACCGAGAAGATGATCGCGTCGCGTTCGTCGCCCTGCACGTTCTCAAGGTTCTTGACAAACACCGGCTCATCGACTTCATTTGTCAGAAACCGCTCGATGCCCGGTGTGTCCTGCCTGGCCTGGTCGAGCAGGTCTTCGATCAGCGTTTGCTGGGCCTGGCTGAAGGTGACAATACCGATCGAGTCCTTATCGGCTGTATCGAGCAGCATCGTGACGACCTGCTCGACGACTGCCTCGGCCTCGGCGCGGTTGGTCCGGCTGCCGCCGCGGTCGTAGACGCCGCCTTCGATATGGCGGAATGTGACGCCGAGCTCGTCGGACCGCTCGACCGGCGAGGGGAAGGTGTGAAGTTCGTTCTGGTAGTAGTGATGGTTGGAGAAGGTGATCAGCGTTTCGTGCCGGCTGCGGTAGTGCCAGAGCAGACGCAGCGCGGGGATGCCCGACGCGTTGCACTCTTTGAGGATCGACTCCATGTCGTCGATAGCGTGGTCATCGAGATCGGTGTCTTCTTCGTCTTCGAGCGTGCTGAAGAAGGTAGTGGGGGGCAGCTGCTTGGAGTCGCCGACAACGATGACTTCCTTGCCACGGGCGATCGCACCGATCGCGTCCCACACCGGGATCTGCGAGGCCTCGTCGAAGACGACAAGGTCGAACGGCGGCAGCTCCGTGGCAAGGAACTGCGCCACCGACAGCGGGCTCATCAGGAAGCAGGGCTTGAGCCTTGGGAGTAGTGTCGGCACCGACTCGATCAACCTCCGCGTTGGGAGGTGGCGACGTTTCTTCTCGATCTCGCGGCGGAGGATGCCCATCTCCGACTGCGAAGCAACGGCGCTGGTTGGGCGCGGCCGGCCCTCGTCGAGTCGGGCAGCGATGAGGTGACGCGTCAGCTCGATCATCTGCTTATCGAGCAGGCGGAAACGCTCGGCAGCGGCCGTGTGAGCCGGTGCATTGAAGCTTCGTACCGCTTCGACCCGGTCGGCTACTGCTGCGAACCACGCGCTGCCAAAGCCCCGCCAGAAGATCGTTTCGAGGTCTTGTAAGGGCAAGCCGCCGGTCTCATAGCCATCGATGAGCTCCGTCAGGCCCAGCGCGAGGGCATCATCTCGTACAGCACGGTAGCTGCACCAGGTATTGAGTTCGCCGAGGTGGTCGGCCCATCGCTGCAGGGTGGCTCGAACGGTCTCGAGCCAGTTGGAGGCATCCTTACCAAAGGCTTGCTCGTTATTGGTTTGCATCGTCTGCTCGACCTGACGCCACTGCTCCGCCCAAGCCCGCCAGGCCGCGGCAAGTGTCTCGCACGACTGGGTGAGCGCCGCGGGGCGAGGTGTACCGGCGATCGCGATGAGTTGGTCGCTGAGACCCGTTAGCGAGGGGTCGGATTCGATGATTGCCAGTTGGTCGGCGAACTGTTCGCACCAATGGGCTAAGCCCTCGATCGCTTGCCAGTCCGCGTTGGTGATATTCCACGCCGGGCCGAGCGCTTGGCCCACATCGGTAAGGTCTCTGAGTTGCTTTTCGAGCTTTTTCACCCCGCCAAGCTGTTCGAGGTGTTTGACAACCTCGGGCAGTGGGGGCAGTTTGTTGTTGGCATGGGGGCTGAGCGGTTTCGTAACACCGCCCGCGGTGAAGAAGCGCATCAACGCGTTTCGCTTGAGGTGGCGACGGATCGCATCGATATGGACGAGGTGGTCGAGGCCGAAGAACTCCTCGTGGTAGTCCTGCAAGAGTTGATCGCGCTCTTCATCGCGTTGGCGCCCTAGTACGATGGCTTCACGGACACGCTTACGCAGCGCCTTTGCGTGCGTGCCTGTCAGCAGGCCGGGATCGGGCTGCTCGTCTTGTAATAGCAGCCCTGCGAGGGTTCGTAGTGCTTTGACCGATTCATACTTAGGTGTGTTGGCATCGACCTCCGAGCCGGCCGACGTAAAGAACGATACAACAGCTCGCTGGAGTTGTTTCGACTGCTCGATCGCTGACAGAATGACCGCCTTGGATTGCTCGGGCAGCGAAAAGCTCCAAGCGCAAGTCCCGATACCGCGCAGCGGGTGCTGGTTGTGCGGGTCGATGGGCCTGGCGCGTTCCTGCAGCGTCGCGATCGCGTCAAGCCAGGCTTGTAGCTGGGCCTCGGATGTGTCGGCGGGTGTCTTGGTCGGTGGCTCGGTAACCGGGCCTTCACCGAGGCGGTTGAGCCGGCCGATCATGCGGTACAAGCTCTCGCCGGTGCCGCGTGGCTCGTGCATAGCCCGGACGTAGGCGTTGAGCTGGTCGCGTGTCGTGCCAAGCTCACCGCAGAGCCGGTCCCAGTTGCCAGGCTCGCCGCCGCGCGGGGCGTTCAGGCTCTCTTCGATCTGCGCGAGGACCTGCTTCTTTGAGGCCTTGGCCGAGTGCAGTTCCAGGCAGAACGCGCCGAGGCCGTCCTGTTCCAACCGTTTACGGACGACCGACAATGCCGCCATCTTCTCCGCCACAAACAGGACGCGTCGGCCGCGCGAGAGGGCGTCGGAGATGATGTTGGCGATGGTCTGGCTTTTGCCTGTGCCCGGCGGGCCTTCCAGGACAAACGAGCGCCCGTCCTTCGCGGCGCAGACCGCGGTAAGCTGTGATGAGTCCGCGTCCCGCGTACAAAGTAGGCCATCGGGTTCGAGCCGATCGTCGAGTTCCGCGCTGTCGGGGAACGGCTCGGCATCAAAGTCCGCTTCGGGCAGGTCGATGAGGTGCCGGACCAGCCGGTTCTCTTTGAGCTTATCCGCCTTCTCCTGAAGGTCCTTCCACATCAAGAACTTGTTGAACGAGAACAGCCCGATCGATGCGGCATCGATGACCTCCCAGTTGGGCACATCACGGATCGCGCTGCGGAAGTTGCGAAAAAGCAGTTCGATGTCCAGCCCGTGCTCATCCTCGGGCATATTATCCAGTTCGTTGGCGACGATGCCGAAGTCGGTACGGAGCTTCTCGAGCAGCGTGACGTTGGGGTACAGCGGCTCGTCGTTGAGCCCGATCCGGTACGCGTACCCACCACCGGTCGAGGTGCGCGTCAGCGTGATCGGCAACATGACGAGCGGGGCGTATCGCGGCTGGTCGGCGGTGTCATGCTCGTACCACTTGAGTTGTCCCATCGCAAGATACAAGATGTTCGCGCCAGTTTCTTCGATGCTTGACTTCGCGGTGCGGTAGAGGTTGAGCAGACGTTTGTTCGACTCGGCGTCGGTTGCCTGGGCACGCAGCCGATGGTCTTTGAGTTCCTCGGCCAGGAAGTCTTCGCTGTCGTCAAGCTTGGGCAGGACCTCAAACGATTGCCCGTCGGCGAGCATGTTTTCCACGAGGGGCAGGTCTGGTATGGTCAGCGGCAGTGTCCGGCCGGTCTCTTTGAAGTTCAGCAACCGGTTCCGCAGCGATAGATCGAGCAGGCGTTTCTGCCACCGCGTAACACGGCCGGATGCGCTCTGATCCTCTGGCTCAGCACTGGTGTGATCGGCCGACCAGGCCTCGGCGCGTTCAGCGAGGGCGACGCGGTCGATCGTGCTGTTTGCGTGGTTGACTTGTTCTGTCGCCAAGGCGTCTACATCAACCCCCGCCTCACCGTCCGACCGCAGGGGCAGGGGGCGCACCCCACGCTTGCGGGCCGAGTGGATGTCGATCGCGCAGAACGTGTCGCCCGCCTCCTGCATGGTGCGCTTGGCCGCGTCGATCGCCCCTGTGAAGCTTGAGCCTTGTTGTGTCAGGTGTGTCGACTCAACGGGCAGCACCTCGCCGAGTTCGATGAGGTTACGGATACGAGCAGGCTCGTCGATCACGGTCTGGGCCAAGTGTGTGTCGTGGGTCCATACCGCGGGCATCGCATGGCTCTGTGTGAGCAATAGCAGCGGGTGCATCCCGCACTGCTCCCACAGCGACATCAGTATCAGCGAGGTGTCGAGGCAGGTACCGAACTTCTCACTGACGACACGGTCGATCAACCGGACGCGCTGCCCGGTGGTCTCGAAGCTGGCGGGCGGGTTGATGTAGCCGATACCCTGCGCGGTGGCGCTGTTGAAACAGGCTTCCGCGATCAGCGAAGCGCGTTGCCGACTCTTGGATTGGTAACCATCGAGCGCATCGGAGTCACTGAGGTCACCCAGCGATTGCCGCGCGGCCTGCAACAGTTCGGCAACCTTCGGGTGGTTGGGTGTCACAAACGCCGCGGTCAGCTCCGCGAAGTAGCCTACGCCGGGCCAGTGATCAAAGGGCAACAGTTCGACCGGGTAGGAAGCCTTGGCGGTGCCTTGCTCGCAGGACAATTCACACCGGATCGTGCAGTGCTGGGCCTCGGTCCGTTTCGCCAGCTCTTTCACCGATAGCACAAACCCCTCAGCGCTGAGTGTCACGCTGCTGCCAGGGTCCAGCCTTGCCAGCCTCGTGGTCCATGGCTCGGCCTCATCGTTGTCGAGGGATAGGCAGATCGTCAGGTTGTGCAGCGGCCCATCATACGATGAAGTGAGTGTGACCCTGTCCACCCAGGGCACGCTGTTCTGCTGCATCGCGAAGTTTACCCGGTCGCTGTACTCCAGCGTGATCTCGCAGGACAGCTCCTGCGTCTTAGGCGGCTCGGGGTTATCGATCACTTCGCTTTCCATATTGCTTCAATGTCGTTGTGATTAATTGGGACCGGCGTTTATTTTAATCGATTGAGAGCCAGGTCTACCTGATTTGAATATCGATCAGGCTATCGAATGATGCTTTTGCCATCCCTTTACGCCGAAGACTTGTTTGTGAGTCATCATGCAGCGAGGCGATCAAGCTGATTATCCTTAATGAGCTTGTACCGGAGTTTATCGGCCGCAACGAACACAGCACGGGCTGGAAGACCGGCTGGCTTGTGATGAAGCGTCAGATATAGCAACGATATCAATCGTTGCGTAGCGCATCGGTAAGGCGGCCGCTGAGCGCAGGCAGCAGGCCGAGCACGATCGCGGCGAGGCCGGCGAGCAGTGGGGCGATATAGGCCAGCGCAGTGGTCCATGGGATCGAGCCAGAACTGTTCTGAGCGTGCAGCGTCGCGAACCAGGCGCTCGCGCTGCCGAGTGATAAGCCGACAATAAGGATCACTGCGTGCTCCGTTAGCACGATCCTGGCGATACGTTTTCGGCTGAGCCCAACCGCGCTGAGCAGGGCGAGTTCAGATCGCCTTTCGAGCAGATTACGCGCGGTGACGATCCCCAGGCCCAGCGAGCCGAGCAGGACCCCGAGCCCGCCGAGGGACTGAAAGACAGCGAGGTACGTGTTTTGGACGCGGTTGTACTCGGCGAGGCGCTCATTGGTCGGTGTGATGGTCGCGCCCTCGTCAATAAGCACATCGCCGAGCAGTTCTGCAGTTACATCCGCGCCTTGCCCGGCAATCGGATCGACGAGCAGCATACGGTGACCCGAGGTCGATGGGAACATTGCTTCAAAGTCGCGTTCGCTGATGATCAGGCTGCCCTGGAGGATCGAGTTCTCGATAGTGCCGACGAGCCTGAGCCTGATCGGTTGGCCTTGCTCATTAGGGACCGTGATCGTATCGCCGACGGCGAGCTTAAGCGCCCACTGCGCGGTGTTGGCGTCTGCGATAGCAGGAATGACGTTCTCATCCGCAGCACGCTGGACTAGCTCCCATGACAACTCCTCCTGCACCATCGCCATATTGAAGAACCGAAACGCGTCGCGCTCAGCAAGCAGTTCGGGATCGACGCCGAGCAGGCGCGGCGTCGGCGTCTGGTTAAGGTTCAGGCAGCTCGCATCATCGCCACTACTCACACGCAGGGGCACGACCGAGCCCGGTGGCAGCTCCTCTTGGCTCAGCGCGTAGTGGTCCCTGCCGAGCGCGGTGTTAAGGTCGTAGCGGATGGGCTGGCCGGTCTCGACAAGCAGCGTGAACCCGCCCGTGCCCGATGCGCGGTCGGTCGGGTCGTCGCTGCTGCTGAGGTGGAAGCCGGACACGGCGTAGACGAGGAACAGCCCGGCACCGAGCATAAACACGCCCGCCAGCGTACGGCCGCGGCGGCGAGTGAGGTTCAAGAAAGGCAGCGCGTTGTGCCAGCGGAGCAGGCCTGTGGGCTTGGCCTTGCCCGGTGACTTGATCAGCAGGGCATAGAGCAGCAGCAGCCCGCCGACAAAGGCGAACCCACCGGCCGCGAAGCCGATCAGTGCGGCCCGCATCCCGGTGTTAGCGTTGGTCAAGGCGATCAGCACGGCAGCGATGAGGGACATTACGATCGCAACGTGCCTGACGGGCCGGGGGATCGTGGCCGGCCCGGACACTTTGCCGACCCCGCCTGCCAGCAGCGCGCGTGCGTCGTGCCGGGTCAGGCCGCGGATCGACAGCGCCATCGCGATCAGGCTGATGATAAGCGTGACCACAGGACCGGTGATCAGACTCGTGACGGAGAGGTGCAGCAGGACCGCCGACCCCGCGACCGCGCCGGACCAAACGCCCGCAAGCGCCTGTGTCACGAGCGTCCCGTAGAGCACCGCGCCCGCCACACCCAGCAGCGAACCAGCCAGCGCGACGATGAAGCCCTCACCGAGCAACAGCCGCCCGGCCTGCCGCCGCGTCAGGCCCAACGCCAACAGTGTGCCGAGCTGCCGTGCGCGTTGCTCGGCGGACATCGCGAAGAGCATCGCAGCCAATACGATTGCGGCGATGATGATGAAGCCCGAGAGAGAGAGGAAGAGTTGCCCAAAGTCCACCGTGCCGACCGCGGCAGCATCGGCCTGTGATCGGATATCGGTTACGACCAGGCCCAGCGCCTCGGCATCAATGCGATTGAGCAGGTCTGCCTCGGTGACGTCGTTGTCAAAGCGGATCGCGGTCAGCGTGCCGAAGCGGTTGGACCACAGCCGTTGTCCGGTTTCGAGGTTGATGAAGGCCTTGGGCGTCGCGCGGTAGTCATCCCAATAGGCCTCGTCCTTGTCGCGGATACGTGAGCGTTCGATCGCGGGCCCAGCGTCCCAGCGTGAGAGCGTGTCCGCCTCGGCCAGACCCGGGAAGTCAGGTGTGAGCGTGCGGTCGGCGAATTCGCCTTCAAGCGGGACGATTTTGGCGACGGTGAGTGTCGTCGAAGCTTCCACTAAGCGGTCGCCTTCATCAGGAAGGAAATACGTCAGCGTCAGCGTGTCGCCGACGGCGGCGCCGATGTCCTCCGCCAGCCATTCGTTGATCGCGATTTCGTCATCGGCGAGCTCAAGGTTACCCAGCCCGTTCGCAGCAGTCACCATCGCATATGGAGACTCCGCACCTCCGAACGCAACGGTGTTCACCATATATGTCAGCAGCCGCGTCCCTGAGAGGTCAGCAAGATCGTCTTCAATCGACGCCTCGATGAAGACTCGGGGAGTGGTCAGCTCGCGAGCACCTTCAGACCTATCGATGAGCGCCAACTCAAGATCTTCAAGAGATGGATCAAGACTCGGGGGCTGATGACGAGCTAGGAGAAGATTTGCTTGTCCTTCTGCACCCAGTTGCTTAGCGAGCCATTCGCGGTCTACGAATAAATTCAGTGGTTCGCGCTGCTCGGCACGCAGGCTGAATCGCCCACCACGATCTGGCAGGACGCCGCCAACCAGCTTGAGATTTAATGCAAGCGAAGGCTTGCTTGCATTGACGAGTGCGGCATCCAGAGGAAGAGCGGAAGGCTGGGGGACGCGAAGGATGAGCTCGCTGCCCATTGGCACGTCGTTCAAGCGAGAATGTAGTGTGGTATTGACGACGGCGCAGTCGGGGCCGGGCGTTGCGAGTCGCGGATTGATGTAGTTTTCATCAATCCCGTAGACATTCACGTCACTAACGACCGTCCCGCCATCCGGTGTCGCAAGTACACCGATCAATGCAATTACATTGGCGGCCTCGCCCTGCTCCGATAGGACCATCTGATCGGTGAAGAATCGGTCGCCACCAATCACCGCGTAATCAACAAAGGATAAGCGCTCGTTCGCGGCCCTTTGCAGCGTGTAACGCATCGAATCCCCAACGAGCAGGGCGCCGGTGATGACGGTGCTAGCCAAGGCGGTGCCGAGTATCACGCCGACGTTGGTCCGCCAGAAGCGCCGGAGCGAGAGCAGCATGAGCCTGCGGAGTGTCATGCGGGTGCTCCATCGATGAGTTGGCCTTCTTCAAGCCGAAGCGTCTGGTCCAGGCGGTTGGCTAGTGTGTCCGCGTGAGTGACCATCAGCATCGCGGTCTGCTCGGCCCGGTTGAAATCGATCAGGAGGTCCATGATCTGATTGGCCGTCTTGCTGTCCAGTGCCCCGGTGGGCTCGTCGACGAGCAGCAATGCGGGGCGGTTGATGAGGGCGCGGACGATGGCGACGCGTTGCCGCTGCCCGCCAGAGAGCTGGTCCGGGCGGTGGTGGATACGATCACTCAGGCCGACACGTGTGAGCAGTTCGATCGCACGCTGCTGGGCGCCCTTGCGCTCGATGCCCTTGGCCAGTGTCGGGATCAGCGTGTTCTCTAGTGCGTTGCATTGCGGCAGCAGGTGGTGCTCCTGGAAGACGAAGCCGATCTGTTTGGCACGGAGATCGGCTTGTTGTGTTGGATTGAGCGCCGTGATGTCTTGACCCGCGATGGCGATTGTGCCGGCCGATGGCGTGTCGAGCGTGCCGATGAGGTTGAGCAGCGTCGTCTTGCCGCATCCGCTCGGGCCGACGATCGCGGCGGACTTGCCTTGGTGAAGGGTCAGGCCGATGTCCTGGAGTACAGCGATATTACCGCCGCCCGCATCCGGGTAGGTCTTGGTCAGTCCCTGCACATTCAGGATCGGGGCGCTGCTTGCCGGCTCACTCATAAGGTCACCTCGCGCCATCGCTTGGCTTTCATTTCAAACGCAGGAAGCGAACCCTGGGCGACCGAACTGACGGGGACACGCAGGCTCAGCGCATCGCGGAGTGCTTCTGCGACCTGCCTGCACAGCGCTGGCACGTCCGAGCATGCAGCGCCGGGCTCGATCCTCACAGACAACTCGTGCATCGCTCCGCCGGCTTCAATCAATACCTCGTATTCCGAAACCTCCTCGAAGCGGCGCACGACGGCATCGATCGCAGAGGGGTAGACGTTGACGCCGCGGATGAGCCGCATGTCGTCGATCCGGCCGAGGATCCCACCGACGAGGCGCATAGGGTCGTCTGGGTCCTGCTTGACAAGGTCGCCGGTGCGGTAGCGGAGCAGCGGGCAGGCGGTACGTTTCAGCGTAGTAAGGATGAGTTCGCCTTCGTTGCCGGGTTCAACGGGTTCGGTCGTTTGTGGATCGATTACTTCGACGAGGAAATAGCCATCCGCGATGCGGAGGCAGCCCGGCACATCGTTGTCCTGGTATGTCACCGGCCCGATCTCGGTCATGCCATGGTGGTCGTAGAGCCTGGCACCCCATGCCGATTCAATGCGCCCGCGCACCGCGGGGAGCGACCCGCCGGGCTCGCCCGCGACGATGAGGCGAGTGACCGACGACACCGTGAGGTCGATTCCTTCTTCCTTAGCGACCTCGGCCAGGTGCAGCGCGTAAGTCGGCGTACAGCAAATCGTATTCACATGGTTGTCGTGGATCATCGTAAGGCGGGCGCTCGTGCTCATGCCGCCGGCCGGTAGGCACATCAGGCCCATCTGCGCCGCGGCTTCGTACGCGGTCCAGAAGCCGAGGAACGGGCCGAACGAGAACGCGAACAGCACACGGTCGCCTGTTGTACAACCGGCCTGCTCAAAGACGATCTGCCAGACGTCGAGCATGCTCTGCCAAGACTCGGGGGTGTCGATGATGCGCAGCGGCCTGCCGGTCGTGCCGCTGGTCTGGCAGAAGCGGGTGTAGTGGTCGAGCGGAAAGCTGTGGTTGCTGCCGTAGGGCGGGTGGGCGAGTTGGTCTTCAACGAGGTGCTGCTTGGTCGTGAGCGGCATCTCTTGGATGAACTGCTCGATGGAGACTGTTTCGGGGTTAGTCAGGCCCGCGGATTCGAGGATAGGCTGATAGAACGCGTTGCCTTGTGAAACAGTGGGAAGCAGATCACGCAGTGTGTTGGTGGTCGTGTTGTGCACGTTTGCAGTCAAGGTCTAACCCGATGATTTGTACCAATGCTCCATAGCCGCGACGCATTGCAGGGGCCGATTTGATAAGCGTGCCACGCTTTGCCGGCGATGCGTCGCATCGCGGTTATTTCGTCTCGCTTGCCGCGTCCTGTTGTGTTTGTATTGTCGGTTTGGCGTGCGGCACGGGCTTGGGCTTCTGCGTCACGATCAGGTACGCCCCAGCCGCCGCGAGCACGATACCCACGAGGAACAATGGCTTGACCTGGCCCCACTGCTTGTCCATCGTGATCGCGACCGCGGCATTGACCAGCGGGGCTCCAGCGAAGATCAGTGACATGACGACCGCGGGCTTGCCGCCCGCCCCGAATGCGAGCAGCACGCCGAACGCGCCGACCGCACCGACGATCCCGGCGATGAGCGACCAGCTCATCCCGCTGCCGGTCATCTTCCAGTCCGACCCGGTGATGAGCAGCATCGCGAGCGGGGCGAGCACCGCGACAAGGAAATACGCGATCCCGACGAAGAGGAAGGCTTTATACCGCGCGTTCGGGTCACCGGGGCTCATCAGCACCTGCCCCTTGTGCAGGAAGATGCCGTAGAGCCCCCACGTACCGATCGTCAGCAGGACGAACAGGAGGTAGGACGAGGAAGAGGGGGAGCTTTGAGCGAGCATAGGTGTTATCTCTTGAAAGAGTGGGGCAGGCATTCCTGTCTGCCATCCCGGCTTACCGGGACTAAGTGTGATAGATCAGCCTCTCGGCTGATGGCAGACAGGAATGCCTGCCCCACTGACCAGTTTAGGGATCAGATGATTCGATGACCTGCAGGGCCCGGTCGATCTCCGGCGGAAGCGACGCGGCCTTGAACTTGCCTACGCCGGCGGGCTTGATGGCGTAGACCACTTTCAGCGAGCCGGTTGCGATCGGGTCGGATGCTTCGGCTTTGCGGAACGTGAAGCCGTAGGTCACGGACTTGTCGGTCTTGGCGTTGATAAAGACATCGACCGTAAAGACGTCTTCGAAGCGGAGCGGCTTCTTGTAGTCGCACGCCGCGCTGACGCGGGGGAAGCCCGCGACATCGTCGCCGAGATCGCGGTGCACCGACAGGCCGAGGTCGCGGAGCAGGGCGTGCTCGGCGTCTTCCATGTAGCGGAAGAAGTGTGAAAAGTGCACAATGCCCGCGGCGTCGGTCTCGCTGAAGGCGACGCGTCGTGTCAGGCGGAAGGTGCTAGGCATACGGTCTCCAGGGCGGTTGCGACATGCCGTGCCATATGCTCGGCGGTAAATTGTTCGAGGACGGCGTTGCGCCCGGCTTGGCCGAGTTCATGCCTGCGTACGGGGTCGCTTAGCAGTTCGGCGAGTTTGTCGGCCAGGGATCCGGGGTCGCCGGGTTCATACAAGATACCCCCGCCGGTGAGGGCGACAACCTCGGCCAGTCCGGCGTGGTTGGGCTCGATCACCGGGACGCCGCAGGCATTGGCCTCGAGGACATACAGACCGAACGACTCGCCATAGCTGGCGGGTACGCTGAGTATGGACATGCCGCGGAGCAGGTGGGTCTTGTCTTGCAGGCTGACGTTGGTCTCGATGAGCACACGGTCGGCCAGGCCCGCGTCCGCGAGGCGCTTGTGCTGCTCATCGACATAGCGCATGTCTTTAGGCGAGGCCGCGCCGGCCAGGTGCAGGCGTACGTCACCCAGTTGGCCACGCTCCTGCAGCAGCAGCACGGCATCGATGAGCGTGTGCAGCCCCTTGTTCTCGCACAGCCGGGCGAAGAAACCGATTACCGGCGGGTCGGGCGCGGTCTCCTGCGGCTTGTAGTGCTCGGCCTCGATGCCGTTATAGACCACACGGATCTTCTCAAACGACAGACCCATGCGGCCCGCCATCACATCCGCGTGGTACCGGCTGACCGGGAGGAACACAGCGACATCCCTCGCCTTCTCGGCCAGCAGTTTCCAAACAGTCGATCGCCATGGCTCGGGCAGTGAATCGATAAACGTATCCTCGCCTTGCAGGGTGCAGACCACCGGGCAGCCCATCGCCTTGATGATCGGTTCGGCCAGGCCCAGCAGCAGCGCGTTGTTGAGCAGCACGACGTCAGGCGAGCCTTCTTGTCGGAGGTGTTGGATCAGCCGGTCGATTTCCAGGCGTGTCTTGCCGTGCTCGCCCAGCAGCATCTGCTCGGTCATCCGGCCGAGTTCTTGAGGGCTGGTCATATCCGCGCGGTTCGAGGCTTTGCGCAGCAGCCCTGGTCGGTCGAGCCATCGCATCGCCGCGTTGGGCATGATGCGGAACACAGCGGACTTCGCCTGGAGGTATAGGCCGATGCCGCCCATGCTCACGTCGTCTCCGTCGATGCCTTCTTTATTATCGAGTACGAGAGGCAGGTATAACGCGTTGATCGCCGCGTCATGGCCGAGCTTTCGAAGCCCCCTGACGAGCGACTCGTCATGCAGGCAGCTGCCACAGTGGAAGTTACCGGTGCCGGGCGTGAGAAGGAGGACTTTCATGGGGTCTCGTCAGAGCACGAAGCGCGAGCGAGTGCCCCAAGGTTCTCAGTGGTTTGCGGCAGTCGCTTATGCTTCGTGCTCTGCCAAAGCCAGCGGTCTGCCGTAGCTGAGCGGCTCGGGCACATCAACGAACTCCGCGGTCGCTTCGAACAGCGCTGTGAAGTCCGTAGACATCTTGCCGATGAGGCAGTCGGTCAGGTCGCTGCGCAGGTGCGGGTGCTTCTTGAGGAGGTCGGCGAACGAGAAGCCCTCCGCGTAGAAGGCGTAGACGAGCTTGCGCATCGCTTCGATGCCGTTCTGGAACTCGTCGGTGTACTGCTCGAAACGCTCGGCCGAGGGGTCGTCGTGCTTGAGGGCTTCATGGACGGTGTCGGCGGCGAGCTGCCCGCTGGTAAGCGCGAGGAAGACACCAGACGAGAAGACCGGGTCTAGGAAGCCGAACGCGTCGCCTGTCAAGACCAACCCATCGGTCGCGCTGTGTTCGGAGCGGTAGGAATAGTCGCCGGTCACCCAGGTCTCGCCGAACTGCTCGGCGTCTTGCATCACGTCCTTGACCCATTCGTTAGATTGGATCTCACGCTCCATTACGGCCAGCGGGTCCTTGAGCCCGTCGCGGTAGAGGTAGGACCGTTCGCCGACCACGCCGAGACTGATCCGGTCGTCATGCATCGGGATGTGCCAGAACCAGCCCTTTTCCGGGACATATGCGACGGTGGTCGCTCCTTCGTCTCGGCCCTCGCCGCGCTTGCCGCCCTTGTAGTAGGTCCACAGCGCAATCTTGTTGAGCTGCGGGTCACGCTTACGCTTCCATCCCATCGCGTTGGCAGCGAAGCCATTGCGGCCCGATGCGTCGATCGTCATGGGCGCGTGGAGTTGGATCGCCTGTCCGTGCTCGTCCTTGGCCTCGATGCCGACCACGCGGCCGCTATCGTCTTGGAGGACCCTGCTCGCCGAGACGCCAAAGCGGACATCGACGCCGTGGTCCTTGGCGTTGTCGGTCATCATCATGTCGAACGTCGCGCGCTCGACCTGCCAGGTCTGCCCCGCGGGGTGGCCGTCGAGGTGGTCGGAGAAGTAGAACGGCTGGGACATCCGCCCGTCCATCGTGGCGAACTGGACCGAGTACTTACGGACAAACGCGGTCTCGTTAAGCTTGTCCACCATACCCAAACGCTGCAACGTCTCGTAGCAGAACGGCAGCAGCGATTCGCCGACGTGGTAGCGGGGGAAGCCCTCTCGTTCGAGCAGGACGACCCGTCGGCCGTGCTGGGCGAGCAGTGTCGCGGCGGAAGAGCCTGCCGGCCCAGCGCCGACCACAATAACGTCGTACTGATTGTTTCTGCTAATCATGGCAAATACTAGGCCTGCGTACTAAATGGGTCTAGGGGAGGGAGGATTTCAATGATCTGGGCGATCGCCCGCCCGTCGGGCATCTTGAGCTCGTTTTTGCGGCCGTAAAGCGGCCCCTCTGTGACGTGGAGGGCTTGGCAGAGCAATTCGTCCGGGTCGACCTCGAGGTAGGCCGAGGGGTTCGAGACGTAGGCGACATCGTGTTCGCGGAGGACCCGGCCCAGCGGTACCCGGCACTCCGCGACGAGTTCGCGGGTCTCGCCGTCGAAGCAGGAGAGATCGATCCGGATCGCGCCGAACTCGGCGGGCTGTCCATCATGTTTGCCTATGAGCGAGACTTGGCGGTAGAGCGAGTCGCCCTCAAGCCGCTTGACGTGGACGCGGAGCGTCATGGGCTGCTTGATGTAGGTCTCAAGCGTGCCGGTCATATCACGGTCGTGGGCCAGCAGCGTGCGGTAGGGCTCGGGCAGTTCCTCGGCCTCGAGGATCCGTGCCCGGGTCACCCCCTTGCTCGCGTCGCAGTCGAAGCACGACAGCGGGTAGAGGATGTCGCTGGTGGGGGAGTCCGTCATACTCATGCGTATCGCACCCCCCGGTGTTCTTCCTTGAAGAAGGCGACCAGCAGCGTATCAATCCGCAGCAGGGTCTGCCTCGGGATGATGACCTCGTCGCCCTCGATGACGAATAAGCCCTGGTCGACGTAACCCCGAAGCACATCGGCCCACTTTTCGAACGGGTCGACACCAAATTTCTCGATGAACGGACGGCGGTTGACCCGGCCGATCTTCAACTGCAGCACCCACTCCCGGATCATCGCTTCCTCGGCGTCGATCGGCAGGGCCCGGTACATCGGCTGCTCACCGCCGGCGATCGCGGACATGTACGGCACGATGTCGTGCTGGTTTTGGTAATGCACTCCGCCGCCGGTATTGTCCGCGCCCTCGGGCGCGGTCATGTAGCCGAAGGAAGAGACGCCGAGCGCGAGCATGTCCGCCCCGGTCCACAGCGCATCGCGGTAGACAAACTTGATCTCGGCCTCATCGCGGACCGCCGTGTAGGCGCTGGTGATGTCGTAGCCGTTGGCTTCAAGCGCGGCGTAGGCCTCGGTGACCCAGCGGCGCTTCGTACCCCAGTCGGCGACGGGTGCTTCTTCGCTGCCCGACTCCTTCATGTTCTTATAGATGGTGGTGTTGTAGGGCACCTCCATCTGGTAGATCGTGACCGCGTGCGGACGCAGGTCCACGAGCGTGTCGATGTTCGCCTGCCAGTTTTCATCGGTCTCGCCGAGCATGCCAGAGATCAGGTCGATGTTGACCTGCTGGAAGCCCGCATCGATCGCCCACTGGTAGGCGTTGCCGACCTGTTGGCTGCGGTGGGCGCGGTTGTTGAGCTCAAGGATCTCGTCGTTGAAGTTCTCGATGCCCAGCGAGATACGCGTCACGCCGAGTCCCTTGAGGCAGGCGAGTTTACGTGTGCTCAGCGTGCCGGGCTCGCACTCGAAGGCGACCTCTTCGACCTCGCTCCAGTCCAGCAGGCCCTTGAGCCCGTTGAAGAGGTAGGTCAGCTGCTTCTCAGAGAGGTAGCTCGGCGTGCCACCGCCGAAGTAGACGAACTTGAGCTTCCGACCGGCGATACGCTCGGTCTCGGCGTACCGCTTCGCTTCTTCGAGAACGGAATCGAGGTACTCGGTCACCTCGTCGCGCGTCTTGTCGGTGTACACGCGGAAGTAGCAGAAGTGGCACCGCTTCCTGCAGAACGGGATGTGCACGTACAGCCCGAGCGGCGTCCCCGGCGTGGCGGGGGTATCAAAGATGGCCTGCCCCGCGTTGCGGTAGTCCACGGACCACGTCGAGTACAGCGGGTAGTTCGAGACAAAGAAGTTGCCGACGGTGGTCTTCTTGTCGTCCGCCTCGAGCACGGTCAGCCGGGTTGTGTCTTGGGTTGACATAGGCTTAGTCCGTGTTGCTCGGCTTGAAGGCGTAGATGCCGCCGTCCTCGGAACCGACGACGATGAGGCCTTTTGTGACGGCAGGGCTAACGTTCATCGCGCCACCAAGGTCTCGCTCCCAGACAGTGCTGCCGTCCTTGGTTTCGATAATAGAAAGCCGGCCGCCGGCCGAGCCGAAGATTGCACGCGACTTGGCGATGACCGGCGCGCCTTCGACACCGCCACGGGTGCGGATGTCCCAGAGCTTCTCGCCGGTCTTGCGGTCCACGGCGTAAAGGCGTCGGCTGCGCGACCCGATGAGCAGCGTGTCGCCGGACAGCGCGGGCGAGCCGATGAACGGGAAGTCCCGGTCGCGGAACCGCCAGGCGACTCTCTTGTCTTTGAGATTGATCGCGAGGACCTCGCCCTGCATGTGGCCGATGTAGGCGTATCCCTTGCTAAGCGCTGGGGTGCCCGCGACCTCGCCGCCGAGTTCGATCTGCGCGGTGCCTTCGCCGGTCTGGAGGTCGATTAGGTGCATCATGGTGTCGCAGCCCCCGAGGACAATCGTATTATCGTCCAGCACGATGCCGCAGTTGACGTAATCGCCTGTCTCGTAGGCCCAGACCTGCTCACCTGTCCCGGCGTTGATGCAGTAGAGTTGGCCGTCGTGGCTCCCGACGATGACGACTTTTTGTCCTTTGCGGGTGGTGACCGCGGCCTCGCCGGCGATCCGTCCGTCCGTCTTGAACTGCCACTTGGGCTCGCCCGTCTTGGTATCGACCGCGAGCAGCACGCCACCGTCGGTTCCGATGTACACGACGCCGTCGTCGTAGATCGGCGAGGCGTCGATGAGGGTCTCGGCCGCCAGCTTCCATTTCGCTTTACCGGTCTTCGTGTCGATGGCGTGAAGGTGCTTGTCTTCCGAGCCAACGTAGACGACGCCGTCCACGATGATCGGCGAAGACAGCACGGCCCCGCCGGTCTTGTACGCCCAAGCGGGTTGGTAGCTGTCCTGCAAATCGACATCCGCGACACCCAGGCCCTGCAAGCCACCACGCGGGTGCGGCCAGTTGGTGGGCTCAGCGTAGATGGGTAAGCACAAGAGCAGTGAAGCGATAAACACAACCAAGTGGAGCAGACATTCCTGTCTGTCATCAGCGGAAGGCTGAATCGGGGTTGGATGATTCGGCTTCGCCGAACGGCAGGCAGGAATGTCTGCAGCATTCTTCATTATGACATGTTTCAGATCCATCACGCTTGTCCCCCATAAGCTGCGTCATACAGCCCTTCAAAGTCCGCGGCGGTAATCGTTCGAGGATTGAAGTTGGCGGTCCATTGGCTTGCAGCCTTGCCTGCTAAGTCGCTGAAGGATGCTCGGTCAACATCGAGGCCCGCGAGGGTGGTCCGTAGGCCGGCGCGGTCGAGCAGGCCGGTAAGCGTATCGATCAACGCGTCAACACCCGACAGCCCGGCAAGCTCTGCGAGCATCTCGTACGACGCATGTGCCGTTTGTTCCTCGGCATTGAACCGGATCACGTGCGGCAGCATCAGGCCAACGGCCTGGCCGTGGATCGTGCCGAACTTGGCGGTCAGTGGGTTCGCACACGAGTGCGCCGCGCCGAGCATGCTGTTCTCGATCGCCAGCCCGGCGTAGGCCGCACCGAGCAGCATGTCGCCCCGGGCCTTCATATCGGCGGGGTCGTCGAGAAGCCTCGGCAGCGCGTGGATCGTCAGCGCGAACGACTCGGACGCGTAGCGATTCGACACGTCGTTACGACGGGTACACACGTACGACTCGACGGCGTGTGCAATCGCATCGACGCTCGTACAGGCCGCCACACTGTCGGGCTGGGTGAGCGTCAGCGCGGGGTCGAGCAGGGCGATGACGGGCAGGGCCTTGGGGTCGCCGCACGCCATCTTCATGTGAGTATCTTCATCCGCGATGAGCGCGTAGGACTGCGCCTCGCTGCCCGTGCCGTGTGTCGTCGGCACGGCGATAAGCGGGAGCATCTTCTCAACAGGCTTATCAGAGTGGTGGTAGTCCGCCATCACCCCGCCGTTGGTGTAGATGAAGTTGCAGCCCTTGGCGGTATCGATCGCCGAGCCACCGCCCAGGCCGATTAATAGGTCGGGCTCGTACGCCTTAGCGGCCTCGACCGCTTCAGTCACGTCGGCAGTCGAGGGGTTTTCGTGCACGCGCGTGAACGTGATCGCATCAAGGCCGGCCTGCTTGACGATGTCCAGCCCGTGCTCGGTGTGCCCGGCCTGTGTGACGCCGGGGTCGCTGATGATCATGATCCGCTTGACGCAGAGTTCAGCACAGAGCGTGCCGAGGTGTTCCAACGCACCATCTCCAAACACCAAGCGCGTGCCGGGTGTGTGGTCGAGGTCCGCGGGCGCAGGCGTCGTGATCGTCGTCATGCGCCTGCCCCGGCCAGCGCGTGGTGGATCGCGCGTCGCTGATAAAGGAACTCGAACAAGTTGCCCTCGTGCGGCTGGTCCCACTGCGCACTGCTCGTCGGCGCGGGGCCGAGGTTCAGCCGTTGGATGTCACGGCAACGCAGGAGCTCGTTCGTGAACCGGTCGTCGTGCGTGATCGCGGTGACGACCAGCGTCCCGCCGATCTTGCCGAGTACCTCGCTCTGCGGCACCTCGACGACCGATGCGAACGGGAACATGAACTCCGTGTTACACAGCACGTGGTCCCAGGAATCGCAGCGGATCAGCGTGGGCAGCACGTAGGTCCGCCCCTCGAAAATGGAAAGCCGAGGCGACCCACCACGGACCGCCTCGGTCAGGTCTGCAGCCCCCGGCGACTGCAAGCCATTCGTAATCTGTGCGTCTGCCCACTCAGCGATCTTTGGGTTCGCGATCGCGGACAGCTTCGCATCCGAGTCATCGTTGGGCAGCGGCGTGATCTGCGCGAGTTTCTCGGCGATGGCCTGGGCCAACTCTTTGCTGTGGCTGGGCACGATGATGGTCGAGGCGTTGATGCAGGACCGCCCGGAGTTCGCCGCGATCGACTGCACGATCACATCGACATACTCGGGCCAGTTCGCGATCTCGTCTTCGCCGATGATGACCTTGGACCAGCCCGGGCCGTGCACCTCGACGCGTTCATCGCCGCCGTACTTCTTCATGGTCGCTTCCCCGCCGAAGATGATCGAGCGGTCGCATAGATCCATGACCGCTGCCGAGCCCTCGTGGTCTGTCGGGTAGAAGCCGAAGGCCTCTTCTGGCACGCCCGCTGCGATCATCGCTTGGACGACGCGGTAGGGCGTCCATGGCTCGTCGCTGCCCGGCTTGAGGATGACCGGCGTCTTGAACGCGATCGAAGGCAGCCACAGCGCGTTGACGCCAGGCGAGTTGCTGGGCATGACCATCCCTAAGGCCTGCGTCGTCGGATAGAAGCTCACCGCCGTGTTACCGACCTCGCCAAAGCCTGCGTCGATTACCGACGGGTCGATCCCGCGCGTGAGCCCGCGGACAATGTCGTCGAGGTGCGTGAGTGCTTCGTGGACCTTCGCCATGTTCGCGCGGACCAGGCTGTGCGGCAGCCCGCTTGTTCGCGAGAGTTGCTGCACATAGTCTTCCGGCGACTGCACGTGATCACCCAGTGGCAGGTCGGCGTTCATGAACAGTTCGCCGGCCTTCGCGGACATCGCGATGAGGTCCTCGCAGGGGATCGCGTCCAGCGCGGCCTTGGCCTGAGCGAACCGGTGGCTGTCCCGTTTGAGCAGGCCCGCGTTGCCGACGGACATCTCGGCGACGGTCTCGCCTGTGCCGAGGTCCTTGATCGGGCGGGTGTTGACGCTGTGGTAGGTGGTTCCGAGGCGTAGGATCGGGATGTGGGGCAAATCGGGCATAACTTAAAAACTATTGGGTGTACGTATTATTGCACAAAAGACATAAAACCCCTCATTTTGCAGCATCGGCTGCACTTATGACGCTCTGAAGGGCGTTAGTAAACGCCCTCGACGATTTTTTGCGTGCTCGCCCCGAACGGCCGGACCTCGGAGACGCCGTCCCATGGGTATCTTTCGAGCCAGGGCTCGACCCGGCGGGCCTCGTCACGCTCCAGGAAGCGGGGCATAAACAGCTCCTTGGTCAGCGTCGTCAGCTCGACCCGGCCGAACGTGCCGTAGGGCACGGTCTGCGCGGTGTCGTCCGGGTCAACAACGCGGAGCACGGCCCTGGGCTGCGGGCAGT
The DNA here is from genome assembly GCA_039024275.1 of Planctomycetota bacterium. Classification (GTDB taxonomy): domain Bacteria; phylum Planctomycetota; class Phycisphaerae; order Phycisphaerales; family Phycisphaeraceae; genus JAHQVV01. The sequence continues at coordinate 6,511 of JBCDKD010000061.1, read as the reverse complement.
AGTAGGTCGTCTGCCAGTGGTTCTCTTTGATGTTCGGGCGGTGCGGGGCGACACCCATGAGCGTGTTGCCGTAGGTCGGGTAGAAGCCGACGCCCGCAGTTCCCGCGCAGTCGCCGTCTGGCTGTTCGCAGACCTCTTCGATGAGGAAGCGGGTGTACTGCGGGTCCATCGTGGTGCCGCCGACGAACGCGCCCTTGATGCCGAGCTTGGTGAGCGACATGCGTTCGCTGAGCGCTTCGAGGAGCTTGGGCGTGGTAAACAGGGCGGTGACTTCGCGGTGCCGGAGGATGGTCATCGCCTGGTCGATCGCGTGGGCCATGTACGCCTTGGCCTGTGCGGGCTGGCCCTCGCGGATGACGCGCTTGACCCAGCGCGGGTCGAGGTCGACGAAGTAGACCGATGAGTCCCGGCAGTGCGCGAGGTGCTCGATCGCCAGGCGGAGCCGCCGCGGGCCAGTCGGGCCGATCATCAGCCAGTTACCACCTCGGGGGAAGTGGTCGTCGCGGAGGGTCTTAGAGAACTGGGTGTAGTCGTGCTGGAAGTCGCCCCAGTTGAGCCGCTGCTTTGGCATACCGGTGGTCCCGCCGGTCTCGAAGACGTTGTAGGGCTTGCCCGCAAACGCGCGGGGTATCATCTGGTCGTGCGGGATGTAGCGGAGCACCGTGTCCGCATCGAAGTGGTCAAACGCGGCGACTAAATCACCGAAGGTCCGGATCGACGAAGGGTTGATCCCGTGCTCCTTGGCGTAGCTGATCCAGTAGGGCGTGCCGGTCTCTTCGCTGAAGTGCCAGGCGATGGTCTCGCGCATGTGTGCGTCGAGCGAGTCTCTCGCTGCGGCGGCCGGGTCGGTGGTGGTAGGGGTGGTCGTGCTAGTCATGTTTCTTCGGGAAGAACCGCTCGATGGTGGATGGTTCTGGGGCCTTCGTGGCAAGGGATACTAGGACCAGCGAGCCGACCGAGACGGAGAAGATGAAGATCGCAGGCATCATGCCCATGACCAGGTACTTGGCTTCGGTGTCCTGGCCGAAGACGGGGTCGCCGGTGTTGATGATGTCGTCCCAGAAGAAGAGCGACCAGGTCACAACCGTGCCGAGGACACATGCGATGGCACCGGCCTTGGTCGTCCGCTTCCAATACAGCGCCGCGAAGACCAGCGGGAACAAGCAGCCGAATCCGGTAAAGCACCAGACGCCCAGGTCGAACACGTTCGTATCCAGGAGCAGTAGCGAGAGTACGTACGACACCGCGACGATCACGAAGACAAACCCGCGGGCGAGCCAGATCATCTGCTTGTCGCTGAAACGGTCTTGACCCGCCACCCGTGCGACGACATCGTTAGTAAACATCGTGCCGAGGCAGACGAACTGCGAGTCGAGCGAGGACATGATCGCCGCGAGGATCCCCGCGGTGAGCAGGCCCGTCACGAACGGGTTCTCGACAAGGGTGCGCACGATCGCACCGAGCGCGGCGTTGGCGTTGGGCGTGCCCGCGGCGGTCATCGGCAGACGCAGGTCGCCCGAAGCGTAGAGCCCGGCCGCCCACATCCCGACGATCACGCAGGGCACCCAGACCAGCATCATAAAGAATGGGTGCAGCACTACGGTCGCGCGGAAGGTCTTGGCCTTCTTCGCGGTCATCCAGTGCTGGAACAGGTGTGGGAACATCCCCACGGACAAGGGGATCACGAAGTAGCTGAAGAAGTAGAGCGTGCCCATACGCGAGCGGTCCGCGTTCTCGGGCGACTCTTCGAGCACCATCTCGGACGCCGCGGCCGGGCCACCCAGCGCCTTGCTGATCAGGTAGAACGCGACGATGCCCGTGATCATGAAGACGATCGTCTGGAACGTGTTAGCCCACGCGGCCGAGCGTACGCCGCCGAACAAAACGTAGCAAAGCACGACCAGGCAGACGACCAGTGCGGTGATCCAAGGCGGGAGGCTGCCTGAGACCGGCGTCGGGGTGCCATCGGGTTTCAGGATCGGGAACGTCTCGGGGAACATCCCCGCCGTGATCGGGATCATGGTCTTGGACGCGGCGATGATGCCGACGAGCAGGTACGGGATCACCAGGGCGACGAGGATGGGGAAGAGCATCCAGCCGAGCGCGGGCGACTCGAATCGGTCGCGGAAGAACTGGACCTGCGTGACGTAGCCGCAGCGCTTGCCGATCGCCCAGAGCTTGATGCCGATGACAAAGAAGATCGCCGAGTGCAGCAGCCCGGAGTAAGACGCCATGAGCCCGTAGACACCGACGCCGAGTTCGAAAGACTTACCGGATGACCCGACGAGCGCGAAGCCGGTCATCGTCGTCCCGAAGACGGACATGAGCAGCAGGAACGGCCCGATCGAGCGCGACGCAACGAAGTAGTCCTTGCTCGTGCCACGGAAGAAGCTGGCGGAGAAGACGCCGAGCAGCAGCAGCAGGGCGAGGTAGCCGCAGATCACCCAGAGTGGGAGCTTGGATACCTCGGCCAAGGCCAGGTTTTGAGGGCTGGCAACCAGCGACACGGTCATTGTGCACTCCCGTCCGGCTGCTCGGCATCGCCATCGAGTTCATCCGCCCACGCCTCGACCTCGCTGGGCCAGGCGAACTGCACCGCGAACGCCCACAGCGTCACGGCGCACATCGAGAAGCCCGCGTGATAGGCGAGCGATACCGGGATGAATCCGAACACCAGGTCGCGGTTGTTCCAATTCCAGAAGTCCTGGTGCAGGATGAACAACAGGCAGAAGACGATCAGTACGATTTTTTTGCCCATGGCATGTCTCGATGCATTCAAGCCTTAAAGTGGGGCAGACACTCCTGTCTGCCGTCAGCCGCAGGCTGATCTCGGGAACTCGTGATTCGGCTTCGCCGAACGGCAGACAGGAATGTCTGCCCCACTGTCTCCTAAATGACACCTACTGCGCGTCCTCCGTAATCGCGTAGAGGTGGGACTGGGTCGCGACGTAGAGCACGCCGTTGGCGGCGATCGCGCTGGAGTAGATCGGCGCGGGGAATTCGACCTCGGCCAAGAGCTTTTTCTCCGGGCCCGCCTCGAGGATGGTCAGGATCCCGTCTTCGTTGCCGAGGAACACCTTGCCGTCGGCGACGAGCGTAGAGGACCAGATGTGGCCGAGCGTGTCGTGGTGCCACTTCTTCTCGCCGGTCTTCGCGTCCAGGCAATAGAGGTTGCCGGAGTAGTCGGCGGCGTAGACCAGGCCTTCGTGCACACTCACGGTCGAGATCGTTCGGTCTAGCTCGGTAAACCGCCAGACGACTTTCGCGATGCCGTCGTTGACTTCGGTCGGGTCGATACAAGTGAGGGCACCGACACCCTCACCGTGCTCGGGGTCCTGCCCGATCGGGGCGTAGATCAAGCCTTCGTGGATCACCGGGGTCGCGATGTACTCGCTCGGGCCCGGCGGGGTCGCGTAAGGGATCGGCTCGCCGCTCTCATCGAAGCGGTAGGACGGCAGGTTGCCGTCGACCTTCCACCGCTCGGGGAGGATCATGAAGTCGTCTTCATCGGCGACGGCCTTGGGGTCGTAGCCGTAGACGAAGCCGTCGCCCGCGGCGTAGACGACCGTTGGTTTGCCGTCGAACGTGCCGAACGCCGGGCTCGACCAGTTGCAGTGCATGGTGCGAGCGCCGATGCCGCTGCCGTCCTCTCCGACGAGCTCGCCGGTCTCCGCGTCGAGCGCGATGAGAGAGGGCGCGTTGGGCGCGGGCACGTTGATGTGCGACCAGTCCACGCCGTTGGACGTCGCAACATAAAGCACACCGTCGACGACGAGGCAGGAGTTGGACGTGATATTGTGCGGGAAGACGTTGAGTTCTTCACGCATGTCATAACGCCAGATGACGTCGGCGTCCTTGGGCCCGATCTCGATGGGGGGCTTGCCGTCACCGGCGTAGTAGGCGCCCTCGTCCTGCAGCCCCTGGTTGCCGTTGGCCATGCCGCTGAGGTCCAGGCATACGATCTCGCAGAGGTTGGTGACGACGTAGACCCGGTCGCCGTAGACCGCGGGGGACGAGCACATGCCCAGGAACTCCCAGTCGCTGACCTTGCCGGCCCCGAGCTTGTGCAGGCTGAATTCCCAAATCAGTTCGCCGGTCTTCTCGTCCAGGCAGTAGAAGACCGACCGGTCGCCCTTGTACTTGGGGTCGCGGGGCGTCTCGTTGTTGGTGCCAACAAGGACCCGGCCTTGTGAGACGACGGGGTTGCCGAAGGCCTGGCTGCCGAGCTTGGCGACCCACTTGATCTTCTTCTTGGTCTCCGGGTCGATCTTGCCGGTGCGGCCGATCTCTTCGCCGGGTGCAAAGTCGAAGGGGATCGGCCCGGCGTCAGGCGCGACCATGTTCCTTGAGTCGTTTAGGCCCCAAACGGGCCAGTCGGCGGCCTGTACATTTTGTGAAACCACAGATGCACTCAGATAAATACAGATCGAGGCGAGGAGGGTTGTGGTCGTTTTCATGGGTGTACTCATTTTCGGTTTGGATCGGTATGTATCCGTGTGCATCTGTGGTTTCAAAAGCGAATCATGGGTTGGGCTCGACCTTCACGTTGTCGACATAGACGCGGTGTTTGGATTGCGGGGAGAAGCCGTAGATGCCCGGGCTGCCCTCGGTGTGGCAGTTGGGGACTTTAACCTCAATGGTCCATTCGGCGGGCTCGTCTTCGCCTTTGGGCCAGGCCTTGCCGTAGACCGTGCCGGTGCCGTCCTCATTCAGGACGACTTTCGACTTGATGGTGTACCATTTTTTGGCGGACCATTTGAAGGGTTTGGTCTCGGCAATGCGGTTGTGGTTGGAGCTGACCTCGATGGCCTGCTTGTTGCCGTCCAGCACGATCAGGTAGCGCTGGTTGATGACGCCGACCACGCTCATGCCGCGGCGGTTGCCGTTGCTCATGACGTCCGCCTGCACGGTGTAGCCGGTGTCATCCGGGTGGCCCAGGAAGATCATGGAGCGCTGGAAGAGCACGCGGTCCAAGGTCTTAGCGAGGACCTTGTTGTCGCCATCATCGTACGGGTCGTCGCGGACCTGCCACTTCAGCCGGGCACCGATCCAGGGCAGGGGCGGGTGGGCGTAAGCGATGTCGTCGTTCTTGTCCGTCAGGCCCAACTCGAACGCCTGGAAGTCGAAGCTGTAGGGCGGGACGGGCAGGACGCGTCCGCGGGCCGTGCCAGTCGATCCCTCCGCGGTCGCTTTGAATGCGCCGGCAGAGGACGCGTTATTCTCCGACGCGGTCACCAGCAGCGGGCTGTCCGGCGACAGCGGGGTGATGCTCGCATCCAGCTTAGACTTCACCCGCGCAGTGGGGGGAATGAACTTCTCAAGCGTCGGCGGGCCGCCTTTGTACAGGGCAGGCAGGCCGAACGGGTCCACCGGCTTCGGGCTTAGCGCGACACGCTCGCCTGGCCGGAGTAGGAACTCCTTTGGCTTGATCAACAGCTCGCTGTGTTCATTGAGCTGAGCCATCATCGTCTTGGGCTTCGCCGGGCTGACCCCGCCGCTATCGTTGCCGAAGCAGTAGAGCTTGTCGGTGGTGTGCACGTAGATCTTGCCGTTCCACGCGGTCACGTTGCCGATGCACTTGCCCGCGAGCTCGGTTTGTACCGTGTCCGTCGGCTCGGTGCGTCCAGGCGTGACAACGGACAAGCCGTCGTTCCAGTACGGGATATACAGCTTGCCATCTGCGTAGAGCGGGGAGGCGTGCAGCTGGCTCGCGCCCTGTTTCTTCTGCCAGAGGGTCTCGCCGGTCTTGGCGTCCATCGCGATCAGCCGGCCGTCCAGGGCGCACTGGTAGACGACCCCGTCCACGATCACGGGCGAACTGGTGAACATGCTCACATCGTTGTTGCGCCAGACAACCAGATCGTCTTCGATCTTGATCGGTTTCTCGTCGCTCTGTGTCGCCATGGCAAGCGCCTGGTCGGCACGGATGGCGATCATGTAGCCCCGGCCGGAGTCGCCGACGTTTTCTTTGCCGTGGACCTGGATGACCAGGTCGTCGCTAGGCACGTCCGGCGTGCCGTTGTCGTAGATGATGGGCGACGCGTTGACCCCACCGAGCGACATCTGGTAGCGCCACAGCGGCTGGCCGGTGCGGATGTTGACGCAGACGAGGTTGCCGCAGCCGGTGCCGGCGTAGAAGACGCGGTACCCCTGGCGGTTCTCAATGTGCGGTGTTGAGAAGGATGAGTCGGCGAGGAAGGGCGGCCCGACGCCGGGCGTGGACGACCAGATCAGTTCTCCGGTGTTCTTGTCGAACGCGTAGAAGCGGTTGCGGGCCGGGCCTTCGCTGCCCCAGTTGGTGGAGATGATGTTGACGATGGCGAGTTGGCCGTCGATGGTCACGACGCCGGTCCGCCCGTTCGGGAAGGTGAGCCGGCCGTACTGCTCCTGAAGCGAGATGCGCCAGAGCTCGTTGCCATCGCGGTCCAGCGCGATGAGCAGGCCCGGCGAGGTGTGGATGAACACGTTGCCGGTCTGGGGGTCGATGGTCGGCCCGCCGATGGTATACCGG
>JBCDKD010000060.1:0-28801 GCA_039024275.1 Planctomycetota bacterium | reverse complement strand
GTTGCCGAACATGACGCCGATCTTCTCGCGGATCTGGTTGATGAAGACGACGGTGCAGGAGCTGCGGTTGATCGCGCCGGTGAGCTTGCGCAGGGCCTGCGACATCAGGCGGGCCTGCAGGCCGACGTGGCTGTCGCCCATCTCGCCCTCGATTTCGGCACGGGGGATCAACGCGGCGACAGAGTCGACAACGATGAGATCGACCGCGTTGGAGCGGACGAGCATCTCGCAGATCTCCAGGGCCTGCTCGCCGGTGTCGGGCTGAGACACGAGCAGTTCTTCGAGATTAACGCCGAGTTTACGGGCCCAGGACGGGTCGAGCGCGTGCTCCGCGTCGATGAAGGCGGCCATCTTGCCTTCCTTCTGCGTGCTGGCGATCAGGTGCAGGCAGAGGGTCGTCTTACCAGAGGACTCGGGCCCAAAGATCTCGACAACGCGCCCGGTGGGGATGCCCCGGCCGCCTAGGGCCAGGTCCAGCGAGATGGCCCCGGTGGAGATGCCCGCGGGGATCTTGCTGGGGTCGTCGTCCAGCCGCATGACCGATCCCTTGCCGAAGGCCCGCTCGATCTGGCCGACGGCCTGGTCCAGTGCCTTTTTCTTGGCGGATTCGTTGTCGGCGACGCTGGCGACAGTCTTGGTCGGGGTTTTCATGGGTTTCGCTCGCTTTTTGAATCCGTTTGGCGTTGGCTTGGTCTTTTCAAGGGTCGAAGAAAGTGCCATCGTAGCGTCTCCTGTGTGTTGGACTGGGCGGCTAGGTGTTAGGGTTTCGATCGGAAAGCCTTACGATAGTGTTTGTTCGGGATTCGTCAAGGGTGCTCTTCAATATTTTTTTCGATATTTGTTTGGGTTATGCAGCACTCTTCTTGCTGGCCTTACGTGTCAAGTAGACGACACAGGCGATCCAGAAGAAGACCCAGCCACCGAAGTAGGCGGGGCTGAACCATCGCGGCGCGTCGCTGTAGCTGCCGCCCGAACTGCTGGAACCGACCATGAGGCCGGTAAACGAGAACTGGCTCATGCCGTTGGCCAGGCCGTTGAGCACCGCGTGCAGTTCTTTGGACTCGGTAACAACCTCTTGGCGTGTGGTGTCGGCGCCTGCGTGATTGAACATGCCGATCACGTCCTGCTCGGTCAGCGGGCGGTTGATGGAGGTGGTATTGCCCTGCATGTCGGTCCAGTTGGCGTGCATCGTGATAGGGTCGACATCGATCCGGACGGGACGGTAAGCGACCGACGGGGTGTTCGGCTGGATCTCGGCATAGAGGCTTTGGATCTCGTTGGGCCGGGGCATGGTCCCGCTGAAACCGATATTGGAAGACTGTGCCCTGCCTGATGGGGATGACGAGTAGCTCGTGCTCGATGAGTATCCGTTGCTCATTGTGTTGTGGGCCTGGCCTTTGGGCACGCGCATCAGATAATCGATGTGGACCTCGGCTCGCCGGATCCCACCTGAAGACGAATTGAGACTGACCGAGACGCTCTCGTCCGCGTAGTCGGGCAGGGCATCCGTGATCGGCTGGTAAAGCAGCGCGGCGACCACGATTGTGATTATGGCGGAGAGCGGGATCAAAAGGCAGCCGTAGCTGAAGCCGTTGGCTTGGCCGGGCATGATGATGCCGACTTCGCGCAGGTCGGCGCCGCACTCCGGGCAGGCTAGCGTTTCGATCCCGCGGACCGCGTAGCCGCACTGGCCGCAGGAAGGGAGGCGATGGTCCCGGCTAATCCCGCCGTAAGGACCAGCGTCACTAAACCAGCGGCGGTTTAGATATAAACCTAGCGCCAGCAGACTGGCGATCGTGAATAGAAGAAGGATCGCGATACTCATTAAAGACCCTGCAACTCCCGGCTGTTACGTTTTAGGCCGGACATGTTGGTATTAGGCTCGAATTAGTTTTGCTGTCGTTCTACAGCAGGTGGCTTGGGTTTTACTGCCGCGGTTCTTCCCCCACGTGATGACGCAGTGGCTGCACCGTGCTGGTGATTTTAATGTAATCAAATCTGGTCCCTCATGGATTACTGTAGGTCTGCGGACAATGGGCTTCGCTTGATACTAAATGTGGGTAGATTGATTAGATGAGCGATGTGGTTCGAATCAGCGTGGTCGGGGGTGAATCGACGGGTAAGTCCTCGCTTGTCGCCGCTCTGGCGCAGCACTACGGCACGGCGTACGTGCCCGAGTTTGCGCGGGACTACTTGACTATCCATGGCAGCGAATACACGCCGGAGCAGGCGCCGATCCTGGCACGCGGGCAGATGGAACGTGAATCGGAGTACGCGCAGCTAGCGGATAAAGTGCTGTTCTGCGATACGGACGCGATGACGACGATGCTTTGGAGCGAGTTCTATTTCGGGCGCGTTGTGCCGGAGATTGTTGCGTTGGCGAAAGAGCACGTGCATGACTTATACCTGCTTTGCGCGGATGAGCTGCCGTGGGAGAACGACGGACTGCGTCGGAGCAAGGGCAGCGGCGCGTGGTTCGACAAGCGGTTGCGCGAGGTGATGGACGAGTGGGGTCGGGGGTATCTCGAGGTGAGCGGGGATGTGCCGACGCGGGTTGGGATGGCGGTGGAACAGATCGATGCTCTGATCAGCACGGCGTAGCGGGTGACGCGGCGCGTCCCGGGCGGATCATCTGGCTTGAATCACAACGATTGTTCGCCGAACCACGGGACGCTTCGCGTCACCCGCTACGCCGTGCTGATAACAGGCTTACTCGATAAACATCCCCGCGACCGTCGCGGTCATCCAACTCGCGAAGGCCCCGCCGAGCATCGCGCGGGTGGCGAGTTTGGCAAGGTCGGCCCGGCGTTCGGGCACAAGCGAGGCGATCCCGCCGATCTGGATACCGATCGAAGCGAAGTTGGCGAAGCCACACAGGGCATAGGCAGCCATCGTCGCGTGCCGTGGATCGCGGAAGCCCATTGTCAGGCTATCGGTTGTCGCGGCGCTGCTGAAGGTGAGGAACGCGACGAATTCGTTGACGGCCAGCTTGATCCCGAGCAGCGAGCCGAACCACTGACAATCGTGCCAGCCGTCGACACCGATCACCCAGGCGAGCGGCGCGAGGATCGTGCCAAAAATCATAGCGAGCGATAGCGGCTGGGGCTCGGTATAGATCGGGTTGTCCGGCGTCGCGAAGATGGGGTTAAGAATGTACTCGCCGACGAGCCCGAGCGGCCAATCGATCAGCGCGACGAGCGCGACGAAGGCGATCAGCATCGCGATCACATTAAGCCACAGCTTTAGGCCCTCCTGCGTCCCGATGGTCGCCGCCTCGAGGGTATTGCGAGCTTGGCGCTCGATCTTGAAGGGCACATGCCCACCCGTCTCGGAAGTCTCGGTCTCCGGCAGCATGACCTTGGCGATAAGGAAAGCCGCGGGCGCGGAGAGCACAGACGCGGTCAGCAGGTGCGGCGCGTATTCCTCGCCGATGAAACCGAGGTAGACCGCGAGGACCGAGCCGGCGATGGTCGCGAAGCCGCCGGTCATCATGGCGTTGAGCTCGGACATCGTCAGCTTGCTGAGGTACGGCCGGATCGCCAGCGGCGCCTCGGTCTGCCCGGCAAAGATGTTCGCCGCCATCGCGAGCGACTCGGCACCGGAGACCCCCATCAGCTTGGACATCATGCGCGCGAGCACCCAGATGATCGCCTGCATGATGCCGAGGTGGTAGAGCACGGCGAGGAGCGCACTGAAGAAGATAATCGCGACCAAGCCGTTGCCCGCGAAGGCGAAGATGAACCCGGCCGAGCCATCGGCCTTACCAAGATCGCCAAAGACCATGGACGATCCGGCGGTGGAAAAGCCGAGCAGGTGGACAAAGCCTTCGCCAAGCAACTGAAAGACCTGGAATCCAAAGGGCGTATTCAGGATCGCGGCCGCGAGGAAGATCTGGAGGCACACCCCGACAATCACGATCCGCCAAGGGAACCGCTTGCGGTTGGATGAGAGCGCCCACGCCAGAAGAATGAAGATGGCGAGGCCGAGCATGGCACGGGCGATGGGCATCGGTGGATTCTACCGCGTGGCGAATCACACCGGGCCGTTATAGTGTTGGCATGCGAGGCAAGATGATCCGTTGCACCATGGGTTGGAAGCTGTCCATCGTGTGCATGATGTTGCTGCCCACCACGCACGCGTTCGCTCAGGAGGGCGGGGCGGGCGAGCCGGCAACTGCCGAGCAACCAGACAATACCGGGAATGAAGCCGCCGCGAGCGCGGCACCCACCGCCGGGACGCCAGCGCCCGCAACACCCACGCCCGTGCCCGAGCCGAGCAAGTCGATCTTCGAGCAGGACCTCGGCGAGGCGCTCTATACCATCTGGAACGCCACGCTGTTTACCGCTGGCGGCACCGACATCAAGCTCAACCAGATCATCATCGCCCTGCTCACCGCGGTCATCGGGCTCTGGCTGGCCAAGCTCTTCACCGGGATCATCAGCGCCCGCCTGGTCCGCGTCAGCAAGGTCAGCGAGACCGTCGCGTACACCATCGGCAAGATCATCTACTACGTCGCCGCGGCGGTGGTCCTGCTCATCGCGATGCAGGTCGCGGGCATCCCGACCACCGTCTTTACCGTGCTCGGCGGGGCGATCGCGATCGGCGTGGGCTTCGGCGCGCAGAACCTCTTCAACAACCTGATCTCCGGGATCATTATCCTCACCGAAAAGCCCATCCGCCGGAAAGACATCGTCGTCATCGACGACATGGAGGGCCAGGTCGCCGAGATCGGCAACCGACGCACCCGCATCCGCACCGGCGACGGCATCGATGTGCTCGTGCCCAACTCCAAGTTCCTCGAAAACAACGTCATCAACTGGACACTCTACGACGCCAAGGTCCGCGGGCAGGTCGGGGTCGGCGTCGCGTACGGATCGCCGGTCAAGCAGGTCCGCGACCTGCTGCTCAAGGCCACCACGGACCACGAGCTGGTCCACCCTTTACCCGAGCCGACGGTCCTGTTCGAGGCGTTTGGCGACAACACGCTCAACTTCAGCGTCTACTTCTGGACCGAGGTGAGCCGGCCGCTCGACCTGAGAAAGATCGAGAGCGACATCCGCTTCGCCGTTGACGAGCTCTTCCACGAGCACGGCATCACGATCGCCTTCCCGCAAAGGGACGTGCACCTGGACACGCTCAAGCCCTTGCAGATCAAAGTGTTGCGAGACGAAGAGAGCCGGTAAACGGGACCGGAATAAACCACTGGGTTGCAACGTTTGCACAGACAGCGGGTTTCCGCCCGCCTACGCTTATGCTGTTGACAGAAATACTACGTACACGCACCTACCCACCCCACCCCTATTCCACGGAGACCCCCGATGAAAAAACTGACCGCCTCGTTGACCGCCGCTTTCTGCCTCGCTGCAGTGCTGGGCATCGGCCTGTTCGCCGGTGAAAAACAAGCCCTGGCAGCGAAGAACGCCGCGAAGATCGGCGCCGACGCACCCGCCTTCACCCTGCCCGATGTCACCACCGGCGAAAACGTCACCCTCGCCGACCACAAAGGCAAGGTCGTTGTCCTCATGTTCCACTCGATCAACTGCCCCTTCTACAAGATGCACGAAGACAAGGGCTACGACCGCGTCTTCAACCCCATGGCCGATCGCTACAAGGGCAAAGACGTCGTCTTCGTCGGCATCAACGCCAACAAGACCGAGTCCACCGAGAAGATCAAGGCCTACGTCGAGAAGCACAACATCAACTACACCGTCGTGAAGGACGAAGGCAACAAGATCGCCGACGTCTACGGCGCGAAGGTCACCCCGCACGTCTACGTGATCGACCAGGACGGAAAACTCCGATACAAGGGCGGCGTCGAGAAGCACTCCGGCGGCCCGGCCGGCTGTGGCGAGTCCGACACCCAGTACCTCGGCCCGGTCATCGACGCCCTGCTCGACGGAAGCGAGCCCCCCTACACCGAGACCAAGGCCACCGGCTGCGGTATCAAACGCGTCAAGTAAGAACCAATCACAAGCCAATTTCCAAATAGCCCCCATCGCAAGATGGGGGCTATTTCATGACTTAAATCACATTCCGTCTTTTTTCAGAATCGCGCGGTACATACTAAGAGTTAGTGCGTATGCGTTAATGAAACCAGCCGCACGCTCTAAAACCACAATTCCGTGACGAATAACCCCAACCAACCCGCATCGGCCACGCCGAAGTCCTTCGCCAAGCTCTGGCTCCAGAACCAGCACGCGATCGGCGGGTTCGTCTGCGTCCACGTGTCGGACCACCACCTCGCCGACGACATCATTCAGGAAGTCGCCGAGCTCGCCGCGGAAAAGTTTGAGCAGTACGACCCGTCCCGCCCGTTTATCGGCTGGCTCATCGGGATCGCCCGCAACCGCATCGCCCAGGCCTACCGCGAACGAGGCCGACGCCCCGTCGTGTATTCCTCCGAGGTCCTCGACTCGATCGCCAACGCCTACACCACGATGCAGCAGACCGATGACGACCGGCTCGACGGCCTGCGCGAATGCATGAGCAAGCTCTCCGACCGCCACCGCCGGGTCATCGAACTCCGCTACGCCCGCCAGCTCACCTCGGAAAACATCGCGTCGCAGGTTGGCTGCAGCCCCCGGGCCGTGACCTCCATGCTCCAGCGGATCCGCGAGGCCCTGCGCAAGTGCGTCTCCAAGTACGTGGGGGACACGCGATGAGCCCGTCCAGCAGTATCCCGCCAGAGATCCCACGCGAGGTGGAAGACGCGCTCGGCTGCTTCTTCGACAACGAGGCAACACCCGGGGTCTGTGAAACCATCCACAACTGGCTTGAGGAAGACCCCAACCACGCAGCGATCTTCGCCGAGTACGGCACGATCGAGCGGATGATCTATGAGGCCCAAAAAACCGAGGATGCCTCGGCCGTGTTCGCCCTGTTGCAGGAGGCCGAAGAAAACGCAGAGCCGATAACGGTCACCATGCTCGATACCAGCGGCTGGAAAGGCCCCGGCCCGGATAGCAAGCAGTGGCACGACGCCTTCTCGTACCTCTACGAACACACCATCACCTCTCGCGTCATCCGCGTCGCCGCGACCGCCGCCGTGCTTGTGCTGCTGGCGACCCTTGCGATCGTGTTCATGCCTGGCGCTGAAGAGTCGCCGGACATCGCCGACGTGCCCGACTTCGCACCAGTGGCACCAACGCCCGACCCCAACCGCGTCGTCGCGACGATCACGCAGCAGCACGGTGCCGTGTGGGTGACAGCCAACGGCGAAGGCACGCTGCCCGAACGCACCATGGTGGGACCAAACCAGCCGTTGAAACTCCTCGAGGGCTATGCTGAGATTACGACCCGCCGCGGCGCTATAGCCATCCTCGAAGCCCCATGCGTCATCGAATTTACGGAAGACGACAACGGCTTCCACCTGCTTCATGGCAAGGTTGCCTGCCTAGTCGAAGGCGAGCGAGCCAAAGGCTTTAAGGTCTTGACCGAGCAATTAGAGATCACCGACTTTGGCACCACGTTTGGCGTGGACGCCTCTAGCCCAAGTGCTGTGCAGGTCCATGTTTATGAAGGCGAAGTGCAGGTGGCACGGTCCACGCCCGATGATGACGGGCATGTGATCTCCGAACGATTGTTTGGCGGTGACGCGATCGTCGACGTTTCAGGCCGTGATGCCTTTGTCAAGATCGACGCGGACCCGGCACAGTTCCTGGCCACATCAACCACCGTGATCAAGCTCCCCGGCACGGGCTTCGGCTTGAGCGAACGGGAAGTCGAACGGGGCTGGGCGGTTGTTGCCATCGATGGGCGTGAGCTTGCAGAGCCGATCTACTGGGTCGTCTCCGATCACGCCGGGGCGACAGGCGTGCCCCACGACCCCGGAACCGCGCAGTGGATCGCTCGACCGATCACACCAGTTCTGCCCCAAGGTCAATCATCCCAGTCCTACTTGATCCGTACCGAGGTGGACCTTCCACCAGACCTCGACCCCGAACGCGCGAGGATTGCTATGCGGTTTTCTGCAGACAACGAGTTGCGATCAATCCGGGTGAATGGGCACCGGGTGGCCGTACCCCCTGTCAACGCCGGCCCGAATATTGATTTTCATCTGACGGACATGGTGATCGACAGACATCTGACGCAGGGCACGAACATATTTGAGTTTGAGGTCATCAACCGGGCATTTGGCAACGTATCCGCGGGCGATGTCTCGATGTATGTCGCGTGGGATCTATATATCGAACCGCAGTGGCCTTCGCTGGAACACAACGCCGGAGGATGAAAGACCGGTATCCGAAAGGAGGAAGGCAGCACTTTCTAAAAATACAAATGGTGTTGAACCCTGATTCATGAATCACAAACAGCCGGACCGTTTCCGGCCAATACATTGTTTATCAATCAACCTTGTTCTTGAGAAAGGAACACATCGTGTCGAACAAAACTCTTCTTACCGCTCTGACTGGTACAACAGCCCTCTTTGCCGCGAGCAGCAGTTTCGCCGCAGCACTGACGTGGGATGGTGATACCAGCACTGATTTTGTCACCGCAACCAACTGGGTCGGTGATGTCGCCCCGGACCTGGGTGCCGACGACGCGATCATTGACAATGGTGACGCGGTATCGAACGGAGGCGCGACCCTGCTCATTGGCTCAACCGACGGTAATACCGGCGGCGATGGCTCGGTTAGCGTCACCAACGGCAGCTCGCTAACCACCGGCGAGCTCCAGCTCAACGGCCTTGAGTACTTTGCCGGCACCAGCTCGGCGGACCTCATCATCGGGGCCGGCAGTTCGGTCTCGACCGCCGGTGTCTGGGTCAGTGTCGGCACCCTCTTCGAGGACGATTTCATCCAGCCGTACCTATTCGATGCCTCGATCCAGCTCAACGGCGTCGGCGCCTCCTTCACCTGGAGCGGTTTCCTCCGCATCCGCGAAGACTTCTTCGGCCAAAACCTCATAGACGGCCAGCCATCGACGTGGACCGATGTTAACTTCGAGTTCCTCTGGGACAACGGCCTGCTAACCGTTGCCGGCGAAAGCGGACTCACCGGCGAGACCTTCGGTGACTTCGTCGAGGTTAGTAACGGTGGCACCACCGCCACCGCGCTTGTTCCCGAGCCTTCCTCGCTCGCGCTGCTCGGCCTGGGTGGTCTGCTGATCGCCCGCCGCCGCCGCGGCTAAGGGGTGTCGCCTTGTATTGATGTTTTTCCTTTGTGGTGTCGCGCCCGCGAGGGTGCGACGCCACTTCCCGGCCAAGGCTCCCAAACGCGTCCATGAACTCGATACGCCCATTATGGGGCGCTCATCAACACCCGCTTGTACCCGGACACGAACATAGAAATAGATACGCGAAATAGTAAAAGGGATAAAGACCTATATTGAGGTCGGGCGATTTCATCTGCCAGCGCGCTCAATCGGGGCATGAGATGCTTTGCTAGATGCCCAATTTCTATGTGTATTCGCTGGCCGGCGTTGCGATACGATGGGGTTGACTGGGATTGTGCGCGCGGGGGTGTGGGTTGGGTCCTCATTGAGGGAAGATCGCTTAATAGCTCCGGGTGAGAACCCGAAGCAGGTGGAGTTGTCTCTGGCTTAAAGATGTCTCAAGTCTGCAGCTGCTCTGGGTTTTCACCCGGCGTTAGGCTGCGCGTGCGCGGCGGCGCACCATTTGTGCGCGCCACTATCTGGGGCCTCTGAGAAAGATGAAAACCCAGTGTTTCCGGATAATGCATCATCCGTTGGGCTTAGCCGGACATCGCGACGTAGAGTGCGGAGGGCTGTACGTCGGGGATGAGCAGCGCGTTGACGCGTTTGATAGGGTCGCCCTCGATGCAGTACTCGTGAAGGGCGCTTGCAGCGCGGTAGCCGGAGCGGACGGCGCCCTCGCGGGAGGTGGGCCAGCCGGTGGAGGCCCAGTCGCCGGCGATGAAGAAGTTCGCGATATCGCCGGAGGGGTAAGGTCGGTAGCGTTTGCCGCCGGGGCGGGGGGAGGAGGCGGCGCGGCGTTCGCGGACGACGTGGGCGGTGTTGAGCGTGACTTCTTCGGTGATGCCGGGCATGGCCTTGCGCATGTCGGCGACAGCGGCGTCGGCAATCTCGTGGTCGGTAAGGTGCTCATAATCGGTCGCGTGGCCGATGACGACGTGGATGTGGTGCAGGCCATCGAACGCGCCGCCCTGCTCGACCCCTTTGGCAAACGCCCATCGGACGCAGCCGTCGGTGAAGATCAGGTGCTTGCGGCGCATGGTGTCGTGGCCCTGCGGGGCGTTGAAGTAGAGGTGGATGCCAATAACGGGGACATCCTCGATCTCGTTGAGTCGGCCGAGCCTTGCGTCGTCGGCTTTCATTGCGTCGCTGACTATTTCGTCCACGCGCCTGTGTGGCAGCGCGGTCACATACGCTTCGGCAGCCAGGGTCCGGCCATCTGCGAGGTTCAGGCCAGACACGCGCTTGGTATGGGGGTCGTATTCGAAGCGGTCCGCGCTGACGCCGTGAAGGACTTCGCCGCCGCCCTTGCTGATCTCCTGCTCGGCGCGCCGGTAGAACTCGTCGCGGCTCATGTTGGAGAATCCGAGTTGGTAGCTGGTGTTGCTCAGGAGGAAGCCCTCCTGGAGGATACGTACACCATAGGAAGCGCTGATCTGCTCGGGCAGCTTGTTGCAGGCTCCTGCGATAATAGCGGCCCAGAACTTGTCGATAAGGCGGTCGTCCTGGTGGACACTTACCAGCCAATCGCGGAAGTTCTCGTCGGTGAGGCGTTCGCGAGCCACCCGGCTAACTTGTAGGGCCGACAGGAAACCGGAGAAGATCGAGAGCTTCTCGCGCCACTTGAAGCGTTGCATCGCCATCAGCCCACGGGCCAGGTGGAAAGGTGCGGGCAGGTCGTCGCCCTTGAGTTCATCGATGAGGCCGTCGGAGCCGGTAAAGAAGAGAGTCTTGTGCCAGTCGATTTCGCGGATGACGCCGAGCCGGCGGTAGAGGTCGGTCTGGTTGGTGCACATCCGCATCAGCGTGTGCTGGCTCGCGTCGGTGGCTTCACCAGATGTGGATTGGCCGATGTGGACACGGCTCTCGACGACGGTAACGCGGTAGCCAAGATCGGTCAGGCGTACAGCAGCGGCGACGCCGGCGTGGCCATCGCCGGCAATGATGACGTGTTTGCCTTGGCCGGACTGATCGTGCATAGAGGTATTGGACACGACCAGGCGTACACTTGCAAACGCCAGCGATGTGGTGGTGGGATCACGAACGCAACGAATCGCTTAGCCACACAAGGCTTCGATTAAAATTGCCTAGTCTTGACAGGACGACGCACGGACCACGCCAGAAGCCCGGCAACGATGATCGCCCCCGCGCCGGGCTCTGGGATTTCTTGGAAGACAACGTTGTCAAGGTACGCGAAATGCTGATTCGCGTTCTGGCGGTTCTGGAACTCGATCGTTGTCGAGGCAGCCGTCGGGGTGAAGTCGAAGATGAAGTCTTCATAGATAAAGTCGGTACCCAGGTTTGTTAGACCGTAGGTCTGCACATCTGACCCATCAACCATAAGTACGATCTCAGCGGTGCCCGTGCGCCCGAAGCCAGACTGTGTACCAAGGGAAAATTGGAGCCGTGAGATCTGACCCGGTGTGGTCGTAAAGCTCTGGCGGATACCACCGCTCGCAGAGCTACTGACGAAAGCAAGGTCGATCAACCAGAGGCCTTCGGCGGCTTGCCCGCCAAAATCAGAAGGCTTGAAGTACTCGACACCATCGAGCGTGGTGACCCAGCCGGTGATCGCGGTCGAGCCCGCCGCTTGCTGGCTATTTGTGTTGGATTGCAGTTCGAAGCTACCGTTGATTAGGTTAGCATTCGATGAGGTAGACAGCGTAGCGATCAACAAGCCGATCGTAAACAGCATGTGTCGTACTCTGATCAATTCGTACCTCTGAGCAGCCGGATCAAAGAAATAATCCAGACTACTGACAAAGCTTACCGGGAAAGACCCGGTATTGCTGGCTGTTTTACCTTCAAGTCAAGTAAAATCGAAAGATAGTCCCAGGTGACTAACCCTTGAGCGTGGCATAACCAGATCAAAGTAAAGCCCAGCAATCTAATCGTGACTATCATCTGCACGATAGATTTTTATAATTCAAATGAAAAGGTTAACGCGATGTTCGATGAAGACACCTTCTGCACACTGGTTCCCTACTTCACTGTCAACGATGGCCAGCTTGACGCGTTCAAGGCCTTGGGGCCAAAGTTCGTCGAGCGGACAAAAAGCGAGACCGGCGTGATTCACTACGCGTTCTCGTTTGATGGGCAAACCGCGCATTGCCGGGAGGGCTACGACAACGCCGCGGGCATCCTCGCCCACCTCGAGAACGTCGGCGATATCCTCGAAGAAGCGCTGAAACTATCGGAACTGTCGCGTTTGGAGGTGCACGGCCCGGCGAGCGAGCTAGACCAACTGCACGGACCTTTGGCCGAGCTAAACCCGCAATTCTTTATCCTTGAAGCGGGTGGAATCCGCCGCTGATCAAACGTTCTGAACACTGAGTTGGCTGTGATCGTCATTCGACTGGTCGGGGCCGGCCTGGCAGACCGATATTCTCTCTGGACGCTGGTGTCCCGAGGTTGTTGGTATGCGCATCGGACTTGACGCAAGGACGCTCTTTAACCCGCAGCGGCGTGGGATCGCCAAGAGCCTGCTCAGGCTGTACCAACGCTTGTCTGCAGTGAAGCCCGACTGGCAAATCTATGCCTACCACCGCAATCCCGCTTATATTCCTGACGATCTGCCGCCAAGCTTTGTGACTCGTTTTATCGACATGCCGGGCGATCGCTACGACGCGTGGACACAACTCCGCCTGCCGACCGCAGCCTGGCTAGACAAGACTGATGTGCTGCATAGCCCTGCCAACCACTGCCCGCACTGGATGCCCGTGCCAACGGTCGTAACGCTGCACGACTTGATCCCGCTGGACATGCCCGAAGGCCGGTCGAGCCAAGAGATGAAGCAGTTCGAGCAGGCAGTCGGGTCGGCGTGTAGTAAGGCGACTGCGGTGGTGAGCCCGAGTAAGTACACACGTAAGCGATTGATCAAAGACCATGGCCTGCACGCCAAGCGTGCGATCGCTGTGCCTTGGGGAGTGACCGTCGAGCAGGAAACAGTCGACATCGGTGACATCGATACGAACCTTCAGCGGTACGGTATCGATCGCCAGTACATGCTGCACTTCGGGGCTGCAGAGCCCCGCAAGAACACCCGCGGGATCATCGAGGCCTGGGCGATGGTTCGGCCGGCGTATCGGAAGAACTGGAAACTGCTGATCGTCGGGCTGGATGAGGTCATCAAAGAGTCTATCGGTAGACTCACCCGTACGCTGGGGATCGAGGAGCAGGTGCTGCTGCATGGTTACGCGCCGGACGCGGACCTGCCGGTTTTATTGAGCGGCGCCTCAGCGATGCTATATCCGAGCCTTTCTGAAGGCTTCGGCTTGCCGGTGCTTGAGGCGTTTGCGGTCGCGACGCCGGTGCTCACCTCGGACACGACGAGCCTGCCGGAGGTTGCGGGCGACGCGGCAGAGTTGGTACCGCCCGGCATCCCGACCGCCCTCTCGAGTGCGATCACCCGGCTGATGAAAGACCCGATGCGCCGTAACGACCTTGTCGCACGCGGTGCGCAGAGGCTGACTCGGTTCCGCTGGGCGGATACGGCGGAGCAGTACGCGGCGGTGCTTGAAATCGCGGCACGCAGCCGAAAGCGGGAACGACGCGGGGCCAACAAACGCAGCGCTGCCTAGGCCAAGAACATGGAACTAAATCCCGAGCCACAACTGGATGTGCTGCTGGTCAGTGAACTGCCGCTTTGGCCTTTGGACCGCGGCTACCGTGTGCACGGCGTCAATATGCTCCGGTCGCTCCAAGCGTCAGGCCTGCGCGTCGCCGCGACAACGCTCCGAGCCAGCGAAGAGAAGATGCCCGGCTGGCTTACGGAGCGCATGCTGGACTGGCCCGTCGCCGACAGGACCAACATCAAGCGATATTCGCTCGGCTGGCACGGGAAGGCCTTCGGGCTGCGCTGCAAGGTCGCCGAGCACCAGGCACTGAATGGGCGCGAGTTGGCGGGGCTGCTCACGCTAGTCGATCGGGTACGCCCCGCCGCGGTAGTCGCAGTGGGTCAGCATGGACCGGTGATCCTGCGTGGCCTGAGTTGGGCGTACCCGAACCTGCCGCGGGTATGGTACGCGGCTGATGAACCGGTGCGGTTCCAGTTCTCGATGCTGCAGCGCGAGGGCCCGAGTGCAATACGCCATCGCACAAGGTTGGCGATCGTATTCGGCTTGATGCAAGCGCTTTTTAACCGTGGTAACGCCGCGCACCGTCTATCGGCAGCGATCGGTGTCAGCCCGGGCGATACGAAGCGGCTCGGCCTCATCGGCGGGTGCGAAGCCGTCACGATCCGTAACGGTGTCGATACTGATTACTACCAGCCCGACCCGGCCGTGGTACGTCTGCCGAGGACCGCTGCGTTCTGGGGGGACCTGTCTTTTGAGCCCAACGTGGATGCGATCCGGTGGTTCGTCCGCAAGGTCTGGCGACAGGTGGTGTATCAGCGGCCTGACGCGAAGCTAACGGTCCTTGGCCGGAGGCCTGTTGAAGCGGTGCTTTCGCTAGCAGATGAGCCGGGCGTCGAGGTGCTTCCGGATGTGCCGGACCTTCGGCTGTTTCTGCGCTCGGCGGGTACGGCGATCATGCCAATGCGTTGCGGCCATGGGATCAAGAACAAACTTCTAGAAGCCGCAGCGATGAGCATGCCGATCCTCGCGTCACCCAAGGCGGTCAAGGGTCTGGTGTTTGGTGAGGGCCGGCCCCCGGTCATCGTCTGCAAGACCCCCCCTGACTGGGTCTCGGGGCTAGACAAGGTTTGGTCCCATCCCGGCCTGAGCAGCACGATCGGGGAACTGGCCCGGGAGTGGGTGCTCGACCGGCATACCTGGCCCGGGGCGGCAGCAAAGATGCATACACTGCTGCAAACCCTGGCCCCGGATGAGCCGATCTATTACGCAGACGCCCAGGCCGAGCGGCCTTTGCCCGATCGTCTGAGCCGTAAAGACGCGGCATAACGCGAGATCGATCCATGGCTTTTACGACGATGCATTTCGCCCTCGGCATGGTCGGCGCGGGCGCCGCCGTGACGGCCGGTGCGCTGGTCTTGCGTCGGGGGCTGCGCTGGGTTCCACTTTGGATGACCGCCGGCGGGGTATGGGCGTGCGTGCCTGATATGCCGCGCATTTTCAAGGAGGACTTCCCCAACGCACCGTTTGCTCAAACACTTTCCGCCAAACCCCTGCAGCAATGGCTCCAGGCCAATGGTGACTTCTTCTTCTTCCACCGGATACTTGATTCACAGCCAAAGGAGTACGCGCTGCAAGGGCTCGCCATTATCCTGACGCTCTACACCCTCTCTGTGCTATTTTTATCCATCACCTGGCGTTGTACAGCATTTTCGCAAGCACGACCAAGTGACCGAGATAACCAACACAATTCTAAGCACAGATCGGGCTCTGAACGATATACGGCATGAGCCAAATTACCTAGACCGCATGACCGCTAGTCATCCTCGCGGGTTTACAGAAGCAAGATCCAGGCCTCATGTTTTCACCTGATTTACCCGATCAGATAAAGGCTAACCTGCCAGTTCGGTTGGCCTGTAAGAGCGATTATTACACGGACGCTTAATGGGGGGGCCCGCTAGCAGCTGTCCATCACCCTGCTTTACTCGGGATGTGAGGAATGTCGTTACGCGAAATTGGCGAGACCTGGCACTTCACGGCCCGTACCGGCCCTGCAGAGCAAGTCTATCTCGCGCTGGACGGTCCGAGTACGCCAAGCCGCTGGATCGAGATGCAGCCGACCGAAGAGGAGCCCGGCGTGTGGAGCGTAGTCGTAACGTTCCTGCCGGGACGGCACCGTCTGCGTTGTTTCACCGTGGAAAACGGAACGTATCTGAACTACGGATCGCTTGGCCTGGCTGGTCGGCGGCTCAGTGCGGCAGACCCCGCGGTTCAGATCGATGACCTGTACAGCCTCGCCGTTTCCGCGTAGGCCCGCAACGTTATGCCATTTCACCGAGCAGCGTCTTGCGGTAACCGGTTGATGATTGACCGACCTCTCTGCGGAAGATCCTGCACATCGTGTCCGAACTTCCCAAGCCGCACATTTGGGCGACTTCGCTCAGCGTGCGCTCCGGGTCTTGCAGGACACGCCTGACCATGGCGATACGGAGGCGTCGGACCCTATCCGCGCCCCACTGCCAAGCGCTTCTGCAAATCGCAGTTGAAGGATCGTGGCGATACACCAGCCGCGTCCGCGACCATATCTACGCTCAAACGCTCGCGCAAGCTGCCTGAGATGAACCGCTGTATAAACAAAGTAACGATCTGTTCATCTCTAGGCAATGTGACCCTCACGCTTGCTGGCAGCTGCTTGTTTACTCAAGCAACGGGTCGAGCAGACTATACAGGTTTCCAAATCCCGATATCTATTACCAGTACCCGGTACATCAAGTTTGATGTTGCAGACAACCGCGGCGGTGATTTCAGTATCGGACTCGCAGAAGTCCAGTTTAATAGCGTCACAGAGCCCGGTTCGTTGGCGCTGCTGGGCCTGGGTGGTGTGCTGATCGGTGTGCGTCGACGCAGCTAAGACAAGCGGGACAAGCACCGTGTGGCCTCAAAGGCCCGGCAGGTTCAGCCCACCAGTTGCTTCACCGATGGTGTCCTTAAGCAGGTCCTGAACCTTACTGACCGCGGCGTTCATCGCCGAGGCAATCAGCTCTTCGACCATTTGTCGGTCGGCATCGGTGCCTGCGCCCGCGAGCGTGGTAATCATCGCGGGATCGACCTCGACCTGGACAACCTCGAACTTGCCGTTCATCGTGACCCGGACCGCGCCTGCGCCGCTCTCGGCCTGCACGGTCTTGGCGGCCAGGTCGGCCTGGGCCTGCTCCATTTTTTCTTTGATATCGCCAAGGTTGCCCATGAGGCCGGCGAGCTCTTTGATATTCTTGAGTTGATCAAACATTGAGGCTCCTTGCCAGGTACTAGGCGTCTTACGCCGTGTCTTGATTCGATTCCTGATCCACCCGAGCTTCAACGAGTACGGCCTCGGGAAACGCGTCGAAGACATCCTTGACCAGCGGCAGGTCAAGGGCCTTGCAGCGTTGCCCCGAGGTCTGCTGCCGGGCTGCTGCATCCGGATCTTGCGAGACGGGCTCCGGTGTTGCCGCATCGATCAACTCGATACGGAATCGCTTGGCGGTCAGGTTGGTCAGCTCAGCCGCGAGCCGGTCGCACTGCCTTGCGTTCACGAAGCCCGCGATCTCACGCTGGCCCCTCCGCGGCTGGACCTGGCAAAGCCCGGCGTCCGTATCTAGAGAGGCCAGCTCGACCTTGTCGACCCATGCAAACGCCGAGATCGGCTCCACATGCTGCATCAACGCGGACCACACCTCGGCGGCATTCGCGAGATCGATCGATTCCTGCTGCCCCAGCCGTTTATCCGGCAAAACCGCACGATTGGGCTTCGAGTCTCCTTGCGATTGAACCACTAAATCGCGCTGGAGGCTACCCACGGTTGCACCAGCATCACTGCTGGCTAGCTTTTTTTTTTCTTCATCACCCGACGACCAAGGCACCGCGCCGGCAAGCAGCTTTGTGACGTCGGCCATCTTCTCAGCGAGTGCAAGCCTCACCACCACGGCGTCCAGCAGTGCCCTTGGGTTGCTAGACGACTTGCCATTACGGGCCAGACCGTCGCAAAGCGCGATCATGTGCACCAGCCCAGGGGCATCAAAGCGTTCCGCCTGCTTCGCAACGCGGTCGCGTGACTCGGGCGACAGCTCAATCAGGTCCGACTCGGCCCCGCACGCGGCGATCAGCATGAGTTGCCGCAGGTGCTCGATGAGGACTTCAACAAGCTGGTCCTGCCCGATACCAGTGGCAAGTAGTTCGTCGGCCTGTTTAAGCGATGCGGCGACATTGCCGTCCGCGAATGCATCGACCAAGGAGACCACACGGTCCCGTGCCGGCAGGCCGAGCATATTCTCAAGTATGGCGGGTGTCAGCGGCGTTTCGCCCGTCGCGAGCAGCCGGTCCATCAATGACAGCGCATCGCGCATGGACCCATTGCCTAACACCGCGAGTTGGTAGAGCACCTCGTCATCGGCGTCGATCTTTTCGCTCTTTAAGATATCGGTGAGGTGTGCCTTGATCTCGCCGGCGGGGATATTCTTGAAGTCAAAGCGCTGGCAGCGCGAGTGAATTGTCGCGGGGATCTTGTGCGGCTCGGTCGTCGCGAGGATGAACTTCACGTGGCTCGGCGGCTCCTCCATGGTCTTGAGCAGCGCGTTGAACGCGGCCGTCGAGAGCATGTGGACCTCGTCGATGATGTAGATCTTGTAGCGGGCGTTGGCCGTGGGTGCGAGCCCGGCCGAGCCGATGAGGTCGCGAGCATCCTGCACCGAGTTGTTGGAAGCGCCGTCGATCTCGATAACATTCAGGTCGTCGCCGCGCATGATGGCCTCGGCCATACGCTGCTGGACATCTTCATCCGGGTAGGCGTAGTCGTCGCCTTCGATCTCGGGCGCATCGGGGACGGAGGCCGGGGCGTTGAGCGACCGAGCGAAGATGCGGGCCAGTGAGGTCTTACCGACGCCGCGGGTGCCGCAGAACAAATAGGCGTGGGCGACGCGGTTGGTGCGGATGGCATTGATGAGGGTGTTGGCGATGGCGGACTGGCCTACGACGTCGCCGAAGGACTGGCTGCGGTAGCGTCGAGCTAGGACGGTGTAGGCCATGGTTGGGCTTGAAGCTTGAGGGGTGAGGCTTGAAGGCGCCTCCGTACACAGTCTCGACGATTCCAGGCCCTAAACTCAAGCCTCAGGACTCAAGCCTCAAGCCATGGCAGCTTCGCTGCCGCTCCGCCCCGCAGACAGACGGCCAGGACACCGACGGCACCGGGCAGACGCCACTTAGGGCTGCTCCGATCAAGGCCTGACCCGGTTCGCGAGCCCACCCGTGCACCGGGCCCAGCCGCCTGTCTGCGCGGCGGTTGCAATCGGGCTAAAACGCCCGCTGCCGCGAACTTATGAGGATACCCCAACCCCGCTTAACCAGCAAACTGTTTGGCATTCCAAGACTCACCCCGTATTCTACGGGGTGTACCCCTGATCATTTCATACCTTCATTTGGGGAAACAGCATGATCCTTTTCGTCCTACGCGGCCTGGTCCTTGTGATCATCACCGCCATCAGCGTCTTGTACCTCCTGACCAACCAGGAGCAAGGCGGCATTTCGTTCAGCGAGTTCATGTTGATGCTTGTCATCACGCTCGGGCTCGCCGGTCTCGTCATCGCGGCCGACGCGTTGACGCCTAAGAAGAAACTCTCCGCCATCTCAGGCGTGTTCATCGGGCTGATGGTCGGGCTGGTCGTGCTGCTGCCGTTGGCTTATGTCGTCGATCTCGTCGGCGTGCTGAGCCGACCGGCCGAGCCGCCCGTAGAAGTCACGCTAGAGCAGGCGACGGACGAGGCTCGGAGCACGCTCTTACAGATCCAAGGCGACAAAACGCTCTTCGAACTCAGCGAGCAGGAGCTCAGTACCATCGTCGCCGACGACGCCCGTCGGCTTGTCGAATCGAACCGCATGGCACGCGCGATGGCGCTAGAGAAGATCCAAACCCAGCAGAACCTCCTGCTCGGTGTCAAGATCATCCTCGGGGTGATTACCTGCTACTTCTGTATCTCGCTGGTCTTACAGACCAAGGACGACTTCCGCTTCATCATCCCCTACGTTGAGTTCGCCAAGCAGATCCGCGGCAACCGCCCCACCATCATCGATACCTCTGTGATCGTGGATGGCCGGATCCTCGACATCATCGAGACCCAGGTGATGCAGGGCGTGGTCATTGTGCCGCGCTTCGTGCTGGACGAGTTGCAACTCATTGCCGACTCGGGAGATAAGCTTAAGCGTGCTCGCGGCCGACGGGGCCTTGAAGTGCTTCAGAAGCTTCAGGCCCTGACCAGTGTCGAGGTGCACATCGAGGAGCGTGACGCGGAAGGCATCAATGTGGACCAGAAACTCATCGATCTGGCCCATCAGATGCAGGGACGGGTGATGACCAACGACTTCAACCTCAACAAAATCGCCGAACTCCGCGGCGTCGATGTGATCAACATCAACGATCTGGCCAAGGCACTTCGCCCCGTCGTCTTACCGGGCGAGCATATGACCGTCAAACTTGTCAAACCCGGCGAGTCCCCGACCCAGGGCGTGGGCTACCTCGACGACGGCACGATGGTCGTTGTGGAGAACGGGCGGACCCACCTGGACCACAGCGTTGACCTGATCGTTACAAGCACGCTGCAGACCAGTGCAGGCCGGATGATCTTTGGCAAGTTTGCCCACGAAGAGGACGAGGCGAACCCGCCCGCACCAGCACCCAGACCCGCATCGAAGCAGACAACCGCAACGGCGGCTTCCGAGGATGTGAACCAGGCCTCGGGCCCGTACCCGCCACAGGGCGCACGCAAGAGCGGCCAGTCGCGGCGCAACCCCCGGCGAGGCTGATCACTCAATCAACGAAAAATGCCCGCACACCCCCCAACGGCCTTCGAGCATAACGGACGCGCGGCTGCGGATTATGCTGGCTTTGCCCGTTGCAGGAACGACCAGGTAACAGCGCGCTGTGCCACGGTGAAACCGCAGTGCGAAGACGGCCTCAGGCCGTAGGCCAAGGTGATCGGCCAGTCGGTGCAATGCAAGCTCAGCCTGATCGGCGACGGGCCCCTGCCGGTGGGCGTGCTGGTAGACCACCAGGGTACGCTGCCCACTGGCATAAAACGCCTTGCACTCGTCCAGCGTGGCGTACTTCACCGCCGACTGCGACCGTACCGACAAACGATTCGCCATCAACCCGTTGTCTGGATCGAGCACAACAAGGTCCGCTTCGGACGCGGCCTGCAAGGCAAGTTCAAGCCAGCGGGCACGGCACGCTTCTCGCTGCGACAAAACCTGACCGTCATAGCTGAGCGGCTCGGGGAAGTAGTTGATGTTGGGTAGTACCCGATGCCGGGCATAGACGCCGACGTGTTTTTCACCGGTACGGTAAATCGCTTGGAAGCGTTGATAAAGCCCGGGATGGCATTCGGCGATTCGCTGGCGGTCATCTACGAGATAAGCGGTATGCTTGCCATCGTTTTTGTGGGCCTCGCTCACCTCATACGGGTTGACGAGGTACCAGATCAACGCAGTACGGTCTTCACCCTTGCCCGACAGCGCATCGATGACCGCGAACTTCGAGAAGTCGCCGAGATCGGGCACATAGCGGTGCTGCATAGAGGGTGTTCACGGCTAGGACCCTGCCGTGCCGGGAATCAACTATCACGCAAGGTGCGGCAAGAGCCTGCCCTGCCGGTCAAATGCAACAGACTTCAGGCATTCGCGACGGTCAAGCCCAGCGCGGCCGCCATGGTAGTGCCCAGGTCGGCGGGCGACTTGGCAATCGCGCAGCCCGCGTCTTCCAGCGCCTCGAACTTAGACTCAGCAGTGCCTTCGCCACCAGAAATAATGGCACCGGCATGGCCCATGCGCCGGCCGGGTGGCGCAGTGACACCGGCGATAAACGCGGCAACGGGCTTCTCGACATTCGCCTTGATGAACTCGGCGGCCTTCTCTTCATCTGTACCGCCGATCTCCCCGATCATCACAATACCGTCGGTCTCATCATCATTGTTAAAAAGCTCAATGACGTCAATAAAGTTCAGCCCGCGGACCGGGTCGCCGCCAATGCCGACACAGGTGGTCTGGCCCAGGCCCTGCTGGCCGGTCTGCCAGACGGCTTCGTAGGTCAGTGTGCCGGAGCGGGAGACGATGCCCACGGCCTTGCCAAGCTTGGCTTCCTTGGCGGGGGTGTGGATATAGCCTGGCATGATCCCGATCTTGCACTCGCCGGGTGTGATGATGCCCGGGCAGTTCGGGCCCAGCAATATCGCACCGGGGTAGCCCTTCAGCGCTTTCTTAACCCGCATCATGTCGAGCACCGGGATGTGCTCGGTGATGCAGACGATCATCGTGATGCCCGCGTCGGCGGCCTCCATGATCGCGTCGGCCGCAAACGGCGGAGGCACAAAGATCATGGTAGCGTTCGCGCCGGTTTGTTGGACCGCCTCGGAGACGGTGTTAAAGACAGGCAGTCCGTTTTCGTCGGTTTTACCGCCTTTGCCGGGTGTAACGCCTCCAACGACCTGCGTGCCGTATTGCAGGCACTGCGTGGTATGGAATTGGCCTGCCGAGCCGGTAATGCCCTGGCAGATCAGCTTGGTTTCTGTATTCACGAGGATGCTCATAGGTTGGGCAGGATAGCGTTTTTAAGCACCTACGACAAAGAGCAAGCCGGGGTTTACCCGATTTTGGCTCGATAGATAGGACCCATCTCAGACCCAACGGTCAACAGCCGATACTCCATCGTGTGGAAGATTCGGTTTGATGCTTACGCGCCGTTTCGCGTTTCGCCACATTGGGGGATAAATACCGATGCAAGACCACGCGATGTTTCCGGTCCAGGGTGCAGCCGTGTTCCAACTCATACAAGCCAATGAAACGGTCGGCCCACTCGCGGACAACACCCCACCCCCGCCAGTCTTGGGCCAAGCGACGACGCTGCGCGCAGTGAGCGAGATGCTCCAGGACGACAAAGCCCACCCCGGCGTCCTGATCCGCACCGCGAACGGGAGCTACATCCCGCTCTACCGTGACCGCATGTTCCTGTACCTGGCCATGCCTTACACCAAGGACCTGTACGATCACAAGCCAGTCACGGAGTACCTGAAGCAGCACCACCAGTCCGAGCCGCTGACGCTAGAGCCGGATACGCCGATCTCCGAGGCGATCGAAAAAGCGCTAAACCGCTCATCCGAAACACGCTACGACCCCTTGCTGGTGAGAAGCCAGGACGGCCCTTCACCGCGGATGGTCGACGTCCGGCTGCTGCTCGAACGGCAGCGCAACCTGCTCGGTGGCGCGCTGGCGATCGTTGACCGCCAGAGACAGGAAGCACACGTTGCATCAATGCACGATAAGCTCACAGGGTTACCCAACCGCGAATACGCGATGCAACGCCTCAACGTGCTTGGACTATCCTGTAAAAGTGATCAAGTCTGTAACTACGGCGTCTTGTTTCTTGACTTCGATCGCTTCAAATTGATCAACGACTCGCTGGGCCACGATGCCGGCGACGAACTGCTGGTCCAGATCTCTCAACGTCTTAAAGAAGCGGTCGCCCAAAGCACCGGCAAGGCCGAGGGATCGGAGCAATGGCTCACCGCACGTCTTGGGGGGGATGAGTTCCTGGTGCTTGTCAATCACCTGGAAAAGACCGAGCACGCCGAGCAACTCGCCGCCGACATCATCGACGCGATGAAGCCGCACTTCAATCTTCGAGGCTACGAGGTGAGTTCATCGCCAAGTATCGGGATCGCGACCTGTCACAGCAGCGACGGGAGCAGCCCGCTTTCAATCGTACGTGACGCGGACTCAGCCATGTACCGCGCGAAGGCTCAGGGCCGAGCACGCTATGTCTTGTTCGATCAATCGATGCAGGATGAAGCGCTGGAGCGGCTCTACCTCGAATCTCAACTCCGCAAGGCGTTGGAACTGGATCAGTTCCGAGCGTACTATCAGCCCATCGTCAGCTGTGAGTCGGGCGAAACCGTCGGGTTCGAAGCATTGGCACGCTGGCAGCACCCCGAGATGGGCATGATCAGCCCGGGTAAGTTCATCCCGATCGCCGAGGAGTGCGGCGCGATCTCAGCGATCGGGCGCTTCATGCTCGAGGAAGCGGTAAAACAACTCGAAAGTTGGAACAGCGTGTCCAAAAACAGCCGACGGCTGTACATGAGCATCAACGTTTCCAAGCGCCAACTGCTCCAGCCCTGCTTTCTCGATCACCTCGCAGAGGTCGTCGCCAGCGCAGATGTCGAACCGCAGCAGATTAACCTCGAGGTCACCGAGACCGTTGTGATCGATCACGGCGACACCATCGTCAAGATCCTGCAGCAGTGCAAAAACCTCGGCGTGCGTCTTTCGATGGATGACTTCGGGACCGGGCTCTCTTCATTGACCCACCTGCATAAGTATCCGGTCGATGTGCTCAAGATCGATCAAGCATTCGTTAGAGACCTCGACGATCAGTCGATGTACACCGCGGTCGTCCTCGCGATCGTAACGCTCGCTAAAAACCTGGGTATGTCGATCGTCGTCGAGGGGATCGAGCGGATCGAACAACTGGTTCAGATCCAAGCACTCGACTGCGACTTCGCGCAGGGATACCTTTTCTCTAAACCCGTGCCCGCCGGCCAAGCAGTCCAGTTGATCGAACGGAGGGCTGCGGATCAAAAGCGTAGCCAAGTCGCTTAAATATTAGGAGGTGGCGTGATCAGAACCCGGGAGGTCGGCCGGCCTGCGGCGCATCGAACGCCTCGTCATCATCGTCGTAGCCATCGTCCAGCGGGGCGTTACTGGGCAGCCTGCCCACTTCGACGCGGATGGTCGAACGGATACCGCCACGCCCGCGCCAGTCCGTGATGACCATCATCCACCGCGGGGCCATCGCTTTCTCAAGGTCAGCCGCGATCGCGTTGGTCACCGCCTCGTAGAAGATGCCCTCGTTTCGGAAGTCTTGCAGGTAGATCTTGAGGGACTTGAGTTCGACACACACCTTGTCGGGTACGTACTGCACGGTCACCACGCCGAAGTCGGGGTGGCCGGTCTTTGGGCAGACGCTGGTGAACTCCTCCGCGATGTGCTCGATCATGTAATCGCGCTGCGGGTTGGGGTTGTCAAAGCACTCGAGGAGCGAAGGGTCGGGCATAGGTGGTCTCACTGGGACCTTCGGGCAATTCCCGAAGTGGCCCAGCATCTTATCCGCTAAACACGCGGTGGTTTGTTATTCATTCTTAGGAGGCTGGCTATCAACCAGGGACGCGACCGACGCGTCCATCGCCTGGAGTTGCACCGCCTTGTCACGCTCGTAATCTGCAGCGATGACCAGGTGCCCGTCCGGCAACGAAACCAGGTAGTAGCACCGACGCACCGCCGAGCCCCCGGCCTGTGGCATCAAGACACGCCAGATGCGCAGCCCGTTGCCGTCGCGGTAAGTGACGTCGGGCTTCTCTTGCGGCCTGAACTCCCGCCGCCCAAGCTCAAGCGTAACCTCGCCGGTCGCGGGGTCCGTCGTCAACGGCACCTTGATCGGCTCCTGGCCCTCCAGCAGCTTCTCAAACTTCAGCGTCATGCCGACCTTGCCCGAGCCCGTCCGTGCGAACCACTCCGCATATCGGCTGCTGTTCTTGGAGGAAGCACGAAGGTCTTTGAGCGGTTGGAACCGGAACCTTCCTAGCGATTCCGTACCACCAAGATATTCCGTGACACGCTCGTTGACCGTCCAATTCTCAAAACCCTCAACCGGCTCGAAGCCCTCTGGTACTTCCGGCTCCGGATCGACTAAGACCCCAGATGGATCGGTAGGCGACGTGTAGTCCTGGCTGAACACACCCGGATCGTGCCCGCCGTAAGGATCAATCCTGTCTGAAATGACGAGCGTGGCGTCCTCGATTGGATCTCGGAAACTTTCTTTTTCCAGCTTGAACGCGTCATCCATCGCAATCCCACCAGCGAGTGGCATGTCCTCGACCCTCGTTCCCGAACTGATCCAGAACCGCACCCGCTGCTCGTAGTCCGGCAACTTGGTGATCTCGATGGGATAGGCCAAACGGAACTGACGTAGGTACGCTTCGAGTTCACCGAGCGTGAGGTCGAGATCTTCCCTACCACGGAGGGTCACCTCGGCCCACATCTCGCCGAGCCAGCCGTAGTAAACCACCTCCGAGTACGTAGCACCATCGATCAACTCGGTTGGTCCGCGGTTAATACGAACAAACGGCGCCTCTTCCCAGAGGCGATCGAATGTTACCTCTCGGCCAAAGGCATAGACTGACCTCATACCCCCGAGCCGCTCGGGGAGCGTTTCGGGCCCACGCTCTTGAATCAGCAGGTGGCCAGGCTCTTCAAGCGTTCGCGCTTCACTGAGCTCGATGAAGATGCCCACATCTTCCTTAGCCCAGCTAAGTGAGAGCTTGCGATTCGTCTCCATATCGACTTCTGCCCGCAGAGACTTGCTGACCATCTCAGGATAGGCAAAGTTGCCATTGATCTGCCACTTACTACCGGCTATCGTCTCGGCATCATTCGTGACGGCGGCACCTTCCTCAATATCAAAGGGCATCGGGATCAACTCCGATACAGGCAAACGCCGTAGCGAACGCGCCATGGCTTCACATTCAAGAATTCCAGATGGCGATTGCATCGCCGAAGAGATACTCATCGAGATACGGTAACGCATGCCGTGCATCTGGGAGACGTAGTAGTAGCGGTCACTCTGGGACTGAAGCCGCCAAGCGTCGGGAGACATCCGCGCGAATCGCTCACCAGCGATTAACCCGAACTCTTGGTAAGGGTCCAACCCATCCACGTCGAGCGGGTCGAGCAGCCTGTCCCATGACTCGTCTCTATAGGTTTCACTCTGGTAGTCATCATCGCTGTCAACGAAATGAATTTGTAGTGGTGGGTGGTCCAGTGCTTGCTCGTCTTCCCGGGCAATCGTGAGCGTCCACATCTCCTGCTCGTCATCGCGGACTATCTCGACAACCTTATAACCGGGCAGGACATCGAACTCATACCCAAGGAAAGCAAAAGGGAATACCTGACGGACATCGACGGTGGGTGGCTGGATAAAATCGGGCCATGGCCGCCCTTCATCCGGTTCGCCATACCGTGTATCTGTCGTCCGCTGACTGAGTGGCGGGCCCACATAACCCTTGGGTAGGTACCGCAGATCGAACTGCGGTGTCATCACCAAGACAGGCTGTGGCCGAGTATCCGGACTCAAGCCATAAGTCATCATCTGCTCTTTGCTGGGATTGAGGACGATTGCCCCCTTGGCAGTGAAGAGTGGCTTGGCACCCAAAGCCTGGATGACTCTCGGTGAATTCGGAAACGCCATCCAACTCGCAAGCTTGCCGGGCTGCCTGATGCCGTCCGGGTTGACTTCACCGGGTGCCAAATCCTTCTTATCAAAGATCAGGGTCCCATTACGAGCGCGGATCGTTAGCTCAGGTCCATCGTCGCCATCTGGTCCGCCGATACGCCCTAGATCCGGCGGCGTATCGATATCCGGATCGATGAAGCGGACCGGCCCGGGGTCCGTCTTGCCAAACGTCGGATCGAATTCCGCCAGTTCTGGCCGGGGACCGGGGTCGTATGAAACTGTTGTTGGCCCAGTGTTCCATGCGATGTCTGAGCCGCTACCAGATGTGAACTTCGGGAGTTCTTGGATATCAGGATCGATCCATCCCTCCTCGAATCCGCCCTTTCTAGAAAACGACTCACCATTGCTTAGAAAGACCACTTCTTCGCGGTCAAAGCCAACGAAGACATCCTGGTTGCCAGGAAAGCGCTCATGACTCGCGGTGACATTAGGTGGGATCGTGCCCTCTGCCTGGAGGAGCGCGGTCAGCCGTTTGTCTTCTTCGGCGATCTGGCTTTCCGCCTCGGCGACCAGCGTGCGGTAGGCGAAACTCTGTAGGCTCAGCATCAGGAACACGCCAAAGACAAGCATGACGAACTGCCAGCCCACCGGCTTAAGCATGACGCGCCAACGCGCGATCACCAGCAACAAGTAGCAGAGCCCGCAGAACCCGCCGATCAACATCATGCCCATTCCGCCAGCACCGCCAGGCACATCTGCCGGCATCGGAGGCCTTTCAACCACACCCAGCATCTCCAGTGGCAGGCCTATCAGGATCGCAAAGCTGATCGCTCCGCCCAGCAGGATCATGAACAAGAACATCAGGAATGTGATCAGCAGCAGTTTATCCCACTTCAGATCGCTAATACTTACGCCCTCGGGGATGTTCGATACGATGATGACTAGGAATGTCGCGGGCATGATGATCGCTGGTAGGACCAGCAGCATGGCCATCGACCCGTCGGCCTCTGCGGTCAGCCGAAGGTAGACCCACGCTCCAAAAGCCGCGGCGGCGATGAGAACGGCGATCGATCCGATCCTTGAGACCAGTAAAGTCAGTTCCGCGCCACCGAACAACGCAACAACAGAAGAGACGACAACGAGTCCAAGCGTGCCCCAGTAAACGATGTTGACAAACTGGGCCTCTTCTTCCTGGCGCGGCGACCAGAAACGCCAGCCCGAGATAAGCAGCCCCGCGATACATCCTGCGATCCCAACGGTCATCAGCGGGGCCAGCGTGTTGGCTGCGTTCGCCCAGCGTGCAGTCGACAAGGTCCCCAGAACGCTCTGCACCCGCGTAAGCTGCTCGGTAGTCGGCTGCACTGCACCAAAAAACATCATCAATAGCCCGCTAATCAGCAGGAACGAACCGCCCATGCTGAGCTTACGTTTCAGGGCGATGGACCCGGCACCGCCCTTGGTGGGGTTGACCATCGCGTTCCACATCGCAGCCATGTTGTCGAGAAGGCCGGTGCCGATCGCACCGGCCAGACCACTGGGCTTTTCGCGCTTCGGCTTGTAGGCCGCCTGGGTCCGGAATGTGGTAGGCCGCATCTCCGAATCGCCCTCCGGTGGGGCGAGGGCTTCGAGATGGCCGATCGGCTCCTCTTCCTTGCTCGCCCACGGGGCGTTGTTCAGCGCGTCGTCGTCGGCCGATTCATTCTCCAGGTTCCATGGGTCGTTGGACGCGGCCTTCGGCTTCTTGGCGACGGTATCACGCGACTTG